>NZ_CP015637.1:5330889-5986016 GCF_001708445.1 Pseudomonas fluorescens
CAATTGGGCCTGTTCGCCAAGGTCGACACCGGCACCTTCCGCCTGCTCAAGGCCCACACGCCGGGGCCCTACACCTTTATCCTCAACGCCACCCGCGAAGTGCCGCGCCTGCTGCTGCACCCCAAGAAGCGCACCATCGGCCTGCGCGTGCCGGAACATCCCATTGCCCTGGCCCTGCTGGCCGAGCTGGGTGAGCCGTTGATGAGCGTGTCGTTGATCCTGCCCGGCGAAGCCGAGCCGCTATACGACCCCTACGAAATGCGCCGCCTGTTGGAAAAACACGTCGACCTGATCATTGACGGTGGTTATGGCGGCAACAAAGCCTCCACCGTGATCAACCTGGCCGACGGCGAGCCGGAAGTGGTGCGTGTCGGCTGCGGTGACCCGACTCCGTTTATGGTCGAGGCCTGAATGTCGGCCGTGGAAACCGTCGACAGCCAGGCCGGCGCCCAACAGGAACTGCCGTTCGCCATGGTGTACGGCCAGGCGGTCATGGAAATGCCGCTGGACCTGTACATCCCGCCGGACGCCCTGGAAGTCTTCCTTGACGCCTTCGAAGGCCCGCTGGACTTGCTGCTGTACCTGATCCGCAAGCAGAACATCAACATCCTCGACATTCCGGTGGCGGAAATCACCCGCCAGTACATGGGCTATGTCGAGCTGATGCAGTCGGTGCGCCTGGAGTTGGCCGCCGAGTACCTGGTGATGGCTGCCATGCTCGCCGAGATCAAGTCGCGCATGCTGCTGCCGCGTTCGGAAACCGTCGAGGCTGAAGAAGACGACCCGCGTGCCGAACTGATCCGCCGCTTGCAGGAGTACGAACGCTTCAAGGCCGCCGCCGAAGGCATCGACGGCCTCAGCCGCGTGGGCCGCGATGTGCTGGTGCCCAAGCTCGACGCCCCGGAGGCCCGAGCGCGCAAATTGCTGCCGGACGTGAGCCTGGAAGAGTTACTGATGTCCATGGCCGAGGTGCTGCGCCGTGGCGATATGTTTGAACACCACCAGGTCAGCCGCGAGGCCCTGTCGACCCGCGAGCGCATGAGCGACGTGCTCGAACGCCTCAAGGGCGGTGGCTTCGTGCCGTTTGTCGAGCTGTTCACAGCCGAAGAAGGGCGCCTGGGGGTGGTGGTGACCTTTATGGCGATCCTCGAACTGGTCAAGGAGTCCTTGGTCGAGTTGGTCCAGAATGAGCCTTTTGCGGCTATCCACGTGCGGGCGCGAGCCGAATAAAGAGCTGAATCGATGAATCTGACTGAACCCCGCGAACTGGCCCCGTTGCTGGAGGCCTTTCTCCTGGCCTCGGGTAAGCCGCAATCCCTGGAGCGCCTGTTCGAACTTTTTGAAGAAGCCGAGCGCCCTGAACCCCCGGTCTTCAAAAAGGCGCTGGAGATTTTGCGCAAGTCCTGCGATGGCCGCGCCTTTGAACTGCGCGAAGTGGCGTCGGGTTACCGCCTGCAGATCCGTGAGCAGTTTTCCCCGTGGGTCGGCCGCTTGTGGGAAGAACGCCCGCAGCGCTATTCCCGCGCGATGCTCGAGACCATGGCGCTGATTGCCTATCGCCAGCCGATTACCCGGGGCGAAATCGAAGACGTGCGTGGCGTGGCGGTCAACAGCCATATCGTCAAGACGCTGCTGGAGCGCGAGTGGATTCGCATCGTTGGCTACCGCGATGTGCCCGGCAAGCCGGCGATGTTCGCCACTACCAAGGCATTCCTCGACCACTTCAACCTGAAAAACCTCGACGACTTGCCGCCGCTCGCCGAACTGCGCGAGATGGAAGCCGAGCCGGTGCTCGACTTCGACGACGTGCCGGTTCCGGCCAGCCTGCAGGAACTGGCCGATGCCACCGCCGAGCCGGAGGAGCCAAAGGACGAAACCAGCTTCCACACCCTGTTGCTGGAACTGGACGACATGGAGCAGGGCATCAAGACCGACTTCGACGACTTGTTGCGTGACGGCGCATCCGAACCGGACGCCCAGGTAAACGTCGAAACCGAGCCGGTGGTCGAAGTCGAAATTGAACCTGAACCTGAACCTGAACCTGAAGCAGAGGCCGAGGAAGACATCCTCGGCGTCGCCGAAGCCCGGGAAAAACTCCTGGCCGCCGTCGCCGCCCTCGAACAACCGCCGTTGAGCGATGAAGAAGACGAAGCCCGCGCGCTGGCCGAAGCCATCGAGAACGAGCGACGCCAGCTAGAAGACTGACGCGATCCCCCTGTAGGAGCGAGCTTGCTCGCGAAGATCGTCAACGAAAACGCGGGGAATCTGGGGGGGGGGCGGTGTTCTTGCGTTTTTCGCGAGCAAGCTCGCTCCTACAGGATGTGCACCACCGGTCGGCGGAAAGACCACTGACCAGGCGCTTATCGACTAGTCTCTGATGCGCAACGCGCAGCATGCGCGTATGATTCGCGACCCTTTGCCGACGTATTCGGCCAAAGCCCCGCTTTCAACACTCTTCAGGCCACGCCTGAATCGACCCACCGGGAGGTGCTTAAGATGAACGACAAAGACCAGAACGACAGCCAGGAAATCGGCCCAGCAGGCGAAAAACTGCAAAAGGTGCTGGCACGTATCGGCGTGGGCTCGCGCCGCGACGTCGAAGCCTGGATCACCCAGAAGCGCATCAAGGTCAACGGCGTAGAGGCCACCCTTGGCCAGCGCGTCGACCTGCACGATGCAATCACCATTGATGGCAAGGTCATCAAGCGTGAAGAGGCTGCCGAATCGGTACGCCGCGTCATCATGTACAACAAGCCCGATGGCGAAATCTGCACCCGTGACGACCCGGAAGGCCGTCCGACCGTGTTCGACAAGATGCCAAAGCCCAAAGAAGGCCGCTGGATCAATATCGGCCGTCTCGACATCAACACCACCGGCTTGCTGATGTTCACCACCGACGGTGAACTGGCCAACCGCCTGATGCACCCGTCTTACGAGATGGACCGTGAATACGCAGTGCGTGTACGCGGTGAAGTCGACGACGAGATGATCGAACGCCTCAAGGCTGGCGTGGTACTGGAAGACGGCCCGGCCAAGTTCACCGACATCAAGCAGGCTCCAGGCGGCGAAGGCTTTAACCACTGGTACCACTGCGTGGTGATGGAAGGTCGTAACCGTGAAGTCCGTCGCCTGTGGGAATCCCAGGGCCTGGTGGTCAGCCGCCTGAAGCGCGTGCGTTTTGGCCCGGTGTTCCTCAACTCCGACCTGCCAATGGGCCGCTGGCGCGAAATGAGCCAGTACGAAGTCGACATCCTCAGCGCCGAAGTTGGCCTGACGCCGGTCGCCATGCCGCAGATGAACGCCAAGAGCAAAGACAAGCTCGAGCGTATGCAGCGTAAATCGTCGCGCCCTGTGGCCCGTACCGAGCGCGTTGCGCGCACCCTGCGCCCGGCACTGAACGCACCGGCAACCGGCGGGCGTATTTCCCGTGAGCCGCAGATCGAAGGCGAGCGCCGCCCAACGGCTCCGTCGCGCCAGGAAGGCGAGCGTGCACCACGCGCACCGCGCCCGGCAGGCCGTGGTGAAGCACCTGCTGGTGGTCGCAGTAATCGCGGTGAGGCCGGTCGCGGTGCGCCATCGGATCGTCCGGCCGACAGCGCCAACACCAAACGCCCAGCCAAGCCAGCGCCGAAAAAGCGCCCTGGCCTGAAACTGGTCGCAGACGAGCCGTCGGGCAAGCGCCGTGGCGCTCCGGCGGGTTCTGGTCAGCGTCCGGGGTTTGGTCGCAAGAAGCCGCAGTGATGTAAGCGCTGCACACCAACGCCAACCCTAGGGTTGGCGTTTTTTTTTGCCTTGGAATACAGGCAAAAAATGTGGGAGGGGGCTTGCCCCCGATAGTGGTGTATCAGCTTGCCAATCCGGCGACTGATGCACCGCTATCGGGGGCAAGCCCCCTCCCACATTTGGATCTTCATCCTTTTCAAGGTCGGTGCTCAGAACGCGAACGTGCCGTCAAACACCGGTTTGTCATCCAGGGCCAAGACCCCACTGGCAAAGATCAGATCCAGGTGATGGCTGCCTTTCTGCCCGCCGCCCAAGCCCAGGTGCAAGCCGCAATGACGCTCCTCGAACCCGGCATTGCGGGCGTACAGATCCTTGACCCCCTCATTGGTGCCGATCCCCAGCTCTTCCACCCGGCGGTTGGAGGGGTTGGCATTCAGGTATTTGTTGAAATCCTCCGCGAGCCCCGGCACGTCACTGGCCACGCTGCAGATGGTCGAGTTCTCGATCCACAACTCCAAGGGTGATTGCAGTACACCGTATTTGCGCGCAAAGGGGATGGTGCTGAGGAAGGTCCCCATGAACCGCACTTGGCCATTGATCGCCTCGCTGTGGGTAGCGATCTCGCCGGGGGCCAGGTCGTGGTTGCCGATACCGTTGATATTGGTCCACTTCTTGATGCTGCTCAGCGGCGCTTCCAGGCGCGAGCCGTGTTCGTCGGTAAAGCTCAGCACCGTGGCCTGGGACATGCGCCGGATCAGCGTGGCATTGAGGTCGGCGATACGCTGCGGTTCGACGCTGAAGGTGTCGTAGAAATAGTCGCCGTAATCCTTGAACAGCAGGGATTTCTTCCAGTGTTCAGCCATGACCTCATGCAAGGCGCGAATAAAGTCCGGGCCTTCGGCGCGTGGGTTGGGCAAGGTCGAGGAGTCGTACAGAAACAGGTACAGGTCGCAGGCTTCGATGGCCTGGGCCAGGTGGTGGCTGGGCGCCAGGTCCAGGCGTTGTACCTGGAAGTTAAAACGGGCGGCACTGCCGTGGGTGATGGCCTGGGCAATGGCGTCGTAGCGTTCGGTATGGCCCAGTAACACGGTCGGGCGGCTCAGGCCGATAAGGGCCGGGTGATGCGCGAGGTAGTAGAGAAAGTGTTCGACGGCGCGGGCCTTGTCCATGACGTATGTCCTTCTGTGCCTTGGGTAAGGGGGCAGGTGCCGTGCACAGCACCTGCCGGATGCCTGCCGCGTGTTAGAAAGGCCACATCGCGGTGCCAAAGGGCACAACGGCGTCGGCTTGCATCATTTCAACGGCTGCCTCGTGGGTCGGTGCTTCAAACCAATCGTCAAGTTGCAGTTCGGTTTCCAGGTCTTTTTCCAGTGCTTGCATGGTGTATCTCCTAGAGGATGTTGTTTGAGAACGGCTTGCCAGCGGCTTCGCTGGGCAAGTGAAAGAACCTAGGTGAGAGTGTTTGGTAATGCAAAAAATTTATTGACACGGTTTCATTTGCATTTTTTGTTCTGTTTTTTCAGGGCGTCGATTTATTCAGAAAAAACAGTTGGCTAGCTGACACGACAGGTCAGCAATTTCCTGGCGACAATTTTCTGCTGAATGACGGATAAGCGTGCCTGTAACGCTGGGTTTCCGCGGTGTAACAATAAATTTACGATATTGGCCGGGCATTTCTCAGCCTCGCCAAGCTGTAAGGAATACCTGACAGATTGTCGCGCACGCTCTGCGACGGCCTCCCGAAGCTGTCGAGCGGTGTACAATGCGCCGCGTTTTACTGTGACCCCCTTGCGTAACCACGCAAATGGCCAAGACCTCAGGGTGACTCGCCCTGATCATTCCGCCTGGCCACGAGCCAGTCGGGTTCGATTTCGTCACAGATAAAAACAAACAGGTGACGCATGACCGTTAGAACGACGCTGTACTCCTGGTGCCTGCGCTGGGGTTTGAGCGGTGCTGCTTGAGTCGGTAATTCAAGCCAGCAACGTGCATTCAACATCATCAAACCTTGCGTGAGACCCTTTTCATGAGTGGACCCCATTCTTCTTCAGGCGAGCTGAAACGCGGCCTGAAAAATCGGCATATCCAGTTGATCGCCCTCGGTGGTGCCATCGGTACCGGCCTGTTCCTGGGCTCGGCCGGGGTGCTCAAATCCGCCGGCCCGTCGATGATCCTCGGCTATGCCATCTGCGGCTTTATCGCGTTCATGATCATGCGCCAGCTCGGCGAAATGATTGTCGAAGAGCCGGTCGCCGGTTCTTTCAGCCACTTTGCCCACAAGTACTGGGGCGGTTTCGCCGGCTTCCTGTCGGGCTGGAACTGTTGGATCCTGTACATTCTGGTGGGCATGTCGGAGCTGACGGCTGTCGGTAAGTACGTGCATTACTGGTGGCCGGAGATCCCGACCTGGGTGTCGGCGGCAGCGTTTTTCGTGCTGATCAATTTGATCAACCTGGCCAACGTCAAAGTCTTCGGTGAGGCCGAGTTCTGGTTTGCCATCATCAAGGTGGTGGCCATCGTCGGCATGATCGCCCTGGGCAGTTACTTGCTGGTCAGCGGCAGCGGCGGCCCACAAGCCTCGGTGAGCAACCTGTGGGAACATGGCGGCTTCTTCCCCCATGGTGTCGGCGGGTTGGTGATGGCCATGGCGATTATCATGTTCTCCTTCGGCGGCCTGGAAATGCTCGGCTTCACCGCTGCCGAAGCCGACCAGCCACGCACCGTGATCCCCAAGGCAATCAACCAGGTGATCTACCGCATCCTGATCTTCTACATCGGCGCCCTGGTGGTGCTGTTGTCGCTGACGCCGTGGGACAGCCTGCTGGCGACCCTCAACGCGTCCGGCGATGCCTACAGCGGCAGCCCGTTCGTGCAGGTGTTCTCGATGCTGGGCAGCAACACCGCCGCGCATATCCTCAATTTCGTGGTGCTGACGGCGGCGCTGTCGGTGTACAACAGCGGCACCTACTGCAACAGCCGCATGCTGCTGGGCATGGCCGAGCAGGGCGATGCGCCCAAGGTGTTAGCGAAGATCGACAAGCGCGGCGTGCCAGTGCGTTCGATCCTCGCTTCGGCGGCGGTCACGCTGGTGGCAGTGTTGATGAACTACTTGATCCCGCAACACGCGTTGGAGCTGCTGATGTCCCTGGTGGTGGCCACGCTGGTGATCAACTGGGCGATGATCAGCTTCTCGCACTTCAAGTTCCGCCAGCACATGAACCGCACCGGCCAGGTGCCGCTGTTCAAGGCGTTGTGGTACCCGTATGGCAACTACGTCTGCCTGGCGTTCGTGGTGTTTATCCTGGTGATCATGCTGATGATTCCGGGGATCCAGGTGTCGGTGTACGCGATCCCGGTGTGGGTCGCGTTCATGGCGCTGTGTTACGGGATCAAGAACAAGCGCAGTGCTGAAGCCGCGTTGAGCGCAGCGAGTGCGACACTGAAGTAAACAGGCGCACGTCTAAAGAAAACCCCGCACCCTGTATTCCGCTGTCGGGAACTCAGGGCGCGGGGTTTTTGAATGTTGAAGTCGTCAACTTTTTGAAATCACACCGCTCATGTATTCGTTCAAGTCGCGCAAGTCCTTGACGTTCCAGGCATGCGGCGCGACCTTCACCCCATTCTCGCGCAGCGTTTTTGGGATCAGGTCTCCATTCGGGCGGAGTATGACCGAAGACACAATAACGCCCGGATAAGCCGCCAGCCGTTTTTTGAAGGCCGGGGTTGTAAGGTCAGGTGTGGGCGGGTTGCTTTTCTTGGCCAACGGCCCCGTTGCCTTGAGGTCTGGCCCGTGGCACATGGCGCATCGCTGTGAATAGAGGTTTTTGCCATTGGTATTGTCTGCAAGGGACAGTGGCGTTTGAATGAGTGATAAGGTGCCGAGCAAAATGATCAATAGTATTTTCATGTTCATGCGTCCTTGTTGTTGATGTTGTTGTCCGAGTTGGGCGTGTCCGTTGCCTAAGGTTTTTGATCGATGCTGGTGATATCCAATAATGTGCAGCTACCCGATGCCGAGATCGAGCTGACTGCCATCCGCGCCCAGGGCGCCGGTGGTCAGAACGTCAATAAGGTGTCGAGCGCGGTGCACCTGCGGTTTGATATTCCAGCATCGTCGTTGCCGGATTTCTACAAGGAGCGGTTGCTGGCGCTGCGTGACAGTCGGATCACCAGCGAAGGGGTGCTGGTGCTCAAGGCCCAGCAATATCGGACCCAGGAGCAGAACCGCGCCGATGCGCTGGAGCGCCTGGTGGAGTTGATCCTCAGCGCCACCAAGGTCGAGAAGAAGCGCCGCCCCACCAAGCCCACGCTGGGTTCGAAGAAGCGCCGCCTGGAATCCAAGACCAAACGCGGCAGCATCAAGGCCGGGCGCGGCAAGGTCGATTTCTAGGCGCCGCGCGACTCACGGGCCTTGGGCGCTTGCCGGTACAGGTAGACACTCAGCAGCAACCCTCCCAGGGCGGCAAGGGCGGCGAACAGGAAGATCGAGGCGAAGCCGAAGCCTGCCGCCACGGCCCCGGCCAGCGGGCCGGTAATCCCCAGCGACAAGTCGATAAACAACGAGTAAGCCCCTACCGCCGAACCCCGGCTGGACGCGGGCACCAGGTTGACCGCCTCCACCCCGAGCGCCGGGAACACCAGGGAAAAGCCGAAGCCGCTCAACGCCGCCCCAGCCAGGGCCAGGTGGGCATCCGGCGCCAGCCACAGCAACAACAGGCCAAGGATCTCCACTGACAGGCAGGCGATCGCCACGCGAAAGCCGCCAATCCGGTTGATCAAATTGCCGAACAACAGGCGGGCGCCGATAAAGCTGGCACCGAACAGGCTCAAGGCCCACACCGCGTTATCCCAGTGCTGGGTGGTGTAGTACAGGGTGATAAAGGTGGCGATGGTGCCAAAGCCGATGGAGCCCAGGGCCAGCGCGCAACCGTGGGGCAGGACCCGACCCAGCACGTTCATGAACGGCAGGCGCACCCCGGCCACAATCGGCGCCGCTTCCTTGGGCCAGGCCAGGGCGACGCCGATGACCGCCAGCAGAATGATGCTGACCCCCATGCTCCACAACCCGAGATGACTGACCAGCAGCACCCCCAACGGTGCGCCGACCGCCAGCGCGCCGTAGCTGGCGATGCCGTTCCATGAGATCACCTTGGCGGTATTTGTCGCGCCCACACGGCCAATGCCCCAGCCGATGGCGCCCGAACCGACCAGGCTTTCAGCACTGCCCAAGACCAGGCGGCCGATCAGCAGGCTGCCCAGGCTCAAGGCCGGCAGGCTGGAAAACCAGGCTGCGAGCAACATGAACACGCCGCTCAGGCCGCAGCCCACCAGCCCGATCAATACCGCACGCTTGCTGCCCAGGTTGTCGATGATGCGCCCGGCGTAGGGGCGGCTCAGTAAGGTGGCCAGGTATTGCACGCTGATCACCAGCCCGGCGATCACCGCGCCATAGCCCAGTTCACTGTGGACATAGCCGGGCAATACGGCGAGGGGGATGCCGATGTTCAGGTAGCCGATGAAGGTGAACAACACGATGGAAACAACTTGCAGCGTGACCGCCATGGGGCGCTGGGTATCTGGCATGGGAGAGGTCCACTGTCGCAGCAGGTAAAGATAGGCTGCTAATGATACCGGGGCTTTGGTCCGCGCAGGGCGGTAAAACGCAAAAACCTCAGATCAAAAAGACCTCAGGATCGAGCGGGGGCCAGCAATTGGGTGGTGACCAGGGCGGCCAGCGCATTTTCCTGGGTACCGAAGCGCTTGAGCAAAACGGCTTGTTTGTCTGCGCTGAGGCGGTTCCAGACGTCGACCATCTGCAAGGCCGTATCAAGCACGGCGGTATCGCGGCTGTCGGGAGGGGTATCGGTCATGGTGGGGATCTCGGGCAATTCAGGCAGTGTGGAAAGCGCTCAAAGGTGCGCTTTCCACACGGTCTGGTACGGCGTCAGTCCTGGCTTTTGCTGTCGACTGGTTTTGCTTCTTTGGCCTCAGGCTGCTTCGCGCTGGCCTGCTGCGGGGTTGGCTGCTCAGTTTCGTGCAGGCTTGGGAAGGGGAGATTAGGTATCTCGTGCATCGTCGTCGCTCCTCGCAAGGTCTGTGGTTTTCAATCGCAGGTGATTCCGCGCTCTCAAAAAGCCTTGGCAGGATACAGCACTGTAAATGACAAAAAGACTTTTATATCGACGGATGTGCGAGCCTTGATTTTTTTACGCAAGTGACAAGAGGCCGCACGGCTAGAACGGCACCTTGCCGAGGATCATGTCGCGGTACATCACGAAATCCCCCAGCAGGCTGTAGAACGGGTGCTGGAAGGTCGCCGGCCGATTCTTTTCGAAGAAGAAGTGGCCCACCCAGGCGAAGCCATAGCCGGCGATGGGCACCGCCAGCAACAGGCCCAGGGAGCCCTTGCCCACCGCATACGCCAAAAAGCCAATCACCAGCGTGGTCCCGATGAAGTGCAGGCGCCGGCACGTGCTGTTGGCGTGCTCCGCCAGGTAATAGGGGTAGAACTCGGCAAAGCTGTTGAATCGCTTGATGTTTTCCACGACGGGCGGCCCTTTGATTGTTATGCCGCCCAACAGATGTTCGGCGGGGAGCTTATTTGAGTCTAGAGTGATCAGTGGTAACAGCCAGTGACAATAGATGCCACTTTAGTATCCTTGGCTTCCTGGCTGCTGGTTGAGCCTGCTTTTTTAAGAAGACGCCATGAGCGAACGAACAACTTCTGCAAGCTGGGCGATGGGGATAGTCAAGGCATTGGAAATGGACGGCCTGGATTGCCGTGCCTTGTTCCAGCAACTGGGCCTGGACTACGCCGCCCTCAACGATCCCGATGCGCGTTTTCCGCAAGACTCCATGACGCGGCTCTGGCAGCGCGCGGTTGAGTTATCGGGCAACCCCGCGATCGGCCTGAACATGGGCAAGGTGGTGCGCCCGGCGTCGTTCCATGTGGCCGGCTATGCGCTGATGTCCAGTAACACCCTGGCCGAAGGTTTTATGCGCCTGGTGCGTTACCAGCGCATCATTGCCGAAAGTGCCGACCTGAGTTTCCGCCTTTTACCCGAAGGTTATGCGCTGATCCTCACGGTTCATGGCGATCACCTGCCACCGACCCGGCAAAGCGCCGAAGCGTCGCTGGCCTGTGCATTGGCGTTGTGCGGCTGGCTGACCGGTCGCACCCTGCAACCGCGCAAGGTGCTGTTGCAAGGCGAGCAGCCCGCGAACCTGGCGCCCTACAGGCAAGCGTTCCATGCCCCACTGGAGTTCGATGCGCCCTACGACGCGTTGATCTTCGAGCGCGCCGACATGGACGCGCCGCTGCCCACCGCTAACGAGGCCATGGCGCTGTTGCACGATCGGTTTGCCGGTGAATACCTGGCGCGCTTCTCGGAAAGCCGTGTGACCCACAAGGCTCGGCAGGTACTGTGCCGCCTGTTGCCCCAGGGTGAGCCCAAGCGCGAAGTGGTGGCCCAGACCCTGCACCTGTCCCAGCGCACCTTGCAACGGCGTTTGCAGGAGGAGGGCACCAGTTTCCAGACCTTGCTCGACGACACCCGTCGCGAACTGGCCGAGCAATACCTGGCGCAGCCGAGCATGACCCTGCTGGAAATTGCCTACCTGTTGGGGTTTGCTGACCCGAGCAACTTCTTTCGCGCGTTTCGCCGCTGGTTCGATAGCACGCCCGGCGAGTACCGGGCGCGTCTGTTGGAAACCTCGACGGTCAGTGACGCCAGAACGCAGGAATACACAGAACAAAGACTGTAATGATCTCCAGCCGGCCCAGTAGCATGCCCAGCGACAAAATCCACTTGGCCGCATCCGGCAGGCTGGCGAAGTTGCCGGCCGGGCCGATGGTTTCTCCCAGGCCCGGGCCTACGCCGGACACGGTGCTGGCGGCGCCGGTCAGGGCGGTCATCCAATCCAGGCCCAGCAGCGACAAGGCCAGGGCGATCATGCAGATGGTGATCGCGAAGAAGAACGAGAACGTGAGGATCGAGCGTACGATTTCTTCGTCGAGGCGGTGGCCGTTGTACTTCTGCTTGATCACCGCGCGCGGGTGAATCAGTTGGTTCAAGTTGGCCTTGAGCAGGATATAGGCGACCTGGAAACGGAAGATCTTGATTCCGCCCGCCGTGGACCCCGAGCAGCCGCCGATAAAGCCCAGGTAGAAAAACAGCATCAGTGAGAAGTTGCCCCACAGGCTGTAGTCCCCCAGTGCAAAGCCCGTCGTCGTAACCACCGACGTCACGTTCAGCGCCACATGGCGCAGGGCATCCAGCCAATGCAGGTTGGTGGTCCACCAGTACCAGGTGCCGAGCACCAGCCAGGTCACCAACAACAAGGCGAGCAGCCCCTGCACCTGCTGATCCTTGATCAACGCCCGGCGGTTGCCGCGCAACGTGGCGACATACAGGGTGAACGGCAGGCTGCCGAGGATCATCACCACCACCGCCACCCAGTGCACGGCCGGCTGTTTCCAGTGGGCCAGGGACTCATCGGAGGTGGAAAAACCGCCGGTGGAAATCGCCGACATCGCATGGTTGATCGCATCGAACAAGCCCATCCCGGCCCACCAGAACGCCAGGCTGCCGAGGATGGTGATGCCTACGTATGCCGCCACGATCAGCCGCGCCACCATGTGCGAACGCGGCATGACCTTCTCCGAGCGGTCCGAGGATTCGGTCTGGAACAGGCGCATGCCACCGATGCGCAGCAGCGGCAGGATCGCCACCGCCATGCCGATAAAGCCGATACCGCCGAGCCAGTGCAGCAGCGAGCGCCATACCAGGATGCCCGGCGACATGCTGTCCAGCCCGCTCAGGACCGTGGAACCGGTGGCGGTGATACCGGACATGCTTTCGAAGAAGGAGTCGGTGTAGCTGATGTGTTGGGTCAGCAAAAAGGGCAGCGCGGCGAAGATGCACACCACCACCCAACTGCTGACGGTCAGCAGGTACATGTCTCGGGGCCGCAAGTGCACATGCTCCGGGCGCCCGGGGATTACCAGCACCAGGCCGGCGACAAAGGTGATCAGGCTGGCCCACAGGAACGAGGGCAGGTCTTGGGTGCGCTCGAACAGCACCAGGGTGGCCATGGGCACAACCATGGCGATCGCGAGGGTGATCAGGAAGATGCCGATGATGAAACCGATGATGCGTAGGGTCGGCAACGCCATGAAGTGAACTCGGGTGAAAGGAGAGAGGCGCCATTCTACCTGGGGTGCAGGGCATGTAAACCGGGCCGTCGAGACGATGCAGGTCAACTGTGGGAGGGGGCTTGCCCCCGATAGCGGCCTGTCAGTGAAGGAAGTACCTGCTGACCCACCGCCATCGTGGGCAAGCCCCTCACACATGGGGTCTGTGGTAGAAGAGATAGCGCAAAAAAAGGCGACCCGAAGGTCGCCTCATTCAACACGGCACGGATCAGAACTCGTGATCAGCGTTATCCGGGTTCAGGTCGCTGATGCCCAGCTTGCCTGCAGCGGCTTCGATCGAGCCGGTCTGCTTGACCAGCGCGGCGATGGCGTCACGCACGATCTGGTTGCCCGCGTCGTTACCGGCAGCGATCAACTGGTCGTAATGTTCACCCTTGTTGGCATGATCAACCATGACCTGGATCTTCGCTTCGGTCGCGGCCAGGTCGGCCTTCAGGGCGCTATCGGCCGCCGGATCGACCTTGGCCACCAGCGACGACAGGCTGGCGCCCGTCATCTTGGTGCCGTCGACTCGGGTGTATTCGCCCAGGTAGACGTTGCGGATGCCCTTGGCGTCATAGAAGTGCGAGTTGTGGGTGTTGTCGCTGAAGCAGTCCTGCTCGTCTTCCGGCGAGTTGGCCTCCAGGGAAACCTTCATGCGCTCGCCAGCCAGTTCGCCCAAGGACAGGCTGCCCATGCCGAACAGCATTTTGCGCAGGCCGTCGGTGGCAGGTTCTGCCTCCAGGGTGGCGCGGTAGTTGTCTTCGACGTTGGGTTTCCAGTTGCCGACCATTTCTTCCAGGTCGCTGACCAACAGTTGGGTCACGGCGCGCAGGTAAGTGCGGCGACGCTCGTTGTGGCCGCCCGTGGCGCCGTCGCCCGTCATGTAGTCCGATGCAGGGCGGTTGCCGGCACCTGGGCCGGTGCCGTTCAGGTCTTGGCCCCACAGCAGGAATTCGATGGCGTGGTAGCCGGTGGCGACGTTGGCTTCGGAACCGCCGAGCTCATTGAGGCTGGCGAGTTTTTCCGGGGTGATGTCCTTCACGTCGACCTTGTCTTCGCCCACCTGGATCTCGGTATTGGCAATGATGTTGGCGTTGGCGCCTGGGTTACCCAGGGCGTGTTCGTAGGATTTGTCGGTGTAGTCGATCAGGCCTTCGTCCAGGGGCCAGGCGTTCACTTGGCCTTCCCAGTCGTCGATGATGGTATTGCCGAAGCGGAACACTTCGCTCTGCAGGTACGGTACGCGTGCAGCGACCCAGGCGGCACGGGCGGCTTTCAGGGTCTGGTCGTTCGGATTGGCGAGGAAGGTGTCGATCGCGGTCTGCAGGGTTTTCGCGGTGGATTCGGCGTCGCTGTAGACCGCGAATACCATGTCGGCGTAATGCGCGACCACAGCCTTGGCGGCTGCTTCGTCGACCTGGCCGGCAGGGGTGGCAGCCGCTGGAGCGGTAGTGCTGGCAGCCGGGGTCGGCGCCTGGGGCGCAGCGGCTTTGTCTTTACCTTCGCCGCAACCGGCGAGAGAAATGGCAATGGCCAGCAGACTGGCGGTGGCCAGGGGCATACGAATCATGGCGAACATCCTGCTTCGGTTGTTAATAGGGCGCGCGGGGCCGCGCAAAACTGCAACATAATGCGAAAGATTTGCATTTTGTGTAAAGGCTTAAACGAGGGAAATATTCAGTATTGTTTTATCGGCTCAAAGAATGGCTGCGTTATTGCGCTCGGACTGCTTCAAATAAGCTGCCAATTCCCGCGCTGGCAGCGGTTTGCTGTAGTGATAGCCCTGACCCTCATGGCAGCCTTCGGAGATGATATAGGCCTCTTGCTCCGCGGTTTCCACGCCCTCGGCGATCACCTGCATGCCCAGGCTTTTGCCCAACTGGATGATGGCGCGCACGATGGTTGCATCGTCATCGTCGTCCAGCAGGTCCTGAACGAAGCTCTTGTCGATCTTGATCTTGTCCAGGGGCAGGCTTTTCAGGTAGCTCAAGGATGAATAACCGGTCCCGAAGTCATCGATGGCGATCAGCGCACCGGAACGGCGCAGGCTCAGCAGGTGCTGGGCGGCGGTGCTGATGTCTTCCATCAAGCCGGTCTCGGTCACTTCCAGTTCCAGGCTGCGGGGCGGCAAGCGGTAGATCTGCATGAGGTTATTGACCACTCGCGGCAGCTCGGCGTGGTGCAACTGCACGGTGGACAAGTTGACCGCCATGCGCAGGCCGGTGAAGCCCTGGTCATGCCATTCGCGCAGTTGCCGGCAGGCCTGGTCGAGCACCCATTCGCCAATGGGGATGATGGTGCCGTTCTGTTCCGCCAGCGGGATAAACAAGTCTGGCGGTACCAGGCCATGCTCCGGGTGCTGCCAGCGGATCAATGCCTCGACGCCGACCACACGGTGGTCGCGATAGCTGATCTGTGGCTGGTACACCAGGTGGAACTGGTCGCGGCTCAGGGCGTCGCGCAGGTCTTTTTCCAGTTCGCGGCGACGGCGCATTTCGCTGTCGACGCTGGCGATATAGAACTGGTACCGGTTGCGCGAGCGGCTCTTGGCCAGGGTCATGGTTTGTTCGGCTTTTTGCAGCAGCTTTTCGGTGCTGTCGCCGTCTTCCGGGAACAACGTGATGCCAATGGTGGCGCGCAGGCGGATCAGCTCATGGTCGAGGGCGAATTCCGCTTCCAGGTCATCGAGGATGCTTTGCGCCAGTTCAGCGGCTTCGTACGGCTGGTCGATATCGGCCTGCACCAGGGCAAACTGGTCGCCGCCGAGGCGGGCAAGCGCACCGAGGCGGCCACTGTGGGCGCGCAGGCGGTCGGCCAGGGCGAGCAATAATTTGTCGCCGGCCTGGTAGGTGAACTGCTCGTTGACGCTTTTAAAGTCGTCCAGGCCCACGCACAACACGGCCACGCGGCGTTGTCGGCGGCCGGCGTCGATCAGGATCTTGTCCAGTTGCTCCTGCAGTTTCTGGCGGTTCGGCAGGCCGGTGAGAAAGTCGTATTGGGCCATGCGCAGCAGGCTGGATTCAGCTTCGTGGCGCAGGTGGGTATTGCGTTCGATGGATTCGAGCAACTGATTGGCGGTGTTGATCCACAGCCCCAGTTCGTTGCGTTCGTGGCCCTTGAGCTGAGGGATCTTGTGTTCGCTGGGCCGGTCGGGGTTGATCGACGTCAGGTGCTCGATAATCCGCGACAACGGTTTGGTCAGCAGCCAGTGGTACACCAGGTACAGCACCAGGCCCATGGCCAGGGCGCGCAGCACACCGGAAATGAATATGATCACCGAATTGACAATAAACCCCTGGCCATAGGTGGCTGTGTCGAGGGTGATGCTCAGGTCGCCGTAATATTCGCTGTAGGGGCCTTTGCCGACCAGGGCGGTGGTGAATGTGCGTTCCTGGCCGAGGATCAAGTCGGTCAGCCAGCGGCTGGGGGATTGCTGCATGGCGCGGCTTTTTTCCGCGAGCATGGTTTCGTTGGGATGGCCGATGGAGGCCATGCGCACCGCGTCGTCCTGAAACAGCCCCTCGATCACCTGCATGCCCATCTCGCGGTCCAGGCTATAGACGGCCTGGGTCGAGGGGTCGCGAAACATATCGAGGATGCGCTGGGCATCACTGGCCACGGCCTGGCGTGTCTTGTAGGCATCGAAGACGATCTGCGCGACGCTCAGCGCCACACCCACGATCAATGCCGACAGCAGCACAACCCGTAACAACTTCACCGACAAGCTGTTTTTGAGTTCCAGCTTCAAAGGGTCATTCCTTGTTCCATGCGGGTGGCCTTCAATATGCCATGAGTATTGGCAATCTGGTGAGGGCAGTCAAAGGGACATTAAGAGCAAGAGCCCAATCGACGTTTTGGCTGGATAAACGCGAGAGATGGCAGGTTATCTCATGGCTTGTCTGAAGTGGGCGAGGAGAGGGGCGGGCGCTGCAAGCCCCACTGGGAAAAAAGCGGAGGAGCTGCGCCTTTATTATTCGCAGAGTGTCTTAAAAACTAATCGGACCCTGTGGCTGTTGCTCTTCGCCGCCGATCTTCGCGCCGTCGCCGGCTGTGTCCATCGCTTTATTGGCCATGTCCATTGCGTCTTTTGCCAGATCCATCCCCGTCCCCAGAAGGCCCATTATCATTGAGGTTGCACCTGCTCCCGATATCGGATCCATCGTCATTCCTCACACTTGATTAAGAGGTTCATTCCTCCTATCGCTTGTGTGGCGAATTCTGTTGTTGGGTTCCCGTGCTTATGGCCTGTCTATCCTGCGCCCGTAAATAAAAAAGCCCGGCAATTGCCGGGCTCTTTCTACTGCAAGGGTTGCTTAGGCAGTGAAGGTCTTGCCTTCGAACTGCTCAGCCACGAACTTCCAGTTGACCAGGTTCCAGAACGCTTCCACATACTTTGGACGGGCGTTGCGGTAGTCGATGTAGTAAGCGTGTTCCCAGACGTCGCAGGTCAGCAGCGGGGTGTCGCCGCTGGTCAGCGGGTTGCCGGCGCCGATGGTGCTGGCCAGGGCCAGGGAACCGTCAGCCTTTTTCACCAGCCAGCCCCAACCGGAACCGAAGGTGCCGACGGACGTCTTGGTGAACTCTTCCTTGAACTTGTCGAACGAACCGAACGAAGCGTTGATCGCTTCAGCCAGTGCGCCGGTCGGTTGGCCACCGGCGTTTGGCGCCAGGCAGTTCCAGTAGAAGGTGTGGTTCCAGACCTGAGCGGCGTTGTTGAAGATGCCGCCCGAAGAGGATTTGACGATCTCTTCCAGGGTCTTGCCTTCGAACTCGGTGCCAGGCACCAGGTTGTTCAGGTTCACGACATAGGTGTTGTGGTGCTTGTCGTGGTGATATTCCAAGGTTTCCTTGGAGATGTGCGGCTGCAGGGCATCGTGTGCGTAGGGCAGCGGCGGCAATTCGAAAGCCATGATGATTCTCCTAATCAGGTCAGTTGCGGTGAGCGCAAGGCCGATCACGGGCGGCCAAACAAGCGCCGGGGAGTTTGTACTCTTTGCGGCGCAGGGTCCGGATCATAGCACCGGGGGTACGGCAAAACCACGCAACAACTGTGTGGGATAGAGGTTCCAGAGCGTTTTGGAATATTCGTCATGCAGCAATCAATTGATAAGCGACGCTGAACATCATCGCGGCCACCAGCAGGTCCAGCAGGCGCCATGTTGCCGGGCGTGCCAGCCAGGGTGCCAACCAAGCCGCGCCGAGCGCCAGCGTGGCGAACCACAGGAACGAAGCGCTGGCTGCGCCGGCGACGTAGGCGCCGGGTTCGGTCTGCTGCGCGCCGAGCGAGCCAATCAGCAACACCGTGTCCAGGTATACATGGGGATTGAGCAGCGTCACCGCCAGGGCACTGAGCATGACCGCGCGTAATGAACGCACCTTGAGGTTGCCGCCTTGCTCCAGGCTTTGTCTGGAAAACGCCCGGCGCAACGCCAGGGTGCCGTACCACAGCAGGAACGCCGCCCCGCCCCAGCGGGCAATTGCCAGCAACAGCGGGTTCTGCGCCAACACCGTCGCCAGGCCGAAAACCCCGGCGGCGACCAGAATCGCGTCGCACACCACACACAATGCCGCCACTGGCAGGTGATGTTCACGGCGCAGGCTCTGCGCCAATACAAATGCGTTTTGCGTGCCGATCGCCATGATCAGGCCCAGGGCCACCAACAGGCCATTCAGATAGCTTTGCCACATAGGGTTTACTCCGCGTTCGCCGCCAAATGCCGTAGTACGTCCATGGCGCGTTCGGCATCCGCATGGCCGACAAACAGGTGATCGTGGTAATACCCGGCAATCACGTTGCAACTGATGCCGGCCTTGCCCAACGCGCCGGCGAAGGCGGCGGTCAGGCCCACCGCCTCCAGGGCCGAATGCACATTCAAGGTGATCCAGGCCGCCACATAGTCGAAGGGCAGCCCGGCCAGTTCGGCTTGCTGGCGTTCCAGGATCAGCGTCAGGCCTTGCGGTTCGCGAAAGCTGCCGATCACCTCGCAACCCGCAGGGATACGGTGGTCGGGCAGGGTGCAGAACACATACTCACCCGTGTTCAACTGCGGGCTCATGCTGCGCAGCAGGGTCGCCAGGGCGGTTTCGCCAGCCATGTGAGGTTCCTTTTAAAGAGAGAAGCAATGCTGGCTATTCTCATGGGGCGAGCTGTATAAGAAAAACCAATATTGCTGATCGCTCATTAGAGAAACTGATGTTCGACTATAAATTGCTCTCCGCCCTGGCGGCGGTGGTGGAACAGGCCGGGTTCGAACGCGGCGCACAGGTGCTGGGGCTGTCGCAGTCGGCAATCTCTCAGCGCATCAAATTGCTGGAAGCGCGGGTCGGCCAGCCGGTGCTGGTGCGGGTTACGCCGCCGACACCCACCGATATCGGCCGGCGCCTGCTCAACCATGTGCAGCAGGTGCGGTTGCTGGAGCGTGACCTGCAAAGCCAGGTGCCGGCACTGGACGAAGAGGGCATGCCCGAGCGCCTGCGTATCGCCCTGAATGCCGACAGCCTCGCCACTTGGTGGGCCGAGGCCGTCAGCGAGTTTTGCGCCGAGCAGCATTTGTTGTTGGACCTGGTGGTGGAAGACCAGACCGTTGGCCTCAAACGCATGCGCGCCGGCGAAGTGGCGGCTTGCATTTGTGCCAGCGAACGCCCGGTGGCCGGTGCACGCAGCCTGTTGCTGGGGGCCATGCGCTATCGGGCGTTGGCCAGCCCGGCCTTTATTGCCCGGCATTTCCCGGCAGGCGTGCGTGCCGATGAACTGGCGCGCACGCCCGCCTTGGTGTTCGGCCCTGATGATTTCCTGCAACACCGTTACCTGGCCTCCCTTGGGGTAGAAGGCGGTTTTGAACATCATTTATGCCCATCATCCGAAGGCTTCATTCGCTTGACTGAAGCCGGGCTCGGCTGGGGCCTGGTGCCGGAGTTGCAGGTGCGCGACCAGTTGCAAAAGGGCGTGTTGCTCGAGTTATTGCCAGATAAGCCCATCGATGTACCGTTGTACTGGCATCATTGGCGCAGTGGCGGGCAACTGCTGGGCTTATTGACCGACCATCTGGCTCAGGCCTGTGGTCAATGGTTGGTGCCGTTGGAGTGATGGCAGGCGTCAAGGCAGCAGCGATGAAAAACGAAAGAACACGGGGTAATACATGAAAATTCTGGTCACCGGCGCAAGCGGCTTCATCGGCGGGCGCTTTGCGCGTTTCGCCCTGGAGCAGGGCCTGGACGTGCGGGTCAACGGGCGGCGCGCCGAAGGTGTGGAACACCTGGTACGGCGCGGCGCCGAGTTTATCCAGGGTGATTTGAATGACGCCGACCTGGTGCGCGACTTGTGCCGCGATGTCGAAGCCGTGGTGCATTGCGCCGGCGCTGTCGGGTTGTGGGGGCGTTATCAGGATTTCCATCAAGGCAATGTGCTGGTCACCGAAAACGTGGTCGAAGCCTGCCTCAAGCAACGGGTCAGGCGCCTGGTGCATCTGTCGTCGCCGTCGATCTACTTCGACGGGCGCGATCACCTCGGGCTGACCGAAGAGCAGGTGCCCAAGCGTTTCAAGCATCCCTACGCCGCCACCAAGTACCTCGCCGAGCAGAAGGTGTTCGGCGCCCAGGAGTTCGGCCTCGAAGTGCTGGCCCTGCGCCCGCGTTTTGTCACCGGCGCCGGCGACATGAGCATCTTCCCGCGCCTGCTGAGAATGCAGCGCAAGAACCGCCTGGCCATCGTCGGCGACGGCCTGAACAAGGTCGACTTCACCAGCGTGCACAACCTCAACGAAGCGCTGCTCAGCGGCTTGCTCGCCACCGGTTCGGCGCTGGGCAAGGCCTATAACATCAGCAACGGTACGCCGGTGCCGGTGTGGGATGTGGTGAACTACGTGATGCGCCAGATGGGGATGCCTCAGGTTACCCGTTACCGGTCGTATGGCTTGTCCTACAGCGTAGCGGCGTTGAACGAGGCGTTTTGTGCGATGTGGCCCGGGCGCCCCGAGCCGGCGTTGTCGCGCCTGGGCATGCAGGTGATGAACAAAAATTTCACCCTCGACATCAGCCGGGCCAGGCATTATCTGGACTACGAGCCCAAGGTCAGCCTGTGGGCGGCCCTCGACGAGTTCTGCAGTTGGTGGAAAGCCCAGGACCCTGGCTTGAAGTAAGCTCATAACCAGCAACACATCGGGAACCGAATTCCGGGTTCCGGGTCGATCAGTGCAGCGGGACTGCGGTTTATACTCCCGTCGCTCGGCGTTCCAGGTAGCTCCCTCACCGATTCAAGGTTGATTCATGCGTAACGATGCTAATGACGATTTTGACAATGTTCCAAGCCTGCGGGCCGACATCGGGGATGACGATGATTTCGTGCCGACTCCCGCCACGTCCGTGCGCTCGCGCAGTACCCCCGTGGTCAAGGTCAAGAGCGCCAGCACCGGGCCATTGTGGGCGCTGGTCGGTGCGCTGCTGATCGCCTTTGCCGGCCTGGCCTGGTGGAGCTTCCAGCAGATTTCCCTGATGGGCCAGCAATTGGTCGCCACCCAGGAAAGCTTTGCGCGCATCAGTGAAGAAGCGGCGGGGCGCCTGCAGGATATTTCCGGCAAGGTGGTGGCCAGCGAGGCCAGCGTGAACAACGGCAGCGAAGCGCTGAAACTGCAGATCAAGCAGTTGGAAACCCAGTTGCTGGAGCAGAGCAAGCAGCAAGTGGGCGTGGCCGGCCAGGCCACCGAGTTGGACAAGCGCCTGGCGCAAATGACCGCCAGCACCACCGACCTGTCGACTGCCAACGCCAAGCTGCAAGGCCAGGTGCAGGCCCTGACCGATGCCGTGGCGACCCTCAAGGCGGCGCAGGTCGATGCCGGCAAGCGTGATACCGAGATCAGGGAGCTGGCCGCCGACGTGGCGGCCTTGAAGAAGCAGGGCAACCCAAGCGCCGCCGTCGCCCGGCTGGAACAGGACGTCATGGTCCTCAAGAGCGCCCAGGACAACCAGTCAGCCAATAGCGATGCGCCGACCAACAAAGAGTTCGACGTGTTCCGCATCCAGACCACCCGCAATATCACGACCTTACAGAGCCAGGTGCAAAACCTGAATCAGCGCCTCAATGCGCCGGCGGCTGTCACGCCACTCATCCAGTAACACTCGCTCCTGAGTGTGCCTGTGGCGAGGGCTTGCGTGTGGCGAGCGGGCTTGCCCTAATGCCGTTCAGTTAAGGCTTTTTTGTAGGAGCGAGCTTGCTCGCGAAAAGCTCACAGGCGCCGCGTTCATTCAGGAAACACGCGTTATCGTTGACGTTTTTCGCGAGCAAGAACTAGGCGTCCCCCTCGCTCCTAGGTATCTACACAACTTAGGCTCAACGCTGCCCCCCCGGCAGACAGGGCTGTTGTGGCGAGCGGGCTTGCCCCGCGTTGGGCTGCGAAGCAGCCCCACTAAGATCACCGCGCTGTTTCAGATAGACCGCGGACTGAGGTTTTAGGACTGCTTCGCAGCCCAACGCGGGGCAAGCCCGCTCGCCACAGGGAGAGTTCTCAAGGTCTGAAAGTTGCGTAGATACCCATGCTCATCGCAGGCAAGCCAGCTCCCACAGTTTGAATGTATTCGCAGATCAACAATGTGGGAGCCGGGCTTGCCCGCGATAGGGCCTGTTCAGGCAACAAAAAACCCGCTGACCAAACAGGCCCAGCGGGTTTCTTGTTTTTACAGCCAGCGAATCAAAAATCCGCCAACTGCCACACCTCATACGCCGGTGTTTCATACGGATGGCTGAGCTTCAACGCCGCCACAGCAGCCACGATCGACTCATCGGCCACCACCAGCTCAACCTTCCACTCTTCAACCACTTCAACCTGGCCCACCTGCCCGATAAACGGCTGGCTGCCGTCCAACGCACGGAATTGGCCCTGGCCCAGCACTTGCCAGGCGCAGCTGTCGTAGTCGCCGATGCGCCCGCCACCGGCTGCGAAGACGGCGGTCTTCACCGTCTCCACATGGCTGTCGGGCACAAAGAAGCTGAGCTTGTACACCGCCTTAGTTCACCCACACGCGAGCGTTGCGGAACATGCGCATCCAGGCGCCGTCTTCGTTCCACTCTTCCGGGCGCCACGAGTTCTGCACCGCGCGGAATACACGCTCCGGGTGCGGCATCATGATGGTGACGCGGCCGTCGCGGCTGGTGAGGCCGGTGATCCCGCGCGGCGAGCCGTTCGGGTTGGCCGGGTAGTTTTCGGTGACCTTGCCGTGGTTGTCGACGAAACGCATGGCCACGCAACCGGACAGGTCGGCTTCCAGCAGGGCTTCTTCGCTTTCGAACTCGGCATGGCCTTCACCGTGGGCGATGGCGATCGGCATGCGCGAACCAGCCATGCCTTGCAGGAAGATCGAGTTGGACTCCTGTACCTGCACCATGGCAACACGGGCTTCGAACTGCTCGGAACGGTTACGCACAAAGTGCGGCCAGAACTCGCTGCCCGGGATCAGCTCATGCAGGTTGGACATCATCTGGCAACCGTTGCACACACCCAGCGTGAAGCTGTCGTTGCGCTCGAAGAAGCCTTGGAACGCGTCGCGGGCACGGCTGTTGAACAGAGCCGACTTGGCCCAGCCTTCACCGGCACCCAGGACGTCGCCGTAGGAGAAGCCACCGCAGGCCACCAGGCCCTTGAACTCGTTGAGGTCAACGCGACCGGCGAGGATATCGCTCATGTGCACGTCGATCGCGTTGAAGCCGGCGCGGTCGAACGCGGCCGCCATTTCGACCTGGCCGTTGACGCCCTGCTCACGCAGTACGGCGACTTGTGGACGAATGCCTTTCTTGATGTACGGCGCGGCGATGTCCTGGTTGACGTCGAAGCTGAGCTTGGTGCTCAGGCCCGGATTGTCTTCTTCCAGGATCAGGTCGAACTCCTGCTCGGCGCAGTCGGCGTTGTCGCGCAGGCGCTGGATCTGGTAGCTGGTTTCCGCCCACTGGCGTTGCAGCAGACGGCGCTGGCCTTCGAAAACGGTGTCGCCATTGAAGACAATGTCGATCTGGCCGTTGTTGATCGGCTGGCCGATCACTGCCACGCAATCGCCCAGGCCGGCGGCGCTGAACTGTGCAAGTACGTCCGGGGTCGCGTCCTGGCGCACCTGGATCACGGCGCCCAGCTCTTCGTTGAACAGGATGCCGTTGATTTCAGAAGCATCCTCGGCAACGCTGTCGAGCACCAGGTTCAAGCCGCAGTGACCGGCAAACGCCATCTCTACAACGCTGGTCAGCAGGCCACCGTCGGAACGGTCGTGGTAGGCCAGCAGGTGGCCGTCGGCGTTGAGGCCCTGGATCACGGCGAAGAAGGCCTTGAGGTCTTCGGCATCATCGACGTCCGGCGCATGCTTGCCGAGCTTGCCATGGGTTTGCGCGAGGATCGAGGCGCCCATGCGGTTCTGGCCACGGCCCAGGTCGATCAGGATCAGGTCGGTGGTGCCCTTGTCCATGCGCAGTTGCGGGGTCAGGGTCTGGCGGATGTCGGTGACCGGTGCGAAACCGGTGACGATCAGCGACAGCGGCGAAGTGACGCTCTTGTCGGTGCCGTCTTCGTTCCAACGGGTGGCCATGGACATGGAGTCCTTGCCCACCGGAATGGTGATCCCCAGTTCCGGGCACAGCTCCATGCCGACCGCCTTGACGGTGTCGTACAGGCGCGCGTCTTCACCGGGGTGGCCGGCAGCGGACATCCAGTTGGCCGACAACTTGATGTCGGACAGTTTGCCGATGCGCGACGCCGCGATGTTGGTGAGGGTTTCACCAATGGCCATGCGTCCCGACGCCGGAGCATCCAGCAGGGCCAGCGGCGTGCGCTCGCCCATGGCCATGGCTTCACCGGTGTAGACGTCGAAGCTGGTGGCGGTGACGGCAACGTCAGCCACCGGCACTTGCCATGGGCCGACCATCTGGTCACGGGCCACCAGGCCAGTGATGGTGCGGTCGCCAATGGTGATCAGGAAGCTTTTGCTCGCCACGGCCGGGTGGTGCAGCACGCGTTCGATGCTGTCGGCCAGGTCCAGCGTGCTCGGGTCGAAATCATCGCCCAGCTCGGCTTCACGTACGGCCGAACGGTGCATGCGCGGGGCCTTGCCCAGCAGCACTTCGAGCGGCATGTCCACCGGGCTGTTGCCGAAGTGGCTGTCGGTGACCGTCAGTTGCGGCTCGGCAGTGGCTTCGCCAACCACGGCAAACGGGCAGCGCTCGCGTTCGCAGATGGCCTGGAAGCGCGCAAAGTCTTCAGGGCCGACGGCCAGTACGTAGCGTTCCTGGGACTCGTTGCTCCAGATTTCGTGCGGGGCCATGCCCGGCTCGTCGTTTGGAATGTTGCGCAGTTCGAAACGGCCGCCGCGGTCGCCATCGTTGACCAGTTCCGGGAAGGCGTTGGACAAGCCACCGGCGCCGACGTCGTGGATGAAGCTGATCGGGTTCTTGTCACCCAACTGCCAGCAACGGTCGATGACTTCCTGGCAGCGACGCTCCATCTCTGGGTTTTCGCGCTGTACGGAAGCGAAGTCGAGGTCCGCCGAGCTGGTGCCGGTGGCCATGGAGGAGGCAGCACCGCCCCCCAGGCCGATCAGCATCGCCGGGCCGCCGAGGACGATCAGCTTGGAGCCGACCAGGATCTCGCCTTTCTTGACATGTTCTTCACGGATGTTGCCCATGCCGCCGGCCAACATGATCGGCTTGTGGTAGCCGCGCACTTCATCGCCACGCGGGGTGGTGATGGATTGCTCGAAGGTCCGGAAGTAGCCGGTCAGTGCCGGGCGCCCGAACTCGTTGTTGAACGCGGCGCCGCCCAGCGGGCCTTCGATCATGATGTCCAGCGCGGTAACGATGCGCTCCGGCTTGCCGTATGGCACTTCCCACGGCTGTTCGAAGCCCGGGATCTGCAGGTTGGACACGGTAAAACCGGTGAGGCCGGCCTTTGGCTTGGCGCCACGGCCGGTGGCACCTTCGTCGCGGATCTCGCCGCCGGAACCGGTGGCTGCGCCCGGGAACGGGGCAATCGCGGTCGGGTGGTTGTGAGTCTCGACTTTCATCAGGATGTGCACCGGCTCCTGCACCGCGCCGTACTGGCGGGTCTCGGGGTCCGGGAAGAAACGGCCGGCGACGCTGCCGACGATGACCGAGGCGTTGTCCTTATAAGCCGACAGAACGCCTTCGCTGTGCATCACGTAGGTGTTCTTGATCATGCCGAACAGGCTTTTTTCCTGGCTTTCGCCGTCGATGTCCCAACTGGCGTTGAAGATCTTGTGACGGCAGTGCTCGGAGTTGGCCTGGGCGAACATCATCAGTTCGATGTCGTGCGGGTTGCGCTTCAAGCCGTTGAAAGCGTTGACCAGATAGTCGATCTCGTCTTCGGCCAGGGCCAGGCCCAGTTCGGTGTTGGCCTTCTCGAGGGCGGCGCGACCGCCGCCAAGCACGTCAATCGCGGTCAGCGGCTTGGGCTCGGCGTGGCTGAACAGGCCGGCAGCCTGTTCCAGCTGGCTGACGATGATCTGGGTCATGCGGTCGTGCAGGCTGCTGGCGATAAGCTCGGCTTCGGTCTCGCTGAACTGCCCGGCGACATAGAAGGCAATCCCGCGTTCCAGGCGCTGGATGCTCGTAAGGCCGCAGTTGCGGGCGATATCACTGGCCTTGCTCGACCAGGGCGAGATGGTGCCGAACCGTGGCAGAACCAGGAACAAGCGGCCGGTCGGCTCTTGAACGGGAACGCTTGGGCCGTACTTCAGAAGGCGTGCCAGCACCTGCTGTTCGTCGGCGGTCAAGACGCCGGTAACGTCGGCGAAGTGAGCAAATTCAGCATACAGGCCTGTAACAGCTGGAACCTTCTGGCTCAGTTGCTCAAGGAGTTTGCTGTGGCGAAAGGCAGAAAGGGCAGGAGCGCCGCGCAGGATCAACATCTTCGGGACAGCCTCGGGAAGGGGGTGTGCTTTGAGGCCGTGCATTCTAGCGTAAACCGCCGCCAACGGCACCCGAAACGCTACTGGTGGCTGCTGCCGAACGTCAGTTGGCACCGATTGCACGCTATCCGCGCGCTATCCGTGGCATTCCGCGCAGTTATTTTAACCGTCACAATCACTCGCCAAGCCACGTTTCTGCGGGTTGCAGCACAGTTTTGCCGGCGCTAGCAGACAAGTCCCACGCTGTCGAGATATGGCGCCGTGGGCCGTTTGCGTATACTGCGCAGATGTTCTCCCCTACTGCTTTGCGCCCGCGGTGCGCCAAATGGCTCATCGCAACCGGACTCTTCCTGATGCTCAGCGCCTGTGTTGATAAACCCAGCACGCTCGAGCGAATCAAGGAGGATGGCGTATTGCGGGTGATTACCCGAAACAGCCCGGCCACGTATTTCCAGGACCGCAACGGTGAAACCGGTTTCGAATACGAACTGGTCAAGCGTTTTGCCGACGACCTGGGGGTGAAGCTGGAAATCGAAACCGCTGACAACCTCGACGACCTGTTCGGCCAGCTGGGCAAACCCAACGGCCCGGTCCTGGCCGCCGCCGGCCTGGTCAGCAGCGAGCAGCGCCTGAAGCAGGTACGCTTTTCCCACCCGTACCTGGAAGTGACCCCGCAGATCATCTATCGCAACGGCCAATCGCGCCCCACCAACGCGGCGGACCTGGTGGGCAAGAAGATCATGGTGCTCAAGGGCAGCACCCACGCCGAACAACTGGCGGAGCTGAAAAAACAGAATCCTGCCATCGAATACGAAGAGTCCGACGCCGTTGAAGTAGTCGATCTGTTGCGCATGGTCGACGAAGGCCAGATCGACCTGACCCTGGTGGACTCCAACGAAGTGGCGATGAACCAGGTGTACTTCCCCAACGTGCGCGTGGCGTTCGACCTCGGCGATGCCAGCCACCAGAGCTGGGCCGTGGCCGCCGGCGAAGACAACAGCCTGCTCAACGAGGTCAACAGCTACCTCGACAAGGTCGGCAAGAACGGCACCTTGCAGCGCCTGAAAGATCGCTACTACGGGCACGTCGATGTGCTCGGCTACATGGGCGCCTATACGTTTGCCCAGCACTTGCAGCAGCGCTTGCCCAAGTACGAGAAACACTTCAAGGCCTACGCCAAGGAAGAAAAGGTCGACTGGCGCCTGTTGGCGGCCATCGGCTATCAGGAGTCACTCTGGCAACCGGCGGTCACCTCCAAGACCGGCGTGCGCGGGCTGATGATGCTGACCCAGAACACCGCCCAGGCCATGGGCGTGTCCAACCGCCTGGACGCCAAGCAAAGCATCATGGGCGGCGCCAAGTACCTGGCCAAGATCAAGGATGAGCTTGACGAT
The DNA here is from genome assembly GCF_001708445.1 of Pseudomonas fluorescens. Taxonomy (NCBI): domain Bacteria; kingdom Pseudomonadati; phylum Pseudomonadota; class Gammaproteobacteria; order Pseudomonadales; family Pseudomonadaceae; genus Pseudomonas; species Pseudomonas fluorescens. The sequence continues at coordinate 5,359,099 of NZ_CP015637.1, forward strand.
GATATCGCCGAGCCGGACCGTACCTGGTTTGCCCTGGCCGCTTACAACGTGGGCACCGGGCATCTGGACGACGCGCGCAAGCTGGCGCAGAAGGACGGCCTGAACCCGAACAAGTGGCTGGACGTGAAGAAGATGCTGCCGCGCCTGTCGCAGAAGCAGTGGTACAGCAAGACCCGCTACGGCTATGCCCGTGGCGGCGAGCCGGTGCACTTCGTGGCGAACATCCGGCGCTACTACGACATCCTCACCTGGGTGACTCAGCCACAGCTGGAAGGTAATCAGGTGGTCGAAGGCAACCTGCATGTACCTGGGGTGAACAAGACCAAGCCGCCGGAAGAGAACCCGCAGCTGTAAACCCGATCATCCAGCCCCCCAAGCCCATGTGGGAGGGAGCTTGCTCCCGATGAGGCTCGATCAGCCACAGACAAGCTGACCGCCCCCTGCTACCGGCACTCCCACCGCTCGTTCGCTACTGGCCCTGGAGGCCGGTGAGCAGATGTACCGTGCCTCCCGCCAACACCATCACGCCCGGCACTCCAGCCGCCTTTAACGCCGCCACATCCACCCGCGCCGCGTCCTGCAGTTGCACGCGCACCCGCGTCAACGCCACGCGCTGTTGCGTCTTGAGATTATCCGCACCACCGAGCGCATCCAGCACATCGGCCGACAACAGACTCGGTGTCGACGGCGCTACCGTCTCGGCAATCAAATCCGGGGTCAGGGCTTTCCAGAACGCCCGCTGCAATTTCTCGAACATGCTCAGTGCTCCACGACAGGTGAGGTTTCAACGGTGGCCGCGTGATACAGGCGCAAGGCCTCGCGCACTTGGGCGGCCTCTTCCAGGCCCAGTACCTGGCGGGCGATGATCTGGCAGTCCGCCAGGTCCAGCTCGCGTACGGTGGCCTTGATGGTCGGGATCAGCGGCACACTGACAGACAACTCATCCACCCCCAGCCCGATCAATACCGGCACGGCCAAGGCTTCGGACGCCAACGCCCCGCACACGCCCACCCATTTGCCGTGGGCATGGGCGGCCTTGACGGTGGTCGCGATCAGGCGCAGCACCGCCGGGTGAAAGCTGTCGGCCTGGCCGGCCAGCCGCGGGTGGTCGCGGTCCATGGCCAGGGTGTATTGGGTCAGGTCATTGGTGCCGATCGAAAAGAAATCCACATGGGGCGCAAACACATCCGCCATCAACGCCGCAGACGGCACCTCGATCATGATGCCCAGCTTCGGTAGCTCGGTGAGCCCCAGGGCCAGCGCTTCTTCTTCGAGCATCTTGCGCGCCAGGTGCAACTCGGAGAGCAGGCTGACCATCGGCAGCATGATATGCAGGCGTGCAAAACCGGCACTGGCGAGGATCGCACGGAACTGTTCGCGCAGCAGCTCGGGACGCTCCAGGCACAGGCGGATGCCGCGCAGCCCGAGGAACGGGTTGGTTTCGGCATCCATCGGCACATAAGCCAAGGGTTTGTCGCCACCGACGTCCAAGGTGCGCACCACCAGGTTGCGCTCGGCGCCCAGGGCACGGGCGATGGCCGTGTAGGTAGCCGCTTGTTCGTCAGGGCTCGGCACGCGGTTGCGGTCCAGGTAGAGGAATTCCGAACGCAACAGGCCGACGCCTTCGCCGCCAAGGGTCAGGGATTGCTCCACTTCCTCCAACGAGGCCACGTTGGCGGTGACTTCGACGTGATGACCGTCTCGGGTGGTGGCGGGCAAAGACGCCTGCGCCACATCGCGTTGATGGCGAAGCACCTGCTGCTTGCGGGCGGCTTCCAATTGTTCGATTTCGGCCAGGTCCGGGTCCAAGTGCAGTTCGCCTTTGTCGGCGTCGAGCAACACCTGCTTGCCGTTGGCCAACCCCAGTACCTGGGCCGAAACACCGCAAATGGCCGGCAGGCCAAGGGCGCGGGCGAGGATCGCGACGTGGCTGGTCGCGCCTCCGCCGACGGTGACAAAACCCAGCACTTTGCGTGTATCCAGGCTGGCAGTCTGCGAAGGGGTCAATTGCTCAGCGATCAGGATTGCGCGCTCCGGCAAGTCCCAGGCGTTGTCCTGAATGCCCAGGATCAGTTTCAGCACGCGCTGGCCAACATCCGCCAGATCTGCCGCACGCTCGGCGATCAGCGCATTGCCCAGCCCCTGAAATAGCTTGACGGTCGCCAGCGTGGCACTGTTCCAGGCAAAGGCGGCGCTTTTGCCTTCAGCCAGCAGGCTGTGGGCTTGCTCCAGCAAGGTCGGGTCTTCGAGCAGTTCCTGATGGGCGCGGAAAATCTCTGCCTGGGCGCTGCCGGCGGCCTTATCCCGAAAAGCCTGCAATGCCTCGGTGGCAGCCAGCAGGCCACGCGCCAAAGCGGCACGTTCAGTGGCTTCACCCATACCTTGTTCAGGGATGCTCAGCTCAGGCTCAGTCACTTGAACGACCTGACCAAACGCCGAACCCGGCGATGCGCACACGCCTCGCAGCAAGGTCGCCGAGGGTGGCGTAACGACCGCTTCAGCCACGCTCGCCACCCCCTCGCCACAGCCTTCAGACAACAAGGCCACCAGCGCAGTGATCGCCACTTCGGCATCCTCACCCGCCGCACTCACCTGCAAGGTGTCGCCGTGCACGGTTTGCAACGCCATGATCGCCACCAGCGATTTGGCGTTGGCGCTCTGGGTTTGCTTGTGCAGATAGATGCTTGCGTTGAAACCTTTCGCCGCCTGGGCGAACACCGCCGCCGGGCGGGCGTGCAAACCATTGGCATTGGGCAAGGTCAACGGCTTGGAGAACAGCGCATCGCCCTCCTCTTCGTCCACTGCGTCAACGGCTTCACCTGGGGATAACTGCAACAGCGGTCGGCCGACCTCCACAAGATCGGTTGCCAACACGCTAAACGGCTCGCCACTGACCACCAGCATCAAGGTCAGCAGGCTACGGGCGTTGAGCGCCACGTAGTCGGCATCGAATTCGATCAGCGGTTGCCCGGCCTCCACCCGCTGGCCTTCCTCGACCAATCGGGTAAATCCCTTGCCTGCCAGGTTCACGGTGTCCAGGCCGATGTGCATCAGCACCTGCACGCCATTGTCATCGGTGATGCTGACCGCATGCCCACTGTCCTGGATATTGCTGATCACCCCGGCCAGTGGCGCGCAGAGGGTCTGCGAGGTGGGGTCGATACACAGGCCGTCGCCAATCAGGCGGCTGGAGAATACAGGGTCGGGCACCTTATCCAGCGCCAGCAGCACACCCGACACGGGCGCCAGCAATTCCAGGGGTTGAGTTGCGGTCATGACTTCACCTGCTGTTTTGTTCTGTAGATATCCGTGTGGGCGGGGGCTTGCTCCCGATGACGGTGTACCAGCCAATAAATGCCTATCTGAAACACCGCTATCGGGGGCAAGCCCCCTCCCACATTTAGTCCCTGTGCACCCGAAGGCTCATTTCCACCAGTATTCGACTTGCACGCCGACGTTCGAGCCATGCCGCGCAGTGCCGTAGGCGCCGGTGTCGGACAACGCCGAACCCGCCGCCAGCTCATTCGCCGCACGCTTGGCCGCTTCGTTCCAACTGGCATAGGTGTAATACAAACGCACCTCCGGCCGCGCCCAAAAATCCGGGCCTTTGGGCGACCAGGTCGGGGCGAAGGTGAACTTGCTCAGCTTGCGCGTGCCACCACTGGCATCGACCTGATCATGGCCGAGTTCGGTGACCAGCTTGAACTGCTCGCTGATCGCATAGGCCGGGCGCACGCCGACGGACATCCAGGTCTGGTCCTGGCTGCCGGGACGGATATCTTTCTGGTACACCGCCTCGATCTGCCCGCCGAAACGCGGGGTCACCTGCCAGTCGAAAAACTCGACGGCGCGATAGCTTTTGCTGCTGTTGTCCAAGCGGGTATTGCCGGTGTAACCCAGGCCGGTGCCAGGACCTTCGCCGTACTGCAGGGCGAATTTGTTCTTGCCGCCCAGGAAAGCCTTTTGTACGTGCTGCGCCGTGATCGCCCAACCGCTGTTGGTATCGCGCCCGCCGGCCTTTTCGATGTAGCTCAAGCCCAGCTCCAGCTCGCCACCGGGGTTGGTCTTGAAGCCCGCAATGTTGAAATCGTGACGGGTGGCGTATTCCTTCTGGTACAGGTTGTCCTTGCGCGAAAGGGCGTAGCTGTATTTCAAGTCGCCAATCAGCACGTCCTCGATACCGCCGCCCGTGGCGCTCTGGTTCCAGTAGTAGAAGTCGGAGATATGGATGTCATTACGTTTGTAGTAACGCCGCCCGGCCCACAGCGACCCGCCGTTGAGACTGGGCAGGTTCGACCATTGCGCATACATCTGCGGCATGCGCGCCGAGCCGTTGTTTTCACCCTGGAATTTAAGGGCGCGGTCGTATTGGTTGTACAGGGAGGCCATGGCGTCGACGCTGAGCACCGAACCATCGTCGAGGGTCAGCAGGTCCTGGCGCAATTCCAGTTCGGCGTACTGCTCGCATTCGTTGCCCAAGCGGTATTTGGTTTGCGCGCCCGGCAGTTGGAAACACTGCCGCTTGCCACTGCCGGTTGAAGTGCCCACGCCACTGCGCAGGTAACCGGCAAATTCCAGGGCCTGCGCGCCGAATGGCAGGCTCAGGCACGATGCTACTAGGCCCAGCTTTATTGTTGTTTTCATGAAGCGCTCCGATATTTTTATTATGTTTTTAACGCGTCCCCGCGCTCCCACACGGGGTTTACAACGGGTCTCAGTCCTTGAGGTGCAGCACAAAGGATTCGTAGGGGCGCAGCACGACTGTGCGGGTACGCATCGGGCAATCGGGGTAGTTGCTGATCAGCAGGCGTTGCTCGGTGCCCCCACTGATCACGTTGCCGGGCAGTTGGATCTCGCACGGCTGGCCGTAGAAGTTGTTCAGCACCAGCAACCGCTCGCCATGACCTTCGCGCAGGTATGCCCAGACCTGAAGGTGGTCTTGCAGCAACGGGCGGTAAACGCCCTCCTGAATCAGCGATTCATGGCGACGCAAGGCGATCAGCGCGCGGTAGTGATGCAGCACCGAGTCCGGGTCATCCAGTTGCTGCTCGACATTGATCTGCGCCGCATTGGCCGGGATACCGATCCACGGCTCGCCCGTGCTGAAACCGGCATTCGCCTGGTTGTTCCACTGCATGGGCGTGCGCCCGTTATCGCGGGACTTCTGCATGATCGCCGCCATGCTCGACGCCTCGGACTCCCCCGCATCGCGCTTGAGGCGGAAGATGTTCAGGGTCTCGACATCACGGTAGTGCTCGATCTTGTCGAACCCTGGGTTGGTCATGCCCAGCTCTTCGCCCTGGTACACAAAGGGCGTGCCCTGGAGGAAGTGCAACGCCGTGGCGAGCATCTTGGCCGAGACCACCCGGTGTTCGCCGTCATCACCAAATCGCGAGACCACTCGAGGCTGGTCGTGGTTACACCAGAACAGTGCGTTCCAGCCGCCACCCGCCTGCATGCCGAGTTGCCAGTCAGAGAGAATCTGCTTGAGCTGCAGGAAATCAAAGTCGGCGCGCACCCACTTCTGCAAGTTCGGGTAATCGACTTTCAGGTGATGAAAGTTGAAGGTCATCGACAGCTCTTTGGACTCCGGCCGCGAATAGCGGATGCAGTGTTCCAGGCTGGTGGACGACATCTCGCCGACGTTGATCAGGTCATGGCCCTCGAAGACTTCGCGGTGCATTTCCTGCAGGTATGCATGCACGTTCGGGCCGTCGGTGTAGAAGCGACGGCCATCGCTGTTGTCTTCGGGGAAATCGGCGGGCTTGGAGATCAGGTTGATCACGTCCAGGCGGAAACCGCCCACACCCTTGTCGCGCCAGAAGCGCATCAGCTTGAACACCTCGGCGCGCACCTTGGGGTTGTCCCAGTTGAGGTCGGCCTGGGTGTGATCGAACAGGTGCAGGAAGTACTGGCCGGTTTGCGCTTCGTATTCCCAGGCTGAGCCACCGAACTTGGATTCCCAGTTGTTCGGCTGGTCGCGCCAGATATAGAAGTCACGGTACGGGTTGTCGAGGCTGCTGCGTGCCTGCTGGAACCACTCATGCTCGATGGAGGTGTGATTGACCACGATGTCGAGCATCAGCTTGATGCCGCGCTGGGCCGCTTCGCTGATCAGCAGGTCGCAGTCGGCCATGGTCCCGTAGCTGGGATCGATGGCGTAGTAGTCGCTGATGTCGTAGCCGTTGTCGCGCTGCGGTGAACGCAGGAACGGGGTGATCCACAGGCAGTCGACCCCCAGCCACTTGAGGTAATCGAGTTTATCCACGATACCCAGCAGGTCACCGGTGGCGTTACCCGCGTGGCTGTGGAAGCTTTTGGGGTAGATCTGGTAGATCACCGAGTGTTGCCAGTCTTGCATGGTGGGTTCCTTCAGTAGAATTTTTTGCAGGCCTCTCGGGCCTCATCGGGGGGCAAGCCCGCTCCCACATTCAAAATGCGGAGGGGCTTGCCCCCGATAGCGGTAGATCAGGCAACCCTGTATCCAGGCCGCACGATCTTCATGCTCAATGCGCAGGTCAAAACAAACGGCACGACCATCGCGATGACCATCCCGATCACAAACATCGGAATGGCGCTCGGCACGATCGAGATAAACCCAGGCAGGCCGCCGACCCCGATGGCCGAGGCCTGGACCTTGTTCAACGACAGGAAGATGCTGCCCAGCGCCGAACCCAGCAGCGCGGCATAAAACGGGAATTTGAAGCGCAGGTTCACGCCGAACATCGCGGGCTCTGTAATGCCGAAGTAGGCGGAAACCGCTGAGGTCGAGGCCATGCTTTTGTCCCGCGCATTACGGGTCATGTAGAACACCGCGAGCGCGGCGCTGCCCTGGGCCAGGTTGGACATGACGATCATCGGCCAGATAAAGGTGCCGCCCTGGGTGGAGATCAATTGCAGGTCCACGGCGAGGAACATATGGTGCATGCCGGTGATCACCAGCGGGGCATACAGCAGGCCGAAAATCGCCCCGCCCAGCATCGGCGCCAGGTCAAAGAGGGTGACCACGCCTTCGGTAATCAGGATGCCCAGGTGACGGGTGACCGGGCCAATGATCGCCAGGGCCAGCACACCGGTAACGACGATGGTGGTGATCGGTACGACGAGCAGTTGAATCGCATTCGGCACCCGCGCCCGCAGCCATTTCTCGATGACGCTCATCACATAGGCCGCCATCAGGATAGGCAGGATCTGCCCCTGGTAACCCACTTTCTCGATCTTGAACCAACCGAAAATATCGAAGTACGGCAGGCTCTGGCCATCCAGCCCGGCGACCGCCTTGCCATAGTTCCAGGCGTTGAGCAGGTCCGGGTGAACCAGCATCAGGCCGAGCACGATGCCGAGGATTTCACTGCCGCCAAAGCGCTTGGCCGCCGACCAGCCCACCAGCGCCGGCAAGAACACGAACGAGGTGTTGGCCATCAGGTTGATCAGGCTCCACAGGCCATCCAGGTTCGGATAGGCCTCCAGCAGCGTCTTGCCCTCGATGAACATGCCCTTGGCGCCCATCAGGTTGTTCACGCCCATCAACAGGCCGGCAATGATCAGCGCAGGCAGGATCGGCATGAACACATCGGAGAACACCCGCACCAGGCGCTGCATGGCATTGGTCTTGTCGGCGCCCTTTTTCTTGACGTCGGCGATGGTGGCGGCGGCGAGGCCGGTCTGTTCCCGCAGCGCGGCGTAGACTTTTTCCACTTCGCCGGGGCCGATCACCACCTGGAACAGGCCCCCGGTGAAAAACGAGCCCTTGACGAGGTCAACCTGGTTCAAGGCGCTGCTCTTGACCCGGCTCGGGTCCTTGAGCGCCAGGCGCAGGCGAGTCACGCAGTGGGCAGCTTGCTCAAGGTTGTCGCTGCCCCCGAGGTTCTCGAGAATCTCGCGGGCAATGTTCGAATAGTCGTGGCTCATGCTTGGTTTCCACTTTGATTTTTTTATTTGGGGGCAGTCATTGGCAGCACGCCGAGAGCAAACGTACTCGTACAGACGAGTTAAAGCAACAACTCGTCTGTACGAGTTACATTTTGTTTGTTTTTTTATGGGCTCTACACCGTCACGCGCCACAGATATCCAAGGGCCCAATGGACAAACACCCCCCTTGCCACTAAGGTTCCTGCCTTGAACGCAAACCCGGCACAGAGCCATCCCCATGAGCAAATACAACCAGATCTATACCGATCTGCTTGCCAACATCACCACTGAACGCCTGCAACGTGGCACCCGTCTTCCCTCCGAAACCGAATTGATGGATGCCTACCAGGCCAGCCGTGGCACCGTGCGTCGGGCCATCGAGCAGTTGCAGGAGCGTGGGTTCGCGCAAAAAATCCACGGCAAGGGCACTTTCGTGTTGTCGCCCAACCCCATCGAGTTCCAATTGGGTGGCATCGTCAGCTTCCACGAAACCCACGCCGACCTGGGCGACGACGTACGCACCGAAGTGGTCGAGTTCACCCAGTTCCCACTGGAAGGCTCATTGCAACAACACATCGAAGCCGAACCCGGCACCCTGATCACGCGGATCAAGCGCGTCCGGCGCATCGGCGGCAAACGGGTGATCCTCGACATCAACCACTTTGTCGCCGACCTGATTCCCGGCCTGGACCGCGACATCGCCGAGCAGTCGATCTACGCGTTCATCGAGCAGACGCTGCAGCTGCAGATCAGCTATGCGCAACGCACCATCGAAGCCCTGCCCCGCAGCAAAGACGACCAGGCGCACCTCGACCTCGACGGCCAGAGCCATGTGATCGTGGTGAGTAACCAGACGTTTTTGCAGGATGGGCGCCAGTTCGAGTACACCGAATCGCGGCATACGCTGGATAAGTTTTACTTTTCGGATATTGCCCGACGGTAAACAAATACCAGAAACACAAAACCCCGGACATGGCCGGGGTTTTGTTATTCAGCGCTCACCTGCTGCCGCAGCGTCACTTCCACTCCAATTATGAACTATGAAATAAAATATATAAAAATCATATAGTTATATGATCAAGTACGAATGACGCCTTGAAAAGTGCCATTTCTATCAGGAAGGCCGCTGCAAGCCACCCCACCGTTGATATGATCCTTGACAAGTCCTGAGGTGTGCCGTTGCAAATTACCCGTCGACGACAAATCGGTATGGACAGCAGGGCCTCTGGATCGGCCAAGTCGTTTCCCGAGGCTCGTGGCTACGTGCCAATTTGGGATACGGATGCGGACGACCTGCCGCCTATGCTTAAGTCGAACTCATCGCCCCTGAGGACGACCATAGAGCACTCGCCTTGTCTTCAATGGCGACGAGCGCAGTAAGGATGTGAAATGGATAAGTCGCAGGAAGTTGACGAGGTAACCCGGCTCACAGCGCACGCGCACAGAGTCTTACAGAGTGGTGCGCTCGGTAAATCGCAACAGATCATTCGTCTTTTCGAGTTTCTCCTCGAACGATCACTGACGGCGACCGCAACGAAAGAAATCGAGATTGCACTAGTCGTGTTTGGTAGACCCGCCAGCGTGGATCTCGCGGCTGATGCAACGGTTCGAGTGCATATTCATCGGCTGCGAAAAAAACTCGATGCGGCGCCAGCCGATGAGCGTGGCGAGCGGCTTATCCTTCCGCGTGGCGAATATCGTCTGGTCGTCGCTGTTCCCGATGAGCAAGACAAATACTCCGGCCATGTGCACCGACGTTTCCTTGATTGGCGGTATTTTGCCGTCGCGGCGCTTTTCCTCACGCTCAACGCAATATGCTGGCTCTGGTTGGCAGGGAAATCACCCAGTGATTCACGTATCGAGAGCATTCTCTGGAGTGGTATTACGAAGAATCTGGCTCCGCTATTAATCGTTTCCGGTGATTTTTATGTATTCGGTGAACAGGGCGCTGACGGTTCTATTCTTCGTATGGTCGCTGATTCCACCATCGCTTCCAGCGAGGATCTGAATAACTACAAACAACAGATGCCTGTGCCCGGCCAAAGGTATATCGATATGAATGCCCATCACTTGCCGAGTGGGCTCGCATCAGCCCTGGTTTCGGTGATGCCAATCATGGTCGCAACCAGGCCTGGAAATTCAAGCCTGATCAAGGATGTGACCACATCACGTTTCACCAATGAAATGCTGAGCGATCACGATATTGTCTATGTTGGTTTACTCGACACGCTCGGCGATCTGCAGGAGCCGTTTTTTGATCTTTCCGGGTTTTCGCTGTCGGCCAGCGGCGATACCCTTGTGGATCGAGCGAGCGGGGATAAATTTCAATCTGATTGGGCCGAACCGTCCACTGAAAGAATCATGCGTCGTGACTATGCGTACCTTGCTCGCTTTCCGGGACCAGCAGGAAATCACATCGTCGTCGTTGCCGGCATCATGGATCCCGCACTGATTGAAGCAGCGAAAATTGCATCGGACAGTGCCGAGCTGAGTCGCTTGAAGACCGTGCTAGGGAATAGCGACGCCTTCGAAGCGATGTATGAGGTGCGCACATTTGGTCCGTCGAGTGTATCGGCAGAGTTGCTGATCGCACGCCCACTTGACGTCGGTCAGATGTGGCGTACGAGGCAGGCGTCGCCTCCCAGTGGCAAGGCCATGCCAAGCCCTGGCAAGCCAGACGAGGCAGCTCAATAGAAGCTGAGCGCCAGACTCTTTTACGAACCTGTCCCTATCCCGGACAGGGCTGCCAACCGCACGCGGTTAGCTCCTTCTGGAGCGAAGAGCCAGGCTAAAGGAACCTGAGATGGGGCAAGGCAATATCGCCCGTCGTCTCGTAGCGAAGCCATTGCTCGTTCCGAGACGGGCTGGGCACCGTGCCTACGTGCGTGGCCTGACGTGGGCATCCGCTTCGCCTGGTGCCGACGTCTCCCATCAGGGTGTGCGGGAATGCTTTGCGCAAAAAGCACATGGCCTGCATGGGGTCTCGGCAACGGCGCCTGAACCGGCATGCAGGCACATTTAATCTGCCCTGTTGATTACAACCTGTGTCGCTGGAAATTTCTCAGGGGTAGACCTACGCAATCTCCACGAACATATGCGCCTTGTCGCGCCGGACCTTTTCGAGTTTCACCAGCCAATCGCTTTCAGTATCCCGGTAGCCCAGGGCCAAAAGAACGGAACTGTTCAACCCCTGTTCGGGAAGCTTCAGAAGCGCATTCACTGCCTGGTTGTCGAATCCTTCCATGGGCGTGGCATCTACGCCCAGTTCAGCTGCCGCTACCAACGCGAATCCCAAGGCGATGTAGCACTGTTTGGACGCGTGGAAATACTGCTGCTCCTTGCTCATGCTGCCGAAAGAATCGAGCAGCGATAGCCGGTAATCATCGGTGACACTGGCAGGCAGGTTACGTATTTTGTTGCTGTATTCAAAAAACCCATTGATCCGCTCAGGTGTGTATTCATCCCAGGCAGCAAAAATCAACAAGTGGGACGCTGTGGAAATTTGCTGTTGGTTGGCGCAGATCGGCTGCAATTGCGCCTTCAACTCGCGGTTAGTGATGATTAACACCTTGAAAGGCTGCAGGCCCGAACTGCTGGGGGCCAGGCGTATGGCTTCCAGGATCGGATCAATTTTTTCTTGCGCGACCTTGTCGCCGTTGTAGCTTTTGGTTGCATAGCGCCAATGAAGCGTGTCTTTCAATGCCATGATGATTCCCTTGACGGAATTGAGCCAGCGATTGCCTGGCGTGCTTTACGCTCTAGATACTTGCCCAGTGCTCCGTACCCCTCACGGATTCGGGCTCTGCCCGTCCTTCAAGTGACGCCAGAGGGTTTTGAAAGGATCGATATAGAACCCCCTCAGGGTGTTGTGCGGATTGTTGGCACCATATTCTTCGTCGTTGCATCCCCAACGCCAGCTCTCGCCCTTCTTGGGCAAGTAGAGTGTTCCGAACATCCAGTCCCAGAGCGTCAGTACGACTGCGTTGTTCTTGTCCCAGTGATGGGGCTCCATACTGTGGTGAAGGTTGTGCATGACAGGGGCCAAAACGATCCGGTTCATCCACCCGTAGGAGATCGGCAAATGGACGTGAGAAAACACATCGATAACGAAGAAGCAGATGTAGGCCGTTGTGGTGACGGCAACCACCATGCCTGGGTGGATTTGACTCCCCGTTGCATAAAGCACCACCCCCGTAAAGGCCCCGCCGACCACCGCCGGGATAATATTGAGGCCAAAGAACTCGATGGGGTGCTGGCGGAATAGCGTCCAGGGCGTCAGTGTCTCAGCGGTATGGTGAGGCTTGTGCAGATGCCACATCAGTGCATTGGTATGGCACCAACGATGTATCCAATACCCCACGAAGTCGACACTGAGGAAATAAGTCAGGAACTGAACGGAGACGATCAGCCAGGTTGACGTCATCAAGGGGGCCCGGACGCCGAATTCAGCGGTGAAATAAGCGCCTACATTGTCAGCAATGGCGATGCCATTGACGGCGAAGACGCCAACCAGGGGAAAACCGAGCATCAGCAGGATGATACCGTTCCACATATCCACGCGAGATGAGGGGTTGTCATATTGCTCTTTGGGAAAGGCTGCATTGGTTAGAGAACGGAGGGTCAGGGGGCTCTGCCACTTTTGCGAGATGATGAACATCACCGCGAGGACTGAGACAAACAGAGGAAGGCCCCAGGCCCACAGACTTATTATTTCCAGTGTCGGTTCATAGAACGCGACAATTGAGTCCCAGATCTCATACATCGTCATCGTAAGTACCTCGCCATTTATTCTTTTGTTTTTGTTTTGAGGCCATGGATAGCCTCGCGCTGTCTTTCCGTGCAGGCCCGGTCGGGAGTCTTATTTCAACGGGCTATATGGATACTGCCCATGACAGACTGCCCAAGATAAGTTGGGTAACGGTTAATTAACGGTACGTAACAGGTTATTTTCAGAGAGGTTTTCTCTAAAAACATCATTTGAATCAGACAGATAGTCTTAGGGGCATGCTGACGGAGCCGTTCCCTATTCGCCGAGCGTGTCAGCCGCCCGAGGTCCGTCCAGGCACCCTCTGGTTCGAGGGGCAAGGATTGGGGGCGCCGCCTGATGGATAGAGCGGAGGCTTTCCTATTTCAACACCACCAGAACATATGACTGGAAACCACTGAAGCACACCGCGCGAGTGGTTTTTATCAAAGCCTCGGCTGGTAGCCCGTGGAGAATCTACCGGAAGGTGATATTCGCTTTGGAAAGTACCGGAATAATCATTAAAAGAAGTATCGACCGGACACTTACGCTTATTCGGCGTCAGCTTAATCACGCAAGATGCGTTCGGCGGGCAAGAGACTACAGAATCCGGCAAATGCAACAATCAAGTATTGCCACTTGAAGCGGACGCTATAAAAAGAACATTCGGAGATTAACAGTGTGATCGAGCGGATATTGAAATCCCGCGCCAAGGCGCGGGATTTCGGGGAACGGCATCATCAAGAGCGCGTGGGGATCACTCCCACTCTATTATAAATACTAAGAAAATTACCTTTTATATCAGTATGTTAAAATTAGAAAAACTGAAAATACCATGAGATATGCCATACGCTGCTATTTTGGCGAAAATTTAGCCTCTGCGTCGACAAGCTTCCACTCCACGCCTTGTCCGAACGCGACAGCCATCTGTCGCAAAAAAATAGTCAGCTCAGCCGGGTCGCCGTTCCGGCGCACTTCACTCAGCAGTTCGGCCGCATAGACCGGATCTAAGCGAAATAGATCAGCCATGGCTTCGTCGTGTGGTCGGCTTTTCAACTGGTGCTATCCTCTTTGTTGACTGCGCAGTACAAAGCTATGCGATATATGCCCTAGAGCGCCATGACTACAGATGCTTTTTCCTCCCGGTGATCCGCCACGTAAATGCATACATTTATACGATGACATGCAAAAGGATGGATACTTATAGCCCCTACCTTCTCCATAAAAAAATCGTTAATCATTAGTGCATCGTGATAAATCAGCAAAATCTACTGACAAACTCATTCATACCTACTACTTTTACCGGAAGCGAAAAAGCGGAATAAATATACTTTGCTTTTTTTCTACTATTGCCATCCTCACTAACATAATATGTTGCCTTAGCCGCAAAGATTACATTCAACATATCCCTCACCAGATTAGATGGCTTGTTCTTCTTCTTGATTTTTTCTTTAAAAGCAGGATGAAAGTCTAGTAACTGATAGCCAATATGCAGCTTATCTAAATTTTCCAGATCCTCAATTTTCTTACCACTTATCGACAAAAAACCTTGAACAGCAGCAGGAAATTTGTTCGGATGATCCGCAGCAGCTTCATCTGCTAAAAACTCAAGAAAGGGCAAAACACTTTTATAATACTCTGAATTTTGGTCAAGAACGGTATTACTCTCGCTCTCAAAATCCTTCTTAAGCCTAGAAATCTGCTCCCTTATATTTTTATACCAATCAGGATCGTCCATCGATACAGCTGCACTTTCAATAAATCTCTTAACTACAGAACCATCAAGCACTCCGTCATTTTCTTCAATTAATTTCTTATATGCAGAGTCGCTATGCATCTTATCCGTATCAATTTCAAACGACTCACCTGTCACATCAAAATCCATTGAAGCAGCGGGTTCACTTTTTAAGTATTCAAAATGCTCATGCACATCAGATTTATTTATCACAACATCGTGACCAACAGTAAATGCACCAAATCCTTCTGAAACAAACATAAGGTAATCAAGATCTTCTTTTACCTTCGGATTATCATCTTTATCCGAAACTAATAAATCTCGGAGATGACTTTCGGAGTAAGGAAATTTAAACCTTTTTGACAGCTTATTGAACAACTTCTCAAACTCGAAACCATCATACTTATCGGTTACCACTTGACCCTTCATGTACTTTATTACGTTCCAGTCAAGATAAATATACTTCACTCTATACACCCTAGTGATTGAACAAGCAAATTATAGCAATGAAGCGCCCTATGTTTTTTTCTGCGACAGGGTAGACAGTAACTAGCTAGACTCAGTAACTTCTCGAATAAAAGCCTCACCCAGCTACCGTACCTCTACCTATTGTTATAAGGAGAATATTTAAGATTCTGGCAAAAAACGACATGGTAGATAAATTCGGCCGCAACCCCTGTCCACCATTATAGTCCATTGATATGTACTCTCTGCCTTTGATCCTGTGTAAGCTTATCCCCACAAAACCAAGTCAAAGCATCGCGATGTAAGCGAGAGCCTGCTCTAATGTCTGCGTAAAAATTGTCCACTATAAATACCATGAACGCCCTTAAACTAAGTGCCGATTTAACAGGAATCCTGCATTCCTCGTGGCCTATATGGAGATGCACTTCAGGATGCAACTCGTTGGCATCGTCAGGAGAGTAGTCGAACCTTAAAGGACTTCTGGCCTGAAAGAAACCCGTGTCTCCTTTAGCCATTCGCTCCAAGACCTCATCAATGATGCGTCCGGAATCCATTAGATCGTCTGAGAATTTGACAGGTGAGGGATACCAACAAAGCCGATGGCGAACAATCTCACGTCTGCGCAACCCATAAGAAATTTGAAAAAAAGAACCATCCGTGAGCAACATTGAATACTGTCTATTTTCCACTAACGAGCAGTATTCGCTCAGGGTTGAGAAATCGTTTTCTTTCAGAACATATCCATCGTTACCCCAAGTCACCTCTACCAAACCATTCGATTTTTGATAGGCCTGATGGTTCCTTGAATCGATTATTAACCCGGTTTTTTGCCACTCAAAAATCAGCTGATTAATAGCCCCAATTAACTCTTCAGACTGAATAGGCATGGTGAGTCACTCAAAGATATCACGGAGGTCGTCTGGCAAATCCTCCAAAGCTATTTTCCCTTCCTTCAAAAGACGCTTAATTTTCTTTATCTGTCCAAATCCCTGATAAAGCTCCTGCACCTCATCAGGTGACTTATCCTTGTACGCATTCTCCAGTTCATCCAACTGCTCCCGAGTTGGATATTTAAAATTAAGCATGAAATTATTTGCGTAGACTTGATCAATCTCCTTGACCAGAGACTGCATTGTAGTACCAACACCAGTAATTCTCACCCAAGCCTTAGCTCTAGTAATAGCAGTGAATAGCGAGTTTCGTTTCTTCCCTAGATCGAAACCAGAACAGCAGTATTGCGCATTCATGACGTAAACCATGGGAGCTTCGTTACCCTTGGCCCTATGGATATGCGTTATCGCTATAGAGTCTTCAACGAAAACCACATCCTGACTGCTATTTTTCCCTACAACATGACAATTTAAACTTAAATTCCTCAACTCGTGCATCACATAAGCGGACTCGCTATTCAAAGTATATGCATCAGGGAAAACTATCAAGATGTCGCTAAACTCAAGTTCACCGCTAGTGACATCGCGCTGAATCTGCTGTGCCACCCACTTACCTTGTAACTCTTTAGTATCGAAAGCTTGATATCCTATCGCTGAATCAACATTCATCAAGCTATAAAAATAGTCGGGCGTTCTTGAGGATGAGCGCTGTAGCGACACTGTTTTCCCAAGGGACAACTCCCCAGACACGAGCTCGAAGCCGATGTCTTTCCAAAACCTGGGGTCCGGGAACATGCGTATGGGCCCGCTATCACGATAGATACCCAGTCCTAGAGCCAAAGCGAGGGTGAGTGTCCAAGGAGGGTTCCTGTAACAAATCGGCAGCATAATATCTTGCTGAGGACGACCTGGCTCATTTTCAAGATGCACAAGTGCAACACCCTCAGGGGAGCACCCAAAAAGCTCATCCGCCGGAAGCATGGTGAAGTTGCCTAAATTTTGTAACTCATCATAGGCCCAGATTAATTTTTCAGGACTGCGTACAAATCTATAGACCAATTTAAAGAAAGAAACTGGAAAATCTTGAGCTTCATCTATAAGCAAATAATCATACAAGGGCTCAACTTGAACACCATTGATTGCATCAAGTGCTTCTTGGCAAGCTCCCTCAAAAGCAGTTTCACGGGTATATTTCTGTTTGGCATCCATAAAATTCAATGGTGAAATGCCAATCTGACTACATATCTCTGAGTAAATACCGACTTCTCTAGTACTACCCCAAGCATGACGAATCTTAAGAAAGTTTGGATCCGTATCTTCTTGCTTATGTTCAAAATAAAATTTATCTGTAAGCCTTTCCAATTGCTGGTAAAGAGATCGGCTTTGAAAAGTAACGGCAATAACAAGCTCAGGATTATACGCATGCAAATACGCAGCTTTCATAGCAAGAATAATTGTCTTGCCAGATCCAGCAAGCCCTCTTATCCGCTGGGGTTTATCTGGCGACTCAATTGCGGCTTTCTTCTGCCACCGGTCTAAATTCGCAATCTCTTTTTCAATTCTCTTTATAGTTGAACCTAAAGACCCGTCATCTTTAACCTTTGTTCTTTTTTTAGTAGGCTTAAGAACTGATGTCTTTTGAATCGAAGCATTTACGAGTTTGAATTGCTCGTCAGAAATACCAGCAAACTGCTGGACAGTCGAAACAACAGTATCTGGGGTGCATGAGTCTACACCTTCAAGTATATCCTGCCTAAAAGACAAAACGTTTACTTGGAAGGATAGATCGCGTCTGTTTACCAATCCCTTCTCAGCTAAAAAACGCTTAACCAACCCTCTGTATAAATCGTCTTGATATTCCTCAACAACGACTGGATCATCCTCTGCTGTATTACTCAGATCAAATACCACCACGCCGTGATCTTTTGTCACCATCAGCGCATCAGTAAGCACCGCGTTCTCATTAACTTCAAAAATCGGGTAACCGATATATAGGCTACCCTCAATATCAAGGACTCGGAGGGACTGAACTAACTCATCAACCGCCTGAGGATTTTTCTTTTTGCCGAATACAAAGTCCATTAAGCTTCACTCCAAAAGAACAAAATCCCAGTGATGATCGGTTGCCGCATTCAAAGGCTTGTCAAAACATATAACTTATCCTTTGACTAACCGAAGAGAGGATAGACTGCCTTTAACGCTTGCCCCCCCTCCGCCTTTTAACACATTCAACATTAGGCCAAATGTAAGCTCATTTATTTCTGCTTGAGGTATAGCCAACTGTTGTGCTACATGATTCTTGCTTATTCCCTCATCTCTCAACGCCGAAAAGACTTTTTCAAGGATTACTGATTTTTCGTGAGGTACTGATTCAGGTTCGGAAGTCCGGTATCCCTCCTGAGCAATCTGAATACATAAAGTTCGATATGTCCAGTCAGTAATCAAACCTAATGTATGAAGGCGATAATTCAAAGCCGCCACTGAGACAGACCAGTATTTCTTAAATTTTATAAGGCTTTGAATTGTCGCTGAACGCGGCGCCTTGGCAAGCACGCTGGCTCGCGGCATAAGAAAAGCAGATGCAAAGGCGTTAGCCTCTCTCTCCAAGTCTGGCCCTTGTGGGTGCGCGTGTTGGTGCAAAACTAAATGCCCAAGTTCATGAGCAGCATCAAACCGGCAGCGCTCTGCGGACTTATACGTATTCAAAAACATGAAGGGACGGCCACCACTCCACATTGAAAATGCGTCTACTTCTTTAGCATCAATAGCCAACGAGTAGACCCTTACACCCTTCGACTCTAATAGAACTATCAAATTTCTGATAGAGTTTTGCCCTAATCCCCAATGAGCCCGCAGCATTTCTGCTGCAGCCTCCGGCTCTTGAATTGCTCCTGCTGCCGGGTATTCCTCAATCTCGTGGGACTTACAATCACCCTGATTTAATATTGAAAAATTTCTATCGCTCCCGAGATCTGGAATATCAGGCTCCGGCAAATCAAATCGTGACTCAATCCAGTTATTCAAAAGTAAAGCGATAGCCCCTGCCCCAAGTGCAGAGTCACGCAAAGCAGCCGACATTTTTGAAAGAGAACGGAAACTTGCAATATCTGGAGTCGGGATTTCGGGATCGTCACCAAAGAAAAAACTCTCAGGAAACCCAAGGGCCTCTGCAATTCGATGCAACGTTCCAGACTCAGGCTCCTGACTACCGTTCTCGTAGCCCGACACAGAGCGCTCGGTCACCCCAATTGAAATGGCGAGTTCACGTTTCTTCATTCCCCTCCGCTTCCGAGCAAGGGAAAATCGCATGGCATTAAACATGGTAAGTCAAGAGGCTTTTCTAGTAATGTTGATATTAATATTCATACCATCGGGCTCGATAAAATCATCCAATTGGATGTCGTCATCGAAGGAAATGCTGCTCAGAATGATACGTTCAGCCCAGGATGTAATTTTACCATCTTCCCCAATGTCCCAAGGCTTAGAAAATTCCATACGAATTTCCTTCCTATTGATGTCGGTATGATGCAGCAAAATCCACGTATCATGATTCGAAGGGCCCGTTATAGTTTTTTCAGGTAGAAGTTCAATAAACAAGTCTCCTTGTCGGTTTCCCTCAACAGCCTCAACGGTGTTTTTCCCCTTCTTGGACCTATTAGACGGATGTGAGTGAGCAATACCCGTTGCTTCATCACCTGAAGCTATTGCAATAGCCAGATCAAGAGAATTATTTACCGTCGATTCGTAGTTACCTGCCACATGAGCGATCCAGCCGAAAGGGCGGAGCTGATCACGTAAGCCGGCCACACACCACCCCCACATTTCAAGCCCTGGAAAGATACGAGGATGGTTAGGTGTGAGCCTAGCGCGCTGTAGATGCCCTTGGTTGATGGCCTCTCTAAGTGACGCTTCAGACACTCCAAGCTCTTCAAGACGCGCAGCGACTTCAGAAACTACAACATTCATAGGCATTTTCTCTAGCTCCTGCTAGCTCGACTTCCGGTTATCCTCCCTCATTTGAGGAAGAAAAACAAGAAGCCATCGACAAAGCATACGCATCACGCTCTTAAAAATTCCAGGTACTCGGGCCTCAAGTGAGGGAAGTCTCTGCTGAGTCAACCGCATTAGACGACCTCTGCTAACACACATCGCTGCTGAAGGCCTTCATGGGTTGCGGCTGATTCGAGGTTGGCCTAGGGTGCCGACTTTAGGAGCTCTATGTACCGCCTCCGGAGGTTGCAAGGGCTGTCGATGCTGAACAAGCTCACACGACAAAGTGTTGTGGAGGACCAACCTGATCGGCGACAAAAAACGCAAGCCGCTCTACCCCTTGGACGCTAGCTCTTGAAAGCTCCGTTCGTCAGAAGCTCTTCCACAAAAGCTTTACTGGTTTCCCAAGCTATGCGGTGGCGCTTTTCGCTTTCTCGCATTCGCTTATGCTCCTCTTGGAAAGCATCCATTTTTGCATCAATATCATCTGCGAAATCAGGTCCGCCGACAATTTCGCCAGATGTGATGTGGTGGGAAGTCGAACGCCTCAATGCTAGTGCTAGATTTCTATCGATCGTGAGCGCTGCCGACGCCGGAGAGTACCGAGAGTGACTTTGATCGGAAAACTGATTATCAATATTGCAAGTCGTATAAAGATCCAAGTCAGCCAGACCTACTAAGTTTCCTTTGGGAGTAAGCTTTAAAATTCGAGTAAAGAGGAATTCTTTTTTACTATTAAATCTTGCTATAAACTCCTTATCATTTTGATCGCACTCAATTAGATTTCTTTCAATATACTCAACAAAAAAACGACTAGCCCTTCGCTCATCGAAATACTCTAAGCCTAAAGGGGAATGTAATGCTTCCGCAGCAAACGCTGGTGGCACCAATATAAACCTTGGGTCAGATGAAAGCATTCCTGCAAAACCACGGCCTGCTCGCTGCACAAAACTAAACTGCCAATTTTTTTGTTGATACAACCGTAAAGTATTAGCGATTTTATCTGAATCGTGTTGTATCAGGTTGAGGTAATGCTCGGCGCCTTGATACGTTTCAATTCCATCAAAAAATAGTTTAGAGTCTAATTCCTCCTCGACTAGATACTTTAACTCTTTAAATTTCCGCCAGTGCTCATGACTGCTTGTCAGTTTTCTTTGTCTAAGATATTCATAGAAAACCGTTGGCCTTACCACCAGATCGAAGCGATACGGCAATCTCTTAATAAGCATAAAAGCCAGCAGGATAGAGAGCAGCCCCTCTGAGATAATTCCTTGGCGATAAGACTCTAGCCGCATAATAATATTAGAATCCAGAACCAAGCGATACGGCCCCTCTAATATCACGGAGCTTTCAACTTGATCTAGCAAATGGAATAAGTTCTCGCCCATCTTTTGCTGGCTTTTAGCTTTAAGAAGCTTGCTATGTTTAATAATTTCTTGCAGATCCATGTGAGATTTATTCTCGACTATTCATTTATACAAAAATTTCCGTTTACATATACTAGTCTCTAAAGGCACTCTCGCCGAACTACTAGCACCAGATTTATTTTCACCACTTGCCGAAAAATACCATTTGCAAATACTCATCCTGTAGCTGTCTTTGTTTGCCCCACAGAGCAAGAACTGATTCAACTATTGTTAACTCTCCGTCGCTTCGAAATGCGATGAAGAGCCAAGCATATGACCCCACAATCTATTATTTCCGCTCATACACGATTCGGCTCATTAGATCCCGAACCTGTGCTTGAAGAACTCGGAAATTCACCATCATTTCCTCAACATCTATAGGTTTTGCACCTTGGCCGTTCTTTTCCGCGAGCCAAAGCTTTAGCAACCCGGCAACACGTCCAAGGTCTCCATTGGCCTTGGCTAAATCAGCCACTGCGGTTAAGTCAACGACCGACCGTATGGGAGTGTTCAAGCCAAGGGCGCGAAGATAGCCCGACCGGGACATTCCAGCTTCTTCGGCCTTATCAGCGATAACCGCCTTTTCCTCGTCAGTGACCCAAACCTCGATTGGCTTGCCACGTCGGCGAGCTGGTGCTTTTTCTTTGGTGCCGATTGCCATGGACGCTCCTGTGTTTGCCTTGCTTTTTTCTCTTAGACGCGGCAGCGGCTGTGCGCCTCGCAGAGCAAGATACGTTGAGCCGAAGGCGAATAAGGGGAGGTGTTGGTAGGGTGCGGGCTTGCCCGTACCCGTACAACACACATCTTGCCGTCTGATCTTCCGCAATTCTAGGCAACTTGCCCTCCTTAGGTTCGCCTACTGCCATTTCCGGCTATTTCTGACCTATAATTTCCTTAAATTTCTCTGAGTTGCGTTAAATTTCGCTAAGGATATGAAAAATTTCCTTTAATTTTCTAAAATTTCCTTGAGTTACCTATATCAGGTGCCGAGCACTAATTCGATCACATAAACAGGAGACGCCAAATGACTGACGGGCCGAAAAAGGTGTATCGCGGCGCAGGGCGAGTTGCCTTTCTGGCCAGGCTTGATGACTTTCGTAAGCTGATAGATGCAGGGCATCCGCTACGTGCAATCTATGACGATTACGCCGAACAGCTTGGCATTGGCTACCCGCAATTCACCAAATACGTCGGCAGGTATGTACGAAAGGAAAAAGACGATGGGCACCAAAGGAAAGGCTCTGGGCAATTCACATCGCAAAGCCTCTCATCTGTCCCGACAGGAGTAGTAAGAGGACAGCCGGAACACAGCGCCACACCGCCTCCCAAACCCGGCTCAAAGCGTGCGGGATTCGACCACAACCCGAATAGTGGAAACACTCGGGACGACCTGATCTGACGCTCCACGACATAGCGCGGCTATGTAGCCCCTTTAATTTGGGCGAGGAAATGAGGTAGAACTTTTCAGTCTGTCTAAATTTACCTCATTAAAAAACGGTGAACCCATGGCTCGAAAAACTCTCGCAGAACGTCGTTCTGACGCCCTTTCAGAGCTGGAAACAGCTAAAGCAAGATTGGCGAAATTGGATAATGAGGCGGCTGAAAGAATTGGGAGAATTGCAATCAAATCAGGATTGGTTAATCTTGAAATTACAGACGATCAAATTCGGGAAGAATTCGACAATATAGTAGAAAGGATCAGAAAGGGGGATTGATCATGAAAACCGCTCACCGCATCAGCGCATTGGCCAACCAACTCAACGAACTGCAAGCCTACCTCGGTCAAGCCAGCGGGCGACCTAGTAAAGCTGTTAGAGAAGCCTAACGCATCGCGGCGGAGTTGGCTTCCTCGCTCGAAAACTGGCACCTAGAAACAC
The DNA here is from genome assembly GCF_001708445.1 of Pseudomonas fluorescens. Taxonomy (NCBI): domain Bacteria; kingdom Pseudomonadati; phylum Pseudomonadota; class Gammaproteobacteria; order Pseudomonadales; family Pseudomonadaceae; genus Pseudomonas; species Pseudomonas fluorescens. The sequence continues at coordinate 5,382,117 of NZ_CP015637.1, forward strand.
TACACATCCCTGAAACGGAGCGTGGTCACTATCGGACCCAGAACCCCTATTACTCAGCCTACTAATGCGCTACGCCATTTCATTAAAAAAGCCCACTTCGGTGGGCTTTTTTGGACCGTAAAACCACATCACGCCGAAAGACAGACAGGTCCATGCATAAAGAAAATGCCAGCAAAATCAGGTTGCTGCGAGTCAACCCCACACAACCAACGCCCGCAAGTCATTGATTTCTATGCGGATAGACACTTATCCGCATATTCCAAACCACGCCAAACCTGTCAATAATCAAACCTCGAATCATGACAAACCGAGGTGTTCGGCATGAATACGGAATTGCTGAAATCGCCGATTTCATCGGCTCGGAAATCGAGAATACGTACTGCCCTTGTTTTAGCAATGAAAAGCACAAGTCTCAGTATGGGCTTCTACTTGGCCCCCCCCTCTGCATATGCCATCTACTGCTCAAACTGCTCGACGTTCTATCAACAGATGTTTGAGTACGCCGAGGCAGTCAACACGGCGCTGAACACTGCAGAGCAACTACAGACGCAGATTCAGCAGTATCAGAACATGGTCACCCAGGGCACGGGCTTACCAAGCACCATGTTTGGCAGCATCGCGGCCGATCTTAAAAACGTGGCCAACCTTTACACCCGTTCGCAGTCCCTAGGCCGCCAGATCCAAAATATGGACTCTCAGTTCAACACCGCTTTCCCCGGCTTTCAGTCCTACCTAAATCAAGCCGCGAACTCAGCAGAAGTACCAGCTCGTGAGCGCTATCAGAAGTGGTCGGAACAAGGCAGCGATAACGTAAAGACGGCACTCGAGGCGGCAAACCTCAATACCAGCAAGTTCGAGTCTGAAGACATCCAGCTTGATCGCATGGTGGCCCGTTCGCAGTCAGCCGTAGGCCGCATGCAAGCTATACAGGCGGGCAACGAGATCGCCTCCCAGAACGTGCAGCAACTGCAAAAACTGCGCGATCTGATGGCCACCCAAATCAACATGCAGGGCAACTACATGGCCCAGCAAGGCGACCGAAAGGCCGCTAGCGAAGCGACTGAACAGCAGTTTGAAGCGCGGAAAAACACACGCGGCGGCGTGAGGGAGTACTGAGAATGACTAATTCGAAAAGGCTCATCGCGTTGGTGTGCGCCGGGTCCGCACTGGCCGGTTCCATGGTCACCGTGGTGGTTCAAAGTAACAGCGAATGTACTGCCGTGGCTGAGCAACGACGGCAACAGCGTGACGCTGATGCCTCATTTGAGGCGCGCCCGAACACTCGCGGCGGTGTGAAGGGGTACTAGCTATGGATCGTCGTCTATTGTTGTTCTTCGCCTTGGCCGGTGTGTTCGTGGGCGGAGATGCTGTAGCCGCGACCGACCTTTCCCATGCCGATACATCGATTCAGGGCCTGCTCGACCTCGTTTTGCAACAGTCGCACCAGTGGTCAGGGAAGCTGTATGACTATGCCATCAGACTGCTCTGGCTGCTGGCCTCGATCCAGTTCATCTGGACGTTCATGCCTCTGGTCATGAAGCAAGCCGATTTCGGCGAGATTGTCGGCGAGCTGCTGCGCTTCGTGCTGGTGATCGGTTTCTTCCTTGCAGTCATGAAGTATTCGGTGGAATGGTCGACAGCCATTGTCGATAGCTTCCGCGATGCGGCGGCATCGGCGAGCGGCCTCGGGCGTGCATTAGAACCCGGCGATATGCTGGCAGTTGCGCTGGATTTTGGCCGCACCATGGTGGAGGGCATTTCAGTGTTTTCTCCAGCCAAGGGACTTCTGATCGCTGTATGCGCAATCCTTGTTTTGGCATGCTTCGCCTTCATCGCTGCATTCATGTTTGTCACGCTCGTAGAGTCTTACGTCATCATCAATGCTTCCGTACTGTTCTTCGGCTTTGGCGGTTCGCAATGGACGCGGGATTTTGCAATTGCGCCAATGCGCTTCACCGTTGCGATTGGCGCCAAGCTATTTGTACTAACCCTGATTGTCGGCCTGATCGTACAGTCGGCAAAGCAGTGGTTGGCCGCCTACACCAATGACGAAGCGTCATTGATGACGATGGTCGGTTTGGCCTTAGTGTGCTGTTACCTCACGAAGACAATTCCTGACCTGATCGGTGGCATGATTAGCGGGACGTCAATGGGCGGCGGCTCGGCCATTGGTGGGATGGCTGTGGCCGGTGCTGCCGGGGCGGCGGCTGCGGCGGCCACCATCGCCACAGCCGGGGCGGCGGCTCCTGCTGCTGCCCTCGGTGCTGCCGGTACTGGTAGCGCAGCCGGGGCCGGGGCGGCGGGTGTCGGTGGACTCGGCGGCGGCGGTCTGGCGGGGGCGATTAACTCCAGCTTTGCCGGTGCCAGCTCCGCAGGTGGTGCCGCGTCGTCTATGGGCTCAGCCGCGTCCTCCGGCGTGGGTGCCAGCACCGGCGGCGCAGCGGCCAAGGGTGCCAGTTCCGCAGGCGCGAAGGTCGGCGGCAGCTCTGCCAATCCTCCCGGGCAGGCGTCGGCCGCGCCGTCCTCTCCAAGCAGCGGCGTACAGCAGGTCGCCAAGCAGGCCGGAAAGGCCGCACAGGGGAACGACGACAAAGACCAGCAGAGGACACCAGAAGGGGGAGTTGCAATCTCCGGCAGCGCACTTTCCCAAGCGGCCGACGGTGGCGCAAAGATGATCGGCGTGATGGCCTCGATGGCAGTGCCAGGAATGGAGAATGCGCACGCCTTGTCTCTTGGTGCAGGATCTCCGCCACCAGTTTCCGACGATACCAACTCGACCACTCCAGCCAATGGAGCAGAATCGGCCACGGAAGCTTCACAAGCTGCGCCTAACGTCATCCGTCCGGCCTCGAACACTAACTCTGCTACCGGCCGCCTCGCCTCGCTCAAGGTGCCGGGAATGACCTCGAACGATCAACCGGAGAAATAATCATGATGGGCTTTCTGATGTTCGCTGGATTCGTAGTATTCGCCTTTACGTTCGCCATCGGCATGTGGGCACTCGGCCGGTGGCTACGAAGCAAAGGTTACGGGCCGCAGCTAGATGAGCTGGATCGGCAGTACACGGCGTTGCAGCTTCGAGTAAGCCCGCTGGCCTTGTCGGCTTCCTATCGCCTGTTTGCCGGGGCGCATACCCTGAATCGTTTACCTCTGCTGGGTAGCAAGAGTGGCGCCTATCTGAACCAGCAGGTATTGGCGGCCATTCAAGCTGCGAAAGAAACGGTGAAGCATGAGAAACTGTGACCGATAGCCAGTCCCACGCAACCCCGCCTTAGCGCGGGGCTGGCTTGCCAGACAGCAAGCCTCCTATCGTATACCCAGCTTGGGGCCCAAACACGCCTCCGCCCTGTACCGGGGCTGCGCGAGCCGCGGACAACGCTCAGCGTTGACACACCGTCCTTGCGGCTACTCGTGATATTTCATCACGGGGGCTATTCCCGGTTACGCCGGTCAAAAGCACCGGGGCTTCGCCATTAGTAATACGCACGGACTTGTCTCAGCCCATCGATCTCCGGCAAGTCGCCCCAACGATGCCCTTCGTGGAGAGCGGCAATCGGCCAGACGCGGACTAACTGAACACCTAACTAAATTCAGCCAAAAGCGCGATCCAGGGCTGCTGACTCGATGGAAGGTGGAAAGCGTCAGCCACTGATGGTTCTGTCACTATCGATAGATGATGCGCAGAATACAAAATAGTTTACGAAAGGCGGGGTTTATGATTTTATGGAGGAAGGCGTAAGTAGCCTCCCTGCTGCGATGGGAAATACGAAAAATCTAAGTGAACTTACCCACTTATTTAGCCACTGCAAGCAGCATGCTAATCGAGGCACGTCTCCGATTTGGCTAAAGGAGTGAGCAATGTTTCATCAACACGCAGCGCAATGTATCGATGACCTTAAGGGGCTTGCCCGGATATCCGTCATTGGAGAATACAGTTATTGCCAACGGCTGACCCATCTCAGCAAAGAGTTTGGTTTCAACAACTTTCATCACTTCCGCAAGGTCGTTGAGCATCTATCTGAAGACTTGATTGGCAATATATCTACGACGCTAATGCGCCGATATTGTGAGGTTGCTCAACCAAAGCCAGGCATTGCCTATTTCGAATTCCTATCCGTAAACAACGACACTCGCTTAAGGTTTTATAGTCAATGGGCTGGATGGGACGAATTCGGACAAGAGGTCAGAGTTCCTAGAACATTGAATGGTGAATCGGCCCCGCGCCTTCGCAAATCGCTAAATAAAACAGTGTATATAGTTGAAAATGATCGTCAGCTTATTGCATGGCGTCATCGCTGGCATGGACTGTGTTATATATCCGAAGAGCTCTGCAAAAACCATATGAAGGAAGCATTCGAGAGAAATAAGGCCATTGTAGAAGGTAAGCGCAACGAGGAATTCCCCTTGCTAGATGATTTCAGCGATAACTATGCAACTTGGTATCCCGTTATAGAGTAACTTCAGTTTGGAAAGGGCTCTCAGGAGCTCTTTCCATTCAATTGCCCCATTTTTCGTAGTCGTATTCGACTCGTTGGTTTTTGGCCGAATTCTGCCGGTGACCGGGCACCCAGTGCGCTGGTCAAACTTGATGCAAACAACTGGTTAAGTCGAATGCAAATGACTGGTCAGTGGCAATGCGAAGGCGTGGTCAACTTGATTTCCCGGCATCGGCACCCACTGGCCATCACGTAAGCTTCTGAGCAATTCTGCGGGCACGCTCGACGGACAATCGCTCTTCCTTTTGGTGCCAAACGGCCGTAGGCCGACTGGCAAGGCCTGACCGCGCCTAAGCGCGGGCTGCGCCGCGCAGGACTGAATATCCTGAAGATCCTGCTAACCCCGGGCGGGTGTGGCACGTTTCGGGCGGGTGTGACGCGCTACCGGGCGGGTGTGACACGCCATCGGGCGGGTATGGCACGCTTCAGCTGCTGCAAGCACTGCTTTTCTTGATGCGATCACCATCAAGTACAAGCCCAATTCCCCTTAGATCTTCAGCTTCCTCCTTGAGCCTTCGCCGCGCATTGCGCATGTCCTGACTTGAGGCTTGTCCGGCTACCGCCACGATAACGGTGTCTAGATACCAACCGCCTGTAGGCACTACTTTGTGGCTCAAAACGTGCCGAGCTACCGCTTGGCTTATGCCGTGCTGGAGGCGCGCAATGGGAGCTGGGTCGTAGTAGAGACTCAGATCATGCTCAAGGAGCATTACAAGCGCAATTCCGAGCCGCACCCGCCATAGGTTCCGGGCTCCTCCTGTCAGAGGATCGGGACGTGTCATGGGTGAAGGGATGACGTGGTCAATCAATCCGCCGATGATTGGAAAATCAAATTGCGGCGTTTCAATTGCGATCGTTGCGGCTCGCAGTTCGGCGAGCAGCTTTTCGATCTGTGTGAAGCTGTAGCGGCTATCGGAAAGTGTCTTTCTCACACGCGCGGGATCTACCAGAAGTTCTACGCCACCATCTGAGACAGACCGTCGACGTTCTGCGCAGTACAGAACAGCTTCCAGTATGTCCGCGTGCCTCTGTCCTAGTCTGCCCGTCACGCGGCAGCGCCCAAATGATGTTTCTGCCCAATTACCCTCCCGCAGTCGCGGGCGCTGGCTAGGCTGATAAAGCATCACTCTGGCCTGTGCGATAGAACTGGTGGGGACCACGGCGTTACCACCGCTCATCGTCACTTCCGTTTACGACTTGCAGCGGGCTACCTTTCTTCACTTCCGCCAACTCAACCGGCACAAGAACGCCGCCTTCCTGGCGCTGGTACCATTGGTCGAGCGGGGTGGCGTCGTAGTTCTGCTTGCTAACACCGAAACGAACAAAAAACTTGCGCCTATCGTTGCCAATGGCCTGTCGCTCATAGGTGCGATCACTCAGTCGCTTTGCCTCGTCCTCTGTCATCTTGGCCACGAAGCCGCACCAACGGGCGTTATCGATTAGAGCTGATGCGCCCCGCGCTGCCTGCTGCTGATCGACTTGACCCTCGCGAGCGCTGCCTTTACTGACATGATGAAGGTAAAGCACCGATGCTCCGGTGCTGGCCGCAACGTGCTCAAGCGTGGCGACAAGCCGAGACATGTCGCCGTTGCTGTTCTCGTCACGATCGTGAATCCGGCTAAGTGTATCCAGTACGATCAACCGGGCACCGATGCAGAACTCGGTGATACGGGCAAGATGCCGATCATCCATGACGTTTAGTCGTTTGCCCATGATCGACTCAAGGACGAGGTTCTGCGCGATGGCCTCGCGTGCCTGCTGATTTAAGTGCTGGCCTATGGCATGAATGCGGCGCACCAACGCGACTTCTGGATCTTCTCCGGCGAAATAGACCACTCGACCAGCGCATGAGGGGGCAAGCCCTACAAGATCACCGCCGGCAACGCTGCATGCGACAGCCATCGCCGCTTCCAACGCCCAGAAGCTCTTCCCTGTAGCTCCGGGAGCTACCAATGCTCCCACTGTGCCAGCGAGGAAGCCAGGCCATATGAAGTCCAGTGTGGGCGGTTCGTTCTCGAATGCTGCCCGTAAGTCAATCGCCACAACTCAAGCTCCCATTCCGGGACGCGTGGCCGGGCCGGATTGCCTGCACGTATCAATCCATGTCTCGACCTCTTCCAAATCCCAGACGACCTTCCGGCTGCTAACGGCAATGCGACGAGGGAATTTCCCCTGCTTTTCGAAGTTATAAATCGTCCGCTCACACAAGGGAATCATTGCCAGCAATTGCTTTTTGCTGATGAGCACTTTGCTCGACTTCCTCGATTCTTTTTCCACACCGAACTCCTCGTTTTGTCGCATTTGAGGTTCGATTATTGCCCCATATTTCCAGAGCATTCCACAGATATTTATGGATTTATTCCCTTTAAAATCAGTATCTTACTGTCCTGCAAACGTATAGTTTCGGGACAGAAAAACAACGCGATGTCGTTGTTCTTTCAGGAGTTTTTTTCGTCAAAGACGTCAGGAAAAATGTGTCCCACAAACGGGTAGTTTCCGGACAGAAAAAAAACCACGAATGTGGTTTTTTGATAGAGAAAACTAGATCAGCTCCCGATTACCCCATCACGCAAAACGCAATCAACTCTCTGAACGTGTTCTCTTACGCGTCCATTCGTCAATCATATCCGCCCAATCTTGCAACATCGCCCGACGCTGATCACGGTATTCAGCCTTGTTGTAAACGGCCCGAACGCCCTTCTGCTCGTGCGCAAGGCACTTCTCAATCCAGTCTGAGTTGTAACCCGCCTCATGCAGCAGCGTGCTTGCTGTGCGCCTCAAATCATGCGGGCCGAACTTGCTCAGCGGCTGCCCTTCTTTCTGCGCGAGCCGATAAGTCAGCGTCAGCACCTGATTGATCGTCGCGGTGCTCATTGGCAAATCTGAATCGTACCGGGAGGGAAAGACGTAATCTGAACCACCGGCAAACGTCTTCAACGCAATGAAGAAATCCAAAGCCTGCTGAGATAAGAACACTAAATGAGGGTTGCGGCGCTTCATCCGCTCTTTCGGAATGGTCCACAGAGCTTCGCTGAAATTGATCTCGTTCCAGGTAGCGTTGGTCAATTCGCTTTTGCGAACCATGGTCAGCAACAGCAGCTTAGCGGCGACTCTCACGGATGAGGCGGTGCCGATGCGGTCCAGGTACTGATACATCAACGCGATTTCGTCAGGCCCTAAAGCGCGGTCACGTGGCTCGAATTTAGCGATGCTTGCAGGACGTACCAAATCAGCCGGGTTCTCGACCTTCTGGCCACGCTCAATAGCCCATCGGAACACCTGCATCACAATCTCGCGGGAGTGCACGGCCGTCGCTGGAGCTCCACGCTCCACAATTGCATCAGTCAGCGTTCGCAGATCCTCATGATTGATTTCCACCAATTTTTGATTACCGAATTGCGGCTTGAGCTCGCGCTCGTAAACAGATCTGCGCATGTCCCGAGTTGAGTCAGCCATCTGATACCCACGCAGCCATTTCTCAGCCCATGCATCAAACGTCTCTGCCCCTTTGGTGCGCGCCTTGGCACGGGCTTTCTCTTTGGCAGGTGACTTACCCGCGGAAACCATCTTTTTAGCCTCTCCCAGGCGCTCTCTGGCTTCAGCAAGTGTGATGCCACCCACTCCATAGCGACCGAACGTGATGGTCTCCTGACGGCCGTTGATGGAGTAGTTGTAGCGAAATGAGATGGAACCGGCGGCAGTGACGGCCACGTACAGCCCGTCGCGGTCGTTCACCTTGTAGAGTTTTTCTTTCGGTTTGAGGTTACGCAGCTTGGTATCGGTCAACATGGCAGTTATGGATTCCATGGAAAAAATACCATGCTCAGAAAAGCACTCATGCACCACGGCGAAACCCAATGAAACCGGGCTGATGATGAGATTTGATACCATGCCCTTCCCTACGAGGGCGACATGGTATCGAGCACCGAACATGGCATTTAGCTCAGTCAATGCCCCGTACGATGCCACATAAACACGGTGCTTGGCGATGCACAAAGCTGCCAGAATTTGCCAGACCCAAAAAACCAAAAGCCCGCAATTACGCGGGCCTCAGGCTATTTCTTGCTAGCTCGTTCCGGACGATGCCGGACGCGGGATCATTCCCACTCAATCGTCGCCGGCGGCTTGCTCGACACGTCATACGTCACGCGCGAGATGCCTTCGATCTCATTGATGATACGGCCGCTGACAGTTTCCAGCAGTTCATACGGCAGGTGTGCCCAACGGGCGGTCATGAAGTCGATGGTTTCCACGGCACGCAGGGCCACGACCCATGCGTAACGACGGCCGTCGCCGACCACGCCAACCGATTTCACCGGCTGGAACACCACGAATGCCTGGCTGACCTTGTGGTACCAGTCGGCCTTGCGCAGTTCTTCGATGAAGATGTGGTCGGCGCGACGCAGCAGGTCGGCGTATTCCTTCTTCACTTCACCGAGGATCCGCACGCCCAGGCCCGGGCCTGGGAATGGGTGGCGGTAGACCATGTCGTACGGCAGGCCCAGTTCCAGGCCGAGGCGGCGGACTTCGTCCTTGAACAGTTCACGCAGCGGTTCTACCAGCTTGAGGTTCATTTCCTCAGGCAGGCCACCCACGTTGTGGTGGGACTTGATCACGTGGGCCTTGCCGCTCTTGGCGCCGGCCGATTCGATCACGTCGGGGTAGATGGTGCCCTGGGCGAGGTACTTGATGTTGTCCAGTTTGTTGGACTGGGCATCGAATACGTCGATGAAGGTGCGACCGATGATCTTGCGCTTCTTCTCCGGGTCGGACTCGCCGGCCAGGTTGTTCAAGAATTGATCTTCAGCGTTGGCGCGGATCACCTTGACGCCCATGTTCTCCGCGAACATGGCCATCACTTGCTCACCTTCGTGCAGGCGCAGCAGGCCGTTGTCGACAAACACGCAGGTCAGTTGGTCACCGATGGCCTTGTGCAGCAGCGCGGCAACCACGGAAGAGTCAACGCCGCCGGACAAGCCCAGCAGGACGTTGTCGGTGCCGACCTGGGCGCGCACCTGGGCGATGGCGTCTTCAGCGATTTTCGACGGTGTCCACAGGGCTTCACACTCGCAGATGTCGAGGATGAAGCGCGACAGGATGCGGCCGCCTTGCTTGGTGTGGGTCACTTCCGGGTGGAACTGCACGCCGTAGTAACGACGCTCGTCACTGAACATGCCAGCGATCGGGCAACTTGGGGTGCTCGCCAGGATGTGGAAGTCCTGCGGCATCTTGGTGACCTTGTCACCGTGGCTCATCCATACGTCGAGGCCGAACAGGCCGTCGGCGTCGATGTGGTCTTCAATGCCGTCCAGCAGTCGGCTCTTGCCGACCACGTCGACACGGGCGTAACCGAACTCACGCAACTCGGAACCTTCAACCTTGCCACCCAGTTGCTCGGCCATGGTCTGCATGCCATAGCAGATACCGAACACGGGCACGCCCAGGTCGAATACGGCTTGTGGGCAGCGCGGGCTGTTGGCTTCGTGCACGGACTCGGGGCCACCGGCGAGGATGACGCCTTTCGGTGCGAATTCGCGAATCGCTTCGTCATCCATGTCGAACGGATGCAGCTCACAGTACACACCGATTTCACGCACGCGGCGGGCGATCAGTTGGGTGTACTGGGAACCGAAATCGAGGATCAGGATACGGTGGGCGTGAATGTCGAGGGCCATGAGATCAGTCTCGTCTAATGAATCAGAAACAACTCGGGGCTGAATAAGACAGCCCCGGTTACTTAACTATTTGCTGGAAGCATCAACCTACGCGGTAGTTTGGCGCTTCCTTGGTGATCTGCACGTCGTGGACGTGGGATTCGGCCATGCCGGCACCGGTGATCCGCACGAACTCAGGCTTGGTGCGCATTTCTTCGATGTTGGCGCTACCGGTGTAGCCCATCGAGGAGCGCAGGCCGCCCATCAGTTGATGGATGATGGCGCTCAGGGTGCCCTTGTAGGGAACACGGCCTTCGATGCCTTCCGGTACAAGCTTCTCGGCGCCTGCCGAGGAATCCTGGAAGTAACGATCGGAAGAACCTTGCGCCTGGGACATGGCGCCCAGCGAACCCATGCCACGGTAAGCCTTGTACGAACGGCCCTGGAACAGTTCGATCTCACCTGGCGCTTCTTCGGTACCGGCGAACATCGAGCCCATCATCACGCAGGAAGCACCGGCAACGATGGCCTTGGACAGGTCACCGGAGAAACGGATGCCGCCGTCGGCGATCAATGGAACGCCAGTACCTTCAAGGGCTGCAGCGACGTTGGCGATGGCGCTGATTTGCGGCACGCCCACACCGGCGACGATACGCGTGGTGCAGATCGAGCCAGGGCCGATACCGACCTTGACGGCATCCGCGCCCGCTTCGGCCAGGGCCTTGGCGGCAGCGCCGGTGGCGATGTTGCCGCCGATCACCTGCACTTCAGGGAAGTTCTGCTTGACCCAACGAACGCGGTCGATCACGCCTTTGGAGTGACCGTGGGCAGTGTCGACCACCACCACGTCAACACCGGCCGCAACCAGGGCCGCTACACGGTCGCCGGTGTCTTTACCGGTACCGACCGCAGCGCCAACGCGCAGGCGACCTTGGTCGTCCTTGCTGGCCAGCGGGTAAGCCTTGGCTTTTTCGATGTCGTTGACGGTCATCATGCCTTTGAGGGCGAATTTGTCGTCGACAATCAGCACGCGCTCGATGCGGTGCTTGTGCAGCAGTTCGCGCACATCGTTCTTGTCGGCGCCTTCCTTGACCGTGACCAGACGCTCTTTGGGCGTCATCACTTCGCGGACGGTGACTTCAAGACGGTTCTCGAAACGCACGTCACGGGAGGTGACGATGCCGACCAGGTCGCCATCATGCAGCACCGGAACGCCGGAGATGTTGTGCAGGCGGGTCAGGTCGAACAGGTCGCGCACGGTGGCGTCGGCTTCGATGGTGATTGGATCTTTCACCACACCGGCTTCGTAACGCTTGACCTTGCGCACTTCGGCAGCTTGCTGCTCGATGGTCATGTTCTTGTGGATGATGCCGATGCCGCCTTCCTGAGCCATGGCAATGGCCAGACGGGCTTCGGTGACGGTGTCCATGGCAGCGGAAACCAGGGGAATATTCAGCTCGATGCCACGGGTTAGGCGGGTCTTGAGACTGACTTCGTTAGGAAGTACCTCGGAATAACCGGGCACTAGGAGAATGTCGTCGAATGTCAGAGCTTCTTGGCTGATACGCAGCATCGCGGGGGCTCCCGAGCGGGAAAATGGAAGCGCGCCATTATACTCAGACACCCCCCAGGTCTCAATGTAAAACTCTGACATATTTGGGAATAGTGATAGAAGGGCTACAACTCGACTTTGACCCAACTCATCTTCTGATCCAACCAGTCGGCGAACTCATCAATAAAGCTCTGCTTGAACCCCGCCTCCGCCCAGTTGTTGAAGATGAACCCGAGGTTGGAAAACCCACATTCCTGGAGGAATAAAAAGCCATTGATGTCATCTTCATGCCCACACAACGGACAGGTGAAGTTGTCGGTGTGGCCAGGCATCCAGTCTTCCAGGCTTTCGAAGAGCGCCTCGCCGACTTCCTTGAGGCATTCCGGGCAGCCGGCCTCTTCGAGAAACCCCTTGGCGGGGGTATAGATGCAGCGCTTATAGATGATTTCCAACCCATTGACCGGCTCGTTGAACGGCAGCGCCTCGGGATGCAACACCACCGCGCGGGCGCCGTCGGCCAAGGCATAGGCCATGCGGTTGCCGGTGCGCCCGCAAGTGGTCAGCTCTTCCTTGACGATGTTCTTGCGCACCAGCCAGCGCACGATCGCCCGTGCGCGCGGTTCGTGGACCGGCAAGGTGGAGATTTTCGGGACAAGGATGCTTTGGGAGTTCATGAGAGTCCTGCGGTGTGGCTTCTGGCCTCATCGCGGGCAAGCCCGGCTCCCACATTGGAATGCACTCAACTGTGGGAGCCGGGCTTGCCCGCGATGACGCCCGGGAGGACGGCAGCTTAATCCCTGAAGAAATCAGGTCAAGTACTCAAATACCGTCCGATCAAAGCAATCCCACTGGCCAGCACCAGCCAGGTCACCAACCGCACAAACGCCTCGCGCGACATACGCATCGTCAGCCGACGCCCGCACCACAGCCCCAGGACCATCGCCGGCAGCAGGCACAACGCCAACATCAACAGCGGCAAGTCGGCGTACACCCCAGCAATCAGGAACAGGCTCAGGCGCACCACCGTGCTGCAACTGATCAGCGCACTCTGAGTGGCACGGGCCGCGTCCTTGGGTAAACGACTGTTCAGGTAGATCGCATATAAAAAGCCGCCACTGCCGAACAGCGCGCCAAACAGACCGCCGACCGTGCCCATGGGTATCGACCACCCTGCCGCCAGCTGCGCCGGCCGGGCTTTCACCGCCAGGCTGTAGATCGCGTAGGCGCTGATAAACAGCCCCATCAACAGCAACAACAGATCGGAATGCAGGTTGAGCAGAAACACCACGCCCAGGGTGCAGCCAATCGCCATGCACGGCAGCAGTCGCAATAACTCCGGCTTGTTCACCTCACGTCGCGATTGCAGAAGGTTGCCGAACGCCGCGACAAAATCCAGTAGCACCAGCAACGGAATGATCTTCGACAGTGGCATAAACACAATCAGGATCGGCCCCGCCACCAGTGCCGTACCGAAGCCGGCAATGCCAAACACGATATAGGCCACCGCAGTACCCAGGCCAATCACCAGCCAATCAACGCCGCCAAACGACCACTGACTCATCAGCTCAATCGGGCCCATGGGTTATTCCTTGAAAGAGATGGCTATCACTTTAGCCATCCGCGAGGGTTGCGACTAATATCTTCAAAGCCACTCACCCATCTCGAAAAGGCATGACATGTGATTTCCACTCGCCAACTGCGCTACTTCGTCGAGATCGCCGACAGCGGCAGCTTCAGCGCCGCCGCCGAGCGCCTGTTCATCGCGCAATCGGCCCTGAGCAGGCAGATCAAGGCACTGGAAACCCAGCTGCAAACCCCACTGTTCGAACGCACTGCGCGCCAGCCCAAGCTGACGGCCGCAGGCGAAGCCTTTTACCCACGGGCACGCAACCTGCTGGGCGAACTGCACAAGGCCAGTAACCTGGCGACCCAGGTCGGTAACGGCCAGCTCGGCACCCTGCGCCTGAGCCATTCGAGCACCGTGCCGATGAACGGTGCGCTGTTGCAAAGCCTCAGCACCTGGCTGGAACGCTGCCCTGGCGTGTCGATGGATATCGCCAAACTGTCCTCAGAAGCGCAGCTGGAGGACATCGCCGACGGTCGCCTGGACGTCGGCCTGTTGCGCTTGCCGGTGTTGCGCCAACGTGAAGGGGTGCGCGTCGTGCCTTTATATACCGAGCGATTGCTCCTGGCGGTACCGCCGAATCACCCATTGGCGCGCAATGACAAGGCCGTCGACCTGGCCCAGCTCAAGGATGAGGCGTTTATCTCGATCCCCCACCCCCAGCGCGGCGGCCTGAGTTATCTCTCCGCCGAGCTGTGCATGCGCGCCGGATTTTTCCCCAAGGCCGCGCGGGTGATGTCGCGCAAAACCACGCAGTTGCAGTTGATCCAGGCCGGCTTCGGGATTGCCCTGCTACCAGAGTCCATGCAAGACATCGCCCCGGCCAGTCTGCACTTTTTACCCCTGGCCGACCCGGACTGCCTGAGTACCGTGGCGCTGGCCTGCCCCCAGGCGCCGAGCGCGCTGGTGGAGCAATTCTGTCAAACCTTGCACGAATGCCTATAAACTGCCGCCCATGATTAAAGATCCCTTTGCCCGTCTGGGCCTGGACCGCGAAGTCCTGACTGTCAGCCAACTCAACGGCCGCGCGCGGGTGTTGCTGGAAGACGTGTTCACCAATATCTGGGTCGAAGGCGAAATCTCCAACCTCGCCCGTCCGGCCTCCGGCCATGTGTATTTCACCCTCAAGGACAGCGGCGCCCAGGTGCGTTGCGCATTGTTTCGCAACAATGCCGCACGGGTGCGCCAGGCGTTGAAAGACGGCTTGGCGGTCAAGGTGCGCGGCAAGGTCTCGTTGTTCGAGGGCCGTGGCGATTACCAGTTGATCCTCGACACGGTGGAGCCGGCGGGTGACGGCGCGCTGCGCCTGGCCTTCGATGCCTTGAAGGAGAAACTCAGCGCCGAAGGTCTGTTCAGTGCCGAGCGCAAGGTGCCGCTGCCGGCCCATCCACGGCGCATCGGCATTATCAGCTCGCCCACCGGCGCGGTGATCCGCGACATCATCAGCGTGTTCCGCCGCCGTGCACCGCAGGTGCAATTGACGCTGATCCCCACGGCCGTGCAGGGCCGTGAAGCCATCCCGCAAATTGTGCGGGCATTGAAGCTGGCTGACGCGCGCGGTTTCGACGCGTTGATCCTGGCCCGCGGAGGGGGTTCGCTGGAAGACCTCTGGTGCTTCAACGAAGAGGCCGTGGCGCGGGCGGTTGATGCCTGCGTGACGCCGATCGTCAGCGCCGTCGGCCACGAGACCGACGTCTCCATCAGTGATTTCGTGGCTGACGTCCGCGCGCCCACGCCTTCCGCCGCAGCCGAATTGCTCGCGCCTGACGCCAGCAACCTGGTCCGCCAGGTCGAAAGCCTGCATCGTCGGCTGGTGATGCTGATGCGCAACCGGCTGACCCACGATCGCCTGCGCCTGGAAGGCATGGCCCGTCGCCTGCGCCACCCCGGCGAGCGTCTACGCCAGCAGGCACAGCGCCTGGATGACCTGGACATGCGCCTGCGCCGCGCCTTCGAACGCAGCCTCAATACCCGTCGCGAACGTTTGATCCGCCTGGAAACCCGTCTCGCCGGCCAACACCCTGGCCGCCAATTGGCCCTGCTGCGCCAGCGCCTGGACAGCCTCGCCGAACGCCTGCCCCGCGCCATGCGCGAGGGGCTCAAGGCGCGCCGCCTGCAACTGCAAAGCCAGGTGCAGACGCTGCATGTGGTCAGCCCCCTGGCGACCCTGGGCCGTGGCTACAGCATCCTGCTGGACGAGCGCGGCCAGGCCATCCGCAACGCGGCACAAACCCAAACAGGCCAGCGCCTGACCGCACGCCTCGGTGAAGGCCAATTGCAAGTGCGGGTGGAAGACAACCACCTGACGCCCGTTACCCTTTCGCTTCTGGATTGATCGATGCCACGTCTATTTAGCCTGTTGATGCTGCTGTGCCTCACCGTTAACGCCCAAGCCGACAGCTATATCACCCGAACCCTGAACAAACCGGTGCCGGGCGGGGTTGCCGTGGTCGAACTCGGCCCTTCAGCCACCGTGCCGAAAGCCACGTACCAGGGCAAACCGGTACTGGTCGTGAAGGAGCAGGACAACTGGCTGGCGATTGTCGGCATTCCGCTGACGGTCAAGCCGGGCAATGAACGCATCAGCAGTGGCGGGCGCAACCTGCCGTTTATCGTCGGCTACAAGCAATACCCGGAACAGCGCATTACCTTGAAGAACAAAAGCCAGGTCAACCCCGACCCGGTGCAGCTCAAGCGCATCGAAGCCGAACTCGCCGTGCAACTCAAGGCCTACCGCAGTTTCAGCCCGACCCTGCCGAGCAACCTGGTGCTGGACAAACCGGTGAACGGCCCGCTGTCGAGTAAATTCGGGGTGCGCCGTTTCTTCAATGGTGAAGAGCGCAATCCCCATTCCGGCCTGGACTTTGCCGTACCGGCCGGCACGCCAATCAAGACACCGGCGAACGGCAAGGTGATTCTGGTCGGCAACTACTTCTTCAACGGCAATACCGTGTTCGTCGACCACGGCCAGGGCTTTATCAGCATGTTCTGCCATATGTCGAAGATCGACGTGAAGGTGGGCCAGCAACTGGTACGCGGCGCAGTGGTGGGCAAGGTGGGCTCGACGGGCCGTGCGACCGGGCCGCATATGCATTGGAATGTCAGCCTCAACGATGCCAGGGTCGATCCGGCGATCTTTATCGGCGCCTTCCAGCCCTGAATGGCTCAATTGCGCGCCCGATAATCGGCGCGCAATTAAAAATAGGCCAAGGACAGATTCCAACCATAAAATCTCGTTTCACGCGCCAATAGAAGAACTTCTCTCAATTTTTATCGACTGCTTGCCATCTTTCACCCCTGAGGTTAGGGTTGGGCTTATGAAAACCTCTCACACCCTCATTCAGCTCCGCCAGCACCGCAGCCTGTGCCTCGTCAGCGCACGACTGCCAGGCTGAATCGATCTGCCTCGTCTTTAGCTTTATCCCCAAAAACAGTTCTACGGCAGGCCGCCTTTTCTCGGCCCCTACAACAAAGGATTTCCCGATGAGCATGCTCAAAGACCCGTCTTCGAAGTACCGCGCGTTTCCGACCATCGATATTCCGGACCGCACCTGGCCATCGAAAACCATCACCACCGCGCCGATCTGGTGCAGTTCCGACCTGCGCGATGGCAACCAGTCGCTGATCGAACCGATGGACGCGGTGAAGAAGCTGCGCTTCTGGAAGACCCTGGTCGCTGTCGGCGTGAAGGAAATCGAAGCCTCGTTCCCGGCCGCATCGCAAACCGACTTCGACTTCGTGCGCACCCTGATCGAAGACAACCACATCCCCGAGGACACCACCATCCAGGTGCTGACCCAGGGCCGTGAAGACTTGATCGCACGCACCTTCGAATCCCTGCGCGGCGCCAAGAAAGCCATCGTGCACTTGTACAACGCCACGTCGCCGTCGTTCCGCCGCATCGTGTTCAACCAGGACAAGGACGGCATCAAGGCCATCGCCGTCAACGCAGCCAAGCTGTTCGTCAAATACGCCGCCCAGCAGCCGGAAACCCAGTGGACCTTCGAATACTCCCCGGAGACCTTCAGCGCCACTGAGCTGGAGTTCGCCAAGGAAGTCTGCGATGCCGTGATCGAGGTGTGGAACCCAACGCCCGAGCACAAGATGATCCTCAACCTGCCAGCCACTGTGGAATGCGCCACGCCGAACATCTATGCCGACCAGATCGAGTGGTTCGGTCGCCATATCAACCGTCGTGACAGCGTGATCATCAGCCTGCACACCCACAACGACCGTGGTACCGGCGTCGCCGCCACCGAGCTGGGCCTGATGGCCGGCGCCGACCGCGTCGAAGGCTGCCTGTTTGGCAACGGCGAACGTACCGGTAACGTCGACCTGGTTACCGTGGCACTGAACCTGTACACCCAGGGCGTCAATCCTGAGCTGGACTTCTCCGACATCGACGGCGTGCGCAAAGTCGTCGAAGAGTGCAACCAGATCCAGGTACACCCACGTCACCCGTATGTGGGCGACCTGGTGCATACCGCGTTCTCCGGCTCTCACCAGGATGCAATCCGCAAGGGCTTCGCCCAGCAGAAACCCGACGCATTGTGGGAAGTGCCGTACTTGCCGATCGACCCGGCCGACATCGGCCGCAGCTACGAGGCAGTGATCCGGGTGAACAGCCAGTCGGGCAAAGGCGGCATCGCCTACCTGCTGGAGCAGGAATACGACATCAGCCTGCCACGTCGCATGCAGATCGAATTCAGCCAGGTGGTACAGGCCGAAACCGACCGCGTGGGCCTGGAAATGACCGCACCGCAGATCTACGCCTTGCTGCAGCGCGAATACCTGCAAGCCAACACCCCGTATGCGCTGGTCAGCCATCGCCTGCAGGAAGAGAACGGCAACAGCACCGTGGAAGTGGAAGTCTCGGGCAAAGGCCAGGGCGAAACCAACCTGCGTTGGCAGGGCAAGGGCTACGGCACCCTGGAAGCACTGGTCGCCGCCCTGCCGATCAAGGTGGAGATCATGGACTACAACGAACACGCGATCGGTGCAGGCACCAATGCCAAGGCAGCGGCCTACATTGAATTGCGCGTGAACGGTGAGCGTCCAGTGCATGGCGTGGGCATTGATGAAAACATCACCACCGCCAGCTTCAAGGCCGTGTTCAGCGCGCTGAACCGCTCGTTGAGCCAGCTGGAAGCGAAAGCGGCGTAAACCTTAGCGCCGTAATGAAGAAGGCCCCTGGGTGAGAATCCAGGGGCCTTTTTATTGAGTTTCAGATTGGGGTGGCCTGTCAGGGACTCATCGGGGGCAAGCCCCCTCCCACATTTTGAATGTATTCACAAATCAAAGTGTGGGAGTGGGCTTGCCCCGATAGCGGTCTATCAGACCAACTCAAAGGTATCGGCATCCAGGTTCGCCGGAAACCGCGTGCGGTAAGCCGCCAGTTCAGCTGCATCGAGGCGCACCTGGAACACCCCGTCCGCCTCCCCTGCGCTCAGCAAGGTCTCACCCTGGAAGTCCAGCACCTGGCTGTCGCCGGTATAAGCGAAACCCTTTCCATCCGTACCCACCCGATTCACCGCCGCCACGTAACACAGGTTCTCGATCGCCCGCGCCGGCAACAACCGGTTCCAGTGCAGACGCCGCGCTCCCGGCCAGTTGGCGGTGTACAGCAACAGGTCGGTGTCCTGGGCATCGCGGCTCCATACCGGGAAGCGCAGGTCGTAGCAAATCAACGGACGAACCCGCCACCCCTTCAGCTCGAACTGCACCTGGCGCTCGCCGGGCGTGTAGTGATGGTGTTCGCCGGCCATGCGGAACAAGTGGCGCTTGTCGTAGTGCAACACCTCGCCATCCGGCCGCGCCCATAACAGACGGTTGCGGTGGCTGCCATCGGCGGCCTGGATGATCACGCTGCCAGTGATCACCGCACTGTATTTTGCCGCCTGGGCCTGCATCCAGTGATGGGTGGGGCCGTTTTCCGGCTCGGCGAGGGTTTGTGAGTCCATGGAGAAACCGGTGGTGAACATCTCCGGCAGCACTATCAGGTCGGCGCCCCGTGCCTGTTCCAGCAGCAGATCAAAATGCTCAAGGTTCGCCTGGCGGTCGTGCCAGGCCAGGGTGGTCTGGACCAGGGCGATATTCAGGTTCGGTAATACAGTCAGATCACGCATAGTTTTTCGGCTGCTTGCCGCAGCGTCTCCTCGCGTTTGGCAAAGCACAGGCGCACCAGGCGCTGGCCTTGGGGTGGGTTCTGGTAGAACACCGAGACAGGGATGGTTGCCACGCCGTGTTCGCGGGTCATCCACAGGGACATGGCGACGTCATCCAGGTCAGGACGAATACGGGAGTAATCCACCAGCTGGAAGTAGGTACCGGTGACGCGGGTAAAGCTGAATCGGGACGCTGCCAGCAGGTCGCAGAACAGATCGCGCTTGGCCTGGTAGAACGCTGGCAGTTCGTCGACGTGCTCCGGGTGTTCAGCCATGAAGTCGGCCAGCGCGTATTGCAACGGGGTGACGCCACAAAAATTGACGTATTGATGCACCTTGCGCAGTTCGGCTGTCAGGGCCGGGGGAGCGACCACATAGCCGGTTTTCCAGCCGGTGACGTGGTAGGTCTTGCCAAAGGAGCTGACCACGAAAGCACGCGAGTACAGCTCTTCGTGGGCCAGCACACTGATGTGGGGCACGCCATCGAACACCAGGTGCTCGTAGACCTCATCGCTGACCAGGTAGATATCGCGGTCGCGGATCAGTGCCGCCAACAGGTCCAGCTCGGCACGGCTGATCAGCGCGCCAGTGGGGTTGTGCGGTGTGTTAAGGATGATCATGCGCGTGCGGGGCGACAGCGCAGCCTGGATCTTTTCAAAGTCGAGGGTGAAGTCTTTCAGGTTCAGTTGCACATGCACGCAGCGACCACCGGCCAGCTCGACCGAAGGTTCATAGCTGTCGTAGCACGGGTCGAACACGATGACTTCGTCGCCGCTGCGAATCACGGCCTGGATCGCGCAGAAGATGGCCGCCGTGGCGCCAGGGGTGATGGTCACTTCACTGTCGGCGTTGACCGTGGCGCCATAACTGCGGGCGATTTTGGCCGCCACTTGCTGACGCAGGCCCGGCAGGCCGGTCATGGGTGCGTATTGGTTGTGGCCACTGGCAACGTGTTTGCCCACGGCATCGAGCAAAGCCTGGGGGCCATTGAAATCGGGAAAGCCCTGGGACAGGTTGAGCGCGCCAGTTTCGGCAGCGAGTTGCGACATGGTGGTGAAAATGGTCGTGCCGACATTTGGCAGCTTGCTGTTGATCATCGGAGGCCCCTGCAGGTGAGCCTCAAGTTTTAAGCTGCCAGCCTCATGGGGTCAAGGCTCAAACCTGCGCGCACAAAAAAGGGCTCGTCGAGAGCCCTTTTTTTCGACGACGAAATCAGCGCTTGTCGCGGCGCTTCTTGTCGGCCTTCTTGTGGTGAGTCATCAAACGACGCTTCTTGTTCACCTGACGGTCGGTCAGTGTGTTCTTGTTGCCTTCGTATGGGTTCTCGCCACCCTTGAACTCGATGCGGATCGGCGTACCGACCAGCTTCAAGACACGGCGGTAGGTGTTTTCCAGGTAACGCACGTAGGACTTCGGCACCTTCTCGATCTGGTTACCGTGGATCACGATAATCGGCGGGTTGGCACCACCCAAGTGGGCGTAACGCAATTTGATCCGGCGGTTGTTGACCATCGGCGGCGCGTGCTCGCCAACAGCATCTTCCAGGATCTGGGTCAGGCGGTTGGTTGGCCAACGGGTGACCGCGGACTTGAACGAGTTCTGTACCGAGGCGTAGAGGTTACCCACGCCTGTGCCGTGCAGGGCCGAGATAAAGTGGATATCGGCGAACTCCACGAAGAACAGCCGACGTTGCAGCTCGATCTTGACGAAATCGCGCTCGCTCGGCGTCATGCCGTCCCACTTGTTGATCGCGATCACCAGTGCCCGACCGGCTTCCAGGGCGAAGCCCAGCAGGTTGAGATCGTGATCCACCACGCCTTCGCGGGCGTCCATCACGAAGATCACCACGTTGGCGTCTTTGATCGCCTGCAGGGTTTTCACCACCGAGAACTTTTCGACTTCCTCGTGGATCTTGCCGCGCTTGCGCACACCCGCGGTGTCGATCAGGGTGTACTTCTCGTCATTACGCTCGAACGGGATGTAGATACTGTCGCGGGTGGTGCCAGGCTGGTCGTAGACGATAACCCGGTCTTCACCGAGCATGCGGTTGACCAGGGTCGACTTGCCGACGTTCGGGCGGCCGATGATGGCGATCTTGATACCGTCTTTTTCACTCGGGCCAGGAATGCGCTTGGCTTCCTCACCTTCGGCGACGATCTCTTCTTCGCCCTCTTCTTCCTCGGCGTCATCCTTAGGAAAATCGCGCAGGGCGATTTCCAGCATCTGGGTGATACCGCGACCGTGGGCACCCGCGATCGGGATCGCGTCGCCCAGGCCCATTGGGCTGAATTCGGCGCGGGCCATTTCAGGATCGATGTTGTCGATCTTGTTGGCGACCACGTAGGAACGCTTGTTGCGCTTGCGCAGGTGCTCGCCAATCATCTGGTCGGCAGCGGTGTAGCCCGCACGGGCATCCACCAGGAACAGCACCACATCGGCTTCTTCAATGGCCAGCAGCGACTGCTCGGCCATCTTTTCGTCCATGCCATGCTCGTCACCGGAGATACCACCGGTGTCGACAATAATGTAGGAGCGCCCTTGCCACTTTGCCTCACCGTATTGGCGATCACGGGTCAGACCAGACAAGTCGCCGACGATGGCGTCGCGAGTCCTGGTCAGGCGGTTGAACAAGGTGGACTTGCCGACGTTAGGTCGGCCCACCAGGGCGATTACGGGAACCATGCGGCTCTCCACTTCGTTATTTCAGAAAATACAAAAGCCGCTGCAAGGCAGCGGCTGGTGCTCGGGGCGGCATTTGAAATGCCACATACCCTGCCCGACACCGATTCCTGTAGGAGCGAGCTTGCTCGCGAAAAACCTGAGGACGCCGCGTTTATCCGGAAAAACCGCGTCAGCGTTGACGTCCTTCGCGAGCAAGCTCGCTCCTACAGTAAGCAATGAAGCAGGGCCGCCTGGGGGTAACCCCAAGCATAGTCAAACCTTTACTTGATGGTCAGGGCTTCCAGCTTGCCGCTGTTGCCAAACACATAAAGCATGTTACCCACGACCAGCGGACGGGCACGCAGGCCATCGCTGTCGATACGCTCACGACCTACAAAGCGACCGTCCACCTGGCTCAGCAGGTGCAGGTAACCTTCGAAATCGCCTACCGCTACATAGCTGGAGAACACTTCCGGTGCCGACAGTTGACGGCGAGCCAGGGAGTCATTGCTCCACAGCGCAGTGGTGGAACGCTCGTCGACACTTTCAACAGTACCGGACGCCAGGCTTACGTAGACGCTGCCAAACCCTTGGGCGACACCCGCGTAGCTGGAAGCATCACGCTGCCAGTTGATGCGACCGCTCTGAAGGTCCAGCGCGGCAACGCGGCCCTGGTAAGTGGCGACGTAGAGGGTTTCACCCGACAGCAGCAAGCCGCCGTCGATGTCCACGACGCGATCCAGCTCGGAACGACCTTGCGGGATAGCCACGCGGGTTTCCCACGCAGGTACGCCATTCTGGGTGTCCAGGGCGACCACTTTACCGGTCGACAGGCCTGCAACGGCCAGATTGTTGGTCACAACCGGACCACTGGTACCGCGCAGGGTCAACACCGCAGGGGTGCTGTCATACAACCAGCGCTGTGCGCCGGTGCTGGCGTCGAGGCCAATCACACGGTCGTCCTGGGTTTGCACCACGACGATATCGCCGTTGGTAGCAGGCGGTGCGAGGACTTCACTGGTCACGCGAGCGCGCCATTTCTCTTCACCGGTGCTGGAGTCCAGCGCCACGACTTCGCCCTTGAGCGTGCCGAGCATCACCAGGCCGTAACCCACGCCTACGGCGCCGGACACAGGCAGTTCCAGGTCTTTCTTCCATTTCACGTCGCCGTTCAGGCGATCCATGGAGATCACCACGCCGGTCACGTCAGCCGCCACAATGTTGTCACCGTCGATTGCCGGTACCAACATGTTGTAGGTTTCGCCCTGGCCGTCACCGATGGAGCGGCTCCATTGCTTTTGCAGGACGACTTCTTCCTTGAAGCTGGTCAGCTCGGCCGGAGGCAGTTCTTTTTTACTGTTGCTGCTGCAACCCGCGGCCAGAACGGCCAGAGCCAGCAATGCTGCATGTTTCCAACGGATCACGTCACGCATCCCCTTTGGCCAAGTCGTCGAGCTTGATTTGTAAGCCACCGACCGCCGCTTCATCAGACAGCGCCGCCTTGGCTTTTTGGTACGCAGCATTGGCTTCGTCGGTACGACCCAATTGGACCAACAGGTCCCCCTTGAGCTCTTCGCGAGTGGCTACAAATGCCTTGTCAGCATCGCCGTCGAGCAGTTTGAGTGCTTCGTCGGCCTTGTTCTGTGCCGCCAATACCTGGGCCAGGCGCTGACGTGCGATTTCACCCAGGGTCGGGTTGGTCGGCTTGTCGGCGACGGCCTTCAGTTCAGCGGCTGCATCGTCCAGCTTGCCGGTATCGACCGCGACTTTCGCGACGAACAGGCTGCCGTATTGGGCGTAGGTACTGCCGCCAAATTCGTTCTTCAGCTTGCTTGCCAGGTCAGCCACCTGTGCAGGATCGGGCTTGCCGTCCGGCGTAAGGGTGGTTTCCAGCAATTGCTGATAGAGGATCGAGGCGCCTTGGGATTGGTTGGCCTGATACTTGTGCCAGGCTTGCCAGCCGAACACCACCACTAAAGCCAGCAGGCCACCGGTAACCAGGGGCTTGCCGTTACGCTGCCACCAGTCCTTGAACTCGGCCAACTGCTCATCATCAGTACTCGACACCCCAATACTCCTTAATCGCTAAATTCGGCTGTTCGACAGCTTCAACCCTGCACGACGCAGGTGGCCAAGTGCGCGGCGAGCGCATCGAAGGCAATGTTCTGTTGCTCACCCTGGCCACGCAGGGGTTTGAAACCTATCACTTGCTGGGCCAGTTCGTCATCGCCGAGGATCAGTGCATACAGCGCACCGCTCTTGTCAGCCTTCTTGAACTGGCTCTTGAAGCTGCCCGCGCCGGCATTGACCTGCAGGCGCAGGTTCGGCAGCTGGTCGCGCACTTTTTCGCTCAGGGCCAGGGCAGCCAGTTCGGCGGCCTCGCCGAAGGCGCACAGGTACACGTCCACCTGACGGGAGATTTCTTCCGGGACCTGTTCCAGGGTTTCGAGCAACAGGATCAGGCGCTCGATGCCCATGGCAAACCCCACGCCAGTGGTCGGCTTGCCGCCCATCTGCTCGACCAGGCCGTCGTAACGGCCACCGGCGCACACGGTGCCCTGGGCGCCGAGCTTGTCAGTGACCCACTCGAATACGGTCTTGCTGTAGTAATCGAGGCCGCGTACGAGTTTCGGGTTGATCACGTAGGGGATACCCACCGCGTCCAGGCGAGCCTTGAGGCCCTCGAAGTGCGTACGGGACTCGTCGTCCAGGTAGTCGGCCATTTTTGGCGCGTCGACCAGTACGGCTTGCGTGTCGGCATTCTTGGTATCGAGGACGCGCAGCGGATTGGTCTTCAGACGGCGCTGGCTGTCTTCGTCAAGTTTGTCCAGGTGGGCGGACAGGTACTCGACCAAGGCAACCCGGTAGCGCCCGCGAGATTCGCTGGTGCCCAGGCTGTTGAGCTCAAGCTTGACCGCGTCGCGGATACCCAGCAGGCCCCATAGGCGCCAGGTCAGCACGATCAGCTCGGCGTCGATGTCCGGACCGTCGAGGTTGAACACCTCCAGGCCGATCTGGTGGAACTGGCGATAGCGGCCTTTCTGTGGGCGCTCGTGACGGAACATCGGGCCGATGTACCACAGTTTCTGCGGCTGGCCACCACCGGTAAGGCCATGCTCAAGCACGGCGCGCACGCAGGCTGCGGTCCCTTCCGGACGCAGGGTCAGGGAGTCGCCATTGCGGTCTTCGAAGGTGTACATCTCTTTTTCGACGATGTCGGTCACTTCACCGATAGAGCGCTTGAACAGCTCGGTGAATTCGACGATCGGCATGCGGATCTGCTTGTAACCGTAGTTATCCAGCAGGCGCGCGACAGTGCCTTCGAAATAGCGCCACAGCGGCGTCTGCTCCGGCAGGATGTCGTTCATGCCACGTATGGCTTGCAGAGACTTGCTCACATCAAATCCTTAAATTCGTTCAATCAGCCGCGCGCGATCAGCGCTGCGTCAGCCGCGACCTTTTCGGCCGCTTTCTGGCGGATCAGTCTTTCGAGCTCATCCACCAGATTGTCATTCGTCAACTTCTGCGACGGCTTACCGTCGATATAGATCAGGTTCGGCGTGCCGCCGGTCAAGCCGATATGGGCTTCCTTGGCTTCACCCGGGCCGTTGACCACGCAACCGATTACCGCAACATCCAACGGTACCAGCAGGTCCTCGAGGCGCCCTTCCAGTTCGTTCATGGTTTTCACCACGTCGAAGTTCTGCCGTGAGCAGCTCGGGCAGGCAATGAAGTTGATGCCACGGGAACGCAAATGCAGGGATTTGAGAATGTCGTAACCGACCTTCACTTCCTCTACCGGGTCTGCCGCCAGGGAGATGCGGATAGTATCGCCAATCCCTTCGGCGAGCAGCATACCGAGACCCACCGCAGATTTCACTGTGCCTGAGCGTAAACCGCCGGCTTCGGTGATCCCCAGGTGCAGCGGCTGCACGATTTCCTTGGCCAGCAGGCGGTAGGCTTCTACTGCCATGAAGACGTCGGACGCCTTTACGCTGACCTTGAAGTCCTGGAAATTCAGGCGTTCAAGGTGCTCAACGTGGCGCAGTGCCGACTCAACCAACGCAGCAGGAGTGGGTTCGCCGTATTTCTTTTGCAGGTCTTTTTCGAGGGAACCGGCGTTGACGCCGATACGGATCGGAATCCCGCGGTCACGGGCAGCATCCACCACGGCACGCACGCGGTCTTCACGACCGATGTTGCCCGGGTTGATGCGCAGGCAATCGACACCGAGTTCGGCCACGCGTAGCGCGATCCTGTAGTCGAAGTGGATGTCGGCAACCAACGGCACCTTGACCAATTGCTTGATACGGCCAAAGGCTTCGGCAGCGTCCATGTCCGGCACGGAAACCCGCACGATGTCGACGCCAGCCGCTTCCAGACGATTGATCTGGGCGACGGTAGCTGCGACATCATTGGTGTCGCTGTTGGTCATGCTTTGTACTGCGATGGGGGCATCGCCACCCACCGGCACCGAGCCGACCCAGATCTTGCGCGATACGCGACGTTTGATTGGAGATTCGCCGTGCATGACTATTGTCCCAACTTCAGGCGAGCGGTCTCGCCACTGGTGAACGGCGCCACGTCCACAGGCTGGCCGTTGTAGGCCACTTGCGCGCCACGGGCAAAGCCCAGACGCAGCGTCAAAGGTGGTTTGCCGCCCTGGTCGAGCGTGTCGCCCTTACGCTTCAGACCGCTGAACAGCACTTTGCCATTGCCATCGGTGAGCTGCGTCCAGCAATCAGCAACAAAGGTGATTTGTACGTGCCCGTCACCCGCGATCAACGCAGGTGTGGTGGGCGGCGAAATCGCGGGCGCCGCCGGGGCAGCTGGGGCGGTAGTCGCAGGAGCCTGGGCGGGAACAGCCGGTGCATGGGCCTGGGCAGCAGGCGCTACCGGAGTATGAGCAGGTACGGCCGGGGTACTTGGAACGGCCGGTGTAGCCGGAGCAGGTACTACGGCGGTTGCAGTGCCTGCATCCGGTATCGGTTGCTCGGTGGCGGGCGGCACCTGGGGCGCAGCCTGGCCTTCGACAACAGCCTGGTCTTCCGGCTCGTCGAGCGGGTGAATCTGGGTGGTGCCGTCGGCGCTCTCGACTTCGACGTGCTCCATGCTGTTACTGGCCAGGTCCTTGCCGCGCTGGGAAGTCTGGTCCTGCCACCAGAGGAAGCCACCGCCGATGACGGCGATCAACAGTAACAGGCTGACAATACGCAAGATCGTGTGGGAAACCCGCACCGGCTCTTCGATGCGACCCAGGCCATGGACATTGCTGCCCTGGGAGTCGGTACCGGTGAACTGGTCGAACTCCTGGACCAGGACGGCCTGGTCGATGCCCAGCAATTTGGCATAGGCGCGGATATAGCCGCGGGCAAAGGTATGCCCAGGCAGCTTGTCGAACGCGCCGGCTTCCAGGTTGCCCAGGGACGTGGTGGTCAAATTGAGCTTGAGGGCCACTTCTGCCAGCGACCAACCATTGCTTTCGCGGGCCTGACGCAAGGTCTCGCCTGGGTTTACGCGATTAGCTGCTACAACTTCCGGGTGCGCCGCTTTCATCATTGCTCCGACAGGTATTGCTGATATTCCGGGGTACCGGGATAGAGTCGTTCGAGTTGCTGGCCAAAACGTGCGGCCGTGTCGCGTTCTTCATGAACCGTCGCCAGGCGCACGCCGAGCAATAGACTACGTGCATTTTGCCCGCTGAGCAGGCTAAAACGCTCGTAATAGTCACGTGCCGGCACATAATGCCTGTCTTCGTAGGACAACTCAGCCATTTCGAGCAAGGCTCGTGGCTGGCGACTGTTCAGGTGCAGGGCTTTTTCCAACTGCTGGCGCGCGCTGTCGCGCAGACCGAGGCGCTTGGAGGTCACTCCCAGGTTCTCGAAAACGCGCGAGCGCTCAGGATAGAGGGTATCGGCGCTGGCTTGCTGGAAATAACGAGAAGCCTGGTCATAGCGTTTCTGCTCGAACAGAAAGCTGCCGTAGTTGTTCAGCAGCCGTGGGTCGGCAGGACGGGAGGCCAGGGCCTTGTTGAAATACTGGTCGGCCAGTTCAGGCTCGGCCTGGGCCTGGAACACCAAGGCCAGTGCAGCATTGGCGTCGGCATCGTCGCGGTCCAGCTCAATGGCCTTTCTCAACGGCACCTTGGCTTGCTCGCTCATGCCTTGGCGCAGGTAACCCAGGCCCAACTGAACATAGGCCGCTCGCGCCTCTTCACGGCCCTTGCCGGTTTGCAAAGGGCTGTCATGGCCCGATGAAACACAACCGGCCGCAAGACCGGTAACCAGCAGGAGCAGCGCAAGGCGCAAGGGCATAGAGATCCTCTCTCAGGTTCGATTCGCAGCGCTTTGCGGCATATCGTCGGTGGCACTCAGTTCGCGCACCGCGATATAACGTTCGCTGCGACGGGTGCGATCCAGCACCTGTCCTACCAATTGGCCACAAGCGGCGTCGATGTCTTCACCACGGGTGGTACGTACGGTGACATTGAAGCCCGCCTGGTGCAGTTGATCCTGGAAACGGCGGATGGCGTTGTTGCTCGGCCGCTCGTAGCCAGAATGGGGAAACGGGTTGAACGGAATCAGGTTGATCTTGCACGGGATGTTCTTGAGCAACTCGATCATCTCGACCGCGTGTTCGACCTTGTCGTTGATGTCCTTGAGCAAGGTGTACTCGATGGTCAGCACGCGCTTTTCGCCCAGGGACGACATATAGCGCTGGCAAGATTCGAGCAGCATCTTAAGCGGATACTTCTTGTTGATCGGCACCAATTGGTTACGCAATGCGTCATTCGGTGCGTGCAGCGACAACGCCAGGGAGACGTCGATGTGCTTGGACAGCTCATCGATCATCGGCACCACGCCGGAAGTCGACAGGGTCACACGGCGCTTGGAGATGCCGTAGCCCAGGTCGTCCATCATCAGGTGCATGGCCGCAACCACGTTGTCGAAGTTCAGCAGCGGCTCACCCATGCCCATCATCACCACGTTGGTGATGGCACGGTCGACGGTCGCCGGGACGCTGCCAAAGGATTTGTTGGCAATCCACACCTGGCCAATGACTTCGGCGGCGGTGAGGTTGCTATTGAAGCCTTGCTTGCCGGTGGAGCAGAAACTGCAATCCAGGGCACAGCCTGCCTGGGACGAAACGCACAAGGTGCCGCGTTTGCCCTGGGGAATGTATACGGTCTCGACGCAGCTGCCGGACGCCACGCGCACCACCCATTTACGGGTGCCGTCGCTGGAGATGTCCTCGCTGACAACTTCCGGACCACGGACCTCGGCAATGGCCTTGAGCTTGTCACGCAGGGCCTTGCTGACGTTCGTCATGGCATCGAAATCGTCGACGCCAAAGTGGTGAATCCACTTCATTACCTGACCGGCACGGAAACGCTTCTCCCCGATTGAGTCGAAGAATTTTTCCATTTCCTGTTGAGTCAGACCCAGCAGGTTGGTTTTTACAGTCGATGTAGTCATGGATTCACCTTCACTCTTAAGCCAATGCTTAGCGAGTGGTTACTTCAGTAGCTGCGAAGAAGTACGAGATTTCGCGAGCAGCAGCGGCTTCGGAGTCCGAACCGTGTACAGCGTTGGCGTCGATGGAGTCAGCGAAATCAGCACGGATGGTGCCGGCAGCTGCTTCTTTAGGGTTGGTAGCACCCATCAGTTCGCGGTTCAGAGCGATAGCGTTTTCGCCTTCCAGAACCTGAACAACGACAGGACCGGAGATCATGAAGGCAACCAGGTCGCCGAAGAAGCCACGAGCGCTGTGCTCAGCGTAGAAACCTTCAGCTTCAGCCTTGGACAGTTGCTTGAGTTTCGAAGCTACAACCTTCAGGCCGGCTTTTTCGAAACGAGTGGTGATCTCGCCGATGACGTTTTTTGCAACAGCGTCAGGCTTGATGATGGAGAAAGTACGTTGAACAGCCATGGTGTAACTCCAGAAACGGTAATTTACGAAAAATTAAACCCGCGAATTATACGCGGGTTCTTGGGTATTGCCTAACTGCGTAAGGGAGGCGTCAGTCCTGTTCTTCTTTCCAGGCTGTCTGAATAGCTTCCAAAACCTTTTCGCCACCGCGATCACGCTCATCGTCAAAACCTGGCAAGGCCATGACCATGTCACGCAAAGCAACAAAGTTCAGCGAATAGGGATCCATATCCGGGTTGCCGTCGGCCAACAGGATAGCGATTTCTTGCACATCAACCCATTTAAGACTCATGACACTTCCTTGAATCAGTGCGGCGCTTCGGCCGCATGGTTGAGGGAATATTTCGGGATTTCGACGGTGATGTCTTCCGTTCCGACCTTTGCCTGACAGCTTAGGCGAGAAGTCGCTTCCAGGCCCCAGGCCCGGTCAAGAAAGTCCTCTTCCAACTCGTCCGCTTCTTCCAGAGAGTTGAACCCCTCACGAATGATGCAGTGGCAGGTGGTGCAAGCGCACACTCCACCACAGGCACTTTCGATCTCGATGTGGTTGTCATGGGCAACTTCGAGGATGGACTTGCCGGTCTCAGCCTCAACAACCATACCGTCCGGGCAGTGCTCGGCGTGTGGCAGAAAAATGACCTGCGGCATTGATTATTCCTCGATTTCATTCAGGTTGCGCCCGGCCAGTGCGGCTTTCACCGTCTGATCCATGCGGCGGGCGGCAAAGGCGTCAGTCACCTGCGACAAGCGCTTGGTCTGTTGCTCGATGGCGTAACCATCGTTGCCTTTCATCAGTTCGGCCAGTTCCTGCATCTGCAGGTCGATGACCATGCGCTCTTCGGCATCCAGCAGGCGCTCGCCGTCGGCGTCAAGGGCGCCCTGCACCGCTTCGAGCAGGCGCTGGGCATCCACTTGTTGCTCACGCAGTACGCGCGCGACCTTATCGTCACCGGCGTACTGGAACGAGTCCTTGAGCATCTTGGCGATTTCGCCGTCAGTCAGGCCGTAGGACGGCTTGACCTGGATGCTCGCTTCGACGCCTGACGCCAATTCACGCGCAGCCACGCTGAGCAGGCCGTCGGCGTCGACCTGGAAGGTCACGCGAATCTTCGCGGCACCGGCAACCATGGCCGGGATACCGCGCAATTCGAAGCGCGCCAGTGAGCGACAGTCGCTGATCAGCTCGCGCTCACCTTGCAGCACATGAATCATCATGGCCGTCTGGCCATCTTTATAGGTCGTGAAATCCTGGGCGCGGGCAACAGGGATGGTGGTGTTGCGCGGAATCACCTTCTCCATCAAGCCGCCCATGGTTTCCAGCCCCAGGGACAACGGAATCACGTCGAGCAGCAACAGCTCGCCACCATCGCGCTTATTGCCGGCCAGGGTATCGGCCTGGATCGCCGCACCGATGGCGACCACTTGATCCGGATCGATTTCGGTCAGCGGCTGGCGGCCAAAGGCTTCGGCCACGGCTTCGCGAACACGTGGTACGCGGGTCGAACCGCCGACCATGACCACGGCGACTACGTCTTCCAGCTCGACGCCGGAATCACGCACGGCGCGCCGGCAGGCTTTCAGGCTGCGGGCGACCATCGGCTCGATCAAAGCATCGAAGGCTTCACGGGTCAGTTGGGCCGACCAGCTACCATAGGACACTTCAACCGATGCAGCATCAGTCAGCGCTTCTTTAGCAGCGCAGGCGGTTTGCAGCAGGTTGCGCTGCGCGCCCGGGTCCAGATCGGCGGACAAGCCGGCACTGGTGATGATCCAGCCCGCGATGGCGTGATCGAAGTCATCGCCGCCCAGGGCTGTATCGCCACCCGTGGCCAGTACTTCGAAGACACCGCCAGTCAGGCGCAGGATCGAAATATCAAAGGTGCCGCCGCCCAGGTCGTAAATGGCGACCAGGCCTTCGGCATGCTGGTCCAGGCCATACGCCACAGCGGCTGCCGTCGGCTCGTTGAGCAGGCGCAGCACGTTCAGGCCGGCAAGCTTCGCCGCGTCCTTGGTGGCCTGGCGCTGAGCATCATCGAAATAGGCCGGAACCGTGATCACCGCCCCGACCAGCTCGCCGCCCAAGGTGGTTTCTGCACGCTGGCGCAGCACCTTGAGGATATCGGCCGACACTTCCACCGGGCTCTTCGGGCCCTGGACGGTGTCGATGAACGGCATGTGGGACTCGCCACCGACAAAGCGGTAAGGCAGTTGGTCGCCCAGCTGCTTGACGTCGGACAGACCACGACCCATCAAGCGCTTGACCGACAGTACGGTATTCAGGGGGTCGGTAGACGCCGCCAGCTTGGCCGACTCGCCCACTTCGGTGCGATCGGCGTGATAACGCACAGCGGACGGCAGGATCACCTGGCCATCGGCGTCGGGCAGCGGCTCGGACAGGCCGCTGCGCAAGGCAGCGACCAGGGAATTGGTGGTGCCCAGGTCAATCCCCACCGCCAGGCGACGCTGGTGCGGTTGAGGGCTTTGGCCGGGTTCGGCGATTTGCAGTAGAGCCATGGTAATCAGGTCTTATCTGTCTATCAGGCGTGCATCACGGGCAGCACTGGGTTAATCGTCGAGGCGCTCTTCTAGCTGGCGCACTTCGTAGGAGAGCTTGTCGAGGAACTGCATGCGCCGCATCAGGCGTTCGGCCTGTTCACGTTGCGCCGCATCATTCCAACAGGCTGCGAAGCTTTCGTTGAGCTCATCCTGGGCGGTTTTCAGACGACGCTTGAAGACCGCGACACCCGCTAGATCGGCTTCGTCCTGCAAGTCTTCGAGCTCTTCGCGCCACTGCATCTGCTGCATCAGGAAGTCCGGGTCGTGCACCGTGACTTCCAACGGCAACTCGCCACCATTCATCGCGAGCAGGTAACGCGCGCGCTTGGGGGGACTTTTGAGCGTCTGATAGGCTTCGTTGAGGCTGGCCGATTGCTCCAGCGCCAGGCGCTGCTCACGCTCGGAAGCGTCAGCGAAGCGGTCCGGATGCACCCCACGCGCCAATTCACGGTAGCGCGTGGCAAGCTGCTCGAGGTCCAGCCGAAAGCTCGGCTGCAGCTCGAATAAAGCGAAATGACAAGGAGTGCCCACAAATAGCCTCAGATGTTGAAGCTTTCGCCGCAGCCACATTCACCGCGTACGTTGGGGTTGTTGAACTTGAAGCCTTCGTTCAACCCTTCCTTGACGAAATCGAGTTCGGTGCCGTCCAGATAGGTGAGGCTTTTAGGGTCGATAATCACTTTCTCGCCGTGACTTTCGAACACCTGGTCCTCATCAACCACCTCGTCGACAAACTCCAGCACATAGGCAAGGCCGGAACAGCCCGTGGTGCGCACACCCAGACGAATCCCCTCACCTTTACCGCGCCCATCCAGGGAGCGTCGCACGTGCCGTGCAGCCGCTTCTGTCATGCTGATAGCCATCGTTGACTCCTTACTCGTCGCCAAATGCTTAGATCAAGCCTTTCTTCTGCTTGTAGTCGCGAACGGCCGCCTTAATGGCGTCTTCTGCGAGTACGGAGCAGTGGATTTTCACTGGCGGCAGGGCCAGTTCTTCGGCCAGCTGGGTGTTGCTGATCGTCACAGCCTCATCCAGGGTCTTGCCTTTCATCCATTCGGTCGCCAGGGAGCTGGAGGCGATGGCCGAACCGCAGCCGTAGGTCTTGAACTTGGCGTCTTCGATAACGCCCGCCTCGTTGACCTTGATCTGCAGGCGCATCACATCGCCGCACGCCGGAGCGCCGACCATGCCGGTGCCGACATCTGGGTCTTCCGCGTTCATCTTGCCGACGTTACGCGGGTTTTCGTAGTGGTCGATGACCTTTTCGCTGTAAGCCATGGTACTGAATCCTCACTCATCAGGGCCGCTCTGTAACCCTGTAGAAACGCCTGCGTTTTCCGCCACGTTCCTACAGAGCTGGGGTGGCGGCTTCTATAGTTAGTGTGCCGCCCACTCGATCTTGGAAATGTCGACACCGTCTTTGTACATGTCCCACAGCGGCGACAAAGTGCGCAGCTTATTGACGGCTTCGCAGACTTTCTGCGCCGCGTAGTCGACTTGTTCTTCGGTGGTGAAGCGGCCAAACGTAAAGCGGATCGAGCTGTGCGCCAGTTCGTCGTTGCGGCCCAGGGCACGCAGCACGTAGGACGGCTCAAGGGAGGCCGAGGTGCAGGCCGAACCGGACGAAACCGCCAGATCCTTGAGCGCCATGATCAGCGACTCGCCTTCGACGTAGTTGAAGCTCAAGTTCAGGTTGTGCGGTACACGGGCGGTCATGCTGCCGTTGATGTACAGCTCTTCAAGGTTTTCGACCTGCTTGTAGAAGCGCTCGCTCAGGGCCTTGATGCGCAGGTTCTCGGCAGCCATATCTTCCTTGGCCACACGGAAAGCTTCGCCCATACCAACGATCTGGTGGGTCGCCAGGGTGCCCGAACGCATGCCGCGCTCGTGACCGCCGCCGTGCATGGTGGCTTCGATACGTACGCGGGGCTTACGGCTCACGTAGAGCGCGCCGATGCCTTTAGGGCCGTAGGTCTTGTGGGCCGAGAACGACATCAGGTCGACTTTCAGTTTCGACAGGTCGATGTCGACCTTGCCGGTGGACTGAGCAGCGTCGACGTGCAGCAGGACGCCTTTGGAGCGCGTCAGCTCGCCGATGGCCGCGATGTCGTTGATGGTCCCGATTTCGTTGTTCACGTGGATCACGGAAACCAGGATGGTGTCTTCACGCAGCGCGGCTTCGATCATGGCCGGGGTGACGATACCGTCGGTGGTTGGCTCGAGGTAAGTGACCTCGAAACCTTCACGCTCCAGTTGGCGCATGGTGTCGAGGACAGCCTTGTGCTCAATCTTGGTAGTGATCAGGTGCTTGCCTTTGGTCGCGTAGAAATGCGCCGCGCCCTTGATTGCCAGGTTGTCGGATTCGGTGGCGCCGGAAGTCCAGACGATTTCGCGCGGGTCTGCACCGACCAGGTCAGCGACCTGGCGACGAGCGTTCTCCACCGCTTCCTCGGCTTTCCAGCCGAAAACGTGGGAGCGGGAGGCCGGGTTGCCGAAGTTTCCGTCGACCAGCAGGCATTCGCTCATCTTTTGTGCGACACGCGGATCAACCGGCGTGGTCGCTGAGTAATCAAGGTAAATCGGCAATTTCATGGACTTTCTCCTAAATCAGGCTGGCTGGCGTGCCGTTAGCTCTTCGGCTGTCACTCGACGGCGGACGCTTCAATCTTGTCCAGACGCGGCGCCTTGGTGTTGCAACGGCGCTGGTCCTGACGCTGGGCTACTTCTTGCACCTCACGGCGAGTCACAAGATCAGCCAAGCTGATACCACTCAAAAACTCATGGATCTGCAGGCTCAAGTCACACCACAAGTGATGCGTCAGGCAAGTGTCGCCGGCGTGGCAGTCACCCAGGCCCTGGCATTTGGTCGCATCGACGGATTCGTTGACCGCGTCGATGACCTGGGCCACCTGGATGCCCTGCATCTCGCGGGACAGTTGATAGCCGCCACCTGGCCCACGCACACTGGAAACCAGATTGCTGCGGCGCAATTTGGCGAACAGTTGCTCAAGGTAGGACAGGGAAATGCCTTGGCGCTCGGAGATATCGGCCAGGGACACCGGCCCAGTTTGCGCGTGCAAGGCCAAGTCAAGCATGGCGGTTACCGCGTATCGGCCTTTTGTAGTCAGTCTCATGGACAAGTACCAAGGTGTTTCAGAATGGGAGCAAGTATGCGATTCCCGAGTATTTAAGTCAACTATAAGACCTAGTACTTTAGTCAGGATTACCCGTAAAAAGGGCGCGCGAATCATAGCAGGATGGGGTGGGGACGAACAGCGGGAACAGGACCGGATGGGAATTGCTGGATCAACGGAGATCAAATGTGGGAGGGGGCTTGCCCCGATAGCGGTCTGACAGCTGACGAATGCGTCGACTGACCCACCGTCATCGGGGGCAAGCCCCCTCCCACAGGGGTTTTGTGGTGACGATGAGACTTCAGCCGGCCTTGCTTGCAGCTTCGTCCTTGATCTCGGCGAAGTCCTCTTCGCGCAGCTCGGGCAAGTCTTTCGCACAGTAGCTGCTGCCCAGTTCCTTCAGCGCGCCACACATGCCGTCCAACTTGCCGTCCACCGCTTGCAGGTGGTCAAGCAACTGGCCGATGGCGCGCGCCACCGGGTCGGGCATGTCTTCGCTGACACCGTAGGCATCGAAGCCGATCTTCTCGGCCATGGCCTTGCGCTTGGCTTCCTGCTCATCGCCCACTTCCGGCTTGACGATGATCCGCCCGGGAATACCCACCACGGTGGCGCCGGCCGGCACGGCCTTGGTCACCACGGCGTTGGAACCGACCTTGGCACCAGCCCCTACCGTGAACGGGCCAAGCACCTTGGCGCCCGCGCCCACCACCACGCCGTTCCCCAGCGTCGGGTGGCGCTTACCCTTGTTCCAACTGGTGCCGCCCAAGGTCACTCCCTGGTACAGGGTCACGTCATCACCAATCTCGGCAGTCTCGCCAATCACGATGCCCATACCGTGATCGATAAAGAAGCGACGCCCCACCTTGGCCCCCGGATGGATCTCGATCCCGGTCAACCAGCGACCGAAGTTCGACACCAGCCGCGCCAGCCATTTCCAGCCCATATTCCACAACGCACCGGACAGGCGGTGGATCCAGATAGCGTGCATGCCCGGATAGCAGGTCAGCACTTCAAAGGCATTGCGCGCTGCCGGGTCACGATGGAAAACACTCTGGATATCTTCTCGCAAACGCTCGAACATTTTTAATCCTTCCGCTTAAGAAGCTCGCCACGGGCCGCTTTCTGGGTTTCCGTGAGGATGCCACGCAATATATTCATTTCCGCTCGACTGACCGAGCTGCGCCCGTACAACCGACGCAGGCGCGCCATCAAGTGCCGTGGCTTTTCCGGATCGAGAAATTCGATGGCCACCAGGGTTTGCTCCAGGTGTTCATAGAACCGCTCCAGCTCGTCCATGGTGGCCAGTTCGCCACTTTTGGTCGACGCAACTTCATCCTTCTCGACCTTGCTCGGCTGGCCTTCAGCAGCCAGCCAGGCCATGCGCACCTCGTAACTCAGCACCTGCACCGCTGCCCCGAGGTTCAGCGAGCTGAACTCAGGGTCTGATGGGATGTGCACGTGATAATGACATCGCTGCAGCTCTTCATTGGTCAGGCCGGAGTCTTCGCGACCGAAGACCAGGGCGATTTCAGCGCCACCGGCCGCCTCTTCCACCACTTTGGTCCCGCATTCACGCGGATCCAGCAGTGGCCACGGAATGCGCCGGTCGCGAGCGCTGGTGCCAAGCACCAGATTGCAGCCGACCAGGGCGTCTTCCAAGGTGGCGACGATCTGGGCACTTTCAAGGATGTCATTGGCGCCAGATGCACGAGCATCGGCCTCGTGGTGCGGGAACACGCGTGGTTCGACCAGCACCAGGCGCGTCAGCCCCATGTTTTTCATGGCTCGCGCCACCCCGCCGATATTGCCGGGATGACTGGTATTGACCAGGACGACACGAATGTTTTGCAGCAAGGGAGGCGCTCTCGGACACAGGAAAGGGGAGCAAATCTTACAGAACAGCCTAAGGTTATGCCATGAAAGCTCACGTCGTCCTTCACCTGAAGAAAGTTTCTGCTAGAATGCTCGGCTTTCTTTAACAACCTTAGGTGACACATCCATGCAGCCCATGCTGAATATCGCGCTGCGCGCCGCCCGCAGCGCCAGTGAATTGATCTTCCGCTCCATCGAGCGCCTGGATACCATCAAGGTCGACGAAAAAGACGCCAAGGATTATGTATCCGAGGTGGATCGCGCCGCCGAACAGAAAATCATCGACGCCCTGCGCAAGGCCTACCCGACCCACGGCATCCTCGGTGAAGAAACCGGCCTGCACAAAGGTAGCGGCGAAGGCGAAGACTACCTGTGGATCATCGATCCACTGGATGGCACCACCAACTTCCTGCGCGGCATCCCGCACTTTGCCGTAAGCATCGCGTGCAAATACCGCGGCCGCCTGGAACACGCCGTTGTCCTCGACCCGGTTCGCCAGGAAGAATTCACCGCCAGCCGTGGCCGTGGCGCCCAGCTCAATGGCCGCCGCCTGCGCGTCAGCGGTCGCACCAGCCTGGACGGCGCCCTGCTGGGCACCGGCTTCCCGTTCCGCGATGACCAGATGGACAACCTGGAAAACTACCTGGGCATGTTCCGCGCCCTGGTTGGCCAGACCGCCGGCATCCGCCGCGCCGGTGCAGCCAGCCTGGACCTGGCCTACGTGGCTGCCGGCCGTTTCGATGCGTTCTGGGAATCAGGCCTGTCCGAGTGGGACATGGCTGCAGGCGCCCTGCTGATTCAGGAAGCAGGCGGCCTGGTGAGCGACTTCACCGGCGGCCATGACTTCCTTGAAAAAGGCCACGTCGTTGCCGGCAACACCAAATGCTTCAAGGCGGTCCTGACGGCGATCCAGCCGCACCTGCCAGCCTCGCTGAAGCGCTAAGCGAGCGAGCACAAAAAAGCACCCCTCGGGGTGCTTTTTTTATGCCTGGGATTTGAAGACCAGTAGCAACACACAACAAATATGGGAGGGGGCCCCTCCCATACTTTGAACTGAACCAGGCTTTGGGATTACTGCTGGTTCTGGCCCAGGACGAGACGCCCTTCCTTGTCGACCGGAATTTGGCCGCCTGGATCACGGTCCATACGTACCGAGCCTTCCTTGCCATCCAAGGTGTAACGCACGTCGTACCCGACTACCTTGTCACTGATGTCGTTAACGGTGTTACAGCGCGTTTGCGTGGTGGTGTAGGTATCGCGGTTCTGCATGCCTTCCTGAACCTTGTTACCGGCGTAACCACCACCGACAGCACCGGCCACGGTGGCCAGTTTCTTACCATTACCGCCGCCGATCTGGTTACCCAACAAGCCACCAGCCAGCGCACCGACCACCGTACCGACGATCTGGTGTTGATCCTGCACCGGCTTCTGCCGGGTCACTGCGACGTCCTTGCAGACCTCGCGAGGCGTTTTAATCTGGGTTTTCACCGGCTGCACTGCCAGCACTTGCGCATACTCAGGGCCGCTTTTTACCAGGCTGTAGGTGGCAACAGCACCCCCGGCAGTTACACCGACAGCACCCAATACCGCACCAACCAGTAACGACTTGTTCACGTTGAACCTCCTGACCATCACAAACGGACCGAAAGATCCGCGCTATACCCAGCCTTGGAGCAAAAAAAAAGGCACGAGTTCAATACTCGTGCCTTTTTTGTAACAGCTGATCAACAAACGCCCATCAAGGACGGTCGTCGACCTCCTTGCCAGTGCTGGCCGGAGGGATCAGGTCTTCGCTGTTGAGGTTCAGCCAGATCAGTACCACGTTGGCGATGTAGATCGACGAGTAGGTACCCGCCAGGACGCCAATAAACAATGCCAGGGAGAAGCCCCACAGGTTGTCGCCACCAAAGATCATCAGGGCCGCGATCGCCAGCAAGGTGGAGATCGACGTCGCCATGGTCCGCAGCAGGGTCTGGGTGGTGGAGATGTTGATGTTCTCGATCAGCGTCGCCTTGCGCAGCACCCGGAAGTTCTCACGAACCCGGTCGAATACCACGATGGTGTCGTTGAGCGAGTAACCAATGATCGCCAGCACCGCGGCCAGCACGGTCAGGTCGAAGGTGATCTGGAAGTACGCCAGGATACCCACGGTCACGACCACGTCGTGGATCAGCGACACAATGGCGCCGACGCCGAACTTCCACTGAAAGCGAAAGGCCAGGTAGATCATGATGCCGACCAGCGCCATCAGCATGCCGAGACCGCCCTGGTCGCGAAGCTCTTCACCCACTTGAGGGCCGACGAACTCGACACGCTTGACCGACGCCGGGTTATCGCCGCCGACCTTCTGCAAGGCTTCGGCGACCTGATGACCCAATTGTGGGTCTTCGCCAGGCATACGCACCAGCAGGTCAGTGGTTGCACCAAAGCTCTGCACGATGGCTTCGTGATAGCCGGCCTTGACCAGCTCACTGCGCACCAGGGTAACGTCGGCCGGCTTCTCGTAGGTCAGCTCGATGAGCGTACCGCCGGTGAAGTCCAGACCGTAGTTCAGGCCCTTATGGAACCAGCTGAACAACGCCAGAACGGTAAGGAGCACGGTGACGCCGAACGCAATATTGCGAACGCCCATGAAGTTGATTGTACGTAACATGGCAGCCCCTTAAATCCACAACTTCTTGAAGTCACGCCCGCCAAAGATCAGATTGACCATTGCGCGGGTCACCATGATGGCCGTGAACATCGAGGTAAAGATACCGAGGGACATGGTTACCGCAAAACCTTTGACGGGGCCGGTGCCCATGGCAAAGAGAATCCCGCCGACCAGCAATGTGGTCAGGTTGGAGTCGAGAATCGCGGTAAATGCCCGGCCGAAGCCTTCGTTGATTGCACGCTGAACGGTCATGCCGGCGGCGATCTCTTCACGAATCCGCGAGAAGATCAGCACGTTGGCGTCCACCGCCATACCCATGGTGAGTACGATACCGGCGATACCTGGCAGGGTCAGCGTAGCGCCCAGCAGCGACATCAGGGCCAGCAGCATCACCATGTTGCCCGCCAGGGCCACGGTGGCGATGATGCCGAAGAAGCGGTAGATGGCGATGATGAACAGCGAAACGAACAGCATGCCCCACAAGGCTGCGTCGACGCCCTTGGTGATGTTGTCGGCGCCCAGGCTCGGGCCAATGGTGCGTTCTTCAGCGAAGTACATCGGTGCAGCCAAGCCACCGGCACGCAGCAGCAGGGCCAGCTCCGAGGATTCGCCCTGGCCGTTCAGGCCAGTGATGCGGAATTGAGCACCCAGCGGCGACTGGATGGTCGCCAGGCTGATGATCTTCTTCTCTTCCTTGAAGGTCTGTACCGGCACGTCTTTCTCGACGCCGTTGACCATTTGCTTGGTGTAGGTAGTGATCGGACGTTGCTCGATGAAGATCACCGCCATACTGCGACCGACGTTACTGCGCGTGGCGCGGCTCATCAGTTCGCCGCCGTGGCCATCCAGGCGGATGTTCACTTCAGGGGTACCGTGCTCGCCGAAACCGGCCTTCGCGTCGGTGACCTGGTCACCGGTAATGATCAAGCCACGCTCGATCTGCGCCGGAGGGCGGTTGCCTTCACGGAACTCGAAAGTCTCGGAAGTGGCCTTGGAAGCACCCGGCTCGGCGGCCAGGCGGAATTCCAGGTTGGCGGTTTTACCCAGGATACGCTTGGCTTCTGCGGTGTCCTGCACGCCCGGCAGCTCAACCACAATGCGGTTGGCGCCCTGACGCTGAACGATCGGCTCGGCCACACCCAGCTCGTTGACGCGGTTACGTACCGTGGTCAAGTTCTGCTTGATCGAGTATTCGCGGATTTCCGCCAGCTTGGCCGGGGTCATCGCCAGACGCAGCACCGGTTGACCATTGAGGTCGGCCGGTACGATGTCGAAATCGTTGAAGTTCTTGCGGATCAGCGCACGGGCCTGTTCGCGGGACGCTTCGTCAGAGAAGCCCAGCTGGATGGCACCGTTGAGCTGCGGGAGGCTGCGATAACGCAACTTCTCTTTACGCAGCAGGCTCTTCACGTCGCCTTCGTAGACTTTGAGGCGTGCGTCGAGGGCCTTGTCCATGTCCACCTCCAGCAGGAAGTGCACACCACCGGACAAGTCCAGACCCAGCTTCATCGGGTGCGCGCCAATGCTGCGCAGCCATTTTGGCGTGGTCTGTGCCAGGTTGAGCGCGACAACGTAGTCGTCGCCCATGGCCTTGCGCACAACATCCTTGGCCGGCAATTGGTCTTCTTGCTTGGTCAGGCGCAACAAGCCGCCTTTCGCATCAGCTGCCAACGTTGCCGCCTTGACCTGGATGCCCGCATCGGTGAGCGCCTTGCTCGCGCGTTCCAGGTCAGCCTGATTGACCTTCAGCGAAGTGCTGGCGCC
The DNA here is from genome assembly GCF_001708445.1 of Pseudomonas fluorescens. Classification (NCBI taxonomy): domain Bacteria; kingdom Pseudomonadati; phylum Pseudomonadota; class Gammaproteobacteria; order Pseudomonadales; family Pseudomonadaceae; genus Pseudomonas; species Pseudomonas fluorescens. Next base: position 5,424,179 of record NZ_CP015637.1, read on the forward strand.
AGAGATCTGGATCGCAGGGTCATCAGGATAGAGATTGGGAGCGGAATAAATAAAACCGATCGCCAGCACCGCCAGGATCAGTACGTATTTCCACAGAGGGTATTTGTTCAGCATCACGCCGCCCGCTTATAACGCGGGGCGCCTTGCGCGCCCCGTCGATTGGTAAAGGTTGTTGCTTAGATCGCTTTGAGCGTGCCTTTAGGCAGCGTGGCGGCGATAGCGCCCTTCTGGAACTTCATTTCTACGGTGTCGGAGACTTCCAGGACCACGAAAGCGTCGGAAACCTTGGTGATCTTGCCGGCGATACCGCCAGTGGTCACGACTTCGTCACCTTTCTGCAAGCTGCCCAGCAGGTTTTTCTGCTCTTTGGCGCGCTTGGCCTGTGGACGCCAGATCATCAGGTAGAAGATGACCAGGAAACCGACCAGGAAAATCCACTCGAAACCACCGCCCATAGGGCCGGCAGCAGCAGGCGCAGCGGCGTCAGCCATGGCGTTAGAGATAAAAAAGCTCATTTAGCACTCCAGTTGCAAATAGTGAATCTTAGGGTCGGAAAACTCAGTCCAAGGGCGGCACAGGGAGCCCGCGCTTGGCATAGAAGGCATCGACGAAGGCGGCCAATGTACCCTGTTGAATAGCCTCGCGCAAACCAGCCATCAGGACTTGGTAGTGACGCAAATTGTGGATGGTATTCAACATGCTACCCAGCATTTCCCCGCACTTGTCCAGATGGTGCAGATAAGCACGGGAGAAGTTCTGGCAGGTGTAGCAGTCACAGGTGGGATCCAGCGGCGATTCATCATGGCGATGGAACGCGTTACGGATCTTCAGCACGCCTGTATCGATGAACAGATGCCCATTGCGGGCATTACGGGTTGGCATCACGCAATCGAACATGTCCACACCGCGGCGCACACCCTCTACGAGATCCTCCGGTTTGCCAACGCCCATAAGGTAACGAGGTTTTTCAGCGGGCATCAGGCCCGGCAGATAATCCAGCACCTTGATCATTTCGTGCTTGGGTTCGCCCACCGACAGGCCGCCAATGGCAAGACCATCAAAGCCGATCTTGTCGAGGCCTTCCAGCGAGCGCTTGCGCAGGCTTTCATGCATGCCGCCCTGGACGATACCGAACAGCGCCGCGGTATTGTCACCGTGGGCGTTTTTCGAGCGCTGGGCCCAACGCAGCGACAGCTCCATGGAAATCCGCGCGACGTCTTCGTCAGCCGGGTACGGCGTGCATTCGTCAAAAATCATCACGATGTCGGAGCCCAGGTCGCGCTGGACCTGCATCGACTCTTCCGGCCCCATGAACACTTTGGCACCGTCCACCGGCGAGGCGAAGGTCACGCCCTCCTCCTTGATCTTGCGCATGGCCCCCAGGCTGAACACTTGGAAACCACCGGAGTCGGTGAGGATCGGGCCTTGCCACTTCATGAAGTCATGCAGGTCGCCGTGCTTCTTGATCACTTCCGTGCCCGGACGCAGCCACAAGTGAAAGGTGTTGCCCAGAATAATCTCGGCGCCGGTGGCGACGATGTCGCGCGGCAGCATGCCTTTGACGGTGCCATAGGTGCCCACGGGCATGAAGGCCGGGGTCTCTACCGTACCGCGCGGGAAAGTCAGGCGACCACGACGGGCTTTGCCGTCGGTGGCGAGCAATTCAAACGACATACGACTCATAGTTGTTCCTCTGGGCCGCGCGGCGCCGGATTACGGGTGATAAACATCGCATCACCGTAGCTGAAAAAACGGTACCCATTGTCGATGGCGGCCTGATAAGCGGCCATGGTCTGCGGATAACCGGCAAATGCCGACACCAGCATCAACAGCGTGGATTCCGGCAAATGGAAGTTGGTCACCAGGGCGTCGACCACGTGAAACGGCCGGCCTGGGTAAATAAAGATATCGGTGTCGCCACTGAACGGCTTGAGTACGCCATCGCGCGCCGCGCTCTCCAGGGAACGCACACTGGTAGTGCCCACTGCAACGACGCGCCCGCCACGCGCCTTGCACGCATTCACCGCGTCCACGACGTCCTGGCTGACCTCCAGCCATTCGCTGTGCATATGGTGGTCTTCGATCTTATCCACACGCACCGGCTGAAACGTGCCGGCCCCCACGTGCAGGGTCACATAGGCGCTCTCGACGCCCTTGGCGGCGATTGCATCCAGCAGCGGCTGGTCGAAATGCAGCCCGGCAGTCGGCGCGGCAACCGCCCCCAGGCGTTGCGAGTACACCGTTTGATAGCGCTCGCGGTCCGAGTCTTCGTCGGGGCGATCTATATAAGGAGGCAACGGCATATGACCGACGCGCTCCAGCAGCGGCAACACTTCCTCGGCAAACTTGAGTTCGAACAACGCATCATGGCGCGCAACCATCTCGGCTTCGCCACCGCCATCGATCAAGATCGTCGAACCCGGCTTGGGCGATTTGCTGGAACGCACATGGGCCAGCACGCGATGGTTGTCCAGCACCCGTTCCACCAGAATTTCCAGCTTGCCGCCGGAGGCTTTCTGGCCAAACAGCCGCGCCGGAATCACCCGGGTATTGTTGAACACCATCAGATCTCCTGGGCGCAAATGCTCAAGCAAATCAGTGAATTGACGGTGTGCGAGGGCACCGCTCACCCCGTCCAGGGTCAGCAGTCGACTGGCGCGACGCTCGGCCAAAGGGTGGCGAGCGATCAGCGAATCAGGGAGCTCAAAAGTAAAGTCAGCAACGCGCATGATGGGGTTCGTCTAGCAGGGCCGGGAAGTCTAGCGGAAATAGTCAAAATTGACCATGAAACGTGATTGACCAACGGTAATCTCATCTCTATACTTCGCCGCCATTGAGCCCTGATGGCGGAATTGGTAGACGCGGCGGATTCAAAATCCGTTTTCGAAAGGAGTGGGAGTTCGAGTCTCCCTCGGGGCACCATCTTAAAAAAAGACCTTGAAATTCAAGGTCTTTTTTTTCGCCTGTCGGAAAGTGACCGGCGCACCAGTGGAGGTAGCGAGACCATGGAATTGTTGCTCGAAGCGATTGCGTTGTTCGCCATCAAACTGGCGCACGAGACCGAGGACGGCAGTCCGGTTTTGCGCGATGACCCGGTGATGGTTGGGCATGACCGCGAGGTGTTTGGGTTGTTGGTGCGGCAGGGGGACTTGCCGGGGATTCAGCTGAAGCTAGATGAGTGCCTGACGCCAGCGCTCGAATCCTTGGGTGGCGCAACGACAGTGATGGGTCGCGAGCTGCAACGGCTGACGTTGGATGTGCGCCAAGCATCGACACTGCACGAACTCAATGCCCCACTCAACGCACTCAAGGATTACCTGAAGGCGATCCTGTAACGTCCGGTTCAGCGACGCCCTTCCACCGCCATCCGCACCGCCAGCCCCATCAGCACCGACCCCATCAGCCAGCGCTGCACCACCTGCCAACCCGGTCGGGTGACGAAAAACACCGCGATGGAGCCGGCCATGGTGGCAATCACTGCGTTGACGCTCACGCTGATGAAAATCTGCGTAAACCCCAGCACCAGAGATTGGGTCAGCACACTGCCATGACCGTTCGGGTCGATGAACTGGGGCAGTAACGACAAATACATCACCGCCACCTTGGGGTTCAGCAGGTTCGTCACCAGGCCCATGGTGAACAGTTTGCGTGGGCTGTCCTTGGGCAAATCCCGCACCTGGAACGGCGATCGCCCACCCGGCCGAATTGCCTGCCAGGCCATATAGGCCAGGTACAACGCACCGCCGAAGCGCAGTGCGTCATAGGCAAATGGCACCGCCATGACCAAGGCCGTGATCCCCAAGGCCGCGCACACCATGTAAACCAGAAAACCCAACGCCACGCCGCCCAGGGAAATCAACCCGGCCGTGCGGCCCTGGCAGATCGAGCGGGAGATGAGGTAAATCATGTTCGGGCCGGGCGTGAGCACCATGCCGAGTGAAATAAGCGCATAGGCCAGCCAGCTGGACAGTTCGGGCATTGTTGGGCTCCTGGGGTGTTATTTTGTCGACGTGAAACATTTGGCCAAGGTTATAGGCTTGGACCCAATGGTAGGGCGTTCAAAATGCGCGCGTTAGATACAGATCCGCGAGCAAAACGGCATACACCACCGCACCACTCACCCAAGGCCAGGCCCATGATCGACTTCAACAACAAAGGCTTTTTCAAACTCAAACAGAACAACGAATACGCCGAACGCGTATCGGCCCTGCTGCTGGACGGCGAAGAAGTGATCGACGCCTACAAAGCCATGCGCGACGGCGTGGTCTTCACCACCAAACGCATCATCGCGGTGAATGTGCAGGGGATTACCGGCAGCAAGAAGGACTTCACCTCACTGCCGTATAAAAACATCGTGGCGTATTCGGTGGAGACGTCCGGGACGTTTGACCTGGATTCGGAGTTGGAGATTTACTTCTCGTCGCTGGGGAAAGTGAAATTCGAGTTCACCGGCAAGACCTCGATCGTTGAAATCTCCCGGCTGATTTCCAAACACCTGTTGACTTGATCACCACACAAAAAAAGACCTTGGCCCCCAAGGTCTATCGCTGCCGAGACGCTATGAGTGACGCGGGCGGCGCTCAAACATCACGCCACTTCCCAGACCTTGATGACCACTTCTCCATTACCGCCATCATCCAGGATGAGCGTTTCGCTCTTATCCCCCCAGAAACTAATCCGCTGGTACCAATACAGCCAGTTGCTCTCCAGGTCTTTCTGCTCACTGGAACAAGAGATGACGACCTGGATTTTCAGCGCTTTTTCAGCCTTGGGTACCCACTTCGCCAACTTCAGCCGGTCATTGAGGATCTTGTCTCTCCATTTGCTTTGGGTCCACGCATGCGCTGTCGCAACCTCAAGGAATACCTGCGTCCCCTCGTTTCCGCAGACGCGCAGATCCCCGAGAAACTTTGATGTGTTGTCCGCAAAAGACTGCTTGTAAGCAGGCTTGGGAAAGGCTTCGTAACCCCGGTCAACAAAAGCAGTAAAAATCTCCCAATTGACCCACTCTTCAAATGAGTAGCCGGTATGTGCAAAGCGGGTGACTTGTTTGGCTTTCGGGGCGAAGTGATCAGAGAGAATCTGGCAAAAGTCCTGCAGGGTCATAAGGTCTTCCTTGGGAGTAGTGATAGAGGGTGCCTCAACAACTGATTTACGCGGCTACCCCACGCATTGCTTTATCGTCATGAGGCTGGAAAACATGAAGAGTCGCCTCAAAGGTAGAAAAATACTCGTCAAGACTCGTCGCGTTTCAGCTGACTTTTCTCACGTACTTCATCGAACATTGCGAGTGTCAGGTTTCCGTTATCGTTAATAGGCTCACTCCCTCGCACAAGGAAGTGAGCCCGTCATGTCAGAACGCGCGTATCCCATCACCGAAGAAGAACAACTCAAGCGGCGCATCCTGAGCCGACAGCCGACGCCAGCACCCTATTTTCCGGCAATCGACATATTCGCCCCTCCCCCAGCGCCAACCTCGGCACCCGCCAAGCCAGCCGGTTGCGTTTTCACCAAACCCTGCAAGCTGCCCGACGGCGTCATTCGCTATGCAAACCCCACCGGCTACGTCCCGCTTGAGCTGATCAAGGACTACGGCCATTTCAGCCTGTTGGGCGGATTCCCCAAAAACCGGTAACACCAAGAAAAAGCGGGGCTGGCTTACGTGAGCGTTGGATAGATGCAAAAAGGAGAAAGCTATTTGAATGGGATTCCAAGAAAGGAGAGCTGGAGGTCTATCGAAACAGTGATTTGGAACACCTCGGCGCATTTGATCCTTATACGGCCGAGCGTCGAGGACCGGCGGACCCGAAACGTCGAATTTACAGATAAAGAGGAACTCGGAAATGGTGATGAAAATCAGATTGCGATGGTACGAAAAGCACAGCAATGACTTGAAGGCAGATGAGTATTCAGCGGATATCGCAGATCCAGACAGTGTTTTTGAAGCATTGGGTTTAGGCGAAGAAACCGCGATATATGCCGACGTATTCAATGTGCTGCCGAGCTGGATAACGATCATTCAGCCGTACTTCCAGCACATCATTGAACCCGACCGCCTCGACTACCAAATTTCCTTCCGCTACCAAGGCGCCTGGCCACCACCACCAACACAACCCAAGAAGGAACCTTGATGCAATGAGACCTACACTGCAAAAGCCCCTCCTCTACCGCTCAGTCAACACCCGAACCCATGGCGTGCGCCACGGAAGTTGCCTTGCCTACCGGTATGAGCGGCACACCAAAAGAGAAAAAAACAAACGATCAAACCGCAGTTCGATGCACAGCCATCAACGACACGGTTTTGATTACACCCCGCTATTCCGCTTTCTCCTATCCAAAGTCGGTCACCCATGGGATCAGGTTTTCAGCGAAGCCAACGCCCGCCTGGATCGTCCGGAGCCGGTGTTCTGGATGGTTGCGCTACACGAAAGTGACAAGCAGGAGTACGTGAGAACGGATGAAAACAGCTACTACAGCGGCTTGTGGGTCGACGAAGATGGCCTACTGCAAAAGGTCAATCCTCAGCTGACGCCCGAGCAAATGACACCATTTTGCGACGGCTACACCCACACCTTCAACGGTGTGGTATTCGCCCAGCCTTCACCACGCAAACGGCGGGCAACGCCCACCGTTCAATCAACTCCGCTTACCCCTCTTTCGCCTCACTCCCCTCCCCCCCAATCAACACCCGATTCGCCGGATCCGTAATATCAAACACCTGCTGCGCACACCCAGAACGGTCAAACTTGAACTGGAACTCCACCAGATACACCTTGGCCTTCTCCGGGCTGAACGTGCTCATCACCGGCCCGCAGCTGTAGTAAGCCCCAGTGCCCTGGCTGCGCGCCGAGCTGGACACGGTAAGTTTCTTGCCAGGATCCGCCTGGATCTCCAATTGTGGAAAACGCTTGAACCCGGCGCTGGCGACAGTCTGGTTGAGCTTGGCGATCCAGTTGAAGACCTTGCCTTCGCCGGTGTCCATCACGGTGCCAAGCGTTTCCGGGCGTTGGTCGGGGTCGCCTTCGCGGCGGATGGCGAATTCGACGGGGTTGGTGCCGCCGCTGGCCTTCATGATGACTTTGGCGTGGTCCGCGTCGACGGCCACGGTTTTCTGACGGAACTGGATACCGTCCTTGAGCAGGCTGGGCGATGAGTCACGTTGGTTCGATTGGCAGGCGCACAGGGCCAGGGCGAGGGAGAGCAGCGCGATTCGCTTCACGGGAGGATGTCCTTATCAGGGTGAAAGACGATGATAACTGGACCGGTGATTAAACAGAATGTTCCGCAGTGGAAAGTCCGCGATGCAGGGCTGCGGCCTGACAGGCTTACCGAGGTGATCCCATCGCGGCCTCGCCGGGGCTCGACAGCTCCCACATTTGATCTTCGTCGCGACTGACATTGCGTTCACACATTTCGCGTCAGCTCTCGTCAAACACCAACCGCGCGCACAACCCGCCTCGCTCACGATTATGCAGCGCCAACCGACAGCCGATCTTGCCGACGATCATCTGCACAATCGCCAGTCCCAGCCCTGCGCCATTGGCGTTGCCCTGGCTGTAAAAGCGCTCGAACAAGCGCCCGATTTGCGCCTCATCAATCCCTGGGCCCTGGTCTTCCACGCTCAAGCAATGGACGCCAATCACCACTTTCACCTCGCCCCCCAGCGGGGAGAAGTTGAGGGCGTTGGTCACCAGGTTCTGCAACGCAATGGCCAGCGCCACGGGGTCGGTCTCGACCCAGCACTCCTCGTTCCCTTCCAGCACCAATTCCACGTCTTTTTCCATGGCCAGCGGGGTCAACTCGGCGAGTTCTTCGCGCACCAACTCGGTCAAGTGCACACGGCTGCGCGTAGGGTTGTTCAGTTGCGGTTCGATGCGCGCCATTGTCAGTAACTGGCTGCCAATGCGCGTCGCACGATCGACCCCATTGACCAGAAAATCCAACGCCTCACGCCGTTGTTCTTCAGTGCCGGCGATTTGGGCGTTTTGCGCATGGATCCGCAGGATCGCCAGCGGTGTGCGCAGCTCATGGGCCGCGTCAGCGATAAAACGGCGTTCGCGTTCGAGCAGCTCGTCGACTTGGACCAACAACCGATTGAGCGCGGTTTGCATGGGCTCCAAGTCGCTGGGCAAGGGCTTGAGGTGCAGCGGCTGCAAGGTGTCGGTGTTGCGCCCGCGAATCTTGCGGGCCATGGCACGCAAGGGCTTGAGGCCCCAGCCGATCACCAGCCAGATCAACAGCGCCAGCAGCGGCACGCCGATCAGGGTCGGCCAGAGGGTGTGGCGCACGATGCGCTGGATCAGGTCCTGGCGAATGTCGTCGCGCTCGCCCACCCAGATCAGCAGGCCCTGTTGCGGGTCGGCGAGGAGGAACGCGCACCAGTCGTTGCCGTTGTCCACAATGTCATGGGCGCCGAGGGTAGCCGGTGGGGCCGCCAGCACGGGCGCCTCGGTGGAACGCACCAGCAACTCGCCATCGGTGCGCCACACCTGGAAGGTCAGGCGGGTTTCATAGGGATGGGCAACGCCCTCCTCACCCACGCGGCTCATGGCCTGGTCAAACGCCTCATATAAGCGGTTCCAGTCCGCTTCGCCGGGGTCGCGTTGGCGCAGGACGCCTTGCAACAAGCGTGCGCTCTGGGCGAGTTGCGCGTCGTAGACTTCTTCGATTTCGTGGTGACTGTCGCGCAGCACCAACCAGCTGATCAGGGCGTCGCCGAGCAGGATCAGTACCAGGACGGGAACGAGGATGCGCGCGCGAACGGAAGTCATGGTTTGAGCACCAGCACATAGCCCACGCCGCGCACGGTGCGAATCAGCTCGGTGGATAACTTCTTGCGCAGGTTATGGATCAATACTTCCAGGGTGTTGCTCTCGACACGGTCCTGCCAGCCATACAACGCGCGCGACAGCCGCTCGCGGGTCACGACTTTGCCGGGGCGCACCATCAGTTGGTGCAGCAGTTGGTATTCCATGGGGGTGACGATGATGTCCTCATCCTGATAGCGCACTTGCTGGGTGGCCGGGTCGAGGCTGATGCCAGCGTGTTCCAGCATCGGTTGCGCACGGCCCTGGCTGCGGCGCAACAAGGCGCGCACACGGGCCTTGAGCTCCTCCACGTCGAACGGCTTGACCAGGTAATCATCGGCACCGGCGTCCAAACCGGCGATGCGCTCGGCGGTGCCGTCGCGGGCAGTGAGGATCAGCACCGGCAGGTCGTGCTGCTCGGCGCGCAGTTGCTGCAACAGATCCAGGCCATCGAGGCGCGGCAGGCCGAGGTCGAGCAGCAACAGATCGAAGCTTTCCGTGCGCAAGGCATGCAAGGCCGCGACGCCATCCTGCAGCCAGTCGAGGGTGTAGCCCTCAGCGCCCAAGGCCACCCGGATCCCCTGGCCGAGGGCACGGTCATCTTCGACAAGCAGCAGGCGCATAACGAATTCTCTGTAGGAAACGGCGGCATCATGCCGGGTTCTGGGCGGGGCTATTTCGGGAAAGATGTTACGACTCGTTGCCAACTAAGCTTGCACTAAGGTTGGTTTTGCACTGTGAAATCTCCCACAACTGCTGAGAGCTTTTCCATGCGCAAAATTCTCCTGCTGTCCCTGGTCATCGCCAGCCCCCTGGCCCTCGCCGGCCCGCAGTGCACCACCGCCGAGCGTTCGCAATGGCAAGACGAAAAGGTCTTCCAGGACAAGCTCAAGGCCGAAGGCTACGAGATCAGCAAGTTCAAGGTCACCGACGGCAACTGCTATGAGATCTATGGCTTCGACAAAGACAAGCGCAAGGTCGAGATCTACCACGACCCGGTCACCGGCAAAGCCGTGAAGACTGAGATCAAGGGCTGATGCCAGGCGAATCCCTGCGCCTGTGGGACCCGCTGGTGAGGCTGTTTCATCTGTCCATCGCCGGGGTCTTCGTTGCCAATTACTTCTTTAACGAAGCAGGTGACGACTGGCATGTCTGGCTGGGCTACTACGCCATGGCCTGGCTGCTGGTTCGAACAGTGTGGGGATTCATCGGGCCGCGCAGTGCGCGTTGGGCAGATTTCTGGCCGACGCCAAAGCGGCTCAATGCCCATGTACGCTCGCTGTTCAATGGCCGGCCGCACCACCGCCTGGGCCATTCGCCGCTGGGTGCGCTGGTGATGCTGCTGATGTTGCTGGCCCTGCTGACTATCGGCATCAGCGGCTTCCTGATGCAGGAAGTCGACGCCTTGTGGGGCGCCGACTGGCCGCTGCAGACCCACGAGACCGCAGCCAATCTACTGCTGGGCTTGGTGAGTGTGCATGTGCTGGCGGCGGTATTCGAAAGCATCCAGGTACGGGACAACCTGCCGTTATCCATGCTCACCGGTCGCAGGAAGCGCCTGCCGGATGAGCGTGCGCAGTAATCCTTTTCCCGACAGGTGCTCTATGCGCTCCGCTCTATTGATTTGCAGCCTGCTCGCGGTGTTTTTCGCCGCCTGGCAGAGCCATCCGCCCCATGTACTGGCACCGTTTGCCGAGGCCAGCCCGAACACCGCCAAAGTTGCGGCGCCCGCGCAGTACAGCAGCCGGTTCGTGTCCTCCCAGCTCACCGACTTTGTGCATTCCTCTTCCGTCACTGCCCTGCCTGGCGGCGACCTGATGGCCGTGTGGTTCGCCGGCTCGCGCGAAGGCGCCGCCGATGTGCAGGTGCGCACCGCACGCTTCGATGCACGCACCGGGGAATGGGGCGCCGAGCAGGTGCTGGCCACCCGGGAAAGCACCCGCGACGGCACCCAGCGTTATATCCGCAAACTGGGCAACCCGGTGATCGCCATGGCGCCGGACAAACGCCTGTGGATGTTTTATGTGTCGGTGTCGGTCGGCGGCTGGGCCACCAGTGCGATCAACGTGATGGTGTCGGACGACCTCGGTGCGAACTGGTCGGCGCCGAGGCAACTGGTGACCTCGCCGTTCTTTAACATCAGCACCCTGGTGCGCGCCGCGCCGGTGTTCCACGCTGACGGCTCCATCGGCCTGCCGGTGTACCACGAGTTCATGGGCAAGTTTGCCGAGTACCTGTACTTGAGCGCCGATGGCGCAGTGATCGATAAATTCCGCATCAGCCGCGGCAAGAACTCCCTGCAACCGACCATCGTGCCGCTGGACGGCAAGCGCGCCATCGCAATGCTGCGCTACGCCGGCGACACCCATCACCGCGTCCTGGCCAGCCGCACCGAAGATGCCGGGCAGACCTGGAGCGAGCCCTATCCGCTGGAGCCGGCCAACCCCAACTCGTCGCTGGCGGCAGTCGGCACGGTGGACGATGGTTTGCTAGTGGCCCTCAATGACCTGCAAGACGGCCGCTTCAAGCTCAGCCTCTACGGCACCGACGCCCAGTTCAGCCAATGGCGCACGGTGGCGCAGTTGGACCAGTCCCCGGACCCGCTCGGCCAACCGTTCTCTCCCGAAGCTTACAAAGCGATCATTGGCGAAGGCTTCCGCGCCTCCAGCGGCGCCAAGCGCCTGCCCTTGGAAGAGCGCTTTCTCAGCAGCCTGGATTACCGCGTATGCAAACCCCGTGGGTGCGATTTCGAGTACGAGTACCCCTATTTCAGCCGCAGCCCGGACGGCATGTACCACCTGGTGTACTCATGGAATAACACCTTCATCAAACATGTCAGCTTCAACGAAGCCTGGCTGGAGGAGCGTCTCTGATGGTTTCTCTGTGGCAAGCCCACTTGAGTTTTGTGCTGCTGGGGTTTGTGGCGCTGTGCGCCCTGCGCGTCACCGCACCTTGGCGACCATGGTTGCTGCCGGTGCTGGTGGCGGTGAGTTTTATCCCAGTCAACGAGCTGCCACTGGCAGCGTATGTACGCAGTTTTACCGATGACTTGGCGATCAGCACGTTGGTGTTGCTGGCGTGGGTGGGGCTGTGTCGATTGGGGGTAGTGCAGCCGCTCAGGCGCCCCCATCAGGTGCAGATGTTGCTGCTGTTTGGCCTGCTGAGCCTGGTGCTGTATCCGGCCACGTTGGGCCTGACCTATGTCGACCCGTACCGTTGGGGCTTCAACCCGCGGCCGATGATCGTACTGGTGGCGGCCACCGCCCTGTTGATGCTGTGGCTGCGTAATACGCTGGCGGTGTGGATGTTGGCGATGGGCACGTTGGCTTTTGCGTTACGGCTCAAGGCGTCGGAAAACTATTGGGATTATCTGGTCGACCCGCTCTTGGCGGGCTACTGCGTGGTCGCTGGACTCATGCAACTAAAACTGTGGGAGGGCGCTTGCTGCCGATGGCGGCGTGTCAGTCAGTACATCCGGCACTGAACGCCCCCCATCGGGAGCAAGCCGCTCCCACATTGGACTTGTGTTGTTTTAAACAGTGGGAAAATAGATGAGTGCGTTGCAATCACGCCGCCTGCGCTATGGCGTGGGCGCGATCGGGTTGATGTTTGTGTTGCTGGCGGCATTGCGGCTGGTGTTTGTGCTGGGTTTTTCCGGCCTGGATTTGAACACCCCGGCGCTGTTGGAAACCCTGGGTATCGGCCTGCGTTTCGACCTGCGCCTGGCGGTATTGATCCTGCTGCCGCTGGCCGTGCTGGCGTGGTTGCCGCGCTGGAACCTCACCACCCTGCCGGCCCTGCGCTGGCTGGCGCGCGGTTATCTGGCCGTCGCACTGGCGGTGGTGGGGCTGGTCTACATCATCGATTTCGGCCACTACGCCTACCTCGGCGTGCGTATCAATGCGACGGTGCTGCGTTACCTGCAAGACGCGCAAATTTCCCAGCAGATGGTGTGGGAAACCTACCCGGTGCTGTGGATAACCGCCTGCTGGCTCGCGGCGGTGGCGCTTTGGGTCTGGGCGTTGGTCCGCCTGGAGCGGTTGACCCTGGATCGAGCGCCCACCGCCATCGGCAAGCCGGCACTGGCGGTGGTGAGTGTGATAGGTGTCGTCGCGGTGCTGCTCGCCCTGCTCGGGCGTGTCGCCCATCTCAACCTGGAAAACCCGGTCCCCCTGCGCTGGAGCGATGCATTCTTTTCCGGCAACAGCCAACTGGCCGCCGTGGGCCTGAACCCGGTGCTGTTTTTGTACGACACACTCAAGGTCGGCCAATCGCAGTTCGATGAAGCCCAGGTCCGCGAGTATTACCCGCAAGTCGCCCAGTACCTGGGCGTGGCCCAGCCCGATGCCCAGTCCCAGAGTTTCATCCGCGAACAAGGCGTGCAACCCTATCGGCTGGGCGGCGAGCAACCGCCCAACGTCATCTTCGTGATGCTCGAATCCCTCGGCACCAGCGCCGTGGGCGCCTACGGCAACCCGCTCAACCCCACGCCGAACCTGGACCAGCTGGCCACACAAAGCTGGTTTTTCAAACACTTCTACGTCCCCGTCACCGGCACTGCCAAAACCGTGTGGGCCAGCATCACCGGTGTGCCGGATGTCACCCGTCAGGAGACGGCCACGCGTAACCCGCTGATCACTCGGCAACACACGCTGATCAATGCGTTCGAGGGGTACCAGAAGTTCTACATGATCGGCGGCAATGCCGGCTGGGCGAACATCAATGCACTGATCCGCCAGAGCATCGACGGCGTGCAGCTGTTTGAAGAAAGCCACTGGCGCTCGCCCCGGGTCGACGTATGGGGCATATCCGACCTGGACCTCTTCAAGGAAGGTGACGCGCTGTTACGTGCCGTGCCCAAGGGCCAACCGTTCTTCGCCTACCTGCAAACCTCGGGTAACCATCGGCCCTTTACGATCCCCAAGTTCAACGACGGCTTCGAGGTCAAACACCTGTCGCTGGAGCAAGTCCAGGCCGCCGGCTCGCGCAGTGTCGAGCAGTACAACGCCGTGCGCCTGCTGGACTACAACATCGGGCGGTTGATGGAGATGGCCAAGGCGGGCGGCTATTACGACAACAGCATTTTTGTGTTCTTCGGCGACCACAACACCCGCATCAGCCAGATCCCGCATATGGCGCCGGCTTTCGAGCAGTTAGGCTTGGAAAGCAATAACGTGCCGCTGCTGATCCACGCGCCCGGCCTGTCACCACGGGTCATCGAAGAGGCCGTCGGCCTGGCGGATCTGCTGCCCACGGTGGCCGGCATGGCGGGCATTCCTTTTCGCAACGGCACACTGGGCAGGGATATCCAGCAACCCGCACCGGAGGGCGAGCGCATGGTGCCGTTGGTGTTGCGCGAAGGCACATTCCCGATCATCGGTGGCGTAACCCAGGACTTCCTGTTGCAGATGCAGCACGACGGCAGTTCCCCCACCCTGCATGACCTGGCATCAGCGACGCCCCGCGACGACGTCGCCAACCAGCACCCCGAGGCCTTTCAACGCCTGCAGGCGCTGACCCGGGGGCTGCATGAGAGTGCGCGGTTGATGCTGTTCAGGAATGTGCGGGAATGATCACTGGGGTTGGAATGTCTCGAGGTAGGCCAGGATATTGTCGATCTTTTCCGGGTCACTGATGCCCCAGAAAATCATGCGCGTGCCGCTCACCACCTTCTTCGGCGCCTCGATATAGGCCGCAAGCTTGTCTCGGGTCCAGACCACGCCGGAGTTCTTCATCGCGTCTGAATACTGGTAGTCGGTGGTGGTGCCGGCGGGGCGGCCGATGATGCCGTTGAGTTCGGGGCCAAACCCACCGCGGGCCCCTTCGCCGATGCTGTGGCAACCGCCGCAGGTCTTGGCGAACAGCTTGCCGCCCGCCTCGGCATTACCGGCGGCATACGCCGAGCCCGTACTGAGGACCAGGGCGAGGGAAAGGAGGGCGTACTTCATGAGTGACTCCACATCGGACGGTACCGGTCATTATGCCTGCTTGTCAGGAACGCATGCCCATCCAGATCACCGCTTCGGTCCAGGCGGTGACCACGGGCGTCAACAGCCTGAACCATGGGTCACTCACGTCAATCTGCGCCGCCGATTGGTCATGGTAGTGGTCATGATGGCTTTGCTGCCGCACAGGCCGGTGATCAGCCCCAGGCAAACAAGCGAACCTGGCCTGCCAGGCTTCGATTGACCATCCATCGCATATAAAACTTCCAATCGAACCTATTCGACCAGCGTCCACTCCACCCTACTGAACCCTGATGGTGGAGTAAGGATCATGGCTCAGCCATCGATTTTGGTATTGGAAGACGACGAGATCATTCGATCGTTGATGGTGGATGTACTGGAGGAATTCGGGGCGCTCGTGACCTCGTTTCCTTCGGCGGATGAAGGCATGATTTTCCTGGAGCGGGCCGATGACCGGGTGGACCTGATTGTCAGCGATATCCAGATGCCTGGCCTGTTGAACGGCTATGACTTGAGCCGCGTGGTGGCGCACCGTTGGCCATCCGTTCCGGTGGTATTGACCTCAGGCAACCGGGCCATGGCTTCGCAATTGGGCGCCAGCGTGAGGTTTTTGCCCAAGCCGTGGAGCACGGAGCACCTGCTCGAATGCGTGCAAACGGCCTTGACCCAACAGGAATCTTCCATGCACTAATAGCGTCGCGACATCACTTGTGCCGAACTTCGGCACCGGCATCGGGGTCATTAATGAGGCAGGGAGCGACTTTTCTGATCCGCTGGTCAGCACATTCGCCTTTCTCGTTCAGTTGACGGCCATCGGTTGTGTAGAATCGCCGCCCATTTCCACGCGTCATTCATGGTCGCAAGACCCACAGTCCGAGCTCACCGAATGCACTCACAGGCCCATGACGTAGATGCGCCCTCCTTACTCGAAGCGCTGCGGGCGGGCACTGCCCTGCTGCATGTCGTCCTCGAAAAGCGTCTGCCATTTTTCTCCGAGCGCCTGGATGCCCACTGGTACGAGCGCCTGCTCCGGGCGTACTACGGGTTTTATCGCCCGATGGAAGCCGCGTTGTACGACAGTGACTTGATCCCCGACGGATTCGACCAGGCCATGCGTGTGAAAACGCCCACCCTGGTCAGCGATCTTCACGCCCTGGGCTTGAGTGACGCTACCATTCATACCCTGCCGCCTTGTACAGACCTGCCCCGCCTCGACACTCCCGCTGCCTGCCTCGGTGCCCTGTACGTACTGGAAGGCGCGACCCTGGGCGGCCAGGTGCTGCGCCGGGAAATGGCTCAGCGCCTGGGCCTGGACGCGGATAACGGCGCTGCGTTTCTCAATGTGTACGGCGCCGAGACCGGTCGGCGCTGGACGGATTTTCTCGAC
The DNA here is from genome assembly GCF_001708445.1 of Pseudomonas fluorescens. Taxonomy (NCBI): domain Bacteria; kingdom Pseudomonadati; phylum Pseudomonadota; class Gammaproteobacteria; order Pseudomonadales; family Pseudomonadaceae; genus Pseudomonas; species Pseudomonas fluorescens. The sequence continues at coordinate 5,440,339 of NZ_CP015637.1, forward strand.
TTTCTAGGCCGCCAGCCATTGGACACGCCCGCCAGACAGCGCGCGGTAGACGCGGCCCGTTCGACATTCAGCTGCTTTGAGCAATGGCTCGACAGCCAGGAGGTACTGCTATGAAACCCGAAGATTTTGAAAAGCTGCTTACCAACTGTGCCAACGAGCCGATCCGTTTTCCGGGGGCGATTCAACCTCACGGCGTGCTACTGACGCTGTCAGAACCTGAGCTGAATATCATCCAGGTCAGCGCCAACGTGGGCACCTTGTTCGGCCACGCACCCGAGACACTGCTGGGCCAACCCTTGCATATGCTGATCGGTGCCGAGCACGGCCAAGCCGTACAGGCCATGGCTGAGCACAACAGCTTTTTCGACGCGCCGCCGCTGCACGTCAGCCTGAACGGCGCAGCGTTCGAAGGCCTGCTGCACCGTCACCAGGGTGTGCTGGTACTGGAGTTCGAACCGCACCTCAAGGATTTCCACCCACGGGCGCTGAATGGTCGCACCAGTGACTTGGGCAAGATGCTGCAACGCCTGCAATCAGCGAAAACCCTGCAAGCGCTGTACGAAATCAGCGTGACTGAAATCCAGGCCATGACCGGCTATGACCGCGTGCTGATCTATCGCTTCGAAGAAGAAGGCCATGGCCAGGTGATCGCCGAAGCATCGGCACCGTCCATGGAACGGTTCAACGGGCTGTTCTTCCCCGCGTCCGATATCCCGGAGCAGGCCCGCGAGCTGTACCGCACCAACTGGCTACGCATCATCCCGAACGCCGCCTACGAGCCGGTGCCACTGCTGCCCAAACTGCGCCCGGACAATGGCGAGCCCCTGGACCTGAGCTTTGCCACTCTGCGCAGCGTGTCGCCGATTCACTGCCAGTACATGCAGAACATGGGCGTGCTGTCGTCCATGAGCATCTCGCTGATGAAGGGTGACACACTCTGGGGCCTGATCAGTTGCGGCAATCGCGAACCGCTGCTGGTGCCCAATGAATTGCGCATCGCCTGCCAGACCATCGGCCAGGTGCTGTCGCTGCAGATCAGTGCCATGGAGGCCCTCGACCTGAGCCGTCAACGCGAAGAAAAAGTCGAAACGCTGGCGCTGCTCGATGCCGCCATGAAAGCCTCTGAGAACACCGTGTTCGATGGCCTGGCCCAGCACGGCCAATGGCTCATGGACCTGACCCTGTCCGGCGGCGTGGCGATCATCGAAGACAAACAACTGCACCGCTACGGTAACTGCCCGGAGCCGGCGCAGATCCGTGCGCTGCATCAGTGGTTGAAGGAAAGCGGCGAGCCGGTATTCGCCAGCCATCACCTGGCCTCGGTCTACCCACCGGCGGCGGCGTTTCAAAAGGTCGCCAGCGGGGTATTGGCCATGAGCCTGCCTAAGCCGGTGGACAACGGTGTGCTGTGGTTCCGCCCGGAAGTGAAAGAAAACATCAACTGGAGCGGCGACCCGAGCAAACCGCTGGACCTGGAAAACTCCGACGCCGGCCTGCGCCTGCGCCCACGCACCTCGTTTGAAATCTGGAAAGTGGAAATGGCCGGCATCTCCACCAAGTGGAGCCATGGCGACCGCTTTGCGGCCAACGACCTGCGCCGCTCCGCACTGGAAAATGACCTGGCGCGACAGGTACTGCGCGAGCAACAGGCGGTGCGGGCCCGTGATGAACTGGTGGCGGTGGTCTCCCACGATCTGCGCAACCCGATGACGGTCATCTCGATGCTCTGCGGCATGATGCAAAAGACGTTCAGCTCCGAAGGCCCCCACACCTCGCGACGAATTTCCTCGGCGATCGACACCATGCAGCAAGCCGCCGCGCGCATGAATGTGCTGCTGGAAGACTTGCTCGACACCTCGAAAATCGAGGCGGGACGCTACGTGGTCAAGCCGGTGGCGCTGGACGTTGGCCAGATGTTCGAGGAGGCCTACTCCCTTCTCGCGCCGCTGGCGCTGGAAAAAGGCATCGACCTGTCCTTCAACGCCGAGCCCGGCCTGCAGATCAATGGCGACCCGGAGCGTCTGTTCCAGGTGCTGTCGAACCTGATCGGCAACGCCATCAAGTTCACCCCGCGCCAGGGCAATATCGGCATCAGCGCCATGAGCAACGGTGAAGAAATTGTGGTCTCGGTACGCGACTCCGGTGATGGCATTGCACCGGAGCAGTTGCCCTATGTGTTCGACCGCTACTGGACCCAGACCGAAAACAATCCCACCGGCAGCGGGCTGGGGCTGTATATCACGCAGGGCATTGTCCAGGCCCACGGAGGAAAAATCGTTGCCGAAAGTGAGGTGGGGCGTGGCAGTGAGTTCCGTTTTACCGTGCCCAAGGTGATTGAAGGCACTCACACCTGATGCTTGAAAATCGGGGCACGGACGGATGTTCTAACCTGCATGACCGAGCCATTGCGCTGCATGGCCATGGCTCGATAACGATCACCGGGTCATGTCTTGACGCAAGGCGTTTATAGGCCAGCCCTTTCCCTCTCTGTAGGTTCGATGTGCGTTGATCACGCTGATTCAACGCCCCGACAGAGCAGAGGTTTTCATGATCGATATCTTTTTTGGCTCTACCGCTAACTACTTCAACCCCCACCGGCAAGTCGACGCCGCGCCTGAACCACAAAGCCGACCGACGCAGCAACAAACGCCGGAGCAGGAATCGACCACTGATACCCACAACCAGGGCACGCCCCGGCGAAACACTCGCTCTGGCAACCTGGAGAGCCTGGGTAACGGTAACGTGCTTTAAGCAGTAAAGAGAGGGGCCACTTTTACCGGCCCCTTTCCTTTGCTCGACATCCCGCCTTGACAAAAAAGCGACATCCGCTGGTTTACCCTTGAGGCCCTTTACCACCGAGCCGCTATTCCTATGCTTCAAGCTGGCACCCTGCCCGCCGTCCTCGCCGGCCCTATGCTGCGACGTCTCGAGCCCCAGCGCCTGGTGATGTGGCTGATGGGCAGCCGTGAACTGGCATTGACCCTCAAGCTGCAGGTTGCCGGGCAGACACTGGCGTTCCCACTGGCTCAAGCGCAATGCCAAGTCGTGCCCGTAGGGCGCCATGCGTTTATCCATTTGATCGACCTCCCACTGGCCGATGCCCTGCCCCAGGATGTGATGATCGGCTACGACCTGCTGGTCGATGGCACCGGCATTGCCGAGTGGGCGCCACACTTGCTGTATGGCAACGCCGACACCCCGGGTTTTGTCCTGCATAGCCGCATTCGCCAATTGGTGCACGGCTCCTGCCGCAAACCGCACCACCCTGCCGACGAAGGCTTGCTCTGCGTCGATCGCCTGCTGGCCAGCGCGCCCACGCCGGCGGAGCGCCCCGCGCTGTTGATGATGAGCGGCGACCAGGTGTACGCCGACGATGTGGCCGGGCCGATGCTGCGGGCGATTCACGCCTTGATCACATGCCTGGGCCTGTTCGATGAATACCTGGAAGGCGCGGTGGTGGACGACAGCGCCAGCCTCTATGGGCATCGCGCGAGCTATTACCACCGAGCGGACCTTTTGCCCGCCCTGGACAGCAACGAGACCCTGCGCGAACGCTTTTTTGGCGGCGTGAAGAAACCGATCTTCACCAGCAGCACTGCCGACAACCACCTGGTGACCTTCGCCGAAGTGATGGCGATGTATTTGCTGGCCTGGTCGCCCACGCCCTGGCGCCTGATCACACCGCAGCCACCGCAACTGAGTGCCGATGAACAGCACCGGTATGCCCGAGAGCAGGTGCAACTCGATCGATTTCGCGATGGCCTGCCGGGTGTGGCACGGGTATTTGCCCATCTGTCCACATTGATGATCTTTGACGATCACGACATCACCGACGACTGGAACCTCAGCGCCCAGTGGGAAGAAACTGCCTATGGCCACCCCTTCTCCAAACGCATCATCGGCAATGCGCTGCTCGCTTACCTGCTGTGCCAGGGCTGGGGTAACCAGCCCGAGGTGTTTGGCGAGCTGGTAGCGCAAACCCAGGCGTTGGCCGCCCAGGCGCGCGGCAACCACCTGGACGCCGCCGCCCAGGATGCGCTACTCGAAGCCCTGCTGAAATTCCAGCAATGGCATTACAGGCTGCCCACCACTCCCGCCCTGGTGGTGCTCGACACCCGCACCCGTCGCTGGCGCAGCGAATTCAACCTCAAACAACCCTCCGGCCTGCTGGACTGGGAGGCCTTGAGCGAACTGCAACAGCAACTGCTGGACCACCCCTCGGCCATCATCGTCTCGCCCGCGCCGATTTTTGGCGTCAAGCTGATCGAGACCGTGCAGAAGGTGTTCAGTTGGTGCGGCCACCCGCTGCTGGTGGATGCCGAAAACTGGATGGCCCATCGCGGCGCCGCCCAAGTCATTCTCAATATTTTCCGTCACTCCCGTACGCCGGGTAACTACGTGATCCTCTCGGGCGACGTGCATTACTCGTTCGTGTACGAAGTGCTGATCCGCCACCGCAACGCCGGCCCGAACATCTGGCAGATCACCAGCAGCGGCATCAAGAACGAATTCCCGCCACGCTTGCTGGAATGGTTCGACCGCCTTAACCGCTGGCTCTACTCCCCTCGTTCCCCCCTCAACGGGTTCACCCGCCGTCGCACCATGCAAGTGGAGCCGCATATCCCGGAACATGCCCAGGCCGGCGAACGTTTATGGAACTCAGCAGGCATCGGCCAGGTGTTTTTCAACGAACAAGGCCAGCCTGAAGCGATCTACCAGCACAACGCCGACGGGAAGCCTCGGACGAGGATGGTGGCGCCCAAATAATGGCCCATAGCCACACCCTGGAGCCGTGCATCCGCCCTATTCAAAGCGTGCAAGGCCCGTTGTACAGTAGCGTCAGCCACGGAGTATCGGTGTCAATATCGCTGGTCCCAAGTGCCAGCCAACGCAGGGAGCGCACAGATGGACGATACACCTGGCAGCAATTCGTTGAGGAATGACTTTTCTGACCTCAACGCCGATATGTTGCATGCCGTCATGGAACTGGTCAGCGATGGCATTTGGGACTGGAACGCCAATACGGGGTTCGTCTACCGCAACCCGGGCTGGTATGAAATGCTCGGCTACCCCCCCCACTCCCTGGAGAACAGCGTGTTCACCTGGGAGAACATCATCCACCCGGACGATTACCCTCGCGTCATGGCAGTGTTTGATGACTACCTCCAGCGTCGGTCCCCCCATTACCAAATCGAGTACCGTTGCCGCAAAAAAGACGGCACTTACCTGTGGATCGAAGACCGTGGCTACATCATTGCGCGCAACCTCGATGACTCGGTAGCGCGGATGGTGGGCTCCCACCGCAATATCCAAACGCGCAAAAGCTCCATCGAGCAGCTCGAACGGCGCAATCAATCCCTTGAGGCCCTGGTGGCCGAGCGCACCCGCGAGCTGTCACGGGTCAATCAGCAACTGCAATTGCAATTGGAGGAAAACCGCTCCCTGGCCGAGCGTGACGCCCTGACCTGCGTCGCAAACCGTTATCGCCTGGAGAAAGTGCTGCTGGAGGAATGCGACCGGGCAGAACGCTTTCGTTTGCCGCTGGCCTTGGTCGCCATGGACATCGATGACTTCAAGCTGATCAATGATCGACACGGCCATGGCGTGGGCGACCAGACCCTCGTGCGGGTGGTGGAAGGGTTGGAAACCTGCATGCGCCAGGGCGATTTGCTGGCGCGCTGGGGCGGCGACGAATTTATCGTGGTACTGCCCAAAAGCCCGCTGGAGGCGGCGAAAGCGTTGGCCGAGCGCATCCGCCAAAGGATCGCGCAACTGCCCGCCGTGGGCGATTTCAACGTCACCCTGAGCCTCGGCGTGGTGGAGCGGCGTACGGGGGAACCGCCGACCGCCCTGATGGCTCGCGCCGACCAGGCGCTGTACCGATCCAAGGCGGCAGGCAAGGATATCGTGTCGGAATAACGCCCGAGGGCAACGAACCGGCTGCTCGGTGTTGAGCACATCGCACCGATCTCTATGTTGCCCGGCAGTATCAAGGGCTTTGCGGCGTTGCCACAAACGACCTTTTGGCAACAGCTCCTTCCGATTTGGAATGACCCGGCGACTTTATTTCGTTTGCCCCAGGGCCGGGCTCACGGCTTAGATAAAAACACGCCCAACATTGCCGAGTCCGAGATTCATGAGCCGCGAAACCATCAGCCAATCGATTTCCGTCGTCCACCCCATCAGCCTCAGCCACGGCAGGAACGCCGAGGTCTGGGACACCACGGGCAAGCGCTATATCGACTTCGTCGGCGGCATCGGCGTGCTCAACCTCGGTCATTGCCATCCGGCGGTGGTAGAGGCCATTCGCGACCAGGCAACGCAACTGACCCACTACGCCTTCAACGCCGCGCCCCATAGGCCCTACATTGAATTGATGGATCGACTGACGGCCTTCATTCCGGTGGACTACCCGGTCAGCGGCATGCTGACCAACAGCGGCGCAGAAGCGGCGGAGAATGCCTTGAAGATCGTCAGGGGCGCCACCGGCCGCAGCGCCGTCATCGCTTTTGACGGCGCCTTCCACGGGCGCACCCTGGCCACCTTGAACCTCAACGGCAAGGTCGCGCCTTACAAGCAAAAGGTCGGTGTCTTGCCCGGCCCGGTGTATCACCTGCCCTACCCCAGCGCCGACAACGGTGTGACTTGCGCCGAAGCACTCAAGGCCATGGACCGTCTGTTCAGCGTGGAAATCGACGTCAACGACGTGGCCTGTTTCATTATCGAACCGGTGCAGGGCGAAGGCGGTTTCCTGGCCCTGGATATCGAGTTCGCCCAGGCCCTTCGGCGTTTTTGCGATGAGAAAAATATCCTGCTGATTGCCGATGAGATCCAGTCCGGCTTCGGTCGCACCGGCCAGCGCTTCGCCTTCTCGCGCCTGGGTATCGAACCGGACCTGATCCTGCTCGGCAAAAGCATCGCCGGCGGCGTGCCGCTGGGGGCAGTGGTCGGGCGCCAGGCGCTGATGGACAACCTGCCCAAGGGCGGCCTCGGCGGCACCTACTCCGGCAACCCGATCGCCTGTGCCGCGGCGCTGGCCACCCTTGAAGTCATGACGGACGCACATTTACAGGTGTGGGGTGCACAGCAGGAAGCCGCGATCATCAGCCGCTATGAGCGCTGGCGCGCGCAGCGCCTGTCACCCTACCTGGGCCGTCTGACCGGCGTCGGTGCGATGCGCGGCATCGAACTGGCGCAAGCCGACGGCACGCCTGCGCCCCAGCAACTGACACAGCTGCTGGGCCTGGCACGCGCCGCCGGCTTACTGCTGATGCCCAGCGGCAAATCGCGACACATCATCCGCCTGCTCGCACCGTTGACCATTGAGCCGGCAGTGCTGGAGGAAGGCCTGGATATCCTCCAGGCCTGCCTCAAGCAACTGGACTAGTCGGGGGCATCCGCCGGATTGCCACCGTTGGGCCAGTCCTTGACCTTGTCCGGGAAGCCCAGACGCGGTTGGCCCGAGCAGTATGCGGCCACGTCCACAGCGGCCTGGTCCGACAACCCGCCCTGCCCGAGCGGGAAGTTCTCATGGAGGCCAATCGGCATAACCACTTTTCAGCCCCTGACAAATCTCCCTGTGGCGAGCGGGCTTGTCCCGCGTTGGGCTGCGAAGCAGCCCCAAAACCACTTGCTCGCGAAAAACGTCAACGATAACGCGTGTTTCCTGAATCAACGCGGCGCCTGTGAGTTTTTCGCGAGCAAGCTCGCTCCTCCAGAGGTCGGGTGTGTGTTAAGGCCCGACCAGGTCTTCCAATTCCTGGGCGCGGGTCTGGGTCATGTCCAGCACACAGCCGGAGCCATTGACCTGGTCAATGGTGCCGCCAGTGGCGCTGCCCGCAAAGGCGCAATTGGCGTCGCGGTATTTGATCCACAGGCGCTGCACGTCCTGCAATTGTTGCTTACGCGCGCCTTCCTGGGCGGCGAGGGCGGTCTTGTAGGCGCGGTTCAGGCGCTCATCCTGCACCTTGGCTTCCTTGGCGTTGCAATTGACCATGTCTGCGGTCGTATTGGCGCTGTCCATGCATTTCTTCAGTGCGGCGTTGTCGGCGGCTGAAGCGCTGCCGCACAGGGCGAGAAGCACGGCGCTGGCGGCGAGTGAGGTGCGAATCATGGTCGGTTCCTGGGCATGAGTGAGTGCGCATTCTATGACTCGATGGCGCTCGGTGAGTTTCCGGCGTTGTCTGATCTTCATGTAAGAACACCCCCCGAATTTTCATGCACTGGCGCTGGGCATGTCCCAATGCGACGGCGCTTATCCCTGCGCGAAAATTACTTTCATAAAAATTGAAAGTCAGTCCCGGTAATGATTTATGAGTTTCACAACCTATTCGACGTGACCCTTTCCGAGGAGTACCGCATGGCCGCATCACCGGGCTTCGGGCTATTGGCATACGCTGCCATCGCCATCATTGCTTTGATCGTGCTGATAGCACGCTACCGACTCAACCCGTTTATCGTCATCACCCTGGTGTCCATCGGCTTGGCACTGATGGCCGGGATGCCGGCGGATACCATCATGGGGTCCTACGAAGCGGGCGTCGGCAAGACCCTGGGGCATATCGCCCTGGTGGTGGCGCTGGGCACCATGCTCGGCAAGATGATGGCCGAGTCCGGCGGTGCCGAGCAGGTGGCGCGTACGCTGATCAACCGGTTCGGCGAGCGCAATGCGCACTGGGCGATGGTGTGCATTGCCTTCCTGGTGGGGCTGCCCTTGTTTTTCGAGGTCGGTTTTGTGTTGCTGGTGCCGATCGCCTTTACCGTGGCGCGGCGCGTCGGGGTGTCGATCCTGATGGTCGGCTTGCCCATGGTGGCCGGCTTGTCGGTGGTGCATGCGCTGGTGCCGCCGCACCCGGCGGCGATGATGGCGGTGCTGGCGTATAACGCATCGGTCGGGCAGACCGTGCTCTATGCGATCCTGATCGGTATCCCGACGGCGATCATCGCCGGCCCGCTGTACGCCAGGTTCATCGTGCCGCGCATCCACTTACCGGCGGAAAACCCGTTGGAACGCCAGTTTATCGACCGCGAACCGCGCACTCGCTTGCCGAGCTTCGCCCTGACCATGGGCACCATCCTGTTGCCGGTGGTGCTGATGATGATCGGCGGCTGGGCCAACCTGCTGTCCACGCCGGGCACTGCGTTCAACCAGTTCCTGTTGTTTATCGGCAACTCGGTGATCGCCCTGTTGGTGGCGACCCTGGTGAGTTTCTGGACCCTGGGCCTGGCGCAGGGCTTCAACCGCGAGTCGATTCTCAAGTTCACCAATGAGTGCCTGGCGCCGACCGCCAGCATCACCTTGCTGGTGGGCGCCGGTGGTGGTTTGAACCGCATCCTGGTGGATGCCGGCGTCACCCATGAGATCCTCGGCCTGGCCAATGCCTTTAACTTGTCGCCGCTGGTGATGGGCTGGTTGTTCGCCGCGCTGATGCGGGTTGCCACGGGCTCGGCCACGGTGGCCATGACCACGGCGTCGGGTGTGGTGGCACCGGTCGCCCTGGGCCTGGGTTATCCACACCCGGAATTGCTGGTGCTGGCCACCGGTGCTGGCTCGGTGATCTTTTCCCACGTCAACGACGGCGGCTTCTGGCTGATCAAGGAATACTTCAATATGACGGTAATCCAGACCTTCAAGACCTGGACCGTGCTGGAGACCCTGATTTCAGTGGTCGCCTTCGGTCTGACGTACGGCCTGTCCTGTATTTTGTAACCCGGAGCCCCCATGGACATCCTCTACCAGATCCGCGCCCGCCAGGCCTCCTTCAGCGCCGGCGAAGGCCGTATCGCCAAGCTGATGCTGGATGACGTGGGCTTCGCTGCATCGGCCAGCCTGGAAGCGTTGTCCCAACGGGCCGAGGTCAGCACCGCGACCCTGTCACGGTTTGCCCGCAGTGTCGGCTGTCGGGACTTGCGCGACCTGCGCTTGCAATTGGCCCAGGCCAGCGGTGTCGGCAGCCGCTTCCTGGACCCGGCGGGCTTGCCGGAACAGTCGGCGTTTCACCGCCAGATCCTCGGCGATATCGAGGCGACGTTGCGCCAGCACTTGTCGGGGTTCAATCAAGCCAGCTTTGTCGATGCGGTCAACCTGCTGGGCAAGGTGCGGATGATCCACGCGTTCGGCATGGGCGGCCCCTCAAGCCTGTGCAGCGAGGAGTTGCAGGTACGGTTGGTACGCCTGGGGTATCCGATTGCCACGTGCCATGACCCGGTGATGATGCGCGTCACGGCGGCAACATTGGGGGCCGAACATGCGCTGATCGTCTGTTCGCTCACTGGCCTGACCCCCGAATTGCTCGACGTGGTGACGCTGGCGCGCAGCTACGACGCGCGCATCATCGCCATCACCCTGGCGGATTCACCGTTGGCGCAGTTGGCCGATGTGTTGCTGCCGCTGCAACCGGCCGAAACCAGCTTCATCTACAAACCCACGGCGGCGCGCTACGGCATGCTGCTGGCCATCGACCTGCTCGCCACCGAGCTGGCACTGGCCATGCCGGACGACAACCAGGAGCGCCTGCGCCGCATCAAGCTGGCCCTGGACGATTACCGCGGCGGCCCTGACAGCCTGCCGCTTGGAGACTGATATGAAGTACGACACGCTGATTCGCCAGGCGTTGATCATCGATGGCAGCAACACCCCTGGCTACGTTGCGGATGTGGGGATGCGCGACGGGCGTATTGCGGCGATTGGCGATTTGTCAGCGGCCCATGGCGAGCATGAATTCGATGCCGCCGGCCGCGTATTGGCGCCGGGCTTTATTGACGTACACACTCACGATGACACGGTGGTGATCCGTCATCCGCAGATGTTGCCCAAGCTGAGCCAGGGGGTGACCACGGTGATCGTCGGTAACTGTGGGATCAGTGCTTCTCCGGTCTGTTTGCGCGGTGATCCGCCGGACCCGATGAACCTGCTGGGCTGCGCTGCGGCGTTTGTTTATCCGCGTTTCAGTGACTATCGCAGCGCCGTTGAAAGCGCTCATCCAGCGGTCAATGTCGCGGCATTGATCGGCCACACGGCGCTGCGCAGTAACCACATGGACGACCTGTATCGCACAGCCACACCGGATGAGATCACCGCCATGCGTGTGCAGCTGCACGAGAGTCTTGAGGCCGGCGCCCTCGGTTTATCCACAGGCCTGGCCTACGCCAGCGCGTTCAATGCCGAGACCGATGAGGTGCTGCAACTGAGTGAAGAACTGACGGCCTACGGTGCGGTATACACCACCCATCTGCGCAGCGAATTCGAACCGGTGCTGGAGGCGATGGACGAGGCTTTTCTGATCGGCCGGCATGCACGGATACCGGTGATTGTTTCCCACCTCAAATGTGCAGGAGCCGGGAACTGGGGACGTAGTCCACAGCTGTTGGCAGCGTTGGAGTCGGCGGCGAAAACCCACCCGGTGGCGTGTGATTGTTATCCCTATGCGGCGAGTTCATCGACCCTGGATCTCAAGCAGGTGACCGATGCGTTCCGTATCACGATTACCTGGTCGACGCCGCACCCTGGCATGGGCGGGCGTGACTTGCAGGACATTGCGGGTGAGTGGGGCGTCTCGCTGATGGACGCGGCGCGGCGCCTGCAACCGGCCGGCGCGGTGTATTACGGCATGGATGAGGCGGATGTGCGGCGGATCCTGGCGCACCCATTGTCGATGGTCGGCTCGGATGGTTTGCCTGAAGATCCGTTCCCGCATCCGCGTTTGTGGGGCGCATTCCCACGGGTGTTGGGACATTTCAGCCGCGATGTCGGCTTGTTCCCGCTGCACACGGCGGTACATAAAATGACCGGGTTGTCGGCGGCGCGATTTGGCTTGTCCGAACGGGGTGAAATACGTGAAGGGCATTGGGCCGACCTGGTGTTGTTCGACCCGCTGCGCATACGCGATGTGGCGGACTTCAAGCAACCGCAACGCGCCGCCGAGGGCATTGACGGTGTGTGGGTCAATGGCGTGTTGAGCTACCGCGAGGGGCAGGCGAATGGTCAGCGACCGGGCCGCTTTTTGGCGCGCAGCGGGGATTTGCGGGGTGGGTTTTCGACTCTATAGTGGGCGCTCTTATACACGGAGCGGTTGCCATGCACTTAGGAAAAGTCATTCCCATCCTGCGGATTTTCGATGAGGCCAAGGCGTTGGAATTCTACGTCGATTTCCTCGGGTTCAAGGTCGACTGGCAGCATCGCTTCGAGGCGAATTTTCCGTTGTACCTGCAGGTGTCATTGGGCGAGTGTGTGCTGCATTTGTCCGAGCATCATGGCGATGCTTCGCCGGGCGCGGCGGTGCGGATTCAGGCGCAAGGGGTGGACGCGTACCAGCAGCAGTTGGTGGGCAAGGGCTACCGGTATGCCAAGCCTGGGGTGGAGCAAACGCCTTGGGGCTCGCGGGAGATGAGCATCAAGGATCCGTTTGGGAATCGGCTGGTGTTTGTTGAGGAAGGCGAGGGCTGAGAGGCAAATCGCAGGTAATAAAAAACCGCCTTGGTAGGCGGTTTTTTTTGCAATCCCAGTTAGTGGCTGGGGTTGCATTCTTACAGGAAGCGCTGACCCGCCCAAGGATACTAATGCCGGTTATCGTATCGCGCAAGGCTTGGCGAGGGTCATTACTTTTTATCTGTCGACTTTATTTCTGTTGAGAGTCGATGGCAAAAATTTGCAATATTTCAGTTGATCTTTCCAGCAGGTTTATCGTCACCTGTCACACCTTTGATCCAGATGTTGATTAGTATCACCCCCGTTCCAAGTATGTCGTTTTGTAGGTGGCTGGGTATGCGCGCGGAATTATGGACCGAACGCCACGGGCTAGTAATCCGTGCCGGATTCATGCGGGAGGAACCAAAGCCCGGCCGCCTCACAGGAAGCGTTGACCCGCATCCAAAGGCTCACGTGTTCCGGTAAGTGTGCTGGAGGTAAGGCCCAACTCACGGAGGGCCGAGTATGTCTAGGTTTGCACGACGTACATGGAACCTCGTAGTGAATGCCGTACGTGTTTATCACGTGTGGACATTCCTGCGGGACAGCTTCGATGACCTGTAAGGTCTGAGAAGTGGAGCCGCTTCGGTTAATACCGAAGCGGCTTTTTGGTTTCTTACACCCGGAAGTGGCTGACCATCTGCTGCAACTGGCTACCCAGGCGCGCCAGTTCCACACTCGACTTGGCCGTTTCTTCGCTCGCGGTGGCGGTCTGTTCCGACACATCACGCACATTGACGATACTACGGCTGATCTCTTCGGCCACGGCGCTTTGCTGTTCGGCGGCGGCGGCGATCTGCTGGTTCATCGACTGGATGTTCGACACCGTCCGGGTGATGTTCTCCAGCGACACACCGGCCTTGCGGGTCAGTTCGACGCTGCTGTCGGTGAGGCTGCGGCTGTTGTTCATCACGTTGGCCACTTGCTGGGTGCCGTTCTGCAAACCGGCCACCAGGCCTTCGATTTCCTCGGTGGATTTCTGTGTGCGCTGGGCCAGGCCACGTACTTCGTCGGCGACCACGGCAAACCCGCGACCGGCTTCACCGGCACGCGCCGCTTCAATCGCCGCGTTGAGGGCCAGCAGGTTGGTTTGCTCGGCCACGGCCTTGATCACGTCCATCACGCTGCCGATTTTGTTGCTCTCTTGTTGCAGGTGCGCCATGGCGTCGGTGGAGCGCGCCACTTCGGCTGCCAGGCGTTCGATCTGGGCGATGGCCTCGGCCACCACTTTGTCGCCTGCACGGGCCTGGCCATCGGCATCGGCTGCGGCCAGGGAGGCTTGTTCGGCGTTGCGTGCAACTTCCTGCACGGTGGCGGTCATTTCGTGCATCGCCGTGGCGACCTGATCGGTCTCGATCTTCTGGCTGTTCACACCGGCACTGGTCTGCTCGGTGACGGCCGATAACTCTTCGGCGGCGCTGGCGATCTGGGTTACGCCGTCGCGAATGCCGCTGATCAGTTCACGCAGGGTCGTGCCCATGCGCTGGATGCCTTGTTGCAATACGCCCAGTTCATCGCGGCGGGTGACCTGGATATTGTGGCTCAGGTCGCCGGAAGCAATGCGTTCCACCACGGCCAAGGTTTCCTGGATCGGGCGGGTGATCTGGCGGGTGATAACCAGGGCGGCGATGATGCCCACCAGCAGGGCGAGCAAGGTGCTGATCAATTGCAGGCTGCGGGCCTGGGCGCTTTCAGCGTCACGACGATCCAGCTGGATGTCGTAGAGCTTGTCGCTGATGGTGACGATATCGGCACCTTGGGTGGTCATTTCAGCGCGTGCCGAGACGATATTGGCATTGGCTGCCTTGTAGTTCTGCACGGCGCTGCGATAGGCACCGAGGGCGCTTTCCAGTGCGCTGAGCGCACTCTGTTGGCTGGTACCGAACGCTGCGCCAAGGCCCTTGAGGCCGCTGATGGCTTTTTCGATTTGTGCCGCTGCGCGGGCTTCGGTATCGGCGTTGACATTACCAGTATAGCCGCGCACTTCGTAGCGGGCCAACTGGAACTCTTGCTTGGCATGGGTCACGGCCTGGAACTGAGTGAAACGTTCCGGGCTTTCGGGCATCTGTTGCACGTTGGTGTCCAGTGCGTCGATCTGTGCGTTAGCTATATCGGCCTTATCGCCCATTACCTGGCGTGCGGCGTTGCCGTTGCGGTAGGCCTCGCGCATCTTGTTCAGGGACTGCTGATATGCCGTGATGATAGCCTTTTGCTCGTTGAGCAGCTTGACGTTCTCCGGGCTCTTGAAGCTGTCCAGGAGCTTTTGCTGCTGGGCGGCGAACGCGTCCAGGCTGGTCTGTACGTTTTGTGCAACGGCTTCATCGCCGTTGGCCAGCATGTATTGCAGGCGCACGATGCGCAGCTTGGTCAGGGAGGCGTTGAGCTGGGTGATATCGCTCATCCAGTTGCTACGGTCGATCAGGCTGCCCAGGCTGGTCCAGCCGGTCAGCGCCAGGATCGAGGTGAGGACAAGCACCAGGCCGAAGCCCAGGCCCAGTTTGAGGTTGACGCTGATGTTACCGAACCAGCTGTTCATCTAATGCTCCGCAAAGTTGATGTCTGTCTGCTGGACGGTGTTGTTGTTTGAGCCAGCCAAGGTGTTCAGGCCATATCGGCGGGGGGGCGGGAAACTGAAACGATTAATTTGCAAACCGACGCGTGGAGCCCGGTATAACCGAGCGCCGGCCCCAGGCAGGCATGACGGCGGCTCTCATCCCGCACTCATTTTCTGTGCTAGTCTGCTGGCCCTTTTAGTTCTGGGTAGTACGGGAAACCAGCTGCCCTACAGCGGAGCCTCTTCATGTCCGAAGTTAATCTGTCCACCGACGAAACCCGCGTCAGCTACGGCATCGGCCGTCAGTTGGGCGACCAACTGCGCGACAACCCACCACCCGGTGTAAGCCTTGACGCGATCCTGGCGGGCCTGACCGACGCGTTCGCCGGCAAGCCAAGCCGTGTTGACCAAGAGCAAATGGCCGCCAGCTTCAAGGTCATCCGCGAAATCATGCAAGCCGAAGCCGCTGCCAAGGCTGAAGCCGCTGCTGGCGCTGGCCTGGCTTTCCTGGCTGAAAACGCCAAGCGTGATGGCATCACCACTCTGGCTTCCGGCCTGCAATTTGAAGTACTGACTGCCGGTGATGGCGCCAAGCCGACCCGTGAAGACCAGGTGCGTACGCACTACCACGGCACCCTGATCGACGGCACTGTGTTCGACAGCTCCTACGAGCGTGGTCAGCCAGCAGAATTCCCGGTTGGCGGCGTGATTGCCGGTTGGACCGAAGCGCTGCAACTGATGAATGCTGGCAGCAAATGGCGCCTGTACGTGCCGAGCGAGCTGGCTTACGGCGCTCAAGGCGTTGGCAGCATCCCGCCGCACAGCGTTCTGGTATTCGACGTCGAGCTGCTCGACGTTCTGTAAGACCTGCTTTTGATTACCTGTAGGAGCCAGCGTGCTCGCGAAACACGTCAACGATGACGCGGGCATCCTGGATGAACGCGTTGCTTGTGCGTTCTTCGCGAGCACACTCGCTCCTACAGGATTTTGCAGGGTTGCTCATGGATGAAACTTGCCATTGAGCTCTGTCGTCGGGCGCAATGCCCGGGCATAGCAGAATAGAAACAGGTTACGCACCACTTCCTTCAGTACACCGGGTTCACTGGAACTCAGGCCATTCACGTCCAGGTCGCCTTGGTCCTGCAGTTCGTTCAACGCTTCCTCCTCCAGCACGGCACAGACTTCTCCGGTTTCCCGATGAAGGATTCGCAGGTAAGGGTGGGGACGGTCCAGCCAGGCATCTATCAAATAAGTCATGGTCGTTCTCCTTGATGGGTTTCAATGAGAATAATTCTTATTCGTGGAATAGCAAGTGCCTATTGGCGGTTTGTGGATTTTTCTGTGTGGGTATTGCGTTCGATCAACGCGGAGGGCGAAACGCCATCCCGCGGCGGGCGCGGGATGGCGGCAACAGGATCAGACTTTGCGAACGAACTCGGACTTGAGTTTCATCGGGCCGATACCGTCGATCTTGCAGTCGATATCGTGGTCGCCGTCGCACAGGCGAATATTCTTGACCTTGGTGCCGACCTTGACCACCAGGGAGGTGCCCTTGACCTTGAGGTCCTTGATCACGGTGATGGTGTCGCCGTCCTGCAGGACGTTGCCCACAGAGTCTTTCTTCACGGTTTCATCGCCGGCCGCTTCGGCCTCGCCTGTGGCGGACCACTCATGGGCGCATTCCGGGCAGATCAGTTGTGCGCCGTCTTCGTAGGTGTATTCGGAATTGCATTTCGGGCAGGGTGGCAACGTGCTCACTAAAGCTCCTTAAAGGTCAGGATGGCTAAAAGTCGCACATTATATAGGGAATTGCAGCGAGGCAGGGCGCGCTCTTGGATGGGGAGTACAAACTAAGTGTGGGAGGGAGCAAGCCTCCTCCCACATTGGCCCGCGTCTGCAGGTGTCAGTGCGTGCGCGCGACCGCAAACTCACTCAGCTCCACCAGGGCGTCCCGGTATTCGCTGGCTGGAAGGGCTTCCAGGCACTTGATCGCACGGGCCACGTAGTCGCGTGCCAGTTGTGCGGTGTATTCCAGCGAGCCCGAGGCTTCCACGGCTGCGCGGATGCTTTCCAGGTCTTCGATCCCGCCTTTCTGGATCGCCTTGCGCACCAGGGCCGCCTGTTCCGGCGTACCTTCGCGCATGGTGTAGATCAGCGGCAAGGTCGGTTTGCCCTCGGCCAGGTCGTCACCGACGTTCTTGCCCAGGGTTTCGGCGTCACCACGGTAGTCGAGCAAGTCGTCCACCAGTTGGAACGCCACGCCCAGGTGGTCGCCAAAGGTACGCAGGGCTTCGGCCTGTTCGGCAGTCGCTTCGCACAGGGCTGCGGCGCTGTGGGTCGAGGCTTCGAAGAGCATCGCGGTCTTGCCGCGAATCACTTCCATGTAGGTTTCTTCGGTGGTGCTGGCGTCGCGAACCTTCGACAGCTGCAGCACTTCGCCTTCGGCGATGATGCGCGTGGCCTGTGAAAGAATCTTCATCACCGGCATCGAACCCAGTTCGACCATCATTTCGAATGAGCGCGAGTACAGGAAGTCGCCGACCAGCACGCTGGGCGCATTGCCCCACATGGCATTGGCAGTTTCACGGCCACGGCGCATGCCGGACATGTCGACCACGTCGTCATGCAGCAGGGTGGCGGTGTGCAGGAATTCGATGGTGGCGGCCAGCAGGCGCAGGTCATCGCCTTCGCGGCCCAGGGCCTTGCCACACAGCAACACTAATAAAGGACGCAGGCGTTTGCCGCCCGCCGACGTAATATAGTCGCCAATTTTGGAGACCAGCGGCACTTTAGAAGTCAGCTGCTGCTTGATGATGCCGTCGACGGCGCTAAAATCGTCCGCGACCGCGCGGTAGAAAGCTTGGGGTTGCATCAGCGACAGTCGCTCCAGAAGGGTTGCGCGGCATGCTAGGACCCTGACCCCCGAGTGTCAAGGCGCGATAGACGGCCACTTGCAAGGCGTCAAAGGCTTGCGTACAATCGCGCACCCTGAACTTCCTGGGCAGCACCTGCCTTACGCAATTGCATTCGGGACGTCCATCCCATGCAGCCATGCCAGCCAATACCTCTTCTTATAAAGCGCTGGGTGAGCAGGATTATCGGAGAAATACCATGTCGTACGCAGTAATTGTTACTGGTGGCAAGCAATACAAGGTCGCCCCAGGTGAATACCTGAAGATCGAAAAACTGGAACTCGCTACCGGCGACTCCGTTACCTTTGATCGCGTTCTGTTGGTCGCCAATGGCGATGACGTGAACATCGGCGCTCCAGTTGTTGCTGGCGCTACCGTTGTGGCTGAAGTGATCTCCCAAGGTCGTCACGATAAAGTCCGCATCATCAAGTTCCGTCGTCGTAAGCACCACATGAAGCGTATGGGCCACCGCCAGTGGTACACCGAGATCAAAATCACCGGTATTCAGGCTTAATTTCAGCCTAATTCCTCACTAGGAGAATTGACTCATGGCACACAAAAAAGCTGGTGGTAGTACCCGTAACGGTCGCGACTCAGAAGCCAAACGCCTTGGCGTGAAGATGTATGGCGGCCAGGTAATCATCCCGGGCAACATCATCGTGCGTCAGCGCGGCACCCAATTCCACGCCGGTTACGGTGTTGGCATGGGTAAAGATCACACTCTCTTCGCTAAAGTCGAAGGCGTGATCAAGTTCGAAGTAAAAGGCGCCTTCGGTCGTCGTTACGTGAGCATTGTCCCGAAGACTGACGTCGTCGCGGCATAATTACGTAGTTGCTGGAAAAGCCCTGTCTCGCGACGGGGCTTTTTCGTTTGTGGGGTGAGTCTCTTGCAAAGCTGTTTGTAATGGGCTCAAGCGCTGGATTTGCGGTCGTTGATTGAGGTCGCTGCGCTCATTTTTGCAAGAGTCTTATGTCTTGGTTTCTTAAGCTCGTCCGTGCGGCGAGAGGCGTTTTGTTATGAAGTTCGTTGATGAAGTTTCCATCCGAGTAAAAGCAGGCGACGGCGGTAACGGTTGCATGAGTTTCCGTCGCGAAAAATTCATCGAAAACGGTGGCCCCAACGGCGGTGACGGCGGTGACGGCGGTTCCATCTACATGATGGCCGACGAAAACCTCAACACCCTGGTGGACTACCGTTACACCCGGCACTTCGATGCCGAGCGTGGCTCCAACGGTGGCAGCACCGATTGCACCGGTAAAAAAGGCGAAGACCTGGTACTGCGCGTACCGGTCGGCACCACGATCATCGACTCCGCCACCCAGGAAGTTATTGGGGACCTGACCAAGGCCGGCCAGAAGCTGATGGTTGTGCAGGGCGGCTGGCACGGTCTGGGTAACACCCGATTCAAGTCCAGTACCAACCGTGCGCCACGCCAGACCACGCCGGGCAAGCCGGGCGAACAGCGTGACCTCAAGCTGGAAATGAAAGTCCTCGCCGACGTGGGCCTGCTGGGCCTGCCAAACGCCGGCAAAAGTACCTTCATCCGCTCGGTCTCTGCCGCCAAGCCGAAAGTCGCCGACTACCCGTTCACCACCTTGGTGCCGAACCTGGGTGTGGTCAGTGTCGATCGTTGGAAAAGCTTCGTGATCGCTGACATCCCCGGCCTGATCGAAGGTGCTTCCGATGGTGCTGGTCTGGGTATTCGCTTCCTCAAGCATTTGTCGCGTACCCGTTTGCTGCTGCACCTCGTCGACATGGCGCCGCTGGATGACACCAGTGCACCGGACGCCGCCGAAGTGATTGTCAGCGAGCTGACCAAGTTCAGCCCGTCCCTGGCTGAGCGGGATCGCTGGCTGGTGCTGAACAAATGCGACCAGATCCTCGAAGAAGAGCACGAGGAGCGCGTCAAGGAAATCGTCGATCGCCTGGAATGGACAGGTCCGGTCTACGTGATCTCGGCCATCGCCAAAGAAGGCACCGAGCGCCTGACCCGCGACATCATGCGCTACCTGGAAGACCGCGCCGACCGCCTGGCGGCCGACCCGGTGTTCAAGGCCGAACTCGCCGAGCTCGACCAGCGCATCGAAGACGAAGCCCGTGCCCAGCTGCAGGCTCTGGATGACCAGCGTGCCCTGCGTCGCAGCGGCGTGAAGTCGGTCCATGACATCGGCGACGATGATTGGGACGAGGAAGACGTGGATGATGAAGACGGTCCGGAAATCATTTACGTGCGCGACTGATCCGTTGCGATAAACTTGAACGCCGCTCCCAGGAGCGGCGTTTTGGTATCTGGGTATACCTGTAGTCACTAATAACGTTATGGGCGGCGCTGGGTCGCGTGCAGCCCTCTATCTAAGGTTGAAGATGATGCGGAGCAAAGTGACAGGTGCGCAGCGCTGGGTCGTAAAGATCGGAAGTGCGCTGTTGACGGCGGATGGCAAGGGGCTCGATCGCGCAGCCATGAGCGTCTGGGTCGAGCAGATGGTGGCCTTGCATGAGGCGGGTGTCGAGTTGGTACTGGTCTCGTCCGGGGCGGTTGCCGCCGGAATGAGCCGCCTCGGCTGGACCGCGCGACCCAGCGCGATGCACGAACTGCAAGCCGCCGCCGCTATCGGCCAGATGGGCCTGGTGCAAGCCTGGGAGTCCAGCTTTGCCGAGCACGGTCGCCATACGGCGCAGATCCTGCTGACCCACGACGACCTGTCAGACCGCAAGCGTTACCTCAACGCCCGCAGTACCTTGCGCGCCCTGGTGGAGCTCAAGGTCATCCCGGTGATCAACGAGAACGACACGGTGGTCACCGACGAAATCCGTTTCGGCGACAACGACACCCTGGCTGCCCTGGTGGCCAACCTGGTGGAAGCCGACTTGCTGGTCATCCTTACCGACCGCGACGGCATGTTCGACGCCGACCCCCGCAACAACCCTGATGCCCAACTGATCTACGAAGCCCGCGCCGATGACCCGGCGCTGGACGCCGTGGCTGGCAGCGTTGGCGGCGCCCTGGGGCGTGGTGGCATGCAGACCAAGCTGCGCGCCGCGCGCCTGGCTGCACGTTCCGGCGCCCATACCATCATCGTCGGTGGGCGCCTGGAACGTGTGCTGGATCGCCTCAAGGCCGGTGAACGCATCGGCACGCTGTTGTCGCCCGAGCGTGGCATGCTGGCGGCGCGCAAGCAGTGGCTGGCCGGGCATCTGCAAACCCGTGGCACCCTGGTGCTGGATGATGGCGCCGTATCGGCACTGTCCCAAGGCAACAAGAGCCTGTTGCCTGTGGGCGTCAAATTGGTGCAGGGCAGCTTCCGCCGCGGCGAGATGGTGGTATGCGTGGCGTCGGACGGACGCGAAATCGCCCGTGGCCTGGCCAATTACAGTGCCCTGGAAGCGCAGAAAATCATTGGGCAGTCGTCTGATGCGATTGTCGGTCTATTGGGTTACATGGCGGAACCGGAACTGGTGCACCGCGACAACCTGATCCTGGTTTAAACGAAAGGAATACACGATGCGCGTGATGAAGGGATTGCTCGGCCTGCTGTTGGCCATGCCATTGCTGGCCTCGGCCGAAGAGATTGGCCAGGTTTCGACGGTGTTCAAATTTGTCGGCCCCAACGACCGGATCGTGGTCGAAGCGTTCGATGACCCCAAGGTCGACGGTGTGACCTGCTACCTGTCGCGCGCCAAGACCGGCGGCGTGAAAGGCGGGCTGGGCTTGGCCGAAGACCGTGCCGAGGCATCGATCGCCTGCCGTCAGGTCGGGCCGATCCGCTTCAAGGGTGAACTCAAGGATGGCGACGAAGTATTCAAGGAACGTACCTCGCTGGTGTTCAAGACCATGCAGGTGGTGCGTTTCCTCGACAAGAAGCGCAATACCCTGGTGTACCTGGTCTACAGCGACCGCCTGATCGAAGGCAGCCCACAGAACGCAGTCACCGCGATACCGATTTTGCCGTGGCCGACCGCTCAGTAGTTCGCAGGCGAGTTTTGTAATCGGCGTCTATGATTGCAGACTTGCGGGTTGTAATCTCGAACAGCCGCAATGCTAAGAACATGGGATATCTGGAGTTCGTCATGAGTGCTTTCCACGATCTGAAACTCAAAGCTTTGGACGGACAAGAGCTGGCGCTGGCGCCCTTCAAGGGGCAAGTTGTGCTGGTGGTCAACGTGGCTTCCAAATGTGGCTTGACCCCGCAATATGCGGCGTTGGAAAACCTCTACCAGCAATACAAGAACCAGGGTTTTACCGTGCTTGGCCTGCCGTGCAACCAGTTTGCAAGCCAGGAACCGGGCACCGAAGAGGAAATCCGCGAGTTCTGCGACCTGAACTACGGCGTGACCTTCCCCCTGGGCAGCAAACTCGATGTAAACGGCCCTGAGCGTCATCAGTTGTACCGTTTGCTGGCGGGCGAGGGGGCCGAGTTTCCAGGGGATATCACTTGGAACTTCGAGAAATTCCTATTGGGCAAGGATGGTCGGGTGCTTGCGCGCTTTTCGCCGCGTACCGCGCCGGAAGATCCGACGGTCGTCCAGGCCATCGAAAAAGCCCTGGCTTGAACAGCACGCTCGCCACAGGTTGGTGACAACCGGCGGGCTTCTACTTTTATCCCTTAATCACCCAGATCAATAGTGCTACTCAGCACTTCGCACTCCTCATATTATCCGCATCATAAACCCCGTCTCCCGTGGAGTGCTCCCATGCCTGTCCAAGCCTTGTTCAAACCGTTCCAGCTCGGTGCACTGCAGCTGTCGACCCGTGTGGTCATGGCGCCGATGACCCGTTCTTTTTCCCCAGGTGGCGTGCCTAACGCCAAGGTCATCGAGTACTACCGCCGCCGTGCCGCCGCAGGCGTGGGCTTGATCATCACCGAAGGCACCGTGGTCGGTCACCTGGCCTCCAACGGCTACCCGAATGTTCCGCATTTCTATGGCGAAGCGGCGCTGGCCGGCTGGAAGAAGGTGGTCGACGCCGTGCACGCCGAAGGCGGCAAGATCGTCCCGCAGTTGTGGCATGTGGGCAGCGTGCGCCGTATCGGTACTGAGCCTGATGCCAGCGTGCCAGCGTATGGCCCGATGGAAAAACTCAAGGATGGCAACGTGGTCGTTCACGGCATGACCACCCAAGACATCAAAGACGTGATCAACGCCTTCGCCCAGGCGGCCAAGGATGCCCAACGCATCGGCATGGACGGCGTGGAAATCCACGGTGCCCACGGCTATCTGGTCGACCAGTTCTTTTGGGAAGGCAGCAACCAGCGTACCGACGAATACGGTGGCAGCCTGGCCAACCGCTCGCGCTTTGCCATCGAGCTGATCCAGGCAACCCGCGCCGCAGTTGGCCCGGACTTTCCGATCATCTTCCGTTTCTCCCAGTGGAAACAGCAGGACTACAGCGCACGTCTGGTGCAAACCCCCGAGGCGCTGGGCGAATTTCTCAAGCCGTTGTCTGACGCCGGCGTGGACATATTCCACTGCTCCACGCGTCGTTTCTGGGAACCTGAATTTGAAGGTTCCGACCTCAACCTCGCCGGCTGGACTCGCCAGCTCACCGGTAAACCGACCATCACGGTCGGCAGTGTCGGTCTGGATGGCGAGTTCCTGCAATTTATGGTCAACACCGACAAGGTTGCGCAACCGGCCAGTCTGGAAAAACTGCTGGAGCGTTTGAACAATGATGAGTTCGATCTGGTCGCCGTGGGCCGCGCTTTGCTGGTGGACCCGGATTGGGCAGTGAAGGTGCGCGAAGGCCGCGAGGGTGACATCCTGCCGTTCAGCCGTGAGGCGTTGATGAGCCTGGTGTAAAAGGCTGGGCGCCCGCTGATTGCCAGCGGGCTCTCTATTATTTGTCGATCATGAATGACCTGCCTCTTTTTTGAGCGCGCTCCATGGGGGGAGTCCCCTCATCTGGTAGGTGTCATGTCGTGCAAGCCATTATTCAAGGGCTAGGCTGGCAGGAGGGCGAACCGACTGACGTCATTCGCCGATCGTTCAACGAACGTAAGGCAGGGTGGGAACAGCAAAAGGTTCTCCGCACACACCGCGTAGCTGGTTCTCGAACTGCTCGATAATTGCCGGCCAGCCCTGGTGACTGGCATGCCGACGGGCATTGAGGCGTGCCCTGCGTAAATGCTCACGATCTTCCAGCAGCCAATTGGCCGCATCGCAGAACGCTTCCTCATCGCCGGGCATCGCCAGCACACCGTTGTAACCATGACGGATGTGCTGGGTCGCGGCCGCTTGGTCGTATGCCACCACCGCGAGCCCGGAGGCCATGGCTTCCAGCACCACATTGCCGAAGGTTTCCGTCAGGCTGGGAAACAGGAACAGATCTCCCGAGGCGTAGTGTCGCGCCAGTTCTTCGCCGCGCCGGGTACCGCAGAATATGGCTTGCGGCAGGTCGTGCTCCAGCAGCGCACGTTGCGGCCCGTCACCGACCACGATCAGTTGCAGGCGACGCTGTGGATAAGTATCGCGCAGGGTATCGAAGCAACGCTTGAGCATGCCCAGATTCTTTTCCTGCGCCAGGCGCCCGACATGCAGCACCGCAATATCGTCATTGCCCAGGCCCCAGCTCTCGCGCAATGCGTTATCGCGCTTGGCCGGGTTGAACAGTTGGCTGTCCACCCCGCGCGACAACATCCCCAGGCGCTCGAAGTGCCGGCGTTCCAGTTCCAGGCGTTGGCTGGCGCTGGGTACCAGGGTCAAGGTCGAGCGGTTATGAAACCAGCGCAGGTAGTGCGTGACCACGCGGCTCAACAGGCTCATGCCGTACTGGTTCGAGTACTGTTGGAAATTGGTGTGAAAGCCGCTGACCACGCTGATCCCCAGGCGACGCGCGGCGCGTAGCGCCGATAACCCGAGCGGACCTTCTGTGGCGATGTACAGCACGTCCGGGCGTTGGCGTGTCCAGCGTCGTAGCAGCTTGTGCATTGACGACTGCCCCCACTGCAGGCCTGGATAGCCAGGCAACGGCCAGCCGCGGCACAGCAACAACTGGTCGTCGCTGGTCCGGCTCTGATCGGTGCCTTGGCGTGGGCGCACCAGCTCGACCTGATGGCCGCGTGCGCGCAAACCGTCACACAGGCGGCCAAGGGTATTGGCCACCCCGTTGATCTCTGGCGGGAAGGTTTCGGTGATCAGGGTGATGTGAAGCGAAGCTGTCGTCATGACCCACAGTGTCGCCGTGGGCCATGTCGTCATTGT
Organism: Pseudomonas fluorescens; assembly: GCF_001708445.1. Lineage (NCBI taxonomy): Bacteria > Pseudomonadati > Pseudomonadota > Gammaproteobacteria > Pseudomonadales > Pseudomonadaceae > Pseudomonas > Pseudomonas fluorescens. The sequence goes on from NZ_CP015637.1 coordinate 5,465,469, forward strand.
GTCATTGAGATGATGGATTTATGACTTGATTGCCTTTGGCGTGGCCATCGCCTCGGCGCCCTGCTCGCGTACCCAGAACAATGTGGCCCCGGCCACTGCCGCCGGCATCATCAACAGGTTGACCACCGGCACCAGCAACACCAGGTAGACGATGCCGCCGAAACTCATGCTCTGCCAGCGTTTCTGGCGCAGCCAGGCGAGCATTTCGTTCCAGCCCAGCTTGTGGTTGTCGGCCGGGTAGTCGATGTACTGGATTGCCATCATCCACACGCCGAACAACAGCCACAGCGGCGCGGCGATCAGGTTCACCACCGGAATGAATGACAGGATAAACAGGCCAATGGCCCGTGGCAGGAAGTAGCCCAGCTTGCGCATTTCCCGGGCCAGTGTGCGAGGGACCATGGCCACCAGTTCGCCCCAACTGAACGGCGGGAAGTCATCGGTGCCGCGCACCACGACCTCGACCTTCTCGGCGAGAAAACCGTTGAACGGTGCCGCGATGATATTGGCGAGCATGGTGAAGGTGAAAAACACCATCAGCACCACCAGCACCACGAACAAGGGCCACAGGATATAGCTGAGGAAACTCAACCAGCCGGGCAGGGTCGGCATCAAGGTGTCGACCCACAGGCTGAACTGATGGCCGGCGAAATAGATCAAGCCGACGAACAGCACCAGGTTGATCGCCAGCGGCAGCAGCACAAACAGGCGCAGGCCAGGGCTGAGGACCAGTTTGAGGCCTTCGCGCAAATATTGCGGACCGGAAAGAGCGGGGGCGGGCATGGAGGACTCCGAACAGGATGACGAACGCGCCGACCTTACCGGCTTTGCCGGCAGGGCGAAAGCGCGGCTGGTATGACGACATCAACGGTAACAAAGGCGTCGATTAATCGGGTCGACAGCATAGAGACCACCTATGAGCTGGATTGTTATTCCGTATTTCCTTAATCTTGCCTCCCTCGATACGCTGCACCCATTATTTTTCAGGGTCTGCGAGTGAAAGCCTTCCCCAAGTGCTTCGTGGTCCCTTTTTTATTCCAGCCGTCTTGTGGTCCGGGCGGTCGATAGGAGTGATTCATGTCTGATACCCGTCATTCGCGAGTGATTATTCTCGGTTCCGGCCCTGCCGGTTACAGTGCTGCTGTCTACGCTGCCCGGGCCAACCTCAAGCCGCTGCTGATCACCGGCATGCAGGCGGGCGGTCAGTTGACCACCACCACTGAAGTCGACAACTGGCCGGGCGATGTCCACGGCCTGACCGGTCCGGTGCTGATGGAGCGTATGAAAGAGCACGCCGAGCGCTTTGAAACCGAGATCGTGTTTGATCACATCAACAGCGTCGACTTCTCGAAAAAGCCGTACAGCCTGACCGGCGACAGCGGCGTCTACACCTGTGATGCGCTGATCATCGCCACCGGCGCCAGCGCCCGCTACCTGGGCCTGCCTTCGGAGGAAGCGTTCATGGGCAAGGGCGTGTCTGCCTGCGCGACCTGCGACGGTTTCTTCTACCGCAACAAGCCGGTCGCCGTGGTCGGTGGTGGCAACACCGCGGTGGAAGAAGCGCTGTACCTGGCCAACATCGCCAGCACCGTGACCCTGGTTCACCGCCGCGAAACCTTCCGCGCCGAGAAGATCCTGATCGACAAACTGCATGCCCGTGTCGCTGAAGGCAAGATCATCCTCAAGCTCAATGCCACCCTGGACGAGGTCCTGGGCGACAACATGGGCGTGACCGGTGCCCGCCTGAAAAACAACGACGGCAGCTTCGACGAACTGAAAGTCGACGGCGTGTTCATCGCCATCGGCCACACCCCGAACACCTCGCTGTTCGAAGGCGTGCTGGACGCCAAGGACGGTTACCTGGTGGTACAGGGCGGCCGTGAGGGCAATGCCACCGCGACCAACATCGAAGGTATCTTCGCTGCCGGTGACGTGGCCGACCACGTCTATCGCCAGGCTATCACCTCGGCCGGCGCCGGCTGCATGGCGGCGCTGGATGCCGAGCGTTACCTCGACGGTTTGGGCAACGCTTCGCTCTAAATCCGTTGAGCAAAAAAACCGGCTGCGAGGCCGGTTTTTTTGTGAGTGCGATTTAAATGTGGGGGGGGCTTGCCCCCGCTAGCAGTCTTTCAGCCAAGTATTCGTTAGCTGAGACACCGCTATCGGGGGCAAGCCCCCTCCCACATGTTGATCGACATCTGACTCAGGATTTGCGGGTCAGTGGCTGGGCGGCGAACTTCACGCCTGCCAACCCATGGGCAATCAACGCCCGAATATTGCCATGGTCGCTGCCCTCGGGCGTCGCCACCACCGAGCGGTAATGCTCGCCGAAGGCCAGCAGTGCTTCCTGATCGCTCAAGCCTTCCAGCAGCGCCAGGCCCAGGGTCTTGCATGAACCTTCGTTCTGCCCGGCGGCGTTTTCCACGGTGCCATTGGTAAAGGCCTGCGGCTGGTAGTCATAACCGGCAGTGACGAACGCCAGGGTATCGGCAAAGGCATGTTCGCCGCTGTTGAGGCTGGCGCGCAGGGTATTCAAATCAGTCATGGTTTTTTCCTTGGGCAAACGCCGCCTGTTGCTCGGCGCTGGCTTCTTTCTGGTATTGGGCTTTCCACTCGGCGTACGGCATGCCGTACACCACTTCGCGGGCGTCATCGAGGCTCAGCTCGATCTGGCGCTCGTCGGCCTCGGCCTTGTACCACTTCGACAGGCAGTTACGGCAGAAACCGGCGAGGTTCATCAGGTCGATGTTCTGCACATCCTTGCGGCTGTCCAGGTGCGCCACCAACCGGCGAAAGGCGGCGGCTTCAAGTTCGAGGCGTTGTTGGTCGTTCATAGGGCTCACGCAGATTCAAGAGGTTAGCGGCTGGCCGCCAGGGTAATCGACACCGACTCGGCAAAGCGCAGCGCATGGGGCTTGTCCACTTCGACTTCGGCGTACAGCACCGATTCGTTGCTCATCACCAGGTCCAGCAGTTCCTGGGTCAGGCGTTCGAGCAAGGCAAAGCGGTTGCCTTCGACATGGGCGATGATCGCCTTGGTGATGGTGCGGTAGTTCAGCGCGTGGTCGATATCGTTGTCACGCACGGCTTCCTGGGCGGCATACAGGATGGTCAGGTTGATCAGCACATCCTGCTTGTTGAGGATTTCGTCCTCGTTGATGCCGATAAAGGTGCGCAGGCACAGGTCCTTGACCCGGATGCGCGCCATGCCTGGTTGAAGTTGTGGCATTGCTACTTGCTCCGTCCAATCAGTTGCAGGAACTCCATGCGCGTGGTGTTCGACTCGCGAAAGGCGCCGAGCATCACCGAGGTGTTCATGGTTGAATTCTGTTTCTCCACGCCGCGCATCATCATGCACATGTGCTTGGCTTCGATCACCACGGCCACGCCGGCGGCCTGGGTCACTTCCTGGATGGCGTCGGCGATCTGCCGCGTGAGGTTTTCCTGGATCTGCAGGCGCCGCGCGAACATGTCGACGATGCGCGCCAGCTTTGACAGGCCCAGCACCTTGCCGGTCGGAATATAGGCCACATGGGCCTTGCCAATGAAGGGCAGCAGGTGGTGCTCGCACAGCGAGTACAACTCGATGTCCTTGAGGATCACCATCTCGTCATTGTCGGAGGCGAACAGCGCGCCGTTGACGATTTCTTCGAGGTTCTGCTCGTAGCCATGACACAGGTACTGCATGGCCTTGGCGGCGCGCTTGGGGGTGTCGAGCAAGCCTTCGCGTTCCGGGTCTTCGCCCAGGCCCTTGAGGATCTCGCGGTAATGGTGGGGCAGGGATAAGGTCATACAACATCCTCACAAACGGCTTACTTGATATGCCGCCCGCCGTTGACGGTCAGGGTGGTACCGGTGACATAGGGGTTGTCCAGCAGGTAACGCACGCTCTGGTAGATCACCTCGGGCCCGGGCTCGATGCCCAGCGCCGACTTGGCGAGGACCTTGGCGCGGTAGGCCGCGTCATCGCCCTCGTTGAACATCACCATCGCCGGGGCGATGCCGTTGACCTTGATCCGCGGCGCAAATTGCGCGGCAAACGAAAGCGTGAGGCTATCGAGCCCGGCCTTGGTGGCGCAGTAGGCGATGTGCTGGCGGCTACCTTTGCGCACGACATCATCGCTGATATGCACGATGTCGGCGGGTGAAGAACGTTGCAGCAAGGGTGAACAATGCAGGTTGATCAGGTACGGCGCAAGCATGTGCACACTGAACATGTCGGTCAAGGCACGGCTTTCGTCGCCAGGGGGTTCTGCAACCCAGGCCGAGGCGTTGTGGATGATGGCCCGCAGGCTATCAGTTTGGCTCTTGAGTTCAGCGATAAAGGCCAGGATGCCGGCCTCGCTGGAGAAATCGGCAAACAGGCCGATCGCACCACGCTCGCGCAGGGCGTGTACACCGGGGCGTTCACTGCGGTAACTGAAAATGACCGGTTGCCCTTCATCCAGCAAGCGCTGGGCGCAATGCAGGCCGACGCGCTGGCCGGCACCGGTGATCAGGATGGGGGCGTTTGGTGCGGTCATGGGAGGCTCGAATCGCTGGCAGGTTGGAACTATACCAGCGACCGGCCGCCCCTGTATTCACGCTGCGGCTTCGGTGGCCTTGCGCGGTGGCGGTGTGGGATGCAACCAGTTCGCCAGCAGGTGTGTCGACAGCGGGATGAACCAGTACACCATCAGCGGCGTAAGGGCCAGGGTGCTGACCAGCACGCGCGGAGCCAGCTCCAGCTCGCTGAGCAGCGGGTTCAGGACGAAATTGAACAGCAGCGACACCGGGAAAAACGCCAGCCAGATCGCTACCGCCTGTTTCCAGCGTGGCGGTCGCGCACCTGCGGCGCCAAACCAACCGTCGATGCCACGCACGCGATGCTCGGACGGGTCGGCAAACAGTTCGCTGCCACGGCCCAACCACGCGCTGCGTGAAGCGGAGAACTCCCAGGCATGCAAGGTGGTTTCATCGGCGAAACGGAAAATGATCTGGAATTCATCGTCATCGGGCGGTGGGGCCAGCACGCCGGAGCCCAGGTAACCGGGGAAATCGGTGGCCAATTGCTCGCCTTCGCGCAGCCAGGCCATCAATTCTTCATAGCGCCCTTTGGCCACGCGGCGCGCAACCATCAGGGTGACGGGTGAGGTAGACATTGTGTATCTCCAATATTCGGGTGTGCGGAACCGGGTAGGTGGCACACAGGCGTAGTCGCGGGGTGTTGCGGCTGCGCAAAAAAACAGGCAAGGATTATTCCCGTTTTACCCAAATACACCAGCGACATTGGTCCGAAAATCGGAGAACTTGAAAAAGACAGGTGTAAAGGCGTTAAATGATCGCCCAGTTAACGTTGGTTTTTTGGTCAAAAATGCCCGTGATTACTGCTCCGCATGATAGTGCTTCGCATCTGGATTCAACGGTTTCCGATAAGCTGTTTCCGATCCGTGAAGTCTCGAGACTGACAGGCATCAATCCGGTCACCTTGCGTGCCTGGGAGCGTCGTTACGGCTTAATCCAGCCCACGCGCACTGAAAGTGGGCATCGCCTCTATTCCAAGGGCGATATAGAGACAGTCCATCGTATTCTCGATTGGATCGAGCGCGGCGTAGCCGTGAGCAAAGTGGGCAAGATTCTCGCTCGCGACGATCAGCAGGCCAAGGCCGTTCGTGCGGAGCGCGATGTCGTCGAAGAGGGCGAATGGCCGCAGTGGCAGGCGCGGCTGGTGCAGGCCATCAGCGACTTTGACGACCGTCAACTGGAACGTTTGTATGGGCAGGTTCTGGCTACCTACCCACTCGACGTGGTGTTCCAGGACATTCTGATGCCTCTGTGGAATGAGCTGTTGCGTCATGAGGGGCGTTTCGGTCAGGCGAGCGAATGGTTGTTCTTCGACAACTTCCTGCGCGTACGTGCCTTGGAGCGCCTGCAATTGGCGTGTGCTTCACCCGTGCCGCGGGTATTGCTGGCGGCCATGGCTGGCGAGTGCCGTAAGTTGGAGTTGCTGGTGGCGGCGCTCTTGATGAGTCGAGATGACCTGGCCGTGAAAGTGCTGGGCATGGGGCAGCCGTTTGACGAGTTGACACTGGTCTGCGAGAAGACTCGCCCACAGGCGCTGATCCTCTTCTCCAATTACTCGCATAACCATGACTTTGCCGGGCGCTTGAACCGCTTGGCGTTGACCCTGGATTGCCCGCTGTTTCTTGCCGGTGCGGCTTCGGATCTTGCCCAGGACAACCTGGCCGGCACGTCCGTTGGCTGTCTTGGCAATGAAGGTCGCCTGATGCGGCGCCGCTTGCAACAGTTTCTCAGCGGCGGGCTGGATACCTGATATCAGGCGTGCATTTGTGGGTGGACCAGGCGGTGCTGGTGCAGGATGAATTGGCGCAGGCGCTCAGTTTCATCCACGTCACCTTGGCTCAGGCGATAGGCAAACAGGCCTCGTGCGGTTTCCCGCTCGAAGGTGCCGCGCAGGGCAATGCGTTCATAGCCCGAGGGGCTGAACCACAGGGAAAAGGTTTTCGGCGGCCTGAGCCGGCCACGAATCTCCACCAACACGCCTTTGAAAGACACCTCATGCACCCAGAGTGCGCTGGGTGTTCCCCTGATGTTTTCCAGTGCTACCGGTGTTTCCAGGGCCAGGCGCCATGGGCGGATCATCGGCCCGTCTTCGAAAATGCTGGGTACGCCCAGGCGCAAATGCACCGCATGAAACTCATCTTCCACCAGGTGCAGGGGAAAGGTGAGTTGCTGGTTATCGAATTGCGCCTGGAGAGTGACGTGGTCGTGAGCGGCCAGTCGCGTGAGCAAGTCGCGAAGCTGCGCACCGCCGTTGACAGTCAGGCTCGACGACGGATCCCGCAGGTTGAGCTGCGGGTTGTGCTGCATGTTCTGGATGAAATCCAGTTCGTCCTGAGTCAGAAGCGTGTCGCGTTGCATCGGTCATGCCCACGGGGGGAAGTATTAAAATGCCATTATCCGCTTTAATGACCGTATTTTCTAAATTTTGTTAGATCCGCTCGTCGCCTTGAGCGCCGCCAGCTCGGCCTTGACGCTGGCCAGTTCGGCTTCCAATTGCGCGACGCGCTGCTGGGCCTTGACCTGGAGGGTCACGTCCTTTTGCACACCGACGAAATACGTCTGCTTGTCGGCCTCGTTGTACACCGTCGACAACGACAGTTCGTTCCAGAAGTGGCTGCCGTCCTTGCGGTAGTTGCGCAGGATTTCGCGGCAGGTACCGCCCTGTTCCAGGGCATCGCGGATGGCTATCAGGGCCGGTTGGTCGCGGTCGCCCGATTGCAGGAAGCGGCAGTCCTGATAGAGGATTTCATCCAGGGTGTAGCCGGTCAGGCGTTCGAATGCCGGGTTGACGTAGATAAGTGGCTTGTCCTTGCCTTCACGCTCCGCGACAACGATGCCGTCGTTGGAAGCGTTGATCACCATTTGCATCAGTCGGGCGTTAATCATTGAGCGGTCCATGGCTTGTGGGTGGAACTGGCAGTTTATGACATGCCTTGAATGTTGCACGGCGTGCGCCGAAAATTTTGCGCCAGCTGCTAATATCCCAGGCTTTCGCTCAACCACAGGATCAGATTGATGAAAGTCGCCATCCTTTCCGGCTCGGTGTACGGCACGGCTGAAGAAGTCGCCCGCCACGCCGCCGGCATCCTCAACGCGGCCGGTTTCGACGCCTGGCACAACCCGCGCGCCACCCTGGCGGACGTGCAGGCATTTGCCCCTGAGGCGTTTCTGGCGGTGACCTCCACCACCGGCATGGGCGAGCTGCCTGACAACCTGCAACCGCTGTACTCGACTATTCGCGACCAGTTGCCCGCTGCCTGGCGTGGCTTACCCGGTGCGGTGATCGGCCTGGGTGACGCCAGCTACGGCGACACCTTCTGTGGTGGCGGCGAGCAAATGCGCGAATTGTTCGCCGAACTGGGCCTGCGTGAGGTGCTGCCGATGTTGCGCCTGGACGCCAGCGAAAGCGTCACCCCCGAAACCGACGCCGAGCCGTGGCTGGCCGAGCTGGTCACTGCACTGCGCGGTTGACCGGGAATTCGCGCAGCAATGCCAGCCAGGCCTGCGCGGCTCTCGAAAGATAGGCGCCCTCGCGCCAGATAAAGGCAATGTCCCAGCGTAGGTAGTCCGGCGCTTTGAGCGTCAGGCGTACCACCCCCGGTCGCACCAGCCCACGGGCGACCACGCTGGGCAACAACACCACTCCTTGGCCAGCGGCGACCAGCGCCGCGAGAAAATCTGCCTGGCCGCTGCGGCCGATTTCCTTCGGGGTAAAACCCAGTTGCCGGCACGCCTGCATCAGTCGGTCGTTGAGCACAAAGCTGCGCTGGTACATCAGGAACGGCGTGTCGGCCAGTTCCTCCAGGCGTACCTGGGCGTTTTCCGCCAGGGGATGATCAATCGGCAGCAACGCGTCCAGCGGTTCATCGCAGAAAGCCTGCCAGGCGAATGCCGGGTCATTGGGCTTCAAGCTACCACCGACTTCCAGTTCACCATTGAGGATCGCCTGCTCGATATTGCGACTGCCGCCCTCCAGCAACTGGATCGTCACGTTCGGATAACGCCGCCGGTACTCGGCAAACAGTCCGGCGAACAGCGTATCGCCGCCCAGCAGCGGCAGGCCCAGGCGCAGTTCGCCACGGGTCAGTTGGTGCATGTCGTCCAGCTCGCTGAGCAGCTCGGTTTGCAGGCGCAGCATCGCTTCGGCACGTTGCAGCACCACCTGGCCGGCGGCGGTCAGGCGGATCTGCGAGCCGATGCGGTCCAGCAGCGGCGTGCCGAGGCTTTGCTCCAATTGCGCGACCTGCTTGCTGACGGCCGACTGGCTGATATGCAGGGTTTTCCCGGCCTGGGTAAAACCACCCCGGTGGATCACTTCGACAAAGCTGCGCAGCTGTTTGAATTCCATGGTTCATGATTCCAGTTTGGAATGGCCGGCAGTCTAACAATTCGCTGTGGGGATGGGGGAAGCTTCTCTAAAATGGAGGCCTGCGAGGATCCAAAGCCCATGAAACGTTTCCGCTTCAAACATTTCAGCCGTTTACTCACCGAACTGGTCGTGCTGCTGGCCATTTACCTGCTGGGCACCCAGTTGGCCGTCTGGCTGGCGTGGCCAGTCCCCGGCGGCGTGGTTGGCCTGGGCCTGTTGCTGGCGACCTTCGCCACGGGCCTGGTCAAGCCGGCAGCCTTGCAATTGGGTGCCGGCGTGTTGATGGCCGAGATGCTGCTGTTCTTTATTCCGGCCTTGATGAGCCTGCTGGACTACGGTGGTCTGCTGCGCAACGAAGGCTGGCGCATCTTGTTGGTCATTGGCCTGAGCACCTTGGCGGTGATGCTGGTCACGGCGTTCACCGTGGAATGGGTGTGCCGTTGGAGGCTGCGCCATGAAGCTTGAACTGATGCCGGTGTTCTGGCTGGCCTTGACCCTGGGCACCTATGTTTTCAGTCGCTGGATTTACCGGCGAACCGGTCGCTACCTGTTGTCGCCGCTGATTCTGGTGCCAGTGCTGCTGCTGGCGGTGGCCGTACCGCTGAAAACCGCCTACGCCGAATACGCGACCGACACCCACTGGCTGATGGCGGTGCTGGGCCCGGTTACCGTGGCGTTCGCCGTGCCGATCTGGCAGCAGCGGCGCTTGCTGGCGCGGCATTGGCCGGCGCTGTTGCTGGGTATGGTCGCGGGCAGCGCGGCGTCGATCGGCACCTCGTTCGGCCTGGCCAAAGCGCTGGCGCTGGACAGCGCCGTGACAATGTCCCTGGTGCCGCGCTCCATCACCACACCGTTTGCCATGCCCGTGTCGTCCGACCTGGGCGGCGTACCGGAACTGACGGCGGTGTTCGTGATGCTCACCGGCGTGTTCGGCGCCATGCTCGGCGGCGTGTTGCTCAAGTGGCTGCCGCTGCGTACACCGCTGGCGCGCGGCGCGTTATTTGGCGTGGGCGCCCATGGTGCGGGCGTCAGCCGGGCCCATGAAGTGGGCGGCGAAGAGGGCTCTGTCGCGGGGCTGGTGATGGTGTTGACAGGGTTGCTCAACCTGTTCGCCGCGCCTTTATTGGCGGCGCTTCTCTGACGCGAATTAAACAAAGGTCAACTATTCTCTGTGCTGACTCGTTCGGTCATCAAGCTGGCTGCCAAGGCAACTACGGCAGCCATGAGGTCTGACTAGACTGGCCCTTCACTCAAGAAAAATAATAAAAAACGTGTCAAGGAGGTCATTGCCGTGAGCCTAGCCCCTGCACCATTGCCACAGAACGTCAAAGACCAGGTCAGTGCCGTCGAATGGCAAACCCGTGTCGACCTGGCCGCCTGCTACCGCCTGGTGGCGATGCATGGTTGGGATGACCTGGTCTTCACCCATATCTCGGCCAAGGTGCCGGGTACCGACGATTTCCTGATCAACCCGTACGGGCTGATGTTCCATGAGATCACTGCTTCGAGCCTGGTCAAGGTCGATCAGGCCGGTAACAAACGGATGGACAGTCCCTACGAGATCAACCCGGCGGGCTACACCATCCACAGCGCGATCCACGAAGTGCGCCATGACGTGGTCTGCGTGCTGCATACCCACACGGCCGCCGGTGTCGCGGTGGCCGCGCAAAAGCAGGGCGTATTGCCAATCAGCCAGCAGTCACTGTTCGTGCTGTCGAGCCTGGCCTATCACGCCTACGAAGGCGTGGCGCTGAACCATGAGGAAAAGGCCCGCTTGCAGGCGGACCTCGGTGAAAACAACTTCCTGATGCTGCACAACCACGGTCTGTTGACGTGTGGCGGCACCATCGCCGATACCTTCCTGATGATGTTCATCTTCCAGCGCGCCTGCGATATCCAGGTGCTGGCGCAAAATGGCGGGGCTGAACTGATTACCATCGCGCCGCAGATCCTTGCCGGTGCCAAGGCAATGGCGGCGGCGGTCACAAAGAGTGCCCAAGGCATGGGAGGCGCGCTGGCCTGGCCGGCGCTGCTGCGCAAACTCGAGCTTCAAGACCCCGGGTATAAAAGTTGATGCCACTCGCCGAGATCCCGCTCAGAGCCTGGCGCAAGCGTGGCCAGGATTTCGTCTTTCGCGGCCGTACACTTCGTTACTGGGTGGCCGGGCAGGGCGAGCCGTTGCTATTGATCCATGGCTTCCCAACCGCCAGTTGGGACTGGCATTACCTGTGGCAGCCCCTGGCCCAGCGTAACCTGGTGATCGCCTGCGACATGCTCGGGTTTGGCGATTCAGCCAAGCCGCTGGACCACACCTATTGCCTGTTGGAACAGGCGGATGTGCAACAGGCGCTGCTCGAGCACCTGGGCGTGCAGCAGCCGGTGCACGTGTTGGCCCATGACTACGGTGACAGCGTCGCCCAGGAGTTGCTGGCGCGGCACTACGAAGGCCGGTTTCAGATGGCCAGTTGTGTGTTTCTCAACGGCGGGTTGTTCCCCGAAACCCATCGCGCGGCGTTGGTACAGAAACTGTTGCTCAGCCCCGTGGGCTGGATGATCGGCCGCGCGTTCGGGCGCAGCGCCTTGTCCGACAGCTTCAACCAGATTTTCGGCCCCGACACCCTCCCCAGCGAAAGCGCCCTCGATGATTTCTGGAGCTTGATCAACTGCAACGACGGCCCGCGCATCCTGCACAAGTTGATCGCCTACATTCCCCAGCGTCGGCGCCTGCGCGAGCGGTGGGTGGAGGCGATGCAGCGCGGCGAGGTGCCGTTGCGCGTGATCGATGGGGAAATCGATCCGATCTCCGGTGCCCACATGGTCGAGCGCTACCAGCAATTGGTGCCCCACGCCGACACGGTATTGTTGGCCAATATCGGCCACTACCCGCAGATCGAGGCGCCGGTACAGGTGCTCAAGCATTATCTGGCCTTTCGCGAGCGGATTGGGCAAGCGGCGCCGCGCAGGGCTTATTCCTGAGAGGCGCTCCTACAGGAAAGCGGGTGATCATCCTGCTGCCTTATCGCGCACCATTCAGCCGTGGCTGTATTTATTGTGACTGCAAGCGCGGTGCCTGACACTCGACCCATTCCCATTGTCCCCATTGGAGTTTGGTATGAGTCAGTCAGTGCAGTTCCAGGATAAGGTCGTGATCGTCACCGGCGCCGGCGGCGGGTTGGGCCGTGCCCATGCACTGCTGTTCGCGCGGCACGGAGCCAGGGTGCTGGTCAACGACCTCGGCGGTTCCACCCAGGGCGAGGGGGCGAACGCATCAGCGGCCGACCGCGTGGTGGCCGAGATTCGCGACGCTGGCGGCATTGCCGAAGCCAACCATGATTCCGTCACCGACGGCGAGAAAATCGTCCAGAACGCCTTGGACGTCTTCGGCCGTGTCGACGTGGTGGTCAATAACGCGGGCATCCTGCGCGACAAAACCTTCCACAAGATGGACGACAGCGACTGGGACCTGGTTTACCGCGTGCATGTCGAAGGCGCCTATAAAGTCACTCGCGCCGCCTGGCCTCATCTGCGTGAGCAAAGCTATGGCCGGGTGATCTTTACGGCGTCCACCTCGGGCATCTACGGCAATTTCGGCCAGTCCAACTACGGCATGGCCAAGCTTGGCCTGTATGGCCTGACCCGTACCCTGGCCCTGGAAGGCCGCAAGAACAACATCCTGGTCAATGCCATTGCGCCCACCGGCGGCACGCGCATGACCGAAGGCTTGATCCCGCCGCAGGTATTCGAGCGCCTCAAGCCGGAACTGGTCAGCCCACTGGTGGTGTACCTGGGCAGCGAGGCATGCCAGGAAACCGCCGGGCTGTTCGAAGTCGGCGGCGGCTGGATCGGCAAGACCCGCTGGGAGCGCAGCCTGGGTGTGGGCTTCGACCCGGAGGCCGGGTTCTCGCCGGACGATGTGGCCGCGCACTGGCAGCAGATCTGTGACTTCGAAGGCGCCGCTCACCCCAAGGACAATATCGAGGCGTTGAAGGAGATGATGGCCAATTTGCAGAAATTCAGCCTTTGATCATTACGTGATCGTTGTTAAATACTACGGGGCGCTGAGGGCGCCCCGTTTTATTGCGGGCATAAAAAAGGCCGCTGCAAAGCAGCGGCCGAAGTAAGACGTTGGATCAAGGAGCGATAAATCAACGTCAGTGAACAGCGGTAACAGATTGAAAACAGGCACCAATCTATCGAAGTCTGGCTTGTCTCCCGGTTGCGGGAGTGGGCTGTTTGCCCTGAAAGCCAGGTAAGAATAGTCGCTTGTAACAAAATGAGTAATCCCGCTTCGTGACAAGGACTGTTACTGAATCAGCAACAGTACCTTCGCGGTGCCCGTCCTGCCGCCAAGCCGCCCATCCATTCCCCTGATAACCCGCCATCCACCCAATCCATGGCCCCGCCCAAACCCCGGCCAGAGCGCCCATTCATCCTTTCGAGCGACAACACGAATACCTCCTTGGTGCGCTTATCGCTCCCGTTGGGCGGCAGTAGGGTGGGGCCTTCTGTCACTCACCGGGGAAGACGCATGACAAAAACAACAATGCGCGCCATCTTCACGCCACAGGCGCTGGCTGCAGCGGTTGCACTGGGCTGCTGCGCCCAGGCACAGGCTGTTTCGTTCAATATTGGCGAGATCGAAGGGCAATTCGATTCCTCACTGTCGGTTGGCGCCAGCTGGGGCATGCGCGATGCCGACAAGAAGCTGGTGGGCGTGGCCAACGGCGGTACCGGCCAGGCGTCGACCGGGGATGACGGACGGTTGAACTTCAAGAAGGGCGAGACCTTCTCGAAAATCTTCAAGGGCATTCATGACCTGGAGCTCAAGTACGGCGACAGCGGTGTGTTCGTGCGCGGCAAGTACTGGTACGACTTCGAGCTGCAGGATGAAGACCGTGAGTTCAAACAGATCAGTAACCACCATCGCGACGAAGGCGCACGTTCTTCCGGCTACGAGCTGCTGGACGCGTTCGTCTATCACAACTATTCCATCGGCGACCTGCCGGGCAACGTGCGCGTGGGCAAGCAGGTGGTCAGCTGGGGTGAGAGCACCTTTATCGGCAACTCCATCAACAGCATCAACCCCATCGACGTCTCGGCCTTCCGCCGCCCCGGTGCGGAGATCAAGGAAGGGCTGATCCCGGTGAACATGCTGTTCGCCTCCCAAAGCCTGACCAACCAATTGACGGTGGAAGGTTTCTACCAGTTGAACTGGGAAAACACCGTGGTGGATAACTGCGGCACCTTCTTTGGCAACGATGTGGTGGCCCACGGCTGCAACAACAACTACACCGTCGGCAGCGCGGCGGCGGCGGGCTTCCAGCCGCTGGCCAATGCGTTCGGGCAAGGCTACCAGGTGACGCAGGAAGGCATCGTGGTGCAACGCGGCAAGGACCGCGATGCCCGGGACAGTGGCCAGTGGGGCGCTGCATTGCGTTGGCTGGGGGACGACACCGAGTACGCGGTGTACTTCATGAACTACCACAGCCGTACGCCGACCGTCGGCACCACCAGTGCAGGGCAGAGCACGCTTACTGCTTTGGGCGGCATGCTGCCTCTGGTGCCGGGCGCGCTGCGTCCTTCGCTGGCTTCAAGCGTGATGCTCGGCCGTGGCCAGTACTACCTCGAATACCCGGAAGACATTCGGCTCTACGGCGCCAGCTTCTCGACCACCTTGCCCACCGGCACCGCCTGGAGTGGTGAGATCAGCTACCGGCCGAATGCACCGGTGCAGTTGAACACCACCGACCTGACCCTGGCCCTGGTCAACCCGGCCGCTCCCGGCACCTCGGTGATCAGTTCCTCGGCGGGTGCAGACAACACCGGTTACCGCCGAAAGCAAGTCACCCAGGCGCAAACCACATTGACGCAGTTCTTCGACCAAGTGATGGGCGCCGATCGCCTGACGCTGGTGGGCGAAGCCGGCGTCACCTACGTGGCGGGCCTGGAAGCCAAGAGCAAGCTGCGTTATGGCCGTGACTCGGTCTACGGCGTCTACGGCTACCAGGGCGATCATGATGGCTTTGTCACCGCGACCTCTTGGGGCTACCGCGCCCGCGCGATCCTTGACTACAGCAACGTGTTCGCCGGGGTCAACCTCAAGCCCAACCTGTCGTGGTCCCACGACGTCAAGGGTTATGGCCCCAACGGCTTGTTCAACGAAGGGGCCAAGGCGGTCAGCATTGGGGTCGATGCCGACTACCGCAACACCTACACCGCCAGCCTGAGCTACACCGACTTTTTCGGTGGCCACTACAACACCCTGACCGACCGCGACTTCCTCGCCCTCAGCGTCGGCGCGAACTTCTGATCACGGTTTGATAAGGACGACTTTATGCGCAAGATGATTCTGCAATGTGGCGTATTGGCCCTCAGTCTGCTGGCCGCCAACGTGATGGCCGCGGTATCGCCCGAGGAAGCCGCCAAGCTCGGCACCACGCTTACCCCCGTCGGCGCGGAAAAAGCCGGTAATGCCGACGGCTCGATCCCGGCCTGGACCGGCGGTATCCCGAAAAACGCCGGTGCCGTGGACAGCAAAGGCTTCCTCGCCGACCCGTTCGCCAACGAAAAACCGCTGTTCGTGATCACCGCCGCGACGGTGGACAAGTACAAGGACAAACTCTCCGATGGCCAGGTGGCGATGTTCAAGCGCTACCCCGAGACTTACAAGATCCCGGTGTACCCCAGCCACCGCACGGTGAACCTGCCGCCGGACATCTACGAGTCGATCAAGCGCAGCGCGCTGAACGTGCATGCGATCAACGACGGCAACGGCCTGGAAAACTTCACCGGTAACCGTTACTACGCCTTCCCGATTCCGAAGAATGGCGTGGAGGTGCTGTGGAACCACATCACCCGTTACCACGGCGGCAACCTGCGACGCATCATCACCCAGGCCACCCCGCAGACCAACGGCAGCTACACGCCAATCCGCTTCGAGGAAGAAGTGGCGGTGCCCCAGGCGATCCCGGATATCGACGCGGCCAAGGCGGCCAACGTACTGAGTTTCTTCAAGCAATCGGTGACGGCGCCGGCGCGGTTGGCGGGCAACGTGCTGCTGGTGCACGAGACCCTCGACCAAGTGAAGGAGCCGCGCCTGGCCTGGATCTACAACGCCGGCCAGCGCCGTGTGCGGCGTGCGCCGCAAGTGTCCTATGACGGTCCGGGCACGGCGTCGGACGGCCTGCGCACCACCGACAACTTCGACATGTTCTCCGGCGCCCCCGACCGCTATGACTGGAAACTGGTGGGCAAGAAAGAGATGTATATCCCCTACAACAGCTACAAGCTCGATTCGCCGACCCTCAAGTACGACGACATCATCAAGGCCGGGCATATCAACCAGGACCTGACCCGCTATGAGCTGCACCGTGTGTGGGAAGTGGTCGGCACCGTCAAGCCGAGCGAGCGGCACATCTATGCCAAGCGCCACATGTACATCGACGAAGACAGCTGGCAGGTGGCGCTGGTGGATCACTACGACGGCCGTGGCCAGTTGTGGCGCGTCGCCGAGGGGCATGCGCAGTTCTACTACGACCATCAGGTGCCGGCGTACACCGTGGAAACCCTGTACGACATCATCGCCGGGCGCTACATCGCCCTGGGCATGAAGAACGAGGAGAAGAGCAGCTTCGTGTTCGGCTTCGCGGCGAAGGCGGCGGATTACACACCGGCGGCCTTGAGGTCTGAAGGCGTGCGCTGATGCCTGTTTGAAATGCAATCCCAATGTGGGAGGGGGCTTGCCCCCGATGGCGGTGTATCAGTCAGCTATCTGTAGCTGACACTCCGCTATCGGGGGCAAACCCCCTCCCACATTGGGTTTTGTGCATGGCTATTAATCAGTGTGCTGAATACTTCTTCAACAACCGCCGCCCACAGGACTAGGGTAGGGATCAAGTTGCATAACAATAAAAACGCAGGATGCAGCAATGACCGCCATGACACGCTGCCTGGACCGTCCTGGATTCATGCCACGGCTGTCCGCCCACCATCTGTTGCGTCCACGCCTGGCCGAGCCGTTGCTGGCGGCGCAGGTTCGGGTCAAGTTGTTGTGTGCGCCGGGTGGCAGTGGCAAGAGCGCGCTGTTCGCCGAGTGCGCGTTGCAGGCGCCGGCGGGGTGCCAGGTTTACTGGATGGCGCTCAATGGTGTCGTGCTCAGCCCCATCGAACTCTGCCAGCGCCTGGCGCAAAACCTTGGCCTGGGGTTTACCGACGAAGCCACGCTACTGCTGGACCTCAGCCGCTGGCAGACGCCCGCGTGGCTGTTCCTGGATGATTTCTGCCGCCTGCCCGCCCCCGAACTGGACGCTTTGCTCGACCGCCTGCTCAGTGCCAGTAGCCCGGCGCTGACCTGGTGGCTGGGCGCGCGGCGGCGTCCGGCGTGCAACTGGCCACGTCTGCTACTCGATGATGAACTGTTGGAATGCAACGGCGCCGAGTTGGGGTTCAACGCCGAGGAGATCCAGCAACTGCTCAGCCAGGCGCCCGGCCAGACGCTCGAGAACGTGCTGCACTTCAGCGCCGGCTGGTGCGCCGGGGTGCGTATCGCGCTGCTGGGCGACGGTCATCCCGACAAGACCTTGCTCGATTACCTGCAACACGAACTGTTCAGCACCTTGCCGGCGGAACTGGCCGAAGCCTGGCGCGTGCTGGCCCATCTGCCGCGCTTCAATGTGAGTTTGTGTGAGCACCTGTTCGGCTTTGGTGATGGCGCGCACTACCTGCGCGAATTGCAGGCCCTCGGCGCGTTTATCCAGCCCTGTGAAGATGCCACCGACTGGCTGCAGGTGTTTGCGCCGCTGGCGCGATTGCTGCGTGATGAGCCCTGGCCGGCCAAGCGCTCCTGGCACCGGCGCGCCTGTCAGTGGTTCAGCGCCCAGAGCGACTGGCAAGCAGCCTTCGAACAGGCGCTGTTGGCCGAAGAGTACGAAGTGGCGGTCAGCCTGTTGCAGCACTTCAGTTTCGAAGACCTGTTCCGCCAACAGAACGCCGTGCTGCTGTTGCGCCTGCATGAGCAGCATGGCGATGAACTGATGCTGTGTTCCGCGCAATTGGTGGGGCTGGTCACGGCGGCGTTGCTGTTTGCCGGGCGTTTCGACCAGGCGGCGTTATGCATCGATCAACTGGCGCGTTTCGCCCCGCAACCCACGGCGGCGGCGCAGCGGCACTTGCTGGCGCGCTGGCAGGCGCAATGGGGTTGGTTGTTGCACCTGGGGGGCGATGCCGAACGCTCCCGCGAGCATTTCCTCGAGGCGCTGCAAGCCTTGCCCGACAGTGCATGGACATCGCGCCTGATGTGCCTGTCGGGGTTGACCCAGCAAGCCTTGCTGCGCGGCGAGCTGGACGTGGCCCAGGCCCTGAATCGCGAAGCGTTGTGCCTGGCCCGCGCCCATGGCTCGTTGTTGCTGGAGGCGCTGTTGGAGCTGGATCACGCCCAGTTGCTGGAACAGCGCGGTGCACCGTACCGGGCGCAGAGCCTGTTGGAGAGCGTGCAGGCAATGTTGCTGCAGCAACACCTCAAGGCTGGGCCGTTGGTGGGGCGCATCGCGTTGCGCCGTGGGCACCTGGCGTTGCGCCAGGGGCAGGACGCGTTGGCGGCCGAGTGCTTCGAGACAGGCTTGACGATGTGCCTGCACAGCCAGGACAAGCGCGTGTTGTACGGCTTCCTCGGCCTGGCGCTGCTGGCGGCCAACCGCGGCGATTACGCCCAGGCCTTTATCCAGCTGCGCGATGCTGAGCGCCTGATGCAACAACGCCAGGTACCGGACACGGTGTATCGCGCGGTGTTGCTATTGGTCAGCGGGCATTTCTGGTTGCAGCAGGGCCGCGCCGAGTTGACGGCGCAAGCGGTGCGCCGTGTGCTGCGCCACTTCCGCGGGCCGAATGCCAAGCAGGCACCGCCGGCCACCCTGGAATTGATCCCGCGCCTGGAATACCTGTTGGTGCTGGCGGAAGTGAAACTGGGCGGTGCCGACCAACCGGTCGCGCGGCTCAATGCATTGCTGGAGACCACCCGACAACGCGGCATGCTGTGCCTGGAAACCGAATTGCAGCTGGTGTTGGGGGAGGTGGCCTGGCAACTCGGTGACGGGGCGTTGGCCCGTCGCTCGTTGCAGGCGGGCCTGGAGCTGGCGGCGCGCTGCCAGGTGCAGCAGGCGATCCGTGAACTGCGTTTGCGTTCGCCCGGCCTGCTCAGTGAACTGGGCCTGGAGCCACAGGCATCTGCGACAAGCGCGACGGACAACCCCCTGAGCCAGCGCGAACTGGAAGTACTGCAACTGATCGCCCTGGGCAATTCCAACCTGGAAATTGCCGATCGGCTGTTTATCTCCCTGCATACCGTCAAGACCCACGCGCGGCGTATCCACAGCAAGCTGGGGGTGGAGCGGCGCACCCAGGCGGTGGCCAAGGCCAAGACGTTGGGCTTGATGGCCTAGGCGCAGAACGCCTGGCGATATTCCCCGGGTGTCGCGCCCAGGGCCTGGCGAAAGCGGTGGGTGAAGTGGCTGGCGCTGGAGAACCCGCACGCCAAGGCAATTTCGCCCAGGGGCAGGCTGGCGCCGCGCAACAGGGTTTGCGCACGGGCCAGGCGGCGTGCCAGCAGGTATTGATGGGGCGGCAAGCCGAAGCTTTGGCGAAACATCCGCGCGAAGTGATATTCCGACAGGGCGCACATCCCGGCCAATTGGCCGAGACTGATCGGGTCTTCCAGGTGGTGCTCGATGTATTCCACCAGGCGTCGGCGCAGGTGGGCCGCCAGGCCGCCCTTCAAGTGCAGCCCATCGCGCACGCCGACCTGGCTGAGCAGGGTGTGGCTGAGCATTTCATGGGCCAGGCTGCTGGTCAGCAGGCGCTCGGCAGGCTCTTGCCAGTTGAGGGCAATCAACTGGTGAAAGCGCCGGGCCTGGCTGGGGTCTTCGAGAAAGGTGCTTTCCCGCAATTGCAATGTGCGCGGTTCGCGGTCAAGCAGGGTGACGCAGCCGAGGGCAAATTGCTCCGGGCTGAAATACACATGGGCCAGGCGAATTTCACCATTGATCACCCAGGCCGACTGGTGCTCAGCCGGCAGGATGCACAACTTGTCCGGCCCACCCTTGGTGCCCGGCTGCTCGCGGCGAAAGGTGCCAGTGCCGCCGCCGATGTAGCAGGACAGTGTGTGATGACTGGGCGCCTGGTAGTCCTGGGCGTCGTGATGGTTGCTCCACAGGGCCGCAGACACGCCGTCACCCAGCTCGGCGCAGGCTTCGAGGCGTGCGTTGGGCGAGCGGTTGAGGGCTTGAAAGACGTGCAGGGATTCCAGTGCTGGCATGGTGTGTACTCTCCGACGCCTTGCATCCTACTCCGCCGGGCTGGCGCTGTGATCACTCGGGCCGACAAAAGCGCAAGATTGTGCAAGTGCCCGTGCGTGGTTGAAGGTGACACTGTGGCTCAACCACCGGAGCCCGCCATGAACCTTTTCCTGTATTTACTCACCGTGCTGATCTGGGGTACCACCTGGATCGCCCTCAAGTGGCAATTGGGCGTTGTCGCGATCCCCGTGTCGATCGTCTATCGCTTCGGCCTGGCGGCGCTGGTGCTGTTTGCCCTGTTGCTGCTCAGCCGTAAGTTGCAGGTGATGAACCGGCGCGGGCACGTGATCTGCCTGGCCCAGGGGCTGTGCCTTTTTTGCGTCAACTTCATGTGTTTCCTGACCGCCAGCCAATGGATCCCCAGCGGGTTGGTGGCGGTGGTGTTTTCCACGGCTACGCTGTGGAACGCCCTGAATGCCCGGGTGTTCTTTGGCCAGCGCGTGGCGCGCAATGTCTTGATGGGCGGTGCCCTTGGCTTGCTGGGGCTGGGCCTGTTGTTCTGGCCGGAACTGGTGGGGCATACCGCCAGCCCACAGACATTGCTTGGCCTGGGCCTGGCACTGCTCGGCACGATGTGTTTCTCGGCCGGCAATATGCTGTCGAGCCTGCAACAGAAGGCCGGGCTCAGGCCGTTGACCACCAATGCCTGGGGCATGTTGTATGGTTCTTTGATGCTGGCGACCTACTGCCTGGTGCGCGGCATTCCGTTCGAAATGGACTGGAGTGCGCGGTATATCGGCGCGTTGTGGTACCTGGTGATCCCAGGGTCGGTGATCGGCTTTACCGCCTATCTCACGTTGGTGGGGCGCATGGGGCCGGAGCGTGCGGCGTATTGCACGGTGTTGTTCCCGGTGGTGGCGCTGAATGTGTCGGCCTTTGCCGAGGGGTATCAGTGGACCTTGCCGGCGTTGGCGGGGTTGGTGCTGGTGATGCTGGGGAATGTGCTGGTGTTCCGTAAGCCCAGGCCTGTGAGCCCTGCCCTCAAGGCGAACGCCGTCTAACAATGTAGGCGGTCCCGCTAACGTGGCGAGCGGGCTTGCCCGAATGCCAGTCAGTTAAGCGTGCGTTGCCTTCTGTAGGAGCGAGCTTGCTCGCGAAAAACGTCAACGATAATGCGTGCTTCCTGAATGAACGCGGCGCCTGTGAGTTCTTCGCGAGCAAGCTCGCTCCTACAAAAAAAGCCTTCACTGACTGGCATTGTGGCAAGCCCGCTCGCCACAGCAGCTTGCTTGCTACACAGTTCGGTCGTTTGATAAAGATATTAATCCTTATTAATCAATAAGTTATTTTGCATTTGATAAACGTTGACCTGGCTATTTTATTCCAAGGCGCTTGGCCATTCGCCCGAGGTTGGCGCGGTCCAGCCCCAGTTCACGGGCGGCGCTGGCCCAATTGTGCTGGTGGCGTTCCAGGCAGGCGTTGATGACTTGACGCTGGTAGTGCTCGGTGGCCTGGCGCAGGTCGCCGCTGACGAGGGGGGCGGCATCGGCTGGCGCTTCGACCTGGGGCGCGCTGACGCCTGGCAAGTCCAGGTCCTGGGCGCTCAGGCTCAAAATCTTCGGACGTTCGCGACAGTTACCCAGGGCCTTCAGCGCGCTGCGCCCGATCAAGTGTTCCAGCTCCCGGACATTGCCCGGCCAGTTATAAGCCAGCAACGCCGCCTGGGCGTCGCTGGTCAGGCGCAAGCTGCCCAGGCCCATGCGTGAGCGGTTCTGCTCCAGGAAGAAGCCGGCCAGCAGCAACACATCACGCCCGCGCTCGCGCAGGGCTGGCACTTGCAGTGGGTACACACTCAGGCGGTGGTAGAAGTCGGCGCGGTAGCGGCCGTTGCGGACCTCTTCAGCCAGGTCGCGGTTGGTGGCGGCGATCAGGCGCACATCCACTTGATGTTCCTTGTCCGAGCCCAGCCGCTGCAACTGGCCGCTTTGCAGCACGCGCAGCAACTTGGCCTGCACGCTCAGCGACAACTCGCCGACTTCATCCAGGAACAAGGTGCCGCCGTTGGCCAGTTCGAACTTGCCCCGGCGCTCGTTCAATGCGCCGGTAAAGGCGCCGCGCACATGGCCGAACAGCTCGCTCTCCACCAGGGTTTCCGGCAGTGCTGCACAGTTGAGGCTGATCAGTGGTTTGTCGGCGCGGGACGATGCCGCGTGGATCGCCTGGGCCACCAGCTCCTTGCCGACCCCGGTTTCGCCGGTGATCAGCACCGTCAGGTCACTGCCGCCCACCAGGTTGATCTCTTCCACCAGGCGCTTGTGGGTCTTGCTCTGACCGATCATTTCCTTGTGCTGCTGGCCGCTGGCCTGGCGGTAGATTTCGGCGCGCTGCTGTTCGTCTTCCACGCGCAGGGCCAGGCGTTCGATGCGCTCGGCAACGTTGACCGTGGCGGCGGCGAGGCTGGCAAAGGCTTGCAGGGCGTCGAGCTCGACCCGCTCGAAGCGCTCCGTGTCGAGGGCGTCCAGGGTCAGCAGGCCCCAAGGGCGATCATCGACAAACAGCGGGCAGCCCATGCAGTCGTGAACTTCGAGGTGCCCGTGCAGGCCGTCCACCAGGCCATCGTAGGGGTCGGGCAATTCGCTGTCGCTGTCGAAACGCGTCGGGCCGGGGCTGCCGAGCAGCACGGCGAAACGCGGGTGTTCGCTGACCTTGAAGCGTCGGCCCAGGGTATCGGCGCTCAAGCCGTCTACCGCCAGCGGTACCAGCGACTCACCGTCCAGGCGCAACAGCGCGGCGGCGTCGCAGGGCAGCAAGGCGCGCATGGCTTGCAGCAGGCGTCGGTAACGCTCGCCTTCGGGGAGTTCGCGGGACAGGTCGGCGACGAGGGGGAGCAGGGTGGTGAGCAGCGATTGCGCAGTCATAATGACTCCTTGTAGTCCTTATGACTATAAGGTGTAGGAGGTCATACTGACTACGTGTAATTTAAGCTATTGAATTTAAACGTTTTATTAGTTGGCACGAATACTGAGTACTCCATGGCAATCAGTAAAGAAGCCCAGGAGGCTCCATGCTTAGTGCCCAAGACCGTGCCATCGTCAAATCTACCGTGCCCTTGCTGGAAAGCGGCGGCGAAGCGCTGATCACCCATTTTTACCGCATGATGCTCTCCGAGTACCCGCAGGTTCGCCCGCTGTTCAACCAGGCCCACCAGGCCAGCGGCGACCAGCCTCGCGCTCTGGCCAACGGCGTATTGATGTACGCGCGGCATATCGACCAGTTGGATCAGTTGGGCGACCTGGTTGCCAAGATCATCAACAAGCACGTGGCTTTGCAGATCCTGCCGGAACACTACCCGATTGTTGGCGCGTGCCTGCTGCGTGCCATTTCCGAAGTACTGGGCAGCGAAATTTCCACCCCTGAGGTCATGAGTGCCTGGGGCGCTGCGTACGGCCAGTTGGCGGATATCCTGATTGGCGCCGAAGCGGCCATTTACGAAGAGAAAGCCCAGGCGCCGGGCGGCTGGCGCGGTGCGCGGCCGTTCAAGCTGGTCAAGCGCGTGGACGAGAGCGCCGAGATCACGTCGTTCTATTTTGCGCCGCTGGACAACGCCCCGATTCTCGCGGCCGCGCCAGGCCAATACATCGGCATGACGTTACACCTGGATGGCGAGGAAGTGCGCCGCAATTACTCCCTGTCGGCCTTGAGCGATGCCGGCCAGTACCGTATCAGCGTCAAGCGCGAAGCCGGTGGCCGGGTGTCCAACTACCTGCACGACCAGTTGCAGGTGGGGGCGACCCTTGACCTGTTCCCGCCATCCGGTGAGTTCACCCTGGCCGCCAGTGATAAACCACTGGTGCTTATCAGTGGCGGGGTGGGCATCACGCCAACGCTGCCCATGCTCGAGGCCGCCCTGGCCACCGAGCGCCCGGTGCACTTTATCCACTGCGCGCGTAACGGCGGGGTGCATGCGTTTCGGGAGTGGGTGGACGCCTTGGCGGTCAAGCACCCGCAGCTCAAGCGCTTCTACTGTTATGACGAGGACGATGGCGTGAGCCCGGCGGCGGACAAGGTCGGCCTGCTCAGCCAGGAGCAACTGGCGGCGTGGTTGCCCGAGCAGCGCGACCTGGATGCCTACTTCCTCGGCCCTAAAGGCTTCATGGCGGCGATCAAGCGCCACCTCAAGGCATTGGGTGTGCCTGAGCAACAAAGCCGCTATGAATTCTTCGGCCCGGCGGCGGCCCTGGAATAACATCTCCAGCGCAACACTGCTCAAGATGTGGGAGGGGGCTTGCCCCCTCCCACATTCAGTTCTCCATTCCTCCCGATTAATCCCCCGTTAACCCCTCTCTGTTTAAACCACTCTCTGTGTGTAAACTTGCGGCCATCAGGCCAACCACAATCAGGCAAAGGGATACGGAGATGAGTGACGAAATGCGTTTGGGCAGGGAGCGGCGCTTTCTGGTGTTGCTGGGCATCATCTGCCTGGCGCTGATCGGCGGCGCGTTATACATGCAAGTGGTGTTGGGCGAGGCGCCTTGCCCGCTGTGTATCCTGCAACGCTACGCCTTGCTGTTGATTGCGATTTTTGCGTTTATCGGCGCGGCGATGCGCACCAAGGGCGCGATCACGCTGTTTGAAGGCCTGGTGGTACTCAGCGCCCTCGGTGGGGTGGCGGCGGCTGGCCATCATGTGTACACCCAATTTTTCCCGCAAGTCAGCTGTGGCGTCGATGTGCTGCAACCGATCGTCGACGACCTGCCCCTGGCCAAGGTCTTCCCCCTGGGCTTCCAGGTCGACGGCTTCTGCAGCACGCCTTACCCGCCGATCCTTGGCTTGTCCCTGGCGCAATGGGCGCTGGTGGCGTTCGTGCTGACGGTAATCCTGGTGCCCCTGGGCATATACCGGAACCGCAAGCGCGCAGCCTGAGCCTATCGACCAAAACGCCCCGGTCCTTTTGAAAGAAGGCCGGGGCGTTTTTGTGTGTAGGGATTTGTGAAAGGACAGTGACGCCGGACAATTTTGACGGCGGGCAGCGTGCGACATGTTGTCACACAGAAGCTGTCGCAGGACATTTCTGACGCGTTGAACCGTCGCATAAATTTGCGTCAGGCGGTCAATTTATGCTGTCAGTTCGTCGTCTGGGCGACCCCGCGAATGTCGCGCCGTCCAAGCCTTTGAGGGCTCTGTGAATGCCTTGTTTTATGGGGACTTGGATGCGATTTGCAGGCCTTTGTGGAGGCGGCGGGGTGTGGCGCTTTGCCCAATAACACGGCAATTTTTGTGGTTTTTGTTGAGAATCTAACGCGATAAGATCGCGAACCTTTGCGATATTGGTGAAGGATTGTTGCTGGAATCAATAAAAATTATTTCTTTATAAGACATGGTTTATACATCGCTAGCTAACTACAATCGCCCGCACTGAATGTCCGGTGCTGTTCAAACTTTGAGCATTGGAGCGGTCGAGGGGCAGATGGATGGCTCTGTGCGACCCCAGGTTCCGGCAGCCTTTCAACTATCCGCACCAAATGGAATTGGTCTGTAACAAGGCCTTTAACCACGAAATCGAATAAGAACTCACCGCAGGTCCGTGACACGTCCGATTAGGGCGCGCGGGCAGGCTCTTATTCAATCGAAGAGAAATGCCAACCCTTGGCAGGGTGAAGTGTTGGCGATCAAAACCCAACTGCATTGCGCAAGCTGCTTTAGAGGTCGTGAGATGAGTAAAAACAGGTACCCCCGATTACTAGGCTTTTTGCCGCTGCTTGGCATGATGTTAATGCTGGGAGGCTGCAAGTGGACCTTGCTCGACCCAAAAGGACAGGTCGGTCTGGATGAACGAAACCTGATCATCACCGCCACCCTGCTGATGCTGCTGGTCGTGGTCCCCGTGATCATCATGACCTTCGCCTTCGCCTGGAAATACCGCGCGTCGAACACCAGCGCCACCTACGCGCCGAAGTGGTCGCACTCCACCAAGATCGAAATCGCGGTGTGGTTGGTCCCGATCCTCATCATCATTGCCCTGGGTTATGTGACCTACAAGTCCACCCATGCGCTGGACCCATACCGTCCGCTGGAATCGGACGCCAAGCCGATCAATATCGAAGTGGTCGCGCTGGATTGGAAGTGGCTGTTCATCTACCCAGACCTGGGTATCGCCACCGTCAACCAGATCCGGTTCCCGGAGCACACCCCGCTGAACTTCAAGATCACCTCCGACGCCGTGATGAACTCGTTCTTCATCCCAGCCCTGGGCGGCCAGATCTACGCGATGGCAGGTATGCAGACCAAGCTGCACCTGATCGCCAACCAGAAAGCTGAAATGGAAGGCATCTCCGCCAACTACAGCGGCGCTGGCTTCACCGGCATGAAATTCAAAGCGATCTCGACGAGCCAGGAAGATTTCGACGCCTGGGTAGCCGAAGTCAAGGCCGCACCTAAACAGCTTGATCAAGCTGAATACGAAGCCCTTGCCAAACCAAGCCAGAACAACCCTGTCGCGCTGTACTCCGCTTACACGCCTGACCTGTTTCAGAAGATCGTCGACAAGTACGAAGGCATGAAACCAGGCAAGCCGGTCAAGCACGAGAAGAAAGAAGTGGCTGCGGTTGAAGGTTCTGACACGGGCTCGCATTCAACTGCTGGGGCAGAGGAGTAAACGATGTTTGGTAAATTAAGTTGGGATGCGGTCCCGTTCCACGAGCCGATTGTGATGATTACCATCGCCATGATCGCGCTGGGTGGTCTGGCACTGTTTGCAGCAATCACTTATTTCAAGAAGTGGACCTACCTGTGGACCGAGTGGCTGACGTCGGTCGACCACAAGAAAATCGGCGTGATGTACATCATCGTTGCCATGGTCATGCTGCTGCGTGGTTTTGCCGACGCCATCATGATGCGTACCCAGTTGGCCATGGCCACCGAGGGTTCGCCTGGCTACCTGCCACCTGAACACTATGACCAGATCTTCACCGCTCACGGTGTGATCATGATCATCTTCATGGCGATGCCATTCTTCACCGGCCTGATGAACCTTGCAGTGCCGCTGCAGATCGGCGCGCGTGACGTTGCCTACCCGTTCCTGAACTCCCTGAGCTTCTGGCTGCTGGTTTCCGGCGTGGTGCTGATCAACGTTTCCCTGGGCGTCGGCGAATTCGCCAAGACCGGTTGGGTTGCGTATCCGCCATTGTCGGGCATTCAGTACAGTCCGGGCGTGGGTGTGGACTACTACATCTGGGCGCTACAGTTATCAGGACTGGGGACGACGCTGACGGGGGTCAACTTCCTGGCCACCGTCCTGAAAATGCGCGCCCCTGGCATGAAACTGATGGACATGCCGATCTTCACCTGGACCTGCACCTGGGCAAACGTATTGATCGTGGCTTCGTTCCCGATCCTGGCCGCTACCATGGCGCTGCTGTCGCTTGACCGTTACCTGGATTTCCACATTTTCACCAATGAACTTGGTGGCAATCCAATGATGTACGTGAACCTGTTCTGGGCATGGGGTCACCCTGAGGTGTACATCCTGATCCTGCCAGCGTTCGGTATCTTCTCCGAAGTGATCTCGACCTTTACCGGCAAGCGCCTGTTCGGTCACCACTCGATGGTCTACGCCTCTGGCGCGATCTCGGTACTGGGCTTCATGGTGTGGCTGCACCACTTCTTCACCATGGGTTCGGGGGCCAGCGTCAACGCCTTCTTCGGCCTGGCGACGATGCTGATTTCCATCCCGACGGGGGTGAAGCTATTCAACTGGCTGTTCACCATCTACCACGGCCGTCTGCGTATCACCAGCCAGGTTCTGTGGACCCTGGGCTTCATGGTGACCTTCGCCATCGGCGGCATGACCGGCGTACTGCTGGCCATCCCGGGTGCTGACTTCGTGTTGCACAACAGCCTGTTCGTGATCGCGCACTTCCACAACGTGATCATCGGCGGTGCGGTATTCGGTTACATCGCTGGCTTCAGCTTCTACTTCCCGAAAGCGTTCGGCTTCAAGCTGCACGAAGGCTGGGGCAAGGCTGCATTCTGGTTCTGGATCTCGGGCTTCTTCGTCGCGTTCATGCCGCTCTATGCACTGGGCTTCATGGGCATGACCCGTCGTCTGAACGCCACCACCAACCCTGAGTGGGTGCCGTACCTGTACGTCGCCATGTTCGGTGCGCTGATGATCGCGGTCGGTATCGCCTGCCAGCTGATCCAGCTGTATGTCAGCGTGCGTGATCGCAAGCAGAACATGTGCGAGTCGGGCGATCCATGGAACGGCCACACCCTGGAATGGTCGACCTCGTCGCCACCACCGTTCTACAACTTCGCTGTGATTCCTACTGCGACCACCATCGATGCGTTCACCGAAGCCAAGGAAGACGGTACTGCGTACCAGCAACCTAAGCACTACGAACCGATCCACATGCCAAGCAACACCGCCACTGGCGTGGTGATGGGCGCGCTGTTGACCGTGTTCGGTTTCGCGATGATCTGGCACATCTGGTGGCTGGCAATCGTGAGCCTGGTGGGCACCATCGGCTACTTCATTGTCCACGCTGCACGTGATGATCAAGGCTACATGGTGCCGGTCGAAACGATCGAGCGCATCGAAGCCGAGCAGCACGCTCGTCTGGTCGCCGAGAAGAAAATCCCGGCCAACCGTGTCGAAACCTCGTTGGAACAGGCTTAAACCATGTCGAACTTAGTGACCAATGCTGGACACGCCCATGTCGATGACCATGGGCACGATGACCATCACCACGACTCGGGGCCAATGACCGTCTTCGGTTTCTGGCTCTACCTGATGACCGACTGCATCTTGTTTGCGTCGATCTTCGCGGTGTACGCGGTACTGGTAAACAACGTAGCGGGTGGCCCGTCGGGCCACGACATCTTCGAACTGCCTTACGTGCTCGGCGAAACCGCCTTGCTGTTGTTCAGTTCGATCACCTACGGCTTCGCCATGTTGGCCTTCTACAAGGGCAACAAGAAGGGCGTACTGAGCTGGTTGGCACTGACCTTCCTGTTCGGCCTGGGCTTCATCGGCATGGAGATCAACGAGTTCCACCTGCTGATCTCCGAAGGCTACGGCCCGCACCGCAGTGGTTTCCTGTCGGCGTTCTTCACGCTGGTAGGCACCCACGGCCTGCACGTTTCGGCTGGCCTGCTGTGGATGGCGGTGATGATGTATCAGGTCAATAAGCACGGCCTGACCAACACCAACAAGACTCGCCTGAGCTGCCTGAGCCTGTTCTGGCACTTCCTGGACGTAGTCTGGATCTGCGTATTCACCGTCGTCTACTTGATGGGGACTCTGTAATGGCTAATGCACACTCCCATGACAGCCATGATGCGAGCCACGGCAGCGTAAAGTCTTACGCTATCGGCTTCATCCTGTCGGTCATCCTGACCCTGATCCCGTTCGGCCTGGTGATGTACCCAACCCTGCCGAAGTCGATCACGTTGATGATCGTCCTGGCGTTCGCGGTCATTCAGGTCCTGGTTCACCTGGTGTACTTCCTGCACCTGGACCGCTCCGAGGCCCAGCGTGAGAACGTGATTGCGTTCGTGTTCGCAGGCCTGGTGATCGTTCTGCTGGTTGGTCTGTCGCTGTGGATCATGTTCAGCATCCACACCTACATGATGGCGAAGTGAGGTAAGACCCGATGTCGCTTAAGCACTTTATCCAAATCACCAAACCGGGGATCATTTTCGGTAACGTGCTTTCTGTGGCAGGCGGTTTCTTCCTGGCCTCCAAGGGACATGTCGATCTGGCCATCTTCCTGGCTGCAATGATCGGTACGTCCCTGGTGGTAGCTTCCGGTTGTGTGTTCAACAACTGCATCGACCGCGACATCGATATCAAGATGGAACGCACCAAGAATCGCGTGCTGGTCCAGGGGCTTATCTCCCTGAAACTGGCACTGATCTTCGCGACCGTCCTGGGTGTTGCCGGCGTGGTGTTGTTGTACAAGGTGGCCAACCCGCTGGCGGCGCTGTTTGCCGTGATCGGCTTCGTCATCTACGTCGGCCTCTACAGCCTGTACCTCAAGCGCAAGTCGGTTCACGGCACGCTGGTGGGCAGTCTGTCGGGGGCGATGCCGCCGGTGATTGGTTATGTAGCTGTGACCAATAGCTTCGACATGGCCGCGCTGGTGCTGCTGGTGATGTTCAGCCTGTGGCAGATGCCGCATTCCTATGCCATCGCGATCTTCCGTTTCAACGACTACCTGGCTGCGTCGATTCCGGTTCTTCCGGTCAAGCGCGGCATCCAGGTGGCCAAGAAACACATCCTGCTCTACATCCTGGCCTTCCTCGTGGCGACCTTGATGTTGACCTTCAGTGGCTACGCCGGCATGAGCTACCTCGCTGTCGCCGCCGCCATGGGCATGTACTGGTTGTACATGGCCTGGACCGGCTACAAGGCGGTGGACGACACCGTCTGGGCACGCAAGCTGTTCGTGTTCTCGATCTTCACCATCACCGCGCTCAGCGTGATGATGTCCCTGGATTTCCAGGTGCCGAGAGAGTTGTTGCTGACCTACGCGCCCTGAGTGGTTCCAAGCAGTGAACAAGCCCCGCCTTCGTGAGAAGCGCGGGGCTTTTTCTTGGGCGCGGGTTAAATCGGCTGGCGGCTTTCTCGTCATACCTCACTGTATGAGCCGTGCGAATCCATTACCCGCGTACAAGGAGTTGTCACCATGGTCAGCGTCAGTCGTCGCTCCCTTCTCGCCCTGGGCGCGGCCCTGCCCTTGTTGGGGCGCCTGGATTGGGCGGTTGCCAGCCCGCCGCCGGCCAAGGCGGACAAGGTGCGGCTCAACTACAACGAAAGCCCCTACGGCCCTTCAGGTGCTGCCCGCGAAGCGATGCGAGAGGCGATTGCCACTGCCGGACGCTATCCCTACAGCCACATGTACGGCCTGGCCGCGCTGTTCGCCCAGCAGCAGGGGATTGCCGAAGAACAGGTCGCGGTGTTTTCCGGCTCCATGGCGGCGCTACGCTATGCCGTCCTGGCGTTTACCGGTGAAACCCGCGGCCTGGTGATGGCCACGCCGTCCTACGAGGTGCCGCGCCAGGCGGCCGAGTCGCGCAAGGCACCGGTGCGCGAGGTGGACCTCAATACCGAGCACGCCCACGACATCCCCGCCATGCTCGCCGCCGATCCCCAGGCCGGTATGCTCTACGTGTGTAATCCCAACAACCCGACCGGCACCATGACCCCGACCGACGCCATCCGCCAGGCGCTGGCGGACAAGCCCAAAGGCAGTGTGTTGGTGGTGGATGAGGCCTACATCGATTTCTCCGACGCCCCCAGCTGCGTGAGTTGGGTCAAGGAACACGACGACCTGCTGGTGTTGCGCACCTTCTCGAAAATCTACGGCATGGCCGGCGCCCGCGTTGGCCTGGCAATCGGTGCCCCGGCGCTGCTGGAGCGCCTCGCGGTGTTCGGCGGCGACAACGTACCGGCAGGCACCGGCTTGCTCGGCGCGCGCGCCAGCCTGGAAGACGTCAAGCTGTTGCCGCAACGCAAGGCGCTCAATGCCCAACTGCGTGAGGAGACCATTACCTGGCTCAAGGCCCGTGGGTTCACTTGCACGGCGTCCCAGAGCAACTGCTTTATGATCGATGTGAAGCAACCGGCCGAGCAGGTGATCGAGAAGCTGGCCGGGCAAGGTGTGCTGATTGGACGGGTGTGGAAGAACTGGCCGCAGTGGGTACGCGTCACGGTGGGGAGCAAGCGCGAGATGGCGCGGTTTCGTGAGGTGTTTGCGGCGCAGATGTCGTCTGTTTAAACAGGCGTACCCTCTTGGCTGACATTTGGGCAGTTCGTCAGAAAGCTGAATTTCGATTTGTAAAACTATAGGCAAGTTGCCTATAGTTTTCCCATGCGTTCTATTTTCTTCGAGACTTCATCGTTTACCGCCACCGTAGGTCATTACCTGACGGATGATGAATATCGATTGCTGCAAAACGAGATGCAGTGGAACCCTTTGGCTGGCGATGTGATGCCCCGTACAGGAGGGTTTCGCAAGCTACGGTGGTCAGATGGCAAGCGTGGTAAAGGAAAGCGTAGTGGCTTACGGGTTATTTACTACTGGCTCACCACTGATGGTCACTTTTGGATGTTTGCTATCTACAACAAAGACGAATTGGAAAATTTGACTGCCGATCAAGAGAAGGCACTTAAAAAGGCCATAGAGGCCGAACTGAAAAAACGAGGTACCCCATGAAAAAGCGCGATCTGTTTGCAGAGTTGATGCAGGGCGTTAGCGACATGACTGCTCACCGAGAAGGCAAAATCACTCTTCGGCAAAGCACTGTGGAGGACAAGCCCGTTCCTGAGGTGTCAGCCCAAGAGATCGTGGCACTGCGGGATAAATTGCATAT
Source organism: Pseudomonas fluorescens (assembly GCF_001708445.1). Classification (NCBI taxonomy): domain Bacteria; kingdom Pseudomonadati; phylum Pseudomonadota; class Gammaproteobacteria; order Pseudomonadales; family Pseudomonadaceae; genus Pseudomonas; species Pseudomonas fluorescens. The sequence goes on from NZ_CP015637.1 coordinate 5,498,064, forward strand.
GTCACAGTCGGTGTTTGCCCGGAGCATACGGACGAGCCCCGGCACGCTGAGAAACTGGGAACAGGACAAATCCAAACCCAATGCTCAGGCCGCACTCCTGATCAGGCTGGTTGAAAAGTTTCCGGATATGGTGGATCGATTGGCGACCGTCTGAATCATCGGCAACAAAAAGCCCCGCATTGGCAACACCGTGCGGGGCTTTTTGGCTTCAGGTTACTGCTGCGCGATGCTGTACCCATCAAACGCTGTCTGCTGCTGCAATGCGGTGATCACGCTCTTGCGGCTCAGCGGCTGTTCGGCGCCGGAGTTATCCACAAAGCTCTCAACCTCCAGTTCGGCCTCATCGCCTTCACCCACAAAGCTGAAGCCCAGGAACTCGAACGCGGCCCGGTCGACATTCAGTTTGGAGCGTGGCGTGCGCAGTGGCAGGGTGACGCTGATGCCGTCCTTGCTGATCACAAACACTTCGGCTTCTTTCTTGGGCCGTGCGGCCTTGCCCTTGCCGGCGCTTGGGTTGCTGATGGCCTGGTGGGACTGGTTCAGCACCTTGAGGGCCAGTCCGTAGACCAGCTCCTGGAACTCCGGGTCGTCCTTAAAGCTGGACAGGATGCGGCTGATCGAGAACTGGCTGCTCAGGTTTTCCAGGGCGGCGTTATCGGCGGCCTCGGCGTCCTTGAGTTGCTTGAGCTGACCCATCAGGTCGTAGGCTTTGTCGTCGTCGAAGGCATCGTGAGCCTGGCGGATCGCCACGCGCAGTTCGCGGATCTGGTCGCTTTCCTTGGAGGTGTGGAACGCGTCCAGCACCATCTCGCTGATGATCTTGGCCGCAGGCAGGTGCTGTGAAAGATTGATGGCGTTTTCGTATTCAGCTTTGGATTGCAAGGCGACTACGGATTCTTCGGCGGATTCTGCGGTGTAGGAATCGGACATTGAAATTTCACTACTTCAGTAAGCGGAACAAAAAAGCGTCGCGCATTTTCAGGGGGGCAGGGGATCAGGTCAAGGCAGGTTCCGGCTGATGGGCAGGTATCTACACAACTTTGACTCAACGCTGAACGTCCGGCAGATAGGGCTGTCGTGGCGAGCGGTGTTGTGGCAAGCGGGCTTGTGGCGAGCGGGCTTGTCCCGCGTTGGGCTGCGTAGCAGCCCCAGTAAAGAAGAACGCGGTGTATCAGACACTCTGTAGAGGCTGGTTTTGGGGCTGCTTCGCAGCCCAACGCGGGACAAGCCCGCTCGCCACAGGGAGATTTGTCAGGGGCTGAAAAGTACGTCAACGATAACGCGTGTCTCCTGAATGAACGCGGCGCCTGTGAGTTTTTCGCGAGCAAGCTCGCTCCTACAAAAGGCGATGTACGCTTAACTGAACGGCATTAGGGCAAGCCCGCTCGCCACAGTAAACCGGCTCGCCACAATGCAAAGCAGTTCACGGTAGAAGTGAATCAAGCAAACACAAAATACTTACGCACCGTCTCGACCACTTCCCACGTGCCCTTCATCCCCGGTTCCACCACAAAGATATCCCCAGCGCGCAAGTGGATCGGCTCCATGCCTTCCGGGGTGATCACGCAGTAGCCCTCTTGGAAGTGGCAGTATTCCCACTTCACGTATTCCACATACCACTTGCCCGGTGTGCAGATCCAGGTGCCCATGATCTTGCTGCCGTCTTCGCTGGTGTAGGCGTTGAGGTTGACGGTGTGCGGGTCACCTTCGAGCTTTTCCCATTTGCAGGCATCCAGGACGGGCAGCGGGTGGGTGTCGCGCAGTACGGTGATGGGCTTGGACATGGATGACTCCGAGGCGGGGAATGGAAAGATGCACCCTAAGGCCTTGGGCGTTGCGTCAGTGGTCTGAACTCGACATCGGGATGCCCAGAAGCGCAGGGAGTCCGATGGTTGAGGCATCGCGAAGTCAGTGTGGAAGGCTTTTTTGTAGGAGCGAGCTTGCTCGCGAAGAACTCACAGACGCCGCGTTCGTTCAGGAAACACGCGTTATCGTTGAGGTTGTTCGCGAGCAAGAACTAGGCGTCCCCCTCGCTCCTACAGGAGGCTATGTACGTTTAACTGACCGGCATTAATCCTTGGTGGCCGCTCCTCTGTGGCCAGGCGATACTTCTGAGCGTAAATAAGCCGTTTCTTCGCAGTAAGTGCGAAATATTTCCGGCTTGGCGCAGGAATTCGCAAGAAAATTCACAGCTGGCCCTCGTATCATTCACCTCAGTACCGACCGAGAGCCTTGAAATGAACCCAATAAAAACGTGGTGGGACATCAGCCCACCCTTGAGTGCGGCGACCCCGACCTGGCCGGGGGATACGCCGTTCCAGGAAGAGCGTGTATGGCAGTTCGGCCCGGAGTGTCCGGTGAATGTCGGGCGCATTACCTTGTCGCCGCACACCGGCGCCCACGTGGATGCCCCGCTGCATTACAGCGCGCAGGGTGCACCGATTGGCGAAGTGTCGTTGGACGTGTACATGGGCCCGTGCCGCGTGTTGCATTGCCTGGAGAGCGGCGCGCTGGTGCAGCCGCATCAACTGGACGGGCGTGTGGATAACTTGCCCGAGCGCGTGTTACTGCGCACTTATCCACAAGCGCCGCTGACCGAGTGGGATTCGAATTTCACCGCCATCGCCCCGCAAACCATCGAGCTGCTCGCCGGCCTGGGTGTGCGCCTGATCGGTATCGACACCCCGTCCCTGGACCCGCAACAGTCCAAGACCATGGATGCTCACAACGCCGTGGCCCGCCATGGCATGGCGATTCTCGAAGGCATCGTGCTCGATGACGTAGCGGAGGGCGACTATGAACTCATCGCGCTGCCCTTGCGGTTTGCCCATCTCGACGCCAGCCCGGTCCGTGCCATTCTCCGCCCGCTCAAGGAGCCCACGCGATGAGCCAATGTCCTTTCTCAGCTGATTACCAACCCCCGGAAGAATGGCATAACGCCGAACTGAATTTTTCCGAGTCCATGAGCTATGGCGACTACCTGGACCTGGGCAAAGTCCTCAGTGCCCAGCACCCGCTGTCGCCAGACCACAACGAAATGCTCTTTATCATCCAGCACCAGACCTCCGAGCTGTGGATGAAACTGATGCTCCACGAACTCAAGGCCGCCCGCGAACACGTGCGCCTGGGCGAGTTGCCGCCAGCGTTCAAGATGCTGGCGCGGGTGTCGCGGATCTTCGATCAACTGGTGCACGCCTGGGCGGTGCTGGCGACGATGACGCCATCGGAGTACAAGGCGATTCGCCCGTTCCTGGGGCAGTCATCAGGGTTCCAGTCGTTCCAGTACCGTGAGATCGAATTCATCCTCGGCAACAAGAGCCCGGCGCTGTTGCGGCCCCATGCCCATCGGCCTGAGTTGTTGCAGGAGTTGCAGGTGGCGATTGCCACGCCGTCGCTGTACGACGAGGCGATCAACCTGATGGCCAAGGCGGGCCTGGCGATTGATCCCCACCGTGCCGAGCGCGACCCGACGGCGGCCACGGTGCATGATGACTCCGTGGAGGCGGCATGGCGTGAGGTCTATCGCGACCCAAGCCGGTACTGGGACCTGTATCAGTTGGCGGAAAAGTTTATCGACCTGGAGGACTCGTTCCGCCAATGGCGCTTCCGGCATGTGACCACGGTGGAGCGGATTATCGGCTTCCAGCCCGGCACCGGTGGCACCGAAGGCGTGGGTTACCTGCGCAAGATGCTCGACACGGTGCTGTTCCCCGAGCTGTGGCGGGTACGCTCCACGCTGTAAACGCAATCAAATGTGGGAGGGGGCAAGCCCCCTCCCACATGGATATTACTGCGCAGCGGCGACCGCTTTCGTCTTACTCACTCGCAACCGGTAGGCCACATAGATAACCCCCACCCACACCGGCATCGCATACACCGACTCCCGAATCCCAGGAATCGCCAGCATCACGCTGATGATCATCAGCATGAACGCCAGGCACAGGTAGTTGCTGAACGGGAACCAGAAGGTCTTGAACGACGGCACCACGCCTTGCTCACCCATGGCTTTGCGGAACTTGATGTGCGTGATGCTGATCAGCGCCCAGTTGATCATCAGCGAGGCAACCACCAGCGCAAACAGCAACTCCAGGGCACTTTTCGGTGCCACGTAGTTGACCACCACGCACAGCATCGTCACCAGCGCCGAAATACCCAGGGCCCGCAACGGTACGCCTTGCTTGTTGAGTTTCATCAGCGACTTGGGTGCATCGCCTTGCTCGGCCAGGCCGAACAGCATGCGGCTGTTGCAGTACACGCCGCTGTTGTACACCGACAGCGCCGCGGTCAGTACCACGAAGTTGAGGATATGCGCGGCGGTGTCGTTCCCGATCAGCGAGAAGATCTGCACAAACGGGCTGCCGCTGTAGGCATCGCCCGACGCGCCGAGGGTTTGCAGCAGTTGATCCCACGGGTACAGCGACAGCAGCACGGTCAGGGCGCCGACGTAGAAAATCAGGATGCGGTACACCACCTGGTTGATCGCCTTCGGGATCACCTTGCGCGGTTCGCTGGCCTCGGCGGCGGTGATGCCCACCAGCTCCAGGCCGCCGAACGAGAACATGATGAACGCCATGGACATCAACAGCCCCATGCCGCCGTTGGGGAAGAACCCGCCGTGGCTCCACAGGTTGCTGATCGAGGCTTGCGGGCCGCCGGTGCCGCTGAACAGCAGGTAGCAGCCGAGCACGATCATGCCGACAATCGCCACCACCTTGATGATCGCGAACCAGAACTCAGCCTCACCGAAGAACTTCACGTTCAGGGTGTTGATCAGGTTCACCGCGACAAAGAACACCAGTGCGCTGACCCAGGTTGGGATCTCTGGCCACCAGAACTGGATGTACTTGCCCACGGCCGTCAGTTCGGCCATGCCCACCAGCACGTACAGCACCCAGTAGTTCCAGCCCGCCAGGAAGCCCGCGTAACCGCCCCAGTATTTGTGCGCGAAGTGGCTGAATGAACCCGCCACCGGTTCTTCAACGATCATCTCGCCCAGCTGGCGCATGATCAGGAACGCGATGAAACCGGCAATTGCGTAGCCCAGGATCATCGACGGCCCCGCCGACTTGAGCACCCCGGCCGAACCGAGGAACAGCCCCGTGCCGATGGCCCCTCCCAAGGCAATCAGCTGAATATGCCGGTTCTTCAGGCCACGCTTGAGGCCTACCGGGTTAACCATGTCATCCGCCATTAACATTCCCTTCTACTTGTTTTTCTCGGGGTTGATTACACGCCGAACCCGCCCCTCAGAAGTGCTGAGGGGTCAGATATTACTCTGCGTGAACTTTTCGTAATACAGCTGAACGCCATCAAGTGCCTGATCCACCAGCCATTGCTGGGCGGATTCGACCATTGGCGGGGGGCCGCACACGTACATATCGGCCGATCTGTCGCGTAATTCGGCCAGGTCGAAATGCTCGGTGAGGTAGCCACGCTTGCCGGACCATGCGGGCGAAGGGTTGCTCAGGACTTCGGTGCAGCGAAAGTGGGCGAGCCTGGAGGCGTAGACCTGGATGCGCGCCGCTTCGCACAAGTCTTCGACGCCGCGTACGCCGTAGTAGACGCCCCCTGTAGGAGCGAGCTTGCTCGCGAAGGTATTTCAGGCGCATCGCTGCGCTGGATGTACCTGTTTCGCGAGCAAGCTCGCTCCTACAAAAGGCATCGTCGGCCTACTTACGCACAACCAGATCCAACACCTCATCCCGATCCTTGATCTTCTGCAACACGATCTCCGAGCGAATATCCATCACCCCCGCCGTGCGGTTCAGGTGGTTCACGATAAAGTCCGAAAAGTGCTTGAGGTTGCGCGCCTGCACCCGTAGCACGTAGTTGCTGGCGCCGGTGATCACGTAGGCGCTGGCCACTTCCGGCCAGCCTTGCACCTTCTTGATAAACGTCTCATGCCAATCCTCCACATCCTGGCGCAAGGAGAGGTGGACGATGGCCTCCAACTCGATCCCCAACTGCTCGGCATTCAGCACCGCGCGATAGCCGCTGATGATGCCTTCGCTCTCCAGCAAGCGCAGGCGGCGCAGGCAGGCGGAGGGTGACAGCGCGACTTTTTCCGCCAGTTCCTGGTTGCTGATACGGCCATCCTGTTGCAGGAAATGCAGGAGGCGCAGGTCGGTGGCGTCGAGAATCATGGTTGGCATAAATCCGCGTATTTTCGGTTTAAATTCGAATTTCCTACAGCTTAATTAGCGTGTTACCCACCACTTTGCACGAAAATTCTCTAAAGCTTCGTTCATTATTTGCAGCATCTTCAGCCTAAAAGCCAGGACAGCCCATGACCCCCCGAAGCCATTGCCAAGCCCTCGACGCCCAGGACCCGCTGGCGCCGCTGCGTCGTCAGTTCGCCTTGCCGGAGGGCGTGATCTATCTCGACGGTAACTCTCTCGGCGCGCGCCCGGTGGCGGCCTTGGCGCGGGCGCAGGCGGTGATTGCCGAAGAGTGGGGCAATGGCCTGATTCGCAGCTGGAACAGCGCCGGCTGGGCGGATTTGTCCCAGCGCCTGGGCAATCGCCTGGCACCGCTGATCGGCGCGCGCGACGGTGAGGTGGTGATCACCGATACCACCTCGATCAACCTGTTCAAGGTGCTCAGCGCCGCGTTGACCGTGCAGCGTCAACGCGCGCCTGCGCGCAAGGTGATCGTCAGCGAGGCGAGCAACTTTCCGACCGACCTGTATATCGCCGAGGGCCTGGCCGAGCTGCTGCAACAGGGCTATTCCCTGCGCCTGGTGAACAGCCCGGACGAATTGCCCCAGGCCATCGACCAAGACGTGGCGGTGGTGATGCTCACCCACGTCAACTACAAGACCGGCTACATGTACGACATGCAGGCGCTGACCGCCCTGAGCCACGAGTGCGGCGCGCTGAGCCTCTGGGACCTGGCCCATTCGGCGGGCGCGGTGCCCATCGACCTGCATCAGGCCGGTGCCGATTATGCGATTGGCTGCACCTACAAATACCTCAACGGCGGCCCGGGCTCCCAGGCATTCGTGTGGGTCAACCCGGCGTTGGTGGATGTGGTGCGGCAGCCGTTGTCGGGCTGGTTCGGACATACCCGGCAGTTCGCCATGGAGTCCACCTATGCGCCGAGTGCTGGCATCGCCCGCTACCTGTGCGGCACCCAGCCGATCACCTCGCTGGCGATGGTGGAGTGTGGGCTGGAGGTTTTCGAACAGACCGATATGGCCAGCCTGCGCAGCAAGTCCCTGGCGTTGACTGACCTGTTTATCGCGTTGGTGGAGGCCCGTTGTGCTGCCCATGAGCTGGTACTGATCACCCCGCGTGAGCACGCCCGGCGTGGCAGTCATGTGAGCTTCGAGCACCCTGAAGGCTATGCGGTGATCCAGGCGTTGATCGCCCGTGGTGTGATCGGTGACTACCGCGAGCCGCGCATCATGCGCTTTGGGTTTACGCCGTTGTACACAAGCTTTACCGAGGTGTGGGATGCCGTGGAAATCCTCGGTGAAATCCTCGACAACCGCACCTGGGACCAACCGCAATTCAAAGTCCGCCACAGCGTCACCTGAAGATAACGCAGATCAAAATGTGGGAGGGGGCTTGCCCCCGATGACGGTGTGTCAGTCACTTGGATGTTTGCTGATCCACCGCTATCGGGGGCAAGCCCCCTCCCACAGGGGATCTGTGACAACAGTTAGACCGTGCAACGCCATCGGCTATGCCGGCCCCAGCGTACGGGTGAGCTACGCCATCGGGACGTTGATCACCTTGCTGCTGATGGGCGCGGTGATGATCACCACCTATTTCACCGAGGCGTTCAAGGTGACGTTGGTATTTGGCGTGCCGTTCCTGCTGATCCTGTCGGCGGTGTATTACGGGTTTTTCCGCAAGGGCAGGGTCAAGGCGTCGAACAGGGCCCTGGCGTAACCTGGCAGGTGGTCGAACGAGCGCGCGCATAACAGCAGTGTTCGACAGGCCCAATCTTCTCGCAACGGTTGGGCCTTGAAGCGCTGCTCCAACGGCCAACGGGCCAGCGCCGCCTGGGGCACGATCCCCAGGCCCGCGCCGCGTGCAACCATGCGCATCACCCCGTCAAAACTCTCGGCGCGGATGCGCGTTTGCAGGCGAAACCCCGCGTGCAACGCCTGTTCTTCCAGGTACACCGCCAGCGCGCTATGGGCGGCCAGGCCCACATAGTCGTAATGCAGGCTGTCGATAAAGGTCACCGTACTTGCTGCCGTCAACGGATGCTCCAGCGGCATGATCAGCACCAGTGGATCGTCGCGAAACGCGAGGGTCTGCAAGCCGTGGGCGTCCACGGCGTCGGAGATGATCCCCAGGTCCGCCGTGCCCTGGCGCAAGGCTTGGGTGATGCGCAGGCTTGGCAGTTCCTGCAGGTCGATATCGAGGTTGGGGTGTTCGCGCAGAAAGTCCGCGAGCAGTTCCGGCAGGTATTCGCTGAGCGCGGTGGTGTTGCACAGCAGGCGCACCTGGCCTTTGACGCCGTTGGCGTATTCCGCGAGGTCCTGTTGCAGGTGCTCGGCCTGTTGCAGCAGCAGGCGGGCGTGACGGGCCAAGGCTTTTCCCGCAGGTGTGGGGGTGACGCCTCGACGCCCACGGTCGAGAAACTCGATGCCCAACGAGGCCTCCATCGCCCGGATGCGCGCGCTGGCGGCGGCCAGGGATAAATGACTGCGGGCCGCGCCGGCGGTGATATTGCCGGTGTCGAGGACGTGCAGGTAGAGGCGCAGGTCGATCAGGTCAAAGTGCATGGCTGATTGCTCGGGTGATGGGGCTGGCCTCATCGGGAGCAAGTCGACGCCTCGCACCGCCCCTCCCTCATTTGAAATGCAGCCCAAGTGTGGGAGGGAGCTTGCTCCCGATGAGGCCTCAGCCTCATGCAAAACAAGAGGCTGCCTCAGTATATGGCGAATTTCCGAGCTTATCGAAAAGTCGCACAATCGGCCTATGAATACCCTCCTCGCGTTTTACCAAAACCTCGGCCCCGCCCTTACCTTGCTGGTGATCGGCACCTTCCTGCTGGCTGGCACCGTCAAGGGCGTGATCGGCCTCGGCCTGCCCACCGTGGCCATGGGCATGCTCGGCCTGGCTATGTTGCCGGCGCAGGCTGCGGCGTTGCTGATCATCCCTTCGACCGTCACCAACCTGTGGCAATTGGCATTCGGCGGGCACCTGAGTGCTTTGCTCAAGCGCCTGTGGCCGATGTTGCTGCTGATTTTCCTCGGTACCGGGCTGGGCACGGTGTGGCTGGGAATGGACGGCGGGCAATGGGTGGTGCGCGCGTTGGGCGCGGCGTTGCTGGCGTATGCACTGAGTGGACTGTTCCTGCCCACGTTCAAGGTCAACGCTCCAACCGAGCGCTGGCTGGGCCCGCTGTGTGGGCTGGTCACCGGCGTGATCACCTCGGCGACCGGCGTGTTCGTGATCCCTGCGGTGCCGTACCTGCAAGCGTTGGGGTTGAATCGCGATCAGTTGGTGCAGGCGTTGGGGCTGTCGTTCAGCGTGTCGACCCTAGCGTTGGCCGCGGGATTGGCCTGGCGTGGCACCTTGGGCGGGGGAGAAGTCAGTGCCTCGTTGCTGGCGCTGGTGCCGGCGCTGCTGGGTATGTGGCTGGGCCAGGTGGTGCGCCAGCGCATCAGTGCGCTGTTGTTCAAGCGCGTGTTTTTTATCGGTATGGCCTTGTTGGGCGGGCATCTGCTGATCAGCGGTTAACAATGATTGAGGTATTCATGATTTCTGGTCAAAAGTATTTTGCTCAGTGGTGGCTTATTCCAAGGGGCCGAGGCCGATAGTCTGCGTCCAGACATTTTCAACCTTCTGGACGCTTCCCATGAAAAAAGTACTCCTGCTCAATGGCGGCAAAAAGTTCGCCCACTCCGATGGCCGCTACAACACCACCCTGCATGACACCGCCTTGGCGGTGTTGGACCGAGGCGGTATCGACGTCAAAGTCACCCATATCGATGCCGGCTACGACGTGGCCGAAGAGGTCGCCAAATTCCTCTGGGCCGACGTGATCATTTACCAGATGCCTGGCTGGTGGATGGGCGCGCCGTGGGTCGTCAAGAAGTACATCGACGAAGTCTTCACCGAAGGCCACGGCAGCCTGTACGCCAGCGATGGTCGCACCCGCTCCGACGCCTCGCAGAAATACGGCAGCGGTGGCCTCATCCAGGGCAAGCAGTACATGCTGTCGCTGACCTGGAACGCCCCGCAGCAAGCCTTTGACGACCCGACTGACTTCTTCGAAGCCAAGGGCGTGGACGCGGTGTACTTCCCGTTCCACAAAGCCAACGAGTTCCTCGGCATGACCGGCCTGCCGACCTTCCTCTGCGTGGACGTGATGAAACGCCCGGCCATCGAGGCCGATGTGGCGCGCTACGAGCAGCATCTGGCGCAGGTGTTCAACCTCCCGGTGTAAGCTGCGCTGAACCGATAATGAGGACCGCCTGTGAAAGCCCGATCCGATGAGCTACAGATCTTCGTCAGCGTGATTGAGTGCGGCTCGATTTCCGCGGCGGCGGAACAGGTCGGGCAGACGCCGTCAGCGGTCAGCCGCACGCTGTCGCGCCTGGAAGCCAAGCTTGAGACCACGCTGATCAACCGCACCACGCGGCGCATGGACCTGACCGAGGAGGGCAAGTACTTCTTCGAGCAGGCCAAGCTGATCCTGGCGCAGATGGACGAGCTGGAGGAGCGCCTGTCGTCCCGCCAGAAAAATCCGGCCGGGCGCCTGCGTATCAACGCCGCCGTGCCGTTCATGCTGCATGGGATCGTGCCGTACATCGCTGAGTTTCGCAGCCTGTACCCGGACATCCAGCTGGAGCTGAACAGCGATGATTTGATCATCGACCTGCTGGAGCAAAGCACCGACATCGCCATTCGCATTGGCGCCCTGGCCGACTCCACCCTGCATGCGCGCTCCCTCGGCTGGTCGCCGCTGCATATCCTCGCCAGCCCCGCCTACCTCAAGCAGCATGGTGCGCCGACGACGGTTGCCGAACTGGCCGACCACACCTTGCTCGGCTTCACCCAGACCGAAACCCTCAACCATTGGCCCCTGCGCCATGTGGAAGGTGACCGCTGGCTGATCCAGCCCGGCATTGCTGCGTCCAGCGGTGAAACCTTGCGGCAGCTGGCGCTGGAAGGACAGGGCATTTGCTGCCTGTCCAACTTCATGACCGTCGACGACATCAATGCCGGGCGCCTGGTGCCGGTGCTGGAGGCGTTCAACAGTGGCTATCGCCAGCCGATCCATGCGGTGTTCTACCGCAATTCGCAGTTGGCCTTACGCATCCAGTGCTTCCTGGACTTCATCCAAGCCAAGCTGGCGCGGTATGCCTGCTGATTCGTGACCGTCACGCAAGAGTGAATTGGGCGCTGCGGGCTTATTCGGCAGGGATGAGTCCGTAACAATGGACCCATCACTTACCCCGTCAGGAGCACTCTCCATGAACGTATTCATTACCGGCGCAGCCGGTTTTATCGGCGGTTCCATCGCCACTGGCCTGGTCAAGGCCGGCCACACGGTTACCGGTCTGGTACGCAGCGCCGGGCAAGCGGCTGAAATGACCGCCCTGGGCATCAACCCGGTGATCGGTACCCTCGATGACGCCGCCGTATTGACCGCGCAGGCGCACAAAGCCGATGCGGTGATCAATGCCGCGAGCAGCGACCACCGTGCCGCGGTGGAAACCCTGCTGGCTGCGCTGAAAGGCTCGAACAAGCCATTCCTGCATACCAGCGGTTCGAGCATTGTGGGCGATGCGTCGGGCGGCAAGGCCAGTGATGTCATCTATTTCGAAGACAACCTGCCGGAGCCGACCGTCGACAAGGCTGCACGCGTGGCCATCGACAACCTGGTCCTGGCGGCTGCCCGCGACGGCGTGAATTCGGCCGTGATCTGCAACACCCTGATCTACGGCCACAGCCTGGGCGTGAAGCGTGACAGCGTGCAATTGCCGCGCTTGCTCAAGCAGGCGCGCAAGAGCGGAGTGGTGCGCCATGTGGGGACGGGGCAAAACATTTGGTCCAACGTGCACATTGAAGACGTGGTGGCGCTGTACCTGCTGGCGCTGAAGAAGAATGTGCCGGGGACGTTCTACTTTGTGGAAAGCGGCGAGGCCTCGTTTATCGACATGACCACCGCGATCGCCCAAGCCCTGAACCTGGGTAAGCCGCAGGATTGGCCACTGGCCGAGGCTGAAGCCGAATGGGGCTATGAAATGGCCAACTATGGCCTGGGCTCCAACAGCCGCGTGCGCGGCAAGCATGCCCGCGAGTTGCTGGGCTGGGCACCGAAGCGCACGTCGGTGGTGGAGTGGATTCGCCACGAGATGGTCTAGGTTTTCTGCGATTCACTGATGGCAAGCGGATTTGTTGTGGCAGCAGGCTTACTGTGGCAAGCAGGCTTGTTGTGGCAGCAGGCTTACTGTGGCAGCAGGCTTGTTGTGGCGAGCGGGCTTGCCCCGCGTTGGGCTGCGCAGCAGCCCCTGTAAGCTACCGCATGCATCCAGACAGAAATGCAGTGAATGGTTTTGGGGCTGCTTCGCAGCCCAACGCGGGGCAAGCCCGCTCGCCACAGTGACAGTGTTGCTCCTTAACTGACTGGCATTGCAACAAGCCCACTTGCCGCAGGGGGTTGCCTGCCTTAAAAATCTGGTCCCGTCGCGCTCAATTCCGTACCATTCCCCGCCTTACTCCCGCAATGCCCTGGTACCTCATGAACCTCACCCGACTGCGCGCCGATGCACTGGCCGGCCTCACCACGTCTTTCGCGTTGCTGCCCGAATGCATCGCCTTTGCCTTGGTGGCTCACCTCAACCCGCTGATGGGACTCTACGGCGCTTTCATCATCTGCACCCTCACCGCGTTGTTCGGCGGCCGGCCGGGCATGGTCTCCGGGGCGGCGGGGTCGATGGCGGTGGTGATCGTCGCGCTGGTGGTGCAACACGGCGTGGAGTATTTGCTGGCGACGGTGTTGTTGGGCGGGCTGATCATGGTTGCGTTCGGCCTGCTACGCCTGGGCAAGCTGGTGCGCATGGTGCCCTACCCGGTGATGTTGGGGTTCGTCAACGGCTTGGCGATCATCATTGCCTTGGCGCAACTGGAGCATTTCAAGAGCGGTGAACGCTGGCTCAGCGGCACGCCGCTGTATGTGATGACCGGCCTGGTGCTGGTGACCATGGCCATCGTCTACCTGCTGCCGCGCGTCACCCGTGCCGTGCCGCCTGCGCTGGTGGCGATTCTTGGCGTGGGCCTGGCGGTGTACCTGCTGGGCTTGCCAACACGCACGCTGGGCGACATGGCCCACATCGCCGGTGGCCTGCCCACCTTCGCGCTGCCGCAGATACCCTGGTCGCTGGACACCCTCGGCATCATCGCGCCTTACGCGTTCCTGATGGCCATGGTCGGCCTGCTGGAAACCCTGCTGACCCTCAACCTTACCGACGAAATCACCGAGACCCGTGGCTACCCGGACCGCGAAAGCGTGGCCCTGGGCGCGGCGAATATGGTCTCGGGCCTGTTCGGCGGCATGGGCGGTTGCGCGATGATCGGGCAAACCGTGATCAACCTCAGTTCCGGCGGGCGCGGGCGTTTCTCCGGCGTGTTTGCCGGGGTAATGATCCTGTTGTTCATTCTGTTTCTGTCACCGCTGATTGAACGCATCCCGCTGGCGGCGCTGGTGGGCGTGATGTTCGTGGTGTCGCAGCAGACCTTTGCCTGGGCGTCGCTGCGGGTGATCAACAAGGTGCCGCTCAATGATGTGCTGGTGATTCTCGCGGTGACCGTGATCACCGTGTTCACCGACCTGGCCACGGCGGTGCTCTGCGGCATTCTGATCGCAGCGCTGAACTTCGCCTGGCAACAGGCGCGGGAGTTGTATGCGGATGAACACCTGGAAAACGACGGCAGCAAGCTCTACCGCCTGCATGGCACGTTGTTCTTTGCCTCGACCACGCCGTTCCTGAACCAGTTCGACCCCGCCAACGACCCGGCGCACGTGACCCTGGATTGCCGCCACCTGAGCGTTGTCGACTACTCGGCGATTGCCGCGCTGATGACCCTGCGCGAGCGCTACAGCAAGGCCGGCAAGCATCTGCGGGTGCTGCATTTGTCCGAGCGCTGCAAGAAGCTGCTCAAGCGTGCCAAGGTTCACCACGATTGATCACACACACCTGTAGGAGCGAGCTTGCTCGCGAAAAACGTCAACGATAACGCGTGTTTCCTGAATCAACGCGGCGCCTGTGAGTTTTTCGCGAGCAAGCGACTGAGCCCTGTAGCGTACAGGACCCGGTCCGCTGTAGCCTAACCAACAGCTGTCCAGCTTTTGGGGCGCACTTCAGAGTGACAGAACCCTAGGGACGGGCTGACACATGGCTATAGGGGTCAAGCCCCTCCCACATTTGGTTTTGCGGTGTACTCGAAGCAGCGTTCGTTTAACTGCCCGGCGTTATCGCCTGCGTCAAGTCATCCACCACCGCCTTGCCCATCTCACACAGGTAATGCGCAGCCCACGCGTATTGCTCACCACGCACATCCATGGCAGCTTCCATCGCGAGTTTTTTGGAGTAGAAGAGCAGGGTGGAGGCGTGCTCCAGCGCTTCGCCGATGGGCATGCCGGAGTTGACGCGGAAAAGCGGTTTTTGGTTTTCGCCGTAGTCGCCGAAGGTGACGACGCCGAGAGTGGTGAGGGAGGAAAGGGGGGGATCGGGGACGATCTTGGACATGGTTTTTCCTTAGGTTAATAAGTAGAAACCGCCACGGCACGTCGCTAAACATGGAGAGGTGGCAGCTGTACGCAGGTTAGCGAACCGGTAACCTAGGGAACCCGGTAGACCCAAAGGTCTCCCGCGCACAGCCGCCATAACACGATAAGGCTGGCAAAAACTGCCGGCCAAAAGAGTTGAGGAAGTCGTACCTACGTTTCTCGGGTCGCTAAACCCAGTCGCTGTTATGCAGCGACCCGAGGAGGCTAGACACTCAAATCCTATGGCGCAATAGGGGGGAGATTCTCTAGGAAACGTCCTGCAATTTAAAGGGAATCGTCGTTGCTGGTCCTTTAATCCGCAAACCTTATCTCCCGCGTCTCCCCATCAACAACCCCTGATCCTGCTCCCTTACTTCCCTGATGTAGTCCCACAACAACGTAATTCGTTTCAACTTCCTCAAGTCTTCCCGGCAATATATCCAGAAATACAACGATGTAAGGGGGCATCCAATGAATACGGGACCCTACAGCGATGACCATCGCCTTAAACGCTCCTCCTGTCACAAGTCTTGTAACAAATATCGCCGTGGCGCTGAGGCCGACTACACGACTTGTGAGGCCCCACCATTACAGGCGCAACGGCATTTACTATATGCGCCTTCGCGAAACCAGCAGCGTCACACCGCACGGTGTTCGTCTTGCTAAAGACCGATAGAAAGGCCGCTATGGACGCTTCACGATGCCTTGCAGAAACGCTCAGGGCATTCCATTCGGATAATCCCGAGGTAACTTGGCATCAACTGAGATCTGGTGTCTCGGTAGGATTGTTAAGGCCAACTTGGGGCCCGCAGACCTTTCCGTTGGCAAAGCCATGGATGAGCGCCACGAGGACCAGAAAGTCGACGCGTTCAGCGAGAGAATCGCCAAAATCAAACCATTTGGGGTCTACAAAGATCGTAAGAAGATCGTAGATGACTATGGAGTTCGGACAGAAGCCGATGGGGAAAAATCTCCCCAAGGCCGCTGATGAGCTGGGCCGTGAGCCTCAGGAGCGTCCACGGAGTCATGAGAGTCAAATCATGTGGCCGACGCCACTATGTCTTTTCAAGTTGGACATCTTGAAACGCATCGGTTTCGCCTGATTGGAAGTCAACCCAATATGGGCTGAGCTGGTTTGTGTTTATGCTGGATATTACACCTTCCGAGCCAGCATGCTCTCCTTTCAGGATTAAAACTCTTTCTCCCTCAACAAAGCGGAGTTCAACTCGAACAGCCATGTCGCGTGCGTGGATCCACATTTTTTCGACCTGTTCGCTCTCTGGTGATAGATGAGGGATCCGTGAGGAAAACACCCATGCTCGACGAAGAGGCTCAATTGCTTCTTTGTATTCTCCAGCACCGATTAATATCTCACCACGCTCTTTGGAATCCCGATAAATTTGCTCGAGTTCACTATCATCAAATGGATAGGAAAAGCCAACCCACTCCGAAGAATTTCCGTTAGGATTGCGTACTTGATACTCAATCCCTCTGTGTGAAAGCGGGGCTTCCGGGGCCGATTCTGATGCGGATAGCTCAAGGTAGTTTCCAAAATAAATATTTGGCTGAATCGAATAGTCTCGCTCGTGACTACCAATTTTTCGAGAGTGTATCGTTATGCCAGGGGCAAAATCAGCGCCATGAAATAATATGCCTGCACGATAACCTCGATGATACTTCTCTATGTAGGGAAGCTTTGACCAAGTGACCTTGTGAAGCTTGGGGGTAGAGCTTCGCAAATTAGAAATACTAAACCCACGTATTGCCACTTCAGCATCATTGTGGAACGGGACCCGCCCCGGCTCCTTAGGCATCATTTGCGTTCGGATAATTTCAAGCCACGAAATATCTTTCATTGCAGCGCTGGTAAGAGCTAACCTCGCTGCTGAAAGTGAGGACTTAGCGTTTTGCAAGTCAGATGTAAGGTCTGCTGCCAACCTCTCGAGATCAGCAACCCTCTCACTCGGCTGCTCTCGTGCTGCTTCAAGCTCTTGCTCAAGTTGGGCCTGAGCAGACTTCAGTATCTCGACCCGCTCAGTTAACTCCGGATCAAGGTGCTCTCTCACCCGATCTTGCAGCTCTGGAGACAATTCCTGTAGTTTCTCAAGAATGATATTTAACTGCGTTTCGTCTACGGAGTTATTTTTTAACCGCTCATAAAGCGCAGGAAAAAAATCATGCAGGTTAACTCCAGAGTATAGCTGCACTCTTGATCGAGCCAGTGCGGGCCCAAAACTTACTAACAGCCTCTCATAGGAAGTCTGTATAACTTCGCTATCTGATTCATAGAAGGCCCACAGGACATCGGGATTACTTTCTGGATCTGTAAGCAACTCGCCGAGGCTGGCCATAAATATATCGTCCCAGCCGCCGCAGCCCATAACTACCAAGGTGCGATTCTGGAGCAGGTTTTTTAACGAGCTCTTCAGGTTGGGGCGTGGTTGGCCAATTTGGTTTGGAGTGTGCAACGTGTCCGTCCCCCACCAGTACCCATGAAGATGAACAATCTGTACCCCAGGCCCATTTGACTGGATGAGTGAACCATCGGCATGCAACATCGTCCGAAAGTAATTACCTCCTGCACCTTGAATGGCGACCTGAATTAGAGGGTCGAAATTCGTCGTGATGACTGTGCGTCCAAGTCGGCCGGACGAATCAGTCAGTAGCATTCCAAGAGCTCTTAACGAATGTCGAACATTCCAACCTGAAACATCTTTATCAAGTGCTTCACATATCTTCAGGTCATCAAGATCTGGCACGGTCTGATGCTTTTTTCTGGCTTTGAATACCGCTCGGCGGATAATTCTATTCGCTGCGTCCTGCCCCCTGAATGCATGAAGTTGTGAAAATGCCAAGCGATATGCTTCACCATATTTTCTTTGGGCTACTAATTCTTGTACAGGACCGAAAGCATCCGGAGAGGAAGCCAGTTCCTCCTCAATCAGAGACACAACGCCATTGACACTTGGAACTCCTGGCTTTCCTTCTTCTTCTGGAATTGTTAGCGCCGAGCCGAAAAAGAACACAACCTCGCGCGATGCATGAATAACCCTCTCAAGCAATACATCCGCTCCGTGAAACTTTAACTCATACGACATCTGCACTCTGCCTTATCAAAATCACGAAGAGGGGTCGACTCACTGATCCATACAATGGACGCTTCAGATTGGACAGATTGTAGCCAAAAATTGCGAGACTCGACCAATGTGGGCTTATGCGTCCTTGCCAGCTTCTAACTCGCCCAAGCCTGGGCGCGCTCCCCATGTAATGCCCCTTCAGCCTGGCCATCTCCCGTTTCTATGTGGGGCCTCTTCCATAGGTCTTCTGGAGGCTGTCCTTAGGACAAGCTTGATCGGGATACGAAACCCTTGATGTAACCCTGTGCGTTTCCTTAGAGAAGGCGTTCTTATGATGCCACCCAAGTCCTTTCCTGGTGTCACAAGTGCTGTCCCAACCTCTGTATCAACCTCGTTGCCAAGCTCTCGCAGATGTCGCTAGGATTCGCCTCCCTTACACCTGTAGTTCTTCAATCCATGAAGTTCATGACCCTGTTTTTGCCCAGTAATAACGGACGATTCAGCTCCGTCACCTCACGGATGTAATCCCACAACAAGGTAATCCGCTTCAACTTGCGCAGATCCTCCCGGCAATACATCCAAAACTGCCGCGTAATCGCAATCTGTTCCCCCAGCACCGGCAGTAAGCGCGGGTCCTGTGCCGCCAGGAAACACGGCAATATCGCCATCGATCGCCCTTGCTGCGCCGCCACGTACTGGGCGATCACGCTGGTACTGCGCAAGCTGGCGCTGGCGCCCGGTACGACGTTTGCCAGGTAGAGCAGCTCTGAGCTGAACGCCAGGTCATCCACATAGCTGATAAACGGATGCTCGGCCAAGTCCGCCGGGCGTTGGATGGGCGGGTGTTGGTCGAGGTATTCCTGGGTCGCGTACAGCTGCAGTTTGTAGTCGCACAACTTGCAGCACACGTACGGCCCATGTTCCGGGCGTTCCAGGGCGATGACGATGTCGGCTTCGCGCTTGGACAGGCTGATGAAGTGGGGCAAGGGCAGGATGTCCACCGAAATCGCCGGATACGTGTCGACGAAGTGGCTCAACTGCGGGGTGACGAAAAAACTGCCGAAGCCTTCGGTGCAGCCCATGCGCACATGGCCGGACAACGCCACGCCGGAGCCGGATACCTGCTCGCAGGCCATGTGCAGGGTACTTTCGATGGACTCGGCGTAGCCCAGCAAACGCTGGCCTTCGGGGGTGAGTACGAAACCGCTGGTCCGGGATTTTTCGAACAGCAGGGTGCCGAGCGACACTTCCAATGAGCTGATGCGTCGCGACACGGTGGTGTAGTCCACCGCCAGGCGCTTGGCGGCGACGCTGGCCTTGCGGGTGCGGGCCACCTCGAGAAAAAACTTCAGGTCATCCCAGTTCAGGGAGCCCAGTGATGTGATGTTTTTTTGCATATTGGACCGGCTTTTATGTGCGTTCTTATTAGAGATTTGCACATCTATACTCCAAAAACAGTCCGAACGCCTCATTACCAAGGCGATTCACGCGCCTTGTCTCTGCATAACTACAAGATTGGAGACCACATGAACGCATCTGCCGATATTTCCGTGCAACAGGTCAAGTTGCTGATCAATGGTGAATGGGTCGAGTCCAAGACCACCCACTGGCAAGACATCGTCAACCCGGCCACCCAGCAAGTGCTGGCCAAAGTCCCGTTTGCCACCGCCGATGAAGTCAACGCAGCCATTGACGCCGCCCATCAAGCGTTCCAAACCTGGAAGCTGACGCCCATCGGCGCGCGCATGCGCATCATGCTCAAGCTGCAAGCCTTGATCCGCGAACATTCCAAGCGCATCGCCGGGGTCCTCAGCGCCGAGCAGGGCAAGACCATTGCCGATGCCGAAGGCGATATTTTCCGTGGCCTGGAAGTGGTGGAGCACGCCTGTTCCATCGGCACCCTGCAAATGGGCGAGTTCGCTGAAAACGTCGCCGGGGGGGTGGACACCTACACCCTGCGCCAACCCATCGGCGTGTGCGCCGGCATTACCCCGTTCAACTTCCCAGCGATGATTCCGCTGTGGATGTTCCCCATGGCCATTGCCTGCGGTAACACCTTCGTCCTCAAGCCTTCCGAGCAAGACCCGCTGTCAACGATGCTGCTGGTGGAACTGGCGCTGGAAGCCGGTGTGCCGGCCGGCGTGCTCAACGTCGTGCACGGTGGCAAGGATGTGGTAGATGCGCTGTGCACCCATAAAGACATCAAGGCGGTGTCCTTCGTCGGCTCGACCGCCGTGGGGACGCATGTGTACGACCTGGCCGGCAAGCACGGCAAGCGCGTGCAGTCGATGATGGGCGCGAAGAACCATGCGGTGGTGCTGCCCGATGCCAACCGCGAACACACCCTCAATGCCCTGGTCGGTGCCGGTTTCGGTGCGGCGGGCCAGCGTTGCATGGCCACTTCGGTGGTGGTGCTGGTGGGTGCGTCCAGGCAGTGGCTGCCAGACCTCAAGGCGCTGGCGCAAAAGCTCAAGGTCAATGCCGGCAGCGAAGCTGGAACCGATGTCGGCCCGGTGATCTCCAAGCGCGCCAAGGCGCGCATCCTGGAACTGATCGAAAGCGGCGTGAAAGAAGGCGCCAAGCTGGAGTTGGATGGCCGCGACATCCAGGTGCCAGGCTTCGAGCAAGGCAACTTTGTCGGCCCGACCCTGTTCTCCGGCGTGACCACCGATATGCAGATCTACACCCAGGAAATCTTCGGCCCGGTGCTGGTGGTGCTGGAAGTCGACACCCTCGATGAAGCCATCGCCCTGGTCAACGCCAACCCGTTCGGCAACGGCACCGGCCTGTTCACCCAGAGCGGTGCGGCGGCGCGTAAATTCCAGAGCGAAATCGATGTGGGCCAGGTCGGTATCAACATCCCGATCCCAGTACCGGTGCCGTTCTTCAGCTTCACCGGTTCCCGTGGCTCCAAACTGGGTGACCTGGGCCCTTACGGCAAGCAAGTGGTGCAGTTCTACACCCAGACCAAAACCGTCACCAGCCGCTGGTTCGACGACGACACGGTCAATGATGGCGTCAACACCACCATCAACCTGCGCTGATTCGGGAGACGACCATGAAGATTGCATTTATCGGCTTGGGCAACATGGGCGCGCCCATGGCCCGCAACCTGATCAAGGCCGGCCATGGGCTGAACCTGTTCGACCTGAACCAGGCGGTACTCAAGGAATTGGCCGAGCTGGGTGGCAGCATCAGCGCTTCACCGCGGGATGCCGCCACCGGCGCCGAGTTGGTGATTACCATGCTGCCGGCCGCCGCCCATGTGCGCAGTGTCTGGCTGGGTGAAGACGGTGTTTTAGCCGGTATCGGCCAAGGCGTGCCGGCGGTGGATTGCAGCACCATCGACCCGCAGACCATCCGCGATGTTGCGGCTGCGGCGGCCAAGCAAGGTGTGGCTGTCGCCGATGCACCGGTCTCCGGTGGCACTGGCGGCGCGCAAGCCGGGACCCTGACCTTCATGGTCGGCGCCAGCGCGGAACTGTTTGCCACCCTGCAACCGGTGCTGGCGCAGATGGGCCGCAACATTGTGCGTTGCGGCGACGTCGGCACCGGCCAGATCGCCAAGATCTGCAACAACCTGCTGCTGGGCATCAGCATGGTCGGCGTCAGCGAAGCCATGGCCCTGGGCGATGCGCTGGGCATCGACACCCAAGTGCTGGCGGGGATCATCAACAGCTCCACCGGCCGCTGCTGGAGTTCCGACACCTACAACCCTTGGCCGGGCGTGATCGAAACGGCGCCGTCATCCCGTGGTTATACCGGTGGTTTTGGTGCCGACCTGATGCTCAAGGACCTCGGCCTGGCCACCGAAGCCGCGCGCCAGGCACACCAGCCGGTGATCCTCGGCGCCGTGGCCCAGCAGTTGTATCAATCGATGAGCCAGCGTGGGGAAGGGGGCAAGGACTTCTCGGCGATCATCAACAGCTACCGCAAACCCAAGTAGTGTGGGCAGCGGGCTGACTGTGGTGAGCCGGCTGACTGTGGCCAGCAGATTGACTGTGGTAAGTAGACTGACTGTGGCGTAGTGAAACGATGCATCGCCGATGGTAGTGTGGGGTTTCCCCATGTGAGAGTAGGTCATCGTCAAGATTAAATTCCGAAACCCCATTTGCGAAAGCAGATGGGGTTTTGTTTTGGGCGGTCGAAAAGCGCAGGCGCAAGCGTGCTCATGCAGGACGATAACGCTGACGCGCACCGTCGGGCACACCGAACCCACTCCAAACCCCCCGCTTCTTGCATCCCGATACCGCCAATATTTGCCCACAGTGCTAAAGTCCCTCCCTCGATTTTTGCTTTTCCCAAGGAAGCCGTTATGCCGGACTCGACGTCCCTCAGCGCTGGATTCATGGTGGTTCACGGCAACCGCCTGGACGAACTGCGCAGCCTGGTGGTCAGTTGGATGCGACGATATCCACTGGCACCCTTGGAAAACGAAATCGCCTTGGTGCAAAGCAATGGCATCGCCCAATGGCTCAAATTAGCCCTGGCTGAAGATCCGGAAGATGACGATATGGGGGGCTGCGGCATCGCGGCGGCCATTGATGTGCAACTGCCGGGTAGCTTCATGTGGCAACTTTATCGGATGGTCCTTGGCCGTGACGAAATTCCGCCCAAGTCCCTGCTCGACAAAGCCCCGCTGACCTGGCGCCTGATGCGCCTGCTCCCGGAGCTCATTGATCAACCGCACTTCGAGCCCCTGCAACGCTTCCTGACTCACGACACGGACCTGCGTAAACGCTACCAACTCGCCGAACGTCTGGCCGACCTGTTCGACCAGTATCAGGTCTACCGTGCTGACTGGCTGGAAGATTGGGTCGCGGGCCGTCATCAGTTACGTAATGGTCGCGGTGAAACCAAACCCCTGAACCCGGCCAACTGCTGGCAAGCCGAATTATGGCGCGCGCTGCTGTTGGATGTCGGGGAGGAGGGCATGGCCCAAAGCCGTGCCGGCGTCCACCAGCGATTTATCGAGCGCATCAATAGCCTGAAACAAGCCCCCCCAGGCCTGCCTTCCCGAGTCATTGTTTTCGGCATTTCATCCTTGCCTGCGCAGGCACTGGAAGCCCTTGCCGGCCTGGCCCGCTTCAGCCAGGTCCTGCTGTGCGTGCATAACCCCTGCCGCCATCATTGGTCTGACATCGTCGCTGACAAAGACTTGCTGCGTAACGAATACAAACGCCAGGCGCGCAAGGCCGGTATGCCGGTGACCATCGACCCGCAGTCCCTGCACCAACATGCCCATCCATTACTGGCCGCATGGGGCAAACAAGGCCGCGACTACATCAGCCTGTTGGACAGTTACGATGATCCCAACAGTTACCGAGCCGCCTTCCGCGATGGCCGAATCGACCTGTTCAGCGAGACCGAGCCCACCACATTGCTCAACCAGCTCCAGGACGACATTCTCGAACTGCGCCCGCTCAATGAAACCCGCGATCTCTGGCCCGCCGTCGACCTGCAGCGCGATACGTCAATCCGCTTCCATATCGCCCATAGTGCCCAGCGCGAAGTGGAAATTCTCCACGACCAACTGCTTCAACGCTTCAGCGCCGATCCCACCCTACGTCCTCGGGACATCATCGTCATGGTCCCCGACGTCGACAGCTATGCGCCGCACATTCGCGCCGTATTCGGCCAGTTGGAACGAAGTGATCCACGCTTCATCCCCTTCACCCTCACCGACCAAGGACAACGCGGCCGCGACCCGTTGTTGATCGCCGTCGAGCATCTGCTCAAGTTGCCAGACAGCCGCTTCCCCGTCAGCGAGATTCTCGACCTGCTCGACGTCCCGGCCCTGCGTGAACGTTTCGCTATCAAAGAACGCGACCTGCCCACGTTGCACCGCTGGATCGAAGGGGCCGGTATCCGTTGGGGACTCAACGCCGAGCAACGCGCCGGCCTGGGTCTACCCCATGAGCTGGAGCAAAACAGTTGGCGCTTCGGCTTGCGCCGCATGCTCCTGGGCTACGCCGTCGGCACCGGCACCGCTTGCGACGGTATCGAACCTTATGACGAAATCGGCGGCCTCGACGCTGCCTTGATTGGCCCACTGGTGGCCTTGCTCGATGCCCTGAGCGATGCCCATCAAGCCTTGTCTCAACCTGCTGCTCCTCAAGCATGGGGCGAGCGTCTACAACGCTTGATGCAACTATTCTTCCTGCCTGGCAGCGAGCACGACGACTACCTGCTGGGCCAGCTCGAACAGCTGCGGGAAACCTGGCTGGAAACCTGTGAGTCCGTGGGCCTGCAGGACGAGTTACCGCTCACTGTCGTTCGTGAGGCATGGCTGGCCGGTCTGGATCAGGGCCGCCTCTCACAGCGCTTTCTCGCCGGAGCTGTCAATTTTTGTACCCTGATGCCCATGCGCGCGATCCCATTCAAGCTCGTCTGCCTGCTCGGTATGAACGACGGTGACTACCCGCGCGCGCAACCGCCATTGGATTTCGACTTGATGGGCAGCGATTATCGCCCTGGCGACCGTTCACGCCGCGAAGATGACCGCTACCTGCTGCTTGAAGCCCTGCTGTCCGCGCGCGACCAGCTCTACATCAGTTGGGTCGGGCGCAGCATCCGCGACAATAGCGATCGCCCTGCATCGGTGTTGATTGGCCAACTGCGCGACCACATCGCCAGTGGCTGGCATAACGCCAATATTGCACAGCCACTTATTGAGGCGATGACCCAGGAACATCCGCTCCAGCCCTTTAGCGCCCGGTATTTTCACGAAGGAGACCCGTTGTTCAGCTACGCCCGTGAGTGGCAGCTGCTGCACGAGGCCGCGGAGGCCACCCCTGACACGGCGGCATTGGCGGCCCATCGGCAGGAAGAGCCCCTGAGCCTGGGCCAACTGCAGGACTTCCTTCGCAACCCGGTCAAACATTTCTTCAGCCAACGGCTGAAAGTTTTTTTCGAAGCCGCCGAAGTCCCGCTGGCCGATGAAGAACCCTTCGTCCTCGACGCACTGCAACGCTACAGTCTGAGCGACAGCCTGCTCAATGCCGCATTAAGCCAGCCCGATCACTTCGACCAGGCCCTCAACGCCCAGGCCCTGCGCCTGCAAGGCAGTGGCCTGCTGCCGATGGTCGGGTTCGGCGAGCGTCTGCGTAACGAACTGATCGAACCTTTGCCTGACTTGTTACGCCGCTACCAACAGCTTCTAGCCCTCTGGCCAACCCCGCACACCGGTGCTGAACCGATCAGTTTCGAGCATCAGGGTATTCAGC
Source organism: Pseudomonas fluorescens (assembly GCF_001708445.1). Lineage (NCBI taxonomy): Bacteria > Pseudomonadati > Pseudomonadota > Gammaproteobacteria > Pseudomonadales > Pseudomonadaceae > Pseudomonas > Pseudomonas fluorescens. The sequence goes on from NZ_CP015637.1 coordinate 5,523,106, forward strand.
TGGAAGGCTGGATCAGCGGCCTGCATCGACGCAGTGATGGCGGGTTGTTAAGCGTCACCACCATCCCCAACAGCATCGGTTCGATCAAGACGCGCAAGTGGCACCGCCTGATTCGCCCATGGGTCAATCACGTGGTCGCCTGCGCCTGCGGTCTGCCATTGAGCACCGGGTTGGTGGCCAGTGATGACACCCTGCTGCTGGCTCCGCTGGAAAAATCCAGCGCCCAGGGCATCCTCGGCGACCTGTTGCTCGCCTGGCATATCGGCATGAGCAAACCCTTGCCCATCGCGGTCAAAACCGCCTTCGCCTGGCTTGGCCAAACCGACCCGGCCAAAGCTCACGCTGCCGCCAGCAAAGCCTACGAAGGTGACGGCCTGACCACCGATGGCGAACGTCGCGAAACCCCGGCACTCACCCGTCAATTCCCCGACTACGCCGCCCTGATGGCCAGCGAAGAATTCGAAGGGTGGTGTGAAACCTTGTATCGGCCCTTGCTCAACGCCCCTTGGCGATCCCTGAACAGCGAGGAGGTCGGCGCATGAGCAGCAAACCCTTGGCCTTGGCATTCCCGCTAAAAGGCAGCCAGTTGATCGAAGCCAGTGCCGGTACCGGCAAGACCTTCACCATCTCCGCCCTGTACCTGCGCCTGGTACTCGGCCACGGTGGTGACGAGTCAGGCTTCGGCCGCGAACTGCTGCCCCCGCAAATCCTCGTTGTGACCTTCACCGACGCCGCCACCAAGGAGCTGCGCGAACGCATCCGTATCCGCCTGGCCGAAGCGGCGCGGTTCTTCCGCGATGAAATCAAACAACCGGATGCGCTGATCGCTGAGCTGCGCGAGCACTATCTGCCCGAACAATGGCCCGCGTGTGCCAATCGCCTGGATATCGCCGCGCAATGGATGGACGAAGCGGCGGTCTCGACCATCCACAGTTGGTGCCAGCGCATGCTGCGCGAACATGCGTTCGACAGTGGCAGCCTGTTCACCCAGACCCTGGAAACCGACCATAGCGACCTGCTCGGCGAAGTGCTGCGCGACTATTGGCGGCTGTTCTGCTACCCGATGCACGACGATGCGCTCAACTGGGTGCGCAACAACTGGGGCGGGCCGGCAGCGCTGATGCCGCGAGTACGTGCGTTGTTCGGCAGCGAGCGGCCCACTGATGAGCATCGTGAGCCCGCCGAACTGATCAACGCCTGCCTGCAAGAGCGTCGAGCAGCCCTTGTTGCGCTTAAAGCGCCCTGGCCACAATGGGCCGCCGAGTTGCGCGACATCTGCCTGCAAGCCGTCGCCGCCAAAGCTGTCGATGGTCGCAAGATGCAAGCCCGCTACTTCGAACCCTGGTTCGAAAAAATCAGCGCCTGGGCCGCGGATGAAACCCTCGAACAACTGGATATCGGCACCGGCTTCACGCGTCTGACCCCCGATGGCATGGCCGAAGCCTGGAAGGGGGATCCGCCGCACCACCCGGGTATCGACGCCATGGTCGGCCTCAAAGCCGCCCTCGATGCGTTGCCAACCCCCGATGCCGCCGTGTTGCAACACGCCGCTGGCTGGGTCGGCAAGCGCTTCGAAGACGAAAAACGCCGCCGTGCCGAAATGGGCTTCGACGACATGCTGATCCGCCTCAATGCCGCCTTGCAATCAGACGGTGGCGAGCGTCTTGCCAGTGTGATCCGCGAGCAGTTTCCGGTCGCCCTGATCGATGAGTTCCAGGACACCGACCCGGTGCAATACAGCATCTTCGACAGCATCTACCGCATCGAAGAAAACCACCTCGACAGTGGCCTGTTCCTGATCGGCGACCCCAAGCAGGCGATCTACGCGTTCCGTGGCGCGGATATCTACACGTACCTGCGCGCCCGCCAATCCACCACTGGTCGTCACCACACCCTGGGCACCAACTTCCGCTCCAGCCATGCGATGGTCGAGGCGGTGAACCATGTGTTCCAGCGCGCCGAAAAAGGCCGCGGCGCGTTCCTGTTCCGCGGGCCGGATGGCGAAAACCCGGTGCCGTTCCAGCCGGTGTTGTCCCAGGGGCGCAAGGAGCAATTGCAGGTCGATGGCCAAACGCTGCCGGCGATGACGCTCTGGCATCTGCCCACCGATCAGCCGATTTCCAATGTGGTTTATCGCCAGCAACTTGCCGCTGCCTGCGCCACACAGATTGTTGAACTGCTCAACGCTGGGCAGCAAGGTCACGCGGGTTTCCTGCAAGAAGACGGCAGCGTTAACGGCGTGCTGCCTTCAGCTATCGCCATTCTGGTGCGCGACGGCAAGGAGGCCCAAGCCGTGCGCGGCGAATTAGCCGCCCGTGGTGTGCGCAGTGTCTACCTGTCCGACAAGGACTCCGTGTTCGCCGCCCAGGAAGCCCATGATCTGTTGGCCTGGCTCAAGGCCTGTGCCGAGCCCGACGTCGAGCGTCCGTTGCGCGCCGCGCTGGCCTGCGTCACCTTGAACCTGTCACTGCCTGAACTGGAACGTCTGAACCAGGACGAGCTGGCGTGGGAAAGCCGCGTCATGCAGTTCCGCGGCTACCGTACGATCTGGCGTACCCAGGGCGTGCTGCCGATGCTGCGGCGCCTGCTCCATGACTTCAAATTGCCGCAAACCCTGATGGCCCGCAGCGATGGCGAGCGAGTACTGACCAACCTGTTGCACCTCAGTGAGTTGCTGCAACAAGCGGCGTCTGAATTGGACGGCGAACAGGCCTTGATCCGTCATCTGGCCGAACACCTGGCGCTCTCCGGCCAAGCAGGTGAAGAACAGATCCTGCGCCTGGAAAGCGATGAGCAACTGGTCAAGGTGGTGACCATCCACAAGTCCAAGGGGCTGGAATACGACCTGGTATTCCTGCCATTTATCTGTTCGGCCAAACCGGTGGATGGCAGTCGCTTGCCGCTGCATTACCACGATGAAAACGGCAAGTCCCAGGTCAGCCTGCGCCCGACGGCCGCGTTGATCGCCCAAGCCGATGACGAGCGCCTGGCCGAAGACCTGCGCTTGTTCTACGTGGCCCTGACCCGGGCCAAACACGCCTGCTGGCTGGGCATTGCCGACCTCAAGCGCGGCAATAGCAGCAGCTCTGTGCTGCACCTTTCGGCGCTGGGTTATTTGCTGGGCGCGGGCGCGTCCCTGGGCGAATCTGCTGGCCTGGCGCGCTGGCTGCTGGATCTGCAGGAAGGCTGCCCCGCCATCCACTACACCCACGTACCCGAAGCGCAAGACAGCGTGTTTCATCCGCCGCGCAACGAAGCCACGCTGCTCCCCCCCTTGTTACCCAAACGCAAGGCGGCGGAAAACTGGTGGATCGCGTCCTACAGCGCCTTGCGCATCGGTGACAGCATGAGCGCCGCCAGCCTCGAAGCGCCGGAAAGCCCACAAGCCCAGAAGCTGTTCGACGACGAACGTCTCGACCCTGATGCACCGCGTGAAGTGGCGGCGTCCGGCGGCGACATTCACCGTTTCCCACGTGGTCCGAATCCAGGGACCTTCCTCCATGGCCTGTTGGAGTGGGCGGGCGAGGAGGGCTTCAACGTGACGTCGGAGGCGATCGAAAAAGCCGTGGGCGCGCGTTGCAATCGACGTAACTGGGAAGGCTGGATCGTCACCCTCAGCGGTTGGCTGAGCCACCTGTTGCAAACAGCGCTGCCGTTGCACAACGACCAGGTCACGCTCAGCGGCCTGCAGCAATACCAGGTCGAAATGGAGTTCTGGTTCGCCAGTCATAAAGTCGACGTGCTCGCCCTCGATAAGCTGGTGTGCCAGTACACCCACAATGGCGTCTCGCGGGTTGCCGCCGAGCCGGTCCTGCTCAATGGCATGTTCAAAGGCTTTATCGACCTGACGTTCGAGCATGACGGCCGCTACTACGTGGCGGATTACAAATCCAACTGGCTCGGCCCCGACGACTCCGCCTACACCCACGCGGCCATGGAGCTGTCGATCCTCGAACATCGGTATGACTTGCAGTATGTACTTTACCTGCTGGCCCTGCACCGCCAGCTCAAGGCGCGCCTGCCGGGCTACGACTACGACCGCCATGTCGGTGGCGCGCTCTACCTGTTCTTGCGCGGCAGTCAGGCCGCCAGCCAGGGGGCGTACTTCACCCGTCCTCCACGGGAGCTGATCGAGGGCCTGGATTTGCTCTTCCAAGGTCAATCGATACCGCCCAAGGCCGAACCCGCCTGGGAACAAGGAGTGTTGCTATGAGCCTGTCGTCGTTACCGCTGGAGGCCTTGGCCCCCCTCAACCGCGCCGCTGACCTGGTGCAACTGCTGGAGCGTTGGGTTGACCGCGGCTGGCTGCGCGCGTTGGACAAAGCCTTTGTCGGTTTCCTGTACGAGCTCGACCCGCACGCCGATCCCCTGGTGTTGCTGGCGGCGGCGCTGACCAGCCACCAACTGGGCCATGGTCACGTGTGCCTGGACCTGTTCGAAACCCTCAAGGCACCGGACTTCGCCCTGTCATTGCCGCCCGAAGGCGACCTGCAAGCCGGCGCCATGTTGCTGCCTTCGCAACTGCTCGACGGCCTGGACGGTGCCCATTGGTGCCATACCCTGGCCGCGAGTCCACTGGTCGCCCTCGCGGTGGATGGCAGCGAGGCAGCACAGAGTCGTCCGTTGGTGCTGTCCGGCAAGCGCCTGTACCTGCGGCGCTACTGGGCCTACGAGCGGCGCATCGATACGGCCCTGCGCCTGCGTCTGGCGACCGCAGAAACCGTCGCCGCCGATTTGCCCCAGCGCTTGAATGGCCTGTTCGACCAACCCGTGCCGGAAGGCATGATCGACTGGCAAAAGCTTGCCTGCGCCCTGGCCACCCGTGGTGCATTCAGCATCGTTACCGGTGGCCCCGGCACTGGCAAGACCACCACCGTGGTGCGTCTGCTGGCCTTGTTGCAGGCGCCGGCCGTGGAAAGCGGCACGCCCCTGCGCATTCGCTTGGCTGCGCCTACCGGCAAGGCGGCCGCACGTTTGACCGAATCGATCAGCCAACAAGTGCTGTCACTGAAAGTGCCTGACAGCGTGCGGGAAAAGATCCCGACCCAGGTCACCACGGTTCACCGCTTGCTCGGCAGTCGACCGGGCACGCGGCATTTCCGTCATCACCAGGGCAACCCGCTGCCGCTTGATGTATTGGTGGTGGACGAGGCCTCGATGATCGACCTGGAAATGATGGCCAACCTGCTCGACGCATTGCCGCCCCATGCGCGCCTGGTGTTGTTGGGCGACAAGGACCAGCTCGCCTCGGTGGAGGCCGGCGCCGTCCTCGGTGACCTGTGCCGCGACGCCGAGGCTGGCTGGTACAGCCCAGAAACCCGCCAATGGTTGCAAGCCGTCAGCGGCGAGGACCTCAGCGCCAGTGGCTTGCAGGAAGACCTCGATGGCGACCATCCCCTGGCCCAGCAAGTGGTGATGCTGCGTTACTCGCGACGCTTTGGCGAAGGCAGCGGTATTGGCCAACTGGCGCGCTGGGTCAACCAGCAAAACGCCGAAGAGGCCCGCCAGCTGTTGGCCGCCCGCAGCCACAACGACCTATTCTGCGTCAGCCTCAAAGGTGAGCACGACCACGCTCTGGAGCGGCTGGTGCTGGACGGGCAGGGCGATGGCGCCGAAGGCTATCGCTATTATCTGAACCTGCTGCAATCGGCGCGCCCGTCCTTCGACACCCCGCGGGAAGATCACGCCTGGACCCACTGGGCGCAGCAACTGCTGCAAGCCTTCGACGCCTTCCAGTTGCTATGTGCCGTGCGTAAAGGCCCCTGGGGAGTGGAGGGGCTGAACCTGCGCATCACCGCCGCCTTGCGCAAAGTGCGGCTGATCGAAGGTGACGAGCAATGGTACGAAGGCCGCCCGGTACTTATGACCCGTAATGACTATGGCCTGGGCCTGATGAACGGCGATATTGGCATTGCCCTGAAACTGCCCGAAAGCGACGGTGGCCCTCAGGTACTGCGTGTCGCCTTCCCACGGAACGATGGCCAGGGCGGTGTGCGTTTTGTACTACCCAGCCGCCTGAACGATGTGGAAACCGTGTATGCCATGACCGTGCACAAATCCCAGGGCTCTGAATTCACTCACACCGCCTTGATCCTGCCCGAGGCACTCAACCCGGTGCTCACCAAAGAGCTGATCTACACCGGCATCACCCGCGCCAAGCGTTGGTTCAGCTTGATCGAACCCCGCGGCGGCGTGTTTGAGGAAGCCGTGCGACGCAAGGTCAAGCGCTTGAGTGGGTTGATGCTGGAACTGGGGCACGAGGCTGAAAAAACTGACTGATAGGTCATGCAATATTTCTGATTCAGACGTTTGAGTTTTCTGAAAAAATAGCCACCCCCGCGAAGGCCCCTCTTCGCGGGATTTTCCGCCGCTGTGCTATCGTTGCGGCATCACCCCGAAAACACCTTAGAGAATCGCTGCATGAACGTGGCCGTCTCGCCCACAGAGCGTCGTTTCAACTGGAGACGCCTGTTACTTGTGGCGCTTCTGTGCGTGCTCGCCCCGCAGGCCTTTGCCCAGGCTCCCAGTCCGGCGGATCAACGCGCCGAGGCGGTCACCCAGGTGGTGCTCGGCATCCTCAGTTACGCACGCTGGCCGGTGGAGCCCGCGCAACTGCGCCTGTGCATCGTCGGGCCGACCCAATACACCGACGACCTGGTCAAGGGCACCACCCAGGCCACCGGCCGTCCGGTAGTGGTGCGGCGGCTGTTGGCCGACCATCCCGATATCGTCAATGCCTGCGACGCCGTGTACATCGGCAAACTCAGCGCCGATGAACGCAGCCAATTGTTTGCCTCGCTCAGCGGCCACCCGGTGCTCAGCATCAGCGAGGGGGGCGACCAGTGCACCGTGGGCAGCCTGTTCTGTTTGCGAGTGGAGGACGAGCAGGTGTCGTTCGAGGTCAACCTCGACTCCGTTGCACGCAGCGGCGTGCGCATTCACCCCAGTGTGCTGCAACTGTCCCGCCGCCGAGCAGCCGCGCCATGACAGCCGTCAAAGTACGCCCGACCCTGCGTTCCGTGATTGGCAGGGGGCACTTGATCCTGGCATTGGTGGCGGTGATCCTGGCCAGTGTGTCGCTGACCCTGCTCGGTGTGCTGGCGCTGCGAGTGTACGCTGAACACAACCTGCATTTGATCGCGCGCTCGATCAACTACACCGTAGAAGCCGCAGTGGTGTTCAACGACAGCGCGGCGGCGACCGAAGCCCTTAGCCTGATCGCGTCCACCGAAGAGGTGGCCCAGGCTGAAGTCTTCAACGCCAACGGCAGGCTGTTGGCGCAATGGGTACGCCCGGAAACAGGGATGTTGTCCAAGGTCGAGCTGCAACTGGCCCACGCCCTGCTTGAACAGCCCATCAGCCAACCCATCATCCACCAGGGGCGAACCGTTGGCAGCATTCACCTGACGGGTCATGGCGGTAGCCTGTTGCGTTTCCTGCTCAGCGGTCTGGCCGGGATTTTGATTTGCACCGTACTGAGCGCTTGGGTCGCCCTGCATTTGGCGCGACGCCTGTTACGGGGCATTACCGGTCCATTGCACAGCCTCGCGGCAGTGGCACACGCCGCCCGTATGGAGCGCGACTTCGACCGCCGCGTACCACCGGCACAAATCGCCGAACTTGACAGTTTGGGCAACGACTTCAACGCCCTGCTCGGCGAGATGGAGGCCTGGCAGTCCCACCTGCAAAGCGAAAACGAAACCCTTGCCCACCAGGCCAACCACGACAGCCTGACCGGCTTGCCCAACCGGGCATTCTTTGAGGGCCGCCTGATTCGTGCGCTGCGCAGTGCGGCCAAGAGCAAGGAGCAGGTGGCAGTGCTTTACCTCGACAGTGACCGCTTCAAAGAGATCAATGACAGCTTTGGGCATGCCGCAGGGGATGCCGTGCTTGTCGCCGTCGCCAAGCGTGTGCGTGCGCAATTGCGTGAGGACGACCTGGTGGCGCGCCTGGGCGGCGATGAGTTCGCTATCCTGCTCTCGCCGCTGCACAAGCTGGAAGACGCCGAGCGCATCGCCGATAAAATCATTGCCAGCATGGACATACCGATCCCGGTACCGGGCAATACCCAGGTCTTGACCTCACTCAGTATCGGCATCGCCATTTATCCCGAGCATGGCGCCACCCCAGGTGCCCTGCTCAACGCCGCCGACGCGGCGATGTACCAGGCCAAGCGCTTGTCCCAGGGCGGCCAGCAAACAGCGGAGCCGGAGCGCCCCGCCGTCAATGTTCATCACAGGAGTTAGTCCCTTGTTCTCGACTGTACGCGTTCTGTTTATCACCTTGTTCGTGGCGCTGCTGGCCCTGAGTGGGTGCCAGACCGCCCCACCCAAAGGGCTGACCCCGGCGCAGATCGCCGTGCTCAAGCAACAAGGCTTCGCACTGACCGACGAAGGCTGGGCGTTTGGCCTGTCTGGCAAAGTCCTGTTTGGCAGCGACGTCGAGAGCCTCAACCCCGCCAGCACTGAGATCGTCCAACGCATCGGCAAGGCCCTGCTGGGCGTCGGCATCGAACGTGTGCGCATCGACGGCCATACCGACGCCTCGGGCAAGGAAACCTACAACCAGCAACTGTCCCTGCGCCGTGCCAAAAGCGTGGCGACCGTGCTGACCGGCGTGGGCATGAAAGAACAAAACATCCAATTGCGCGGCCTGGGCAGCAGCGAGCCGGTGGTGTCCAACGACACGGCGGCGGGACGCACTGAAAATCGTCGGGTGTCGATCGTGGTGATCGCGGATTGAATGGCTTCACCCGCGTTAATCTGAAATGCAATCAACCTGTGGGAGGGGGCTTGCCCCCGATAGCGGAGTGAAGTGCGCCCCAGAAGTTGGACACCCATCCAATTTCTGGGGCGTTTTCATGAGCAAGTACACCACGCAGTTCAAGCTATCTGCCATCACCGCTTTCCTTGAGCGAGGCCGAGGGTTTCGCCGGGTCGCCGCTCAATTTCAAATGGACCCCACCTTGCTTCGTCGTTGGGTCGAGGCTTATCGATTACACGGTGAGGCCAGCTTGAGCAGTACCGGCCAGCGTTACAGTGCCTTGTTCAAGTTCTCTGTTCTACGGTGCATGTGGGATGACTCCCTTTCCTTGCGCCGCGCAGCGGCGCTTTTCAACTTGGGGGATTCCACTCAGGTGGGCAGATGGCAACAGCAGTATTACAGTGGCGGTATTGAAGCCCTGGAGTCAGGGAAAAGAGGACTGAGCACCGCTATGCCTAAACCACCTGCTAAACCACGCAAAACCGCTGCCCCACTCACCAGCCCTGAGCCTGAGCACAAGACGTTACTTGATGAGCTCCAATACCTACGGATGGAGAACGCTTATCTAAAAAAGCTTGGGGAGTTAGGCGAGGCGGTGATGAGGCGGGAGAAAGAACAGAAGAAAAAGCCCGATTAGTCAGTGAGCTTAAGCAACACTTTCCCTTGCGTGACTTGCTCAAGCTAGTGAGCCTTGCGCGAAGTACGTACTACTACCAACTCAAGGCGATGGGCGTTGCGGACCGACTTTCCTCGATCAAAGCTTCTATCCAGACCATCCAAAACGAGCATAAGGGCCGCTTTGGTTACCGTCGGATGACGCTAGAACTACGTAAAGAAAGATCGCTGATCAACGGTAAAACGGTACGACGACTGATGGGGGAGCTGGGTCTGAAATGCACGGTGCGGCCTAAGAAATACAGGTCGTATAAAGGGCCGATGGGCGAAGTGTCGCCCAACACCTTGGCTCGTCAGTTCGAGGCTGAGCAACCGAATCAGAAATGGGTGACGGATGTCACCGAGTTCAAAGTGGCCGGCAAAAAGCTGTACTTGTCCCCAGTTTTGGACTTGTACAACGGAGAAATCGTGGCCTATCAGACGGCAATACGTCCCCAATATGCCTTGGTGGGCGAGATGCTGGAAAAAGCTATTGAAGGCTTACCTGAGGGCGGCAAGCCAATGCTGCATTCAGATCAAGGCTGGCACTATCGATATCCAAAGTACCGGGAGAGGCTAGAAAAAGCAGGGCTGGAGCAAAGCATGTCACGCAAAGGAAACTGCCATGACAACGCCACAATGGAGAGTTTCTTCGGCACGCTGAAGTCAGAGTTCTACTATCGGGAAAGCTTTGAAAGCGTGGAGCAGTTGCAAGCGGGGCTGGATGAGTACATCCATTACTACAACCATAAGCGAATCAAAGTGAAGCTTGGCGGACTGAGCCCTGTAGCGTACAGGACCCGGTCCGCTGTAGCCTAACCAACAGCTGTCCAGCTTTTGGGGCGCACTTCAGTCGAATCTTGCGTAACTCTTTGTTTACCAAGGAGTTTTCCGTTTCGACTGCGCCGGAAGTGGGGCGAATTATAGACTTCCAGAATCTGCCGTCAAGCGTTAATTACGCTTTTGTCGCAGAAGGTGCTTTTTTCGCAATAAGGCGGGGAATTCGACGGGCTACTGGCGGTATCCGCAATACGAGAAGCAACGCGCCAATAGCCGCATAGATAGACCACTCTTTCAGATCGGCCCGTACAATCCACAGCATGTGTAGTAAGCCGAGCCCGAGAATCACGTACACAAGGCGATGCAGCTTCTTCCAACGACTACCTAGCCGGCGTTGACTATAGCGATTCGAAGTAACTGCCAGCATCAGCAGAGAGAGGAACCCCAACGCACCTACAATAATGTAAGGCCGCTTGCGCAACTCCACACCCAACTGCGACCAATCAAGGCCCAGGACAAATACGCAATACGCTGCCAGGTGCAGCACTACATAAGCAAAACACCACAACCCCAGCTGGCGGCGTACGACTATCCATCCCGCCCAACCGCTCAACTTCTGCAACGGCGTCATTGCGAGCGTGATCAGCAGCAGGATCAAGGTCCCTAACCCCAACCGATCAACCAGCACTTTCCCTGGATCCGGCCCCAGAGCAAAGCTCCATGCTTCATATAGCCAGAACAGGGGCCACACCATGATGGACAGGAATACGCCGATGCGCCAAATCGGATAACGCATCAGTAGTTCTTCCGTAAATCGAGGCCGGTATATAAAGAGGCGACCTCATCCGAGTAACCATTGAACATCTGCGTCTCGCGCACATTCGGACTGAACAAGCCACTCGGCAGACGACGCTCCCGCGCTTGCGTCCACCGAGGATGGTCGACTGTAGGGTTCACATTCGCATAGAACCCATATTCGTCTGACGCGATGCTCTGCCACGTGGTCTTGGGCTGCTCGCTCACCAGGCTGATTCGCACAATGGACTTCACGCTCTTGAAACCATATTTCCACGGCACCACCAGACGCAAGGGCGCGCCATTCTGATTGGGCAATTCTCGTCCATACATCCCCACCGCAAGGATCGCCAACGGATTCATTGCCTCATCCAGGCGTAGCCCTTCGACATAGGGCCAGTCGATCAAGGCGAAACTTGAACGCTGCCCCGGCATGCTCTTGGGGTCCTGGAGCGTTTCAAAGCGGATGTACTTGGCCCTGGAGGTTGGCTCAACCTGTTTGAGCAAAGCAGATATAGGAAAGCCAATCCATGGAATGACCATCGACCACGCCTCGACACAGCGCAGACGATAGATACGCTCTTCCAACAGGTAAGGCTTCATGAAGTCTTCCAGGGCATAACGCCCAGGCTTCGCGACCTCGCCATCAATCACAACACTCCAGGGCTCAGTCTTGAGTGACCCCGCATTGGATGCTGGATCCCCCTTATCCGTACCGAACTCATAGAAGTTGTTGTAGTGGGTCGCATCCTTGAACGGGGTGATAGCCTCGTCCTTTACCGTCACCGCCTGCCATTTCGTAGCAGTCAGTTTCTCGGCAAACCAACCTGGAGCCTTACCCGGCTCGACATCGGCATAACGCGCGGGTTCGCCAGCACTCGCCCAACGCGGCAGGCTACTGGCAGCAACACCCGCCAGCGCACCACCGAGCAAGCTGCGGCGGGATAGGTAGAAAGACTCAGGCGTGACATCCGATTCGTGGCAATCGGACGCTTTAGGCAATTTGATTAACATGGCAACTCCGCAGCATTGGAGAACTGATGCACCAATAGACTGCGGAGTATGGGGGAAATTACATTAAGGCAACGTTTTGTCCCGACGCAGATGCAGCAGATACTGAATCGGGCCGGAGGCCGCATAGACAAGGAACGCCAGCAGCAGGATACGCGGCGGATCACTGAAGACGACCGCAAACACCAGCACCACCACCAGAATCGCAACGAAAGGCACCCTCCCCTTCAGGTCGAACTCCTTGAAGCTGTTGTACTTGATGTTACTGACCATCAGCATGCCGGCCGCCGCAACCATCAAGGCCACCAGGAACGACATCTTCGACCCCTGGATACCGTAGTCACTGAACGCCCAGACGATACCCGCCACGACACCGGCAGCAGCAGGGCTGGCCAAGCCAATGAAGTAACGCTTGTCAGCCTTACCGACCTGGGTATTGAAACGCGCCAGACGCAACGCAGCCCCAGCAACATAGATGAAAGCAACCATCCAGCCGACCTTGCCCATATCGCCCAGCGCCCAAGCGAACGCCAGCAACGCCGGAGCGACGCCAAAGGCCACCATGTCCGACAGCGAGTCATACTCGGCACCGAAGGCACTTTGGGTATTGGTCATACGGGCCACGCGCCCATCCAGGCCGTCGAGCACCATGGCCACGAAGATTGCGATGGCGGCAAAACCGAAGTATTTGCTCGCACTTGCGGCATCACCAGCAGCCAGGGCGCTTTGGGCACTCATGGAGTTGATGATGGAATAGAAACCGGCAAACAGGTTCGCCGTGGTGAACAGGTTGGGCAGAAGATAGATGCCACGATGCCGGACCTTGCGGCCTTCAGCGTCATGCCCTTCTTCGACATGCTCATCGATCGGTAGCAGGCTTTCGGCGTCAGAAGCCTGGCTTGGCTCTTCGGGACGTTCGCTCATGGACTTTACCTTGCAACGGTGTGAAAAAATTCGACAAATACTTGCGGCGAGTGTTCGCCCGCAAACGATGCAGCTTTATACCAGAACCAGGCTCCCAAACGAAAAAACGCGGCCTAAGCCGCGTTTTCCCTTGATGCGTACGACTTAGTTCTTGGCTTTGTCGACGATCTTGTTGGCACCGATCCACGGCATCATGGAGCGCAGTTGCTCGCCGATGACTTCAATACCGTGAGCGGCATTGTTACGACGCTTGGCGGTCATCGAAGGGTAGCCGGTGGCACCTTCGCTGATGAACATTTTGGCGTATTCGCCGTCCTGAATACGTTTCAGGGCGTTACGCATAGCCTGACGGGACTCGGCGTTAATCACTTCCGGACCAGTCACGTATTCGCCGTACTCAGCGTTGTTGGAGATCGAGTAGTTCATGTTGGCGATACCGCCTTCGTACATGAGGTCAACGATCAGCTTCAGTTCGTGCAGGCATTCGAAGTAGGCCATTTCCGGCGCGTAGCCAGCTTCAACCAGCGTTTCGAAACCAGCCTTGACCAGCTCAACGGTACCGCCGCACAGAACGGCTTGTTCGCCGAACAGGTCGGTTTCAGTCTCGTCCTTGAAAGTGGTTTCGATGATGCCGGTACGACCGCCACCCACACCAGCAGCGTAGGACAGCGCAACGTTTTTGGCATTGCCCGAGGCGTCCTGGTAGATAGCGATCAGGTCAGGGATACCGCCACCTTTGACGAACTCGGAACGCACAGTGTGACCCGGTGCTTTCGGCGCGATCATGATCACGTCCAGGTCGGCGCGTGGCACGACTTGGTTGTAGTGAATCGCGAAGCCGTGGGAGAAGGCCAGGGTGGCGCCCTTCTTGATGTTCGGCTCGATTTCGTTCTTGTACAGCGCGGACTGGAACTCGTCCGGGGTCAGGATCATGACCAGGTCGGCAGCCGCAACAGCGGAAGCAACGTCGGTCACTTTCAGGCCGTGGGCTTCAGCCTTGGCAACAGTGGCCGAGCCTTTACGCAGGCCAACAGTCACGTCAACGCCGGAATCTTTCAGGTTGCACGCCTGGGCGTGACCTTGGGAACCGTAGCCAATGATGGCGACTTTCTTGCCCTGGATGATCGACAGGTCACAATCTTTATCGTAATAAACTTTCATGAGGTTCCTCTATATATCCAGGCCGTGAGGCCATTCACTAATTTGGGTTAGATGCTGAGTACTTTGTCGCCACGGGCAATCCCGGTGACACCACTGCGTACGGTTTCCAGAATCGAGGCCGTCCCGATCGACTGGATGAAGCTATCCAGTTTGTCGCTCGTACCGGTCAGTTGAACGGTATAAACGCTGGCGCTCACATCGACGATCTGCCCGCGATAAATGTCGGTAGTCCGCTTGATCTCGGCACGTTGAGCACCCGTAGCCTTGACTTTAACCAGCATCAGCTCGCGCTCGATGTGGGCACTTTCCGACAGGTCGACCAGCTTGACCACTTCGATCAGCTTGTTGAGGTTCTTGGTGATCTGCTCGATCACCTCATCGTGGCCAACGGTGGTCAACGTCAGGCGCGACAGGGTCGGGTCCTCGGTCGGCGCCACGGTCAGGCTTTCGATGTTGTAGTTGCGTTGCGAAAACAGACCGACAACACGAGACAGAGCGCCGGGTTCGTTCTCCAGAAGCAGGGAGATAATATGCCGCATGATTAAGTACGCTCCGTCTTGTTCAGCCACATGTCGCGCATAGAGCCGTCTTTGATCTGCATCGGGTAGACGTGCTCACTGGTATCCACCTGAATATCGATGAACACCAGACGATCTTTCATGGCGAACGCCTCTTCCATTTTCGGCTTCAGATCTTTCAAGTCAGTGATGCGCATGCCGACGTGGCCATAGGCTTCAACCAATTTGACAAAATCCGGCAGCGATTCCATGTAGGAATGGGAGTGACGGCTGTTGTAACTCATGTCCTGCCACTGACGAACCATGCCCAGCACGCCGTTGTTCAGGCAGACAATCTTCACCGGAAGACCATACTGCAGGCACGTCGACAGTTCCTGAATGTTCATCTGGATACTGCCTTCACCGGTGACGCACGCGACGTCAGTCTCCGGGAAGCTCAATTTCACACCCATGGCCGCAGGAAAACCAAAGCCCATCGTGCCCAGGCCACCGGAGTTGATCCAACGATTGGGCTTGTCGAACTTGTAGTACTGCGCGGCGAACATCTGGTGCTGGCCCACATCGGAGGTCACAAAGGCGTCGCCCTTGGTCACTTCGCACAGGGTCTCGATCACGGTTTGTGGCTTGATGATGCTACCGTCGCCCTTGTCGTAAGGGAACAAGCCACGATCACCGCGCCATTCGTCGATCTGCTTCCACCAGCTGGCAACCGACTCCTTGTTTGGCGTTTCGCCGATGTCCTTGAGCGCGGCGACCATTTCGGTCAACACGCTCTCTACAGGTCCCACGATCGGCACGTCGGCCTTGATGGTCTTGGAGATGGACGCCGGATCGATGTCGATATGGATGATCTTGGCGTTCGGGCAGAATTTGCTCGCGCCATTGATCACACGGTCATCGAACCGCGCGCCCACGGCCAGGATCACGTCGGCGTGGTGCATGGCAAGGTTGGCGGTGTAGCTGCCGTGCATGCCGAGCATACCGACGAACTGACGGTCCGTTCCCGGGAATGCGCCGAGGCCCATCAGGGTGTTGGTGACCGGCAGGTTAAGCAGCTTGGCCAGTTCGGTCAGCGGTGCAGAACCGCCGCCCAGGATCACGCCACCGCCCGAGTAAAGCACAGGGCGCTTGGCCGCCAGGAGCATTTCTGCCGCCTTGCGAATTTGCCCCGAGTGCCCACGAACAGCCGGGCTGTAGGAGCGCAGCTTGGCTTTCTTGGGGAATACGTATTCGAATTTCTCAGCCGGGTTGGTCATGTCTTTCGGGATATCGACCACCACAGGACCCGGGCGACCGGACTGCGCGAGGTAGAAGGCCTTCTTCATGACTTCCGGGATTTCCGAAGCATGCTTGATCATGAAGCTGTGTTTCACGATCGGCCGGGAGATACCGATCATGTCGGTTTCCTGGAATGCATCGGTACCAACCATGGTGCTAGCGACCTGGCCGGAAATGATCACCATCGGGATGGAGTCCATATAAGCAGTCGCAATGCCGGTAATGGCATTGGTTGCGCCTGGGCCGGATGTGACCAGTACCACGCCGGCTTTACCGGTGGCACGGGCATAACCGTCAGCCATATGGGTCGCAGCCTGTTCGTGGCGGACCAGGATGTGGGTAACAGCCGGCTCCTTGAACAGTGCGTCGTAGACATGCAGCAGAGCACCACCTGGGTACCCGTAGATATAGTCGACGCCTTCGTCACGCAAAAAGCGGACGAGCATCTCACCGCCAGATAAAAGCTCCACGTTGTTCACCTCTAAAACGCCAGAATACCGTCCGTTGAAAACCGACGGGTCTTAATAGGTTTACTTCTCAACAGAGCATGAGCGACGGTGGTCGCCGACTACGTCAGCACTGACTGAGCAAGTATTGGGATCGTCCCAAGTGTTGCGGGCTTTTCCCACCCAGCGCGAGGTAACGCGTTGCGGGTGTAACAGGTCGGCGCGGATGTGCGCCTCATGATCTGCTGAGCGGGCCTGCTTCTGGCAGTCCCGATACAGCGGACTTTGGATTCTTCTGTTTCAGGCCCTTCAAGTCAAGCAATAATTGCGCTTTTTTCCAACTAAGCGCATGAGAACGCAGAAGAAAGGCCTTTGAGGAGGGATAAAACTCGCCTGAATGTCGTCAAGCGGTAGAAATGTGCGCAAGACTGCCGGAAAAGCCGGCAGCCATGCAATTAACGAGCGTCGACGATCAATTGGTCGAACTTTTTCAGCGCATTGCGCAAGCCAAGGCTCTCAAGCGGGCGATCGGCGTAAACCATCTCCGCCATCTCCAGGATCCCTGATGCATTGGGCAATGGCAGATCCTGCTCGAGGATCTGCTTCATGCGCACCAGGAAGATCCATTGCAGCCACTGGTGAAAGTCCAGCGTATCCACCGAAAAGGGCTCGACACTGCTCAGAGCCTCAGCACTGGGGGACTTTTCGTCCCACCATCCCTGCGTGCGCAATTCGCGCTCAATCAGCAATAACTGTTCGGCAATTGCTGGAAAACGCGCATCCATCAGAGGCTGACCTTGGCTTTTTGCCGAGCCTGCGCAGCGCCGGCAGCATCACCTTGTGCGGCACGAGCATCACCGATCAAGGCCCACAGGCTGGCTTGCAGGTCAGGACGACCGTTCGCCAGGGTGAGGCCACGACGGGCGAACTGCTCGGCTTGCGGTGCATCGCCCTGGGCCATGCGTACCTGGGCCAGGCGATACAGCACTTGCGGTTCGCGTGGCGCTACGCGCTGGGCACGCTCGAGGCTCGACGATGCGCCATTCAGGTCGCCACCGGCCTGTTGCTGTTGCGCGGTGGTCAGCAACGCCAGCACCGGGCCATCCAGTTGCTCGTCAGCGGACAGGCCGCCAGCGCTCGAGGACGACGGAATACCGCTTGGCGTCGAAGGCATGTTGTAGGTGCCTTGGTTGATCGGTGCCGTTTGGATCGGCGTGGAATCAATCGGCCCCGACGTACTTGGGCCAGGCGTCCAAGGTTCCGCGCTGATCGGTGCCGCCGTTGCCGCGCCGGCACCTGGCACCATCACCACCACGCCCGAATCCTGTGGGACGGCCTGGGTTGCGGCTTGTACCGGGCGCTTGGTCACGGTCTGACGGAACCCGCCATTGGCCGAGATCCGGTCGTTATTGGAAACGGCCGTGCTCGAGTCCACCACGGGAATGGAACCGCGCTGCACGCTGGAGCAGCCGCCGAGCAAAGCCAGAGCTGTAATAGCTGGAATCCACCACTTGTTCACTTGAAACCCTCTTTGCTTAATTCATCCAGCCCTTGACCCAATCCATCACCGATTCCGCGTCAGCAGGGGCACTGCCACCGCACGCAGCACCGGGTGGTGGTTCGCTGCCGCGAATATACGGCATCTGCACCGCGCCCGGACAGTTGGCATCGGAGCCCTGACCGGTATGCGGATCAATCCAGGCCTGCACGATATTGTCCGGCTGCGGCATATTCAGCGGCAGCGGATCAGCCTTGCGCATGAAACTGGTCCAGACTTGCAGCGCACCGGTCGCACCAGTAAACGGCGTCTTGCCATTATCATCACGCCCCAGCCACACCACGGCCAGCACATCCTGGCCAAAACCGGCGAACCAGCTGTCACGGGAGTCGTTACTGGTACCGGTCTTGCCGGCCAGCGTCAGGTTCGACGGCAGCACTTTATAGACAGAGCTGCCGGTACCTTCACGCATCACACGTTGCATACCGTTCTGGATCAGGTAGATGGAGCCCGCATCGAAACGCTGCTGTATCTGGAATGGATAGCGCTTGAGCGGCTCGCCTTCGGCTGTCAGCACACTGCGAATGCCGCGCATCGGCGTATTGAAACCACCGTTGGCGAGGGTCTGGTACATGGTCGCCACTTCCATCGGCGTCATCGCACCGGCCCCCAGCAGCATCGATGGGAAGGCCGGGAATTCACGGGTAATGCCCAGGCGTGCCAGTGTCTTGAGAACATTCGGCACCCCCACTTCAAGACCCAGCCGCGACGTGGAAATGTTGTAGGAATGCGCCAAGCCCTGGTACAGGAAGATCGTGCCATGGGAGCGGCGATCGAAGTTCTGCGGCGTCCACACCTGGCCATCGGCACCTTTGACAGACAGCGGGTCATCCGACAGCCAACTGGTCAGCGTGTATTTGCTCGGTTTTTCCAACGCCGTCAGGTAGACCGCCGGCTTGACCAGCGAGCCGATGGGGCGCACGGCATCGAGGGCGCGGTTGAAACCAGCGAAACTGGCCTGGCGACTGCCGATCATCGCCTGGACTTCGCCGGTTTCCGGGTTAGTCACGACCATGGCCGCTTCGACTTCGTCGGAGCCTTTACGGCCTGTCAGGCGTTTGAAGGTGTCGTTGACCGACGCTTCGGCCTTCATCTGCAGGATCGGATCGAAACTGGTGAAGATCCGCAGGCCCTCTTCGGTCAAGTCTTCGTCGCGGTAGTCTTCACGCAGTTGACGCTTGACCAGGTCGATAAAGCCAGGGAAGGAGCTGTCGGCCAGCTTGCCGCGAGTGGTCACACCCAGTGGCATTTTCTTCGCTGCAGCGACTTGCTCGGCCGTGGCCACGCCCTGCTGCTCCAATACATCGAGCACCAGGTTGCGGCGTTCGAGCGCACGCTCAGGATTACGACGCGGGTTGTAGTAGGAAGGCCCCTTGACCATCCCCACCAACAACGCAACCTGATGCAGCTTCAGCTCGGAGAGTGGCTGGCCGAAAAAGAACTGGCTGGCCAGACCGAAACCGTGCACCGCGCGCTGGCCATCCTGGCCGACGAATACCTCGTTGAGGTAAGCCTCGAGGATTTCCTGCTTGCTGTAGTGCAGCTCCAGCAGCATCGCCATCATGGCTTCGGTCAGTTTGCGGGTAAGGCTGCGCTCGTTGGTCAGGTAGAAGTTCTTCACCAACTGCTGGGTCAGCGTACTGCCGCCCTGGGTCATTTTGCCGCCGGAGGTGTTGACCCAGATGGCACGGGCAATCGACTTCGGCGAGACGCCCCAGTGGCTGTAGAAATCGCGGTCCTCCACAGCGACCAGGGTTTCCAGCAGGTACGGCGGCACCTGATCAAGCTTGATCAGGATACGATCTTCAAGGTTCTTCGGGTAAATCCCGCCGATCATCAGGGGTTCCAGGCGAACCACCGGCAGTTTGGAACCATTGAGTGACGACAGTTCGGCCACATAGTCGCCGGAAAAACGCACCCGCACCGGCTGGGCTTTTTCCAGGCCCTCATAGAACTGGAAGCCACGGGTATTCAAATCGACAGTATTACCGCTGACGGCTGCCGCGCCAGGCCCGTTACTCACGGGTTCGCGGCGGTAGCCCAAGGCGTCGAGTTCGGTAAGGAAGTCATCCTTGCTCAGCTTCTGGCCGGTGAACAGCTCCAAGGGGCGGGCATACACCTTGGCCGGGATAGTCCAACGCTTGCCGGAGAATTTCTCCTGGACCACAGCGTCGAGATATACCGCGAAGCCGGCGAGCACGACGAGGCCCACAAGGCTGAGCTTGAGCGCCCAGCCCAGCCATGGGCGCAGGCCGCGGGAAGGAGGTTTTTTACGGGAACGGGGAGATCGGGATCGAGTCATGGCGGCGGATTATACGCACTTTATTGATGATCAACATGAGCCGGACAGCGGTTTGCACGACCGTGCGTAGCGGCCATAATGCCTGCCATGAATTTCCCAAGACTCTGAAGGATCGCCCGTGAGCCAGTCCCTGATCACCGCCCTGCAAAACCCGGCCCTATACCCCCATCCAGTCGAAGCGTTTCAAGTCATCGAGACCCACATTTCATGGGTGATACTGACCGGCCCCTACGCCTACAAACTGAAGAAGCCAATGAACTTCGGCTTTCTGGACTTCACCGACCTGAAGGATCGCGGTCATTTCTGCCGGGAAGAGCTGCGCCTCAACCAGCGCCTTACCCAAGATTTGTATCTTGAAGTGTTGCCAATTACCGGCACTGCCGAAGCACCGCAATTGGGCGGTGAAGGCCCGGTGATCGAATACGCGCTGAAAATGCGCCAGTTCCCACAGAGCCAGCTGCTCAGCACCCTGCAAGCCAATGGCGAGTTGACCAGCGCGCACATCGATGAAATGGCCAAGCAAATCGCGCACTTTCATCTCACGGCCCCCAAAGTCCCCCAAGATCACCCGGCCGGCACCCCAGACGAAGTGATGGCGCCCGTACGGCAAAACTTTGAACAGATCCGCCCATTCCTCAGCGACAAGGCCGACCTGGTGCAACTTGAAGCCCTTCAAGCCTGGGCCGAAAGCAGCTTCGAGCGCCTCAAGCCCCTACTTGCACAACGCAAGCTCGATGGTTTCACCCGCGAGTGCCACGGTGATATCCACCTCGGCAACGCCACCTTGATCGATGGCCATGTGGTGATCTTCGACTGCATCGAGTTCAACGAGCCGTTCCGCTTCACCGATGTGTATGCCGACACCGCCTTCCTGGCCATGGACTTGGAAGACCGCGGCCTCAAATCCCTGGCGCGCCGTTTTATCAGCCAGTATCTGGAACTGACCGGCGACTATCGCGGCCTTGAAGTGCTGAACTTCTATAAAGCGTACCGTGCACTGGTACGCGCCAAGGTTTCGCTGTTCAGCATGCCAAGCGAAGCAGACCCGGTGCGCCGCGCCACCACCCTGCGCCAGTACCGCAACTATGCCAACCTGGCAGAAAGCTATAGCACCATTCCCTCACGTTTCCTGGCCATTACCCATGGCGTGTCAGCGGTCGGCAAAAGCCATGTAGCAATGCGCCTGGTGGAAGCGCTGGGCGCCATTCGCCTGCGCTCGGACGTGGAACGCAAGCGCTTGTTTGGCGAGCAACAAGTGGAAAACACCCCACAGGCCGGCATCTATGCCGCCGATGCGAGTGCAAAAACCTACGCGCGCCTGAACGAGATGGCCGATACCATCCTGCGGGCCGGCTTCCCGGTGGTGCTGGATGCCACCTTCTTGAAGCGCGACCAGCGCGACGCCGCGGCCAAGGTCGCCGAAGCGACCGGCGCGCCCTTCCTGATCCTGGACTGCAACGCACCACAAGCCGTCATCACCAGTTGGCTGGCTCAACGTCAGGCCGATAAAAACGACCCTTCCGACGCCACCCTGGCTGTTATCGAAGAACAGCAAGCCCATCGCGACCCACTCACGGCCGAGGAGCTACTCCTGAGCAAGCGCGTCGAAACCAATGAAAGTGGGACACTGGACGCATTGGTAGCGCACATCCGTCAGCGCCTGCCGGGCTTGTAAGAAAAAATTCTTGGCTGCGTCGTCGTCTTCGGCGCGCAACCAGGGAATAGTGGCACTATAATGGCGTCATAAATCCAACAGGTATCGACATCATGAGTCAGCCGAAGCTTCTCGATACACCGCTCTACTCGCTCCTGCATAAAGACGATATCCGAGGCTTCAATCAGGAACGTCCCAAAGACGGCGTTATCGACATGCGTGGTGGCGACTTCCGAGGTTTGGACCTGCGTGACCTGAACGCCGCAGGGGTAGATTTCACCGACGCGTACTTCCGCTCTGCCGACTTGCGCGGCCTGGACTTGCGCGACTGCTCACTGGAGGGCGCCAGCCTGGCCCATGCGCAGATTTCGGGGACCTACTTTCCGCCTGAATTGACTGCCGATGAGATCCTCATGTCGGTCAACTTTGGCACGCGCCTGCGCTACCGCACCAAGTAATCCCCTGCCCCAACCCCGGCTGCGCATACAGCGTGCCGGGGCTTCACGCCTGCCCGCCGTCAAAAACCTCGCCCCATTCTTATAAGCTTTTGCGCCGTTCCTGGCCAAAGAACTACGCTTTTCCTACTGAACGCTACACTCCTTTCAGACTTGCCTGGTCACGATACCCACCGCACCATTCGGCCGTCGCAAGGAGGCTTGATGAACGATGAGCTGCAACACCTTAAAAACCTCGGCAAGACGTCGGCGCAGTGGCTGCATGCGGTGGGTATCCACAGCGCATCCGACTTGCGCCGCCTGGGAGCTGTGGATGCTTATCGAGCGGTACGCACCCGAGGGTTCCGCGCATCCAAAGTATTGCTGTATGCAATCGAAGGGGCATTGATGGATGTGCACTGGAACGACCTCCCTGCCGAGCGCAAGGAAGCGTTGAACCGTCAATTGGACGCTATTTCCACACGCCAGAAAAATTAGACCGGCAAGCCCATACAGTGTCTACAGGCTTTTCGAACGCGTGTTTGAGAAAAGCACGAGAGCCAGCAAAAACAAATGTTGACTCTTAAATGAGAATCGTTATGATTATCACAACTGGTCGCGAGATCAGCCGATAACTGAAAGACCATTGGTTCGGACTCTCAGATTATCTCCTCATCAGGCTAATCACGGTTATTTGACCCGGCTTTTGCCGGGTCTTTTTTTGCCTGCGAAAAGGCGCTGACAACCACCCGGACTTCAACGCGCGATAATCAACGGATGCCCACGCTCCGGGTGGAGCTGCACCAATACATCCAAACCGAATACCGCTTTAAGCGGCTCAGGTCGCATCACCCGTGCCGGCGTGTCCAGTGCATGCGGACGCCCTTGGGACAGCAACAAGATCCGGTCACAGTAACGCGCCGCCAGATTCAGATCATGGAGAATCACCAGCACAGCCGCGCCCCGATCGGCGAATGTCCGTATCGCCTGCAAGGTGGTGTGTTGGTGCAAGGGGTCCAGCATCGACGTCGGCTCATCCAACAACAACGTCTGCCCCTCCTCGCCCGGCCATAATTGCGCCATGACTCGCGCCAAATGCACACGCTGGCGTTCGCCGCCCGACAAGGCCAGGTAGCTGCGGCCGCTCAAATGCCCGACATCCGCGGCCAGCAGCGCTGCCTGGATAATCTCCTCATCACGCACCCGTCCGGTCTGATGGGGCAAGCGCCCCATGCCTACCACCTCTTCGACGCGGAAGGCGAAGTCCAAGGTCGAACTTTGCGGCAATACCGCCAGGCGCTGGGCGCGCTGCGATCCGCTCCAGCCCTTCAGCTCCTGCTGATCCAGCCATACCTTGCCCTGGTCCGGCGGCAGTTCACCACACAACGCCCCCAGCAATGTGCTCTTGCCAGCACCATTAGGCCCCAGCACACCGAGCACCTGACCCGGCAACAGGTCCAGGCTGACGTCCGCCAGCACGATTTTGCGACCACGCCGTATCTGCAGCGCCTCCACCCGCAACATCAGGCGCGCCCTCGCAATAACAGATAAAGAAAGAACGGCGCGCCAATAAACGCCGTCACGATGCCGATCGGCAATTCAGCCGGCGCCAACGCCAAGCGGGCGACCAGATCCGCCAACAGCAGCAGGCTCGCACCTGCCAATATCGAGGCTGGCAACAACACCCGATGATCCGGCCCCGCCAGCAATCGCACCAAGTGCGGCACGACCAGCCCGACAAACCCAATCATTCCCGCTGCCGCCACGGCCGCTCCCACGCCGAGGGCCGTGCAAAACACCAATTCGCGCTTGAGGCGCTCTACATCAACGCCCAAGTGACTGGCTTCGGACTCACCAAGCAGCAGCGCATTCAACGCCTTCGCCCGGCGCGGCAACCACAGCGCCACACCGGCGCTCACCAGCAGCAACGGCCACAGGCGCGAGTAGCTGGCGCCATTGAGACTGCCGAGGTTCCAGAAGGTCAGGGTCCGCAGGGTGGCGTCATCCGCCAGGTAGGTGAACAAACCCACCGCCGAGCTGGCGAGGGCTGTCAGCGCGATGCCGGCGAGCAGCATCGTCGCGACGTTAGTCTGGCCGTTGCGCCGCCCCAGCCGGTAGACCAGCGCCGTGACGCCAAGCCCACCGAGAAATGCACACAGCGATAATAGATAGGGGCCGAACGCGTCCGGCAAACCGCCGAAGAACGAACCACCGACAATGGCGATGGCCGCCCCCAGCGCCGCACCGCTGGAGACCCCGACCAAACCCGGATCCGCCAACGGGTTGCGAAACAAGCCCTGCATCGCCACGCCTGACAATGCCAGCACGCCCCCCACTGCCAGGCCCAGCAACGTCCGCGGCAAGCGAATTTGCCCCAGAATCAACTCCGCCTGCTCCAATCCCTGTGCCTCGATCGGCACGCCTACCAAGCGCAACGCCGCCTTGAGCGTATCCAACAGGGGCAAGCTGACCGGCCCCAGGGCCAATGAAAGCCAGATCGCCAGTGCACACAGCAGCGCCAGCCCGATAAACAGGGCTCGCGGCTTGACCAGGGTGGTCATGGGGCCGGTTTAGCCTGGGATGGATAGAAGCCGGCGGACAACGCCGACAGGCTTTGCGGTAAACGCGGCCCGAGCCCGCCCACCAGCAGCGTCGGGTCCAGCTCAATTACCCGCCCATTCCTGGCCGCCGGGGTGGAAGCCAGTATCGGGTTCTCCTTGAACAGCGCAGCCCGTGCCGCATCGCCGCTGAGGGCGCGATCAGCGAACACCAGCACTTGCGGGCTCAGCCCCGCCAGCGACTCCACGGAAAACGGCTTATAGCCAATATGGGTTGCCAGGTTGCGCCCACCGGCCTGCCGCAGCATCCAATCAGCGGCAGTGTCCTTGCCGGCGATCAACGGCTTGCCACCCGCATTACCGAGCAGCAGCAACACACCCGGCGCCTTTTGCGTGGCCTGCGCCTGGGCAACCCAACTTTTCTGCCGACCAAGGGCCTGCTCGTATCCCACAAACAACTCGCGGCCCTTGGCCTCAGTGCCCAGCAACGTGCCCAGGCGCTCAAGGTTAGCCTTCAAGGCAGGCAAATCCGGTTGCGCCGAGAACATCTCCACCTGCACACCCGCACCGCGAATCTGCGCCAGAACCGGCGGCGGCCCCATCTCTTCAGTGCCCACCAGGATCTGCGGACGCAGGCTGAGAATGCCTTCAGCCGACAATTGCCGCTGATAGCCGATGCTTGGCAATGCCTTGAGGGACGCCGGATGCTGGCTGGTCGTATCGACGCCCACCAACTTCGATTCACCGCCCAGGGCCACGACCCACTCAGACAAGGCCCCACCGGCACTCACCCAGCGCTGGGGCAGTTCAACGGCGCATGCCACGTGATTGACCAGCAGTCCGACAACAAGCGCAATAGCGCTGGCACTCAGTCGCATAACAGGGTTTCCTTCCAAGGGCGCGGCCACTGAGCCACTCATCGATGTGACAGGTCATCTCTGCCAGGCATCGTACTGAGCGCCCAGCCAGTCATCGTGCGAAGCTGGCATTTGATAATTGTTTGCATTTGAACGTCAAGGCACTTAAGGATTGAAATGAAGTTTCTCTGCCCTTCCGACACCCTCGCCCCCAACAGCAGCCTCGGTTTTGATATCGACGGCTGCAAGCTGCTGGCCGTGCGTCGGGACGGCGTTGCCTACTTCTACGTCAACCGCTGCCCCCATCGCGGCATTCCACTGGAATGGCAGCCCGACCATTTCCTCGACGCCAGCGCCAGCCTGATCCAGTGCGCTACCCACGGCGCGCTGTTCCTGATCGAGAGCGGCGAGTGCATCGCCGGCCCCTGCGCCGGTCAAAGCCTCAAGGCTCTGGCCGGTCGAGAGGACGCACAAGGTTTGTGGGTAGAACTCTAGTCGCCAAGCAGCACGTCCAGCCGGCGGTCCACGCAAATTTCCTCGGATGTAACACGTACGCCATACGCCAGCACCTCCACGCCCGCCGCCTTGGCTTCTCGCAGGGCGGCAGCATAGGCGGCGTCGATTTCCGCGGCCGGGCGCACGGCCTCAATGCCCGAGAGATTGACGCAATACAACTGCACCGCGCGTACACCGTCCCGGGCCAAGTAGGCCAACTCCCGCAGGTGTTTCGCGCCACGCTGGGTCACTGCATCGGGAAAAGCCGCAATCGCCGAGCCGTCAAAACCCAGCGTCACGCTTTTGACTTCGACATAGGCCGCGCCATCGGGGTAATCCAGGCGAAAGTCGATACGGCTTTTCTCCTGACCGTAAGGCACCTCACGCTTCAACGCAGTAAAGCCGTTCAGTTCAGTAATTACCCCCGCACGCAGCGCCTCCTCGACCAACTGGTTGGCGCGGGCGGTATTGACGCAGGCCAGGCGGCCCTGTGGCGTTTCGGCGATTTCCCAAGTCCCGGGCAGCTTACGCTTCGGATCATTGGAACGACTGAACCAAACCTGCCCGCCTTCCACCATGCAATTAAGCATCGAACCGGTATTGGGGCAGTGAATGGTGAGCAACTCACCGGTAACGGTTTCGATATCGGTTAGGAAACGTTTGTAACGCCGGATCAACCGAGCTTCTTCGAGGGGAGGATGAAAGCGCATCAGCCTTGCCAACTCTGCAAGCCGCGGGCGATCCGTTCGACAGCTTCCTGTAGTCGATCAAGATTTTGCGTGTAGGCAAAGCGCACATGATGGCTGGCTTTATACCGGCCGAAATCCAGACCGGGCGTAAACGCGACATGCTGGGTTTCCAGGAAATGACGGCAGAACGCGAAGGCATCGCCGCCGAACGCGCTGATATCCGCGTACAAATAGAACGCACCTTCCGGCTCTATCGCAATGCCGAACCCCAACTCACGCAGTGCCGGCAGCAGGAAGTCCCGACGCCGACCGAATTCGGCGCGCCGCGCTTCCAGAATGCTCAGGGTTTGCGGGGTGAAACAAGCCAAGGCAGCGTACTGCGCCATGCTCGGTGCACTGATGTAGAGGTTCTGCGCCAGCTTCTCCAACTCGCCCACCGCATCGGGCGGCGCCACCAGCCACCCCAGGCGCCACCCGGTCATGCCGAAGTACTTCGAAAAACTATTGAGGACGAAGGCATCGTCGTCGACCTCCAGCACGCTGGCGGCATCGGTGCCATAGGTGAGGCCATGGTAGATCTCGTCCACTACCAGGTGGCCGTTACGTGCCTTGATCGCATTCGACAACCCGGACAATTCGTCACGCGTGAGGAGAGTGCCTGTCGGGTTGGCCGGAGACGCGACCAGTGCACCCACGCTGTCCTCGCTCCAGTGCCTGGCCACCAACTCGGCGGTCAATTGATAGCGAACATCGGGGCCCACCGGTACCAACTGCGCCGCGCCCTCGACCAGGCGCAGGAAGTGCCGGTTGCATGGATAGCCGGGGTCTGCCAACAGCCAGTGCTTGCCTGGATCCACCAGCAGACTGCTGGCCAGCAACAATGCGCCGGAGCCACCAGGCGTGATCAGGATTCGCTCGGGATCGACGCTCAAGCCATAGCGTTGCTGGTAGAAGCCACTGATGGCCTGGCGCAGTTCCGGCAGGCCACGGGCGGCGGTGTAGCGGGTCTTGCCACTGGCCAGTGCGGCTTGGCCAGCCTGGATGATCGGTTCGGCAGTGGTGAAGTCCGGCTCGCCGATTTCCAGGTGGATCACATCATGGCCAGCCGCCTGCAACTCGTTGGCTCGCGCCAGCAACGCCATGACATGAAAAGGTTCGATGGCGCGACTGCGCGCACTGTAGGGCTGAGCCATTAGCCTTCCTTAACGTTAAGAACAAAATCAGGATTCTACCGAACCCCCACGCTAAAACATGCTCTATTGCCTGCTCGGCCATTCAAGAAGAGCCCGGCAAGCGCTTGCAGAACGACTAAAATCAATATCCGAGGCGATGCACACCCAACCATGGCGGGCTGCTGCAATTTGCAACCCCTGCGCGATGGGCCTCGACAACCGGGAGTGGCGCACCCTGAATCTATCTGGTAAGTTCGCCCGCTTGCAGCCGCAGGGCCGGCAGGTGTCGGTGACGTTGCAATCCTGCGCAATGGATTAGAAGAGTGAGAGGCGGTCTATTCATGTCCACCCAAGCAAAGCAACAGAGCATCAGCGGCTTCGAACCATACGTAGAGAAGAAAGGTGAAGAGTACATGGGCGAGCCCATGCGCGAGCATTTCACCAAGATCCTTAACAAGTGGAAACAGGACTTGATGCAAGAGGTCGACCGCACCGTCGACCATATGAAGGACGAAGCAGCCAACTTCCCTGATCCGGCCGACCGTGCGAGCCAGGAAGAAGAGTTCGCCCTTGAACTGCGCGCCCGGGATCGTGAGCGCAAGCTGATCAAGAAGATCGACAAGACACTGCAGTTGATCAAGGACGAAGAATACGGCTGGTGCGAATCCTGCGGCGTCGAGATCGGAATTCGCCGCCTGGAAGCTCGTCCAACCGCGGACCTGTGCGTAGACTGCAAGACCTTGGCTGAAATCAAGGAGAAACAGGTCGGCAAGTAATCCCTGCCGAACTGGACGAATGGGGCGTACAAACGCCCCATTTTTGTTTCTGGCGTTTACCGGTTTTCCAGTAGTATCCGGCCCATGACAGCCTCTACCTATATTGGGCGTTTCGCCCCTACGCCCAGCGGCCATTTGCACTTCGGCTCGCTGGTCGCCGCCCTCGCTTCCTACCTCGACGCTCGCGCCAATCACGGCCGTTGGCTGATGCGCATGGAAGACCTCGACCCTCCCCGCGAAGAGCCCGGCGCCCAGGCGGCCATTCTCCAGGCCCTTGAAAGCTATGGTTTCGAGTGGGACGGCGAACTGGTCCGACAAAGCGATCGACATGATGCCTACGCCAAAGTGCTGAACGATCTGTTCAATCATGGCCTGGCCTACGCCTGCACCTGCTCGCGCAAACAACTGGAACCTTACAACGGCATTTACCCTGGCCTCTGCCGCAATGCCGGGCACGACCAGCAAGATGCCGCCATTCGGTTGCGCGTCCCCGAGTTGGAATACCACTTTATCGACCGAGTACAGGGCGAATTCCGACAACATCTGGGCCGCGACGTAGGCGATTTCGTCATCCGCCGCCGCGACGGCCTCTACGCCTATCAGCTGGCGGTTGTCCTCGACGATGCCTGGCAGGGTGTTACCGATATCGTGCGCGGCGCCGACCTGCTGGACTCCACGCCGCGCCAGTTGTACCTGCAAGAGTTGCTGGGCCTGCGCCAGCCGCGCTATCTGCATGTACCGCTGGTCGTCCAGCCGGACGGTAACAAGCTGGGCAAGTCCTACCGTTCCCCGCCATTGACGAAAGACCAGGCCACGCCTTTGCTGTTAAGAGCCTTGCGTGCCCTCGGCCAGCAACCCGGCGACGAACTGCTCCACGCCAGCCCACGGGAGCTGCTGGATTGGGGCATTCAACAGTGGGATGCCTCGCTGATTCCACGCACACTCACGCTGGCAGAATCGCAGTTGCGCTGAAGGCGCTTGCAGCTTGCCAGCCATCCGTTACCATCGCCGCAGTTTTTCAATCAGAGGCCAACATGTACATCTATCGATTGGTCCTGCTGCTGGTCGTCGGGATCTACCTGTTTTCCCCCGCCATCATGGATTGGTGGATCGACGCCACGGGCGCCTGGTATCGGCCTTACCTACTGTGGCTGATCCTGATCGTCGTGACCTTTATCCTGCAGAGCCAAAAAGATGCCGATGAGCTTTAGCCTCACCCAGATGCTGCTGATCAGCGCCGCCTACCTGGCTGCCTTGTTCGCAGTGGCCTGGATCAGTGAGCGCGGAATGATTCCGCGGGCGATCATTCGCCATCCATTGACCTACACCTTGTCCTTGGGCGTCTACGCCAGCGCCTGGGCGTTCTATGGCACCGTGGGCCTGGCCTATCAGTACGGCTATGGCTTCCTCTCCAGCTACCTCGGGGTGTCCGGGGCATTTCTGCTGGCGCCGGTGCTGCTGTACCCGATCCTGAAGATCACCCGCACCTACCAGTTGTCATCCCTGGCCGATCTCTTCGCCTTCCGCTTTCGCAGTACCTGGGCCGGCGCACTGACCACCATTTTCATGCTGATCGGCGTGTTGCCCCTATTGGCCCTGCAGATGCAGGCAGTGGCCGACTCCATCAGCATCCTCACTCGCGAGCCGGTGCAACATCGCGTCGCCCTGGCGTTCTGCGCGTTGATCACACTGTTCACGATTTTCTTCGGCTCACGCCATATCGCCACGCGCGAGAAACACGAAGGCCTGGTATTTGCGATCGCCTTCGAGTCGGTGATCAAGCTGATCGCCATCGGCGGCGTTGGCCTCTACGCGCTCTACGGCGTATTCGACGGCCCGCAACAGCTGGAACTGTGGCTGCTGCAAAACCAGACCGCTCTCGCCGCCCTGCACACGCCCTTGCAGGAAGGCCCGTGGCGCACGCTATTGCTGGTGTTCTTCGCCTCCGCGATCGTGATGCCGCACATGTATCACATGACCTTCACCGAGAACCTCAACCCGCGTTCGCTGGTCAGCGCCAGCTGGGGTTTGCCACTGTTCCTGCTGTTGATGAGCCTGGCCGTGCCGCTGATCCTGTGGGCTGGCCTGAAGCTGGGGGCCACTACCAACCCTGAGTATTTCACCCTCGGTATCGGCATCGCCGCCAACAGCCCGGCCCTGGCGCTGCTGGCCTATGTCGGCGGCTTATCGGCAGCCAGCGGGCTGATCATCGTCACGACGCTGGCACTCTCCGGCATGGCGCTGAACCACCTGGTGCTACCGCTGTACCAGCCCCCCGCAGAAGGCAATATCTACCGCTGGCTGAAATGGACACGCCGCGCACTGATCGTCGCGATCATCATGGCCGGTTACGGTTTCTACCTGCTGCTGGGTGCGGGGCAAGACCTGGCCAATCTCGGCATCGTCGCGTTTGTGGCCACCTTGCAGTTCTTGCCGGGCGTGTTGTCGGTGCTGTACTGGCCGACCGCCAATCGCCGTGGGTTTATCGCCGGGCTGCTGGCGGGGATCCTGGTATGGCTCGTCACCATGCTGCTACCGCTGGTCGGCAACTTGCAGGGTTTCTACATCCCGCTGCTGAACATGATCTACGTGCTGGATGACACCAGTTGGCACATGGCGGCGATTGCCTCGCTGGCCGCCAACGTATTGATGTTCACCCTGATCTCGCTGTTCACCAACGCCAGCCCGGAAGAAACCAGCGCCGCCGAGGCCTGCGCGGTGGACAATGTGCGGCGCCCGCAACGCCGAGAGCTGCATGCGGCTTCGCCCCAGGAGTTCGCCACACAACTGGCCAAACCGCTGGGGGCCAAGGCAGCGCAGAAGGAGGTCGAACAGGCGCTGCGCGATCTTTACCTGCCGTTCGACGAACGGCGCCCCTATGCCTTGCGCCGACTGCGTGATCGCATCGAGGCCAACCTGTCCGGGTTGATGGGGCCCAGCGTATCCCAGGACATGGTGGAAACCTTCCTGCCCTACAAGGCGGGTGGCGAAAACTACGTCACCGAAGACATCCATTTCATCGAGAGCCGGCTGGAGGATTACCACTCACGCCTCACCGGCCTTGCCGCCGAACTCGATGCCCTGCGCCGCTACCACCGCCAGACCCTGCAGGAACTGCCCATGGGCGTCTGCTCCCTGGCCAAGGACCAAGAGATCCTGATGTGGAACAAGGCCATGGAAGAACTCACCGGTATCGCCGCACAACGTGTAGTAGGTTCGCGCCTCAATACCCTGGGTGATCCGTGGAAAGAACTGCTGCAGGGGTTTATCAACCTGCCCGACGAACACCTGCACAAACAGCACCTGGCCCTCGACGGCCAGACCCGCTGGCTCAACCTGCACAAAGCCGCCATCGACGAACCCCTGGCCCCCGGAAATAGTGGCCTGGTGCTGCTGGTGGAAGACTTGACCGACACCCAGATGCTCGAAGACAAGCTGGTGCACTCCGAGCGCCTGGCCAGCATTGGCCGCCTGGCTGCGGGCGTTGCCCATGAAATCGGCAATCCGATTACCGGTATCGCATGCCTCGCGCAGAACCTGCGGGAAGAGCGCGAAGAAGACGGTGAAATCATCGAGATCAGCGGGCAAATCCTCGAACAGACCAAGCGCGTATCGCGCATAGTGCAGTCGCTGATGAGCTTTGCCCATGCCGGCGCCCACCAGAACCAGGACGAGGCGGTGTGCCTGGCCGAAGTGGCGCAGGATGCCATTGGGCTGCTGGCGTTGAACCGGCGTAATTTCGAAGTACAGTTCTTCAATTTGTGCGACCCGGACCACTGGGTCGACGGTGACTCCCAGCGCCTGGCGCAGGTGTTGATCAATCTACTGTCCAACGCCCGCGATGCGTCCCCTCCCCACAGTGCGGTACGCGTCAAGAGCGAGGCTTTCGAGCACACGGTCGACCTGATCGTGGAGGACGAAGGCAGCGGCATTCCACAGAACATCATGGACCGATTGTTCGAACCCTTCTTCACCACCAAGGACCCAGGTGAAGGTACCGGTCTGGGCCTTGCACTGGTCTATTCCATCGTTGAAGAGCATTATGGACAAATCACCATCGACAGCCCGGCTGACACCGAAAGCCAACGCGGCACCCGTATTCGGGTGACCTTGCCGCGTCATGTCGAAGCGACGTCCGCTGTGAACTGAGACCGTCGAGAGAATTGAATCAATGCCGCACATTTTGATCGTCGAAGACGAAACCATTATCCGCTCTGCCTTGCGTCGCCTGCTTGAACGTAATCAGTACCAAGTCAGCGAAGCCGGCTCGGTGCAGGAAGCCCAAGAGCGGTTCAGCATTCCCACGTTCGACCTGATTGTCAGCGACCTGCGCCTGCCCGGCGCGCCCGGTACAGAGCTGATCAAGCTTGGCCAGGGCACCCCGGTGCTGATCATGACCAGCTATGCCAGCCTGCGCTCGGCAGTGGATTCCATGAAAATGGGCGCGGTGGACTACATCGCCAAGCCTTTCGACCATGATGAGATGCTCCAGGCCGTGGCGCGCATCCTGCGTGACCGGCAGTCGGCCAGCAGCGCACCGACCGAACAGCGCCCCACCGGCAAGGCCGGCGGCGGTGCCGACAAGCCAGGCATTGATAACAGCAATGGCGAGATCGGCATCATCGGCTCCTGCCCACCGATGCAGGACCTGTACAGCAAGATCCGCAAAGTGGCGCCTACCGACTCCAATGTATTGATCCAGGGAGAGTCAGGTACCGGTAAGGAACTGGTGGCCCGCGCCCTGCACAACCTCTCCAAGCGCGCCAAGGCACCGATGATTTCGGTGAACTGCGCAGCGATCCCCGAATCGCTGATCGAATCCGAACTGTTCGGCCACGAGAAAGGCGCCTTCACGGGCGCCAGCGCCGGGCGTGCGGGCCTGGTGGAAGCGGCGGACGGCGGCACACTGTTCCTCGACGAAATCGGCGAACTGCCCCTGGAAGCCCAGGCGCGTTTACTGCGCGTGCTACAGGAAGGCGAAATCCGCCGCGTCGGCTCGGTACAGTCGCAGAAGGTCGACGTGCGCCTGATCGCGGCAACCCACCGCGACCTGAAGAGCCTGGCCAAGATCGGCCAGTTCCGCGAAGACTTGTATTACCGCCTGCACGTCATCGCTCTCAAGCTGCCGCCGCTGCGTGAGCGTGGTGCCGACGTCAACGAGATCGCCAATGCGTTCCTGCTACGCCAGAGCGCGCGCATCAACCGTACGGACCTGAAGTTTGCCCCGGACGCCGAGCAAGCGATCCGTCATTACTCGTGGCCGGGCAACGTACGTGAGCTGGAAAATGCGGTTGAGCGTGCAGTGATCCTGTCGGAGAGCCCGGAAATTTCCGCCGAGCTGCTGGGCATCGACATCGAACTGAGCGATCTGGACGATGACGACTTCATTGGCCTGGCCCCGCAACAGGGCGGCGGTGGCAATACCAGCCATGAGCCGACTGAAGATTTGTCACTGGAAGATTACTTCCAGCACTTTGTCCTGGAGCATCAGGACCACATGACCGAGACCGAACTGGCCCGCAAATTGGGCGTAAGCCGCAAGTGCCTGTGGGAACGGCGCCAGCGCCTGGGCATTCCACGGCGCAAGACCGGCGTAGCCAGCGAGAGTTGAGGGTGCGCGCCCACAGGTAACACCCTCAGATGTGAAAAAACTGTTACCGCGGATTTTTTGCGTAACAAAAGCCGGGGCTTACGGTAACGAAGCCCCGGCTTTTTTTTGCCCGCAGAAATCAAAAATCAGCTCAACCCCCCGGTTTTGCTGGTCGGCGCAAAAGTTGGCACGCACCCTGCTATATGCTTAGTACAAAAACAATAACAAGCTTTGTACAAGACAATAAAAATAAGACGAATCGACTCACGCACAATAAAAACAACACGGCGGAGGCGCAGCTAACTGATTCTTTTGGAGAGGCGTTGCATTGGGGCTTGCCCCGCAACCAGGCCGAGAACAACAAAAACTGCCCTAAGGCAGAGCCTGAACTGGTTGGATCGTAGATCAGCAACACAGCGACCAAAGCAATCCGTTTGCTCTTGACTCCCGATTGGGAGTGTCATGAAGGTGAAGCTTCATGGCGAGGGCGATCAACAAAAACAAGAAGCCCGAAATCAATAATAAAAATAGAGCACGCAACTACTTCTGGGGGAGCTTCGGCTCCCCTTGTAGTTTCTGGCATTTGGCATTTTCAAGGCTTATGGCGCAAGGCCTGTAGCTTGTTCCTACACCATCCCCTGACTAAATGCTAGAATCCCCGCCCATCATGCGGTCATTCTTCGTTATGGCCGAACATTCCTTCAAACAGTGCATCCCATGCTGAAGAAGTTGTTCCAGTCATTCCGTTCTCCCTTGCGTCGTACGCAACACAAACGCAGCACGCCTGAAGTGCTCAACAGCAGCCAACATTCGCTGCAACGCGCTCAGTTCAGCCGTTATGCAGTGAACATCGTCGAACGTTTGCAGAACGCCGGCTACCAGGCTTATCTGGTGGGCGGGTGCGTACGCGACATGTTGCTCAACATCACGCCCAAGGATTTCGACGTCGCCACCAGTGCGACGCCAGAGCAAGTGCGCGCCGAGTTTCGCAATGCGCGCATCATCGGCCGCCGTTTCAAGTTGGTGCACATCCACTTTGGTCGCGAAATCATCGAGGTCGCGACCTTCCGTGCAGGCCATCCGCAAAACGATGAAGAGGAGGACACCAATCAGTCTTCCCGCAACGAGAGCGGGCGCATCCTGCGCGACAACGTCTATGGCACCTTGGAAGAAGACGCGCAGCGTCGCGACTTCACCATCAACGCCCTCTATTACGACCCGGTCAGTGAGCGCATTCTTGATTACGCCAACGGCGTACACGACATCCGTAACAACCTGGTCCGCCTGATCGGCGACCCGGTGCAGCGCTACCAGGAGGACCCGGTTCGTATGCTGCGGGCCGTGCGCTTTGCGGCCAAGCTGAACTTCGGTATCGAGCGACACACCGCTGCGCCGATTCGTGAACTGGCCCCCATGCTGCAGGAGATTCCCTCGGCGCGCCTGTTCGAAGAAGTGCTCAAGCTGTTCCTCTCGGGCTACGCCGCCGACACCTTCGAAATGCTCGTCGACCTGCAGTTGTTCGACCCCTTGTTCCCGGCCAGCGCCGAGGCCCTGGAATACAACCCGACGTATACCCACACATTGATCAGCGAAGCGTTGATCAATACCGATCTGCGCATCAAACAGAACAAACCGGTAACCCCGGCGTTCCTGTTTGCTGCCCTGCTGTGGCCGGCCCTGCCAAAACGCGTACTGCGCCTGCAAGAACGTGGCATGCCGCCGATTCCAGCCATGCAGGAAGCCGCTCACGAACTGATCACCGAGCAATGCCAGCGCATCGCTATCCCGAAACGTTTCACCATGCCGATCCGCGAAATCTGGGATATGCAGGAGCGCCTGCCCCGCCGCAGCGGCAAGCGTGCCGACCTGTTGCTGGACAACCCGCGCTTCCGCGCTGGCTACGACTTCCTGCTGCTGCGTGAAAGCGCTGGCGAGCAGACCGACGGCCTGGGCGAATGGTGGACCGACTACCAGGACGCCAATGACAGCGAACGCCGCGAGATGATTCGAGAGCTCGGCAGCAAAGGCGAAGGCGCCAGCGAGGGGCCCAAGAAGCGTCGTCGCAGCGGCACCAAGCGTAAACGCAGCGCCGCCGATGCCTCGGGCGCCACGGGCGAATAAACGTGGAACGCATCTACATCGGCATGGGCAGCAACCTGGCCGCCCCGGATCAGCAATTGCGCAGCGCTATCGAGGCGCTGGCACAATTGCCCGGCACCCGCCTCGTCGGTGTGTCCTCCTTCTATCAAAGTGATTCCCTACTCCCGGGCCAACCGCGCTATACCAACGCGGTTGCGGCCCTGGACAGCAGCCTTGCACCGCTGGACCTGCTTGACGCACTGCAAGCCATCGAGAATGACCAGGGCCGCGAGCGCCTCGAGCGTTGGGGGCCGCGCACGCTTGACCTGGATATCCTGCTGTTTGGTGACCGCCTGATCGACGAACCACGCCTCAAGGTGCCGCACTACCAGATGCACGTGCGCGCGTTTGTGTTGTACCCCTTGGCCGAACTGGCCCCTGCCGACCTGCAACTGCCTGACGGCCAGACACTCAGCAAACTGCTGGCGGCCTGCCCGTTTGTCGGCTTGGAACGCTTACCTTTGTAGGCGCGGGCTTGCTCGCGAAAATCGTCAACGATAACGCGCACGCCCTGATTAAACGTGGTGCCTGCGCGTTCTTCACGAGCACCCTCGCACCTGCAATCGCGTCAGTAACAGCGGTAACATCGCGGTCGTAACAATGCGGTAACACATCCAATTGACTTCCCGTGTCCTCCTCACGACTATAGGCGTCCCGCTGCCGCCAACCCGGCGCTAAAGGGCGCAATCCAGGCCATATAAGCACTGCTTTCAAGACAGTGCGCCTGTATAAACAAAGACTCACGCGCGTTACTCGCTGTTTCCAAGCGCCTGAACGAGGACCCTTTTCATGCCAGACATTACCCTGACCACCTTGCAGAGCCTCAAGCTCAAAGGTGAAAAAATCACCATGCTGACCTGCTATGACGCTACCTTCGCCCACGCCAGCTGCCAGGCAGGTGTCGAAGTGTTATTGGTGGGCGACTCCCTGGGCATGGTTCTTCAAGGGAATGACAGCACCCTGCCCGTTACCACCGATGAGCTCGCCTACCACACCGCCAGCGTCAAGCGCGGTAACGACGGCGCCTTCATCATCGCCGACCTGCCGTTCATGGGTTACGCCACCCTCGAACAGACCTTCCAGAACGCCGGCAAACTGATGCAAGCCGGCGCGCACATGATCAAGGTGGAAGGGGCCGTCTGGCTCGCCGAATCGATCCGCCTGCTGGCTGAACGGGGTGTTCCTGTGTGCGCGCACATGGGCCTGACGCCGCAGTCCGTGAATATCCTGGGTGGCTATAAGGTACAAGGCCGCAATGAGGCCCAGGCGCGCCAGATGCGTGCCGATGCCATCGCCCTGGAGCAGGCTGGCGCCGCAATGATCCTGCTCGAATGCGTTCCCAGTGAGTTGGCGGCGGAAATCACCCACGCCGTTAAAGTCCCGGTGATCGGCATTGGTGCCGGTTCCGCCACCGACGGCCAGGTCCTGGTGCTGCACGACATGCTCGGCCTGTCGATGACTGGCCGTGTGCCGAAGTTCGTGAAGAACTTCATGATTGGCCAGGACAGTATCCACGCCGCTTTGAGCGCCTACGTCGCTGAAGTCAAGGGCGTGACCTTCCCAGGTGCCGAACACGGGTTTTCTGCATGAACACGGTAAAAACCATACGTGAACTGCGGGCCGCCGTGGCCCATGCCCGCAACGCCGGCAAACGCATCGGCTTCGTGCCCACCATGGGCAACCTGCACAGCGGCCACGCCACCCTGGTGGCCAAGGCCGCCCAGCAGGCGGACTTCGTGGTCGCCAGCATCTTCGTCAACCCGCTGCAGTTCGGCGCCGGCGAAGACCTCGACAAGTACCCGCGCACCCTCGCCGCAGACCAGGAAAAGCTCCTGCAAGCCGGCTGCAACCTGCTGTTCGCCCCCACTGTCGAGGAAATGTACCCCGACGGCATGGCCGGCCAGACCCGCGTCAGTGTCCCGCAACTGTCTGAAGGCCTGTGCGGTGCCAGCCGTCCCGGTCACTTTGAAGGAGTGGCCACGGTAGTCAGCAAGCTGTTCAACATGGTCCAGCCGGACATGGCTGTGTTCGGGCAGAAGGACTATCAGCAACTGGCCGTGATCCGCGCCATGGTCCATGACCTGAACATGCCGATCCAGATCATCGGCGAGCCTACCGTCCGCGCCGAAGATGGCCTGGCGCTGTCCTCGCGCAACGGCTACCTCACCGAAGCCCAACGCGCGGTCGCGCCGGTGTTGTACCGCAGCCTCAGCCAGATTGCCGCCGCCATCAAAGGCGGTGACCGCGACTTCGCCAAACTGCGTGCCGAACAGGTCCAGCAGATCGAAGCCGCCGGGTTGCGCCTGGATTACCTCGAAGTGCGCCAAGGCGTGAACCTGCGCCCGGCCACGGCCGAAGATCGCGACGTGGTGATCCTGGTAGCGGCTTATCTGGGGGCCACGCGCCTCATCGATAACCTGCACCTGAACCTCGCCTGACCCCCTCTCGACACCCCGCCTGCGACCCTGCCTGATGTGCCGGTATAAAAAAGTACCGGCCACAGCGCAGACAAAGCCAAGACATATCGACACGCTAGGTTTAATGTAATCGCCCTGCGCTATGGTTAGCGCTGTCCGGCACCCAGCCCTTGATAAAAGACTGGACGTTCCGGGCTTTGAAATGTCCTAAAGGCAGTCCCCGTAATAAAAGGAAACCCGCAGCGATGGCGTACTACCGCACTCCTCATGACGTTACCGCTCTGCCCGCCTGGCAAGCGCTCAATCAACACCGCCAAGCCATGCAGGATTTCAGCATGCGCGAAGCGTTCAATGCCGATCCTCAGCGTTTTT
Organism: Pseudomonas fluorescens; assembly: GCF_001708445.1. Lineage (NCBI taxonomy): Bacteria > Pseudomonadati > Pseudomonadota > Gammaproteobacteria > Pseudomonadales > Pseudomonadaceae > Pseudomonas > Pseudomonas fluorescens. The sequence goes on from NZ_CP015637.1 coordinate 5,562,449, forward strand.
CCCAGTTCACCTTGAGCAGCTGCGGACTTTTCCTCGATTACTCGAAAAACCTGATCACCAGCGAAACCCGCGACCTGCTCGTGGCACTGGCCAAGGAAGTCGACCTCAAGGCCGCCATTGACGCGCTGTACGCTGGCGAGCCGGTCAACTCCTCGGAAGGTCGCCCTGCCCTGCACACGGCACTGCGCCGCCCGGTGGGTGACAAGTTGTCGGTCAACGGTGTGAACATCATGCCGGACGTGCACAAGGTGCTGAACCAGATCACTGACCTGGTTGGCCGCATCCATGACGGCCTATGGCGTGGCTACACCGAGAAGCCGATCACCGACGTGGTGAACATCGGCATCGGCGGCTCCTTCCTCGGCCCGGAGCTGGTCTCCGAGGCACTGTTGTCCTACGCCCATAAAGGCGTGCGCTGCCATTACCTGGCGAACATCGACGGCAGCGAGTTCCATGAGCTGACCATGAAGCTGCGCGCCGAGACCACGTTGTTCATCGTCTCGTCGAAATCGTTCAACACCCTGGAAACCCTGAAGAACGCCCAGGCCGCCCGTGCCTGGTACCTGGCCCAGGGTGGCTCGGAAGCGGAGCTGTACCGCCACTTTATCGCCGTATCAAGCAACAACGCGGCAGCCGTGGCCTTCGGTATCCGCGAAGAAAACATCTTCCCGATGTGGGACTGGGTCGGCGGTCGCTACTCGCTGTGGTCGGCCATCGGCTTGCCAATCGCATTGGCCATCGGCATGTCCAACTTCAAGGAGCTGCTGTCCGGTGCCTACACCATGGACCAGCATTTCCAGAACGCGCCGTTCGAGGCCAACATGCCAGTGCTGCTGGGCTTGCTCGGCGTGTGGTATGGCAACTTCTGGGGTGCGCAGAGCCATGCGATCCTGCCGTACGACCATTACCTGCGCAATATCACCAAACACTTGCAACAGTTGGACATGGAATCCAACGGCAAGAGCGTGCGCCAGGACGGCACGCCCGTGTCCACCGATACCGGCCCCGTCATCTGGGGCGGCGTCGGCTGCAACGGTCAGCACGCCTATCACCAGTTGCTGCACCAAGGGACCCAACTGATCCCGGCCGACTTCATCGTGCCGATCGTCAGCTTCAACCCTGTGTCCGACCACCATCAGTGGCTGTATGCCAACTGCCTGTCCCAGAGCCAGGCGCTGATGCTCGGCAAGACCCGCAGCGAAGCCGAAGCCGAGCTGCGCGACAAGGGCATCCCGGAAGACGACGTGCAGAAGCTGGCCCCGCACAAGGTGATCCCCGGGAACCGTCCGAGCAACACCTTGGTGGTCGAGCGCATTAGCCCCCGTCGCTTGGGCGCGCTGGTGGCGATGTATGAACACAAGGTGTTCGTGCAGAGCGTGATCTGGGGCATCAACGCCTTTGACCAATGGGGCGTTGAGCTGGGCAAGGAGCTGGGCAAAGGCGTCTACAACCGCCTGACCGGTGCCGAAGAAACCAGCGCCGAAGATGCTTCGACCCAGGGCCTGATCAACTATTTCCGCGGTCGTCACCGCGGCTGATACCGGTACGACAGGGTCAACGTCCGTTTGGACGTTGGCCTTGAACCCTCCCCCCACAGGGTGCATCTTTATGACTTGTCGCTAAAACAAGAATAAGGAGCGCTCATGTTCGATATCAGCACCTTTCCCAGCGCCGATGCCGTCCGCCGGGCTGCGCAACTCAGTCAAGAGGACTACCAACGCCTCTATCGCCAATCCATCGAACAGCCAGACACCTTCTGGGCCGAGCAGGCCAAGGCGTTTCTCGACTGGATGAAGCCGTGGCACACGGTCCAGCACTGCGATATCAACACCGGCGCCGCCCAATGGTTTGCCGGCGGCCAACTGAACGTGAGCTATAACTGCATCGACCGTCACTTGGCGCAACGCGCCGAGCAGCCCGCCTTTATCTGGGAAGGCGATGACCCGACCAAGTCCGTCAAGATCACCTACCGTCAACTGCATCAAAACGTCTGCCGCCTGGCCAATGTGCTGAAAAGCCGTGGCGTGAAGAAAGGCGACCGCGTGTGCATCTACATGCCCATGATTCCGGAAGCGGCCTACGCAATGCTGGCCTGTACGCGCATCGGGGCGGTGCATTCGGTGGTGTTTGGTGGTTTCTCGCCGGATGCCCTGCGCGACCGTATTCTCGACGCCGATTGCCGCACGGTCATCACCGCCGATGAAGGCGTGCGCGGCGGCAAGCCCGTGGCACTGAAACAGAATGTCGACAAAGCCCTGGCCAATTGCCCGAATGTCAGCACGGTACTGGTGGTGGAGCGTACCGGGGCTGCCGTGAACTGGAGCGAAGGCCGCGACCTCAAGTACCGGCAGGCCCTGGACACCGCGAGCGATGATTGCCCGCCCGAGCCGATGGACGCCGAGGCCCCGCTGTTTATCCTCTACACCTCCGGCAGCACCGGCAAACCCAAGGGCGTGCTGCACACCACCGGCGGCTACCTGCTGCAAGCGGCAATGACCTTCAAGTACGTGCTCGATTATCGCGATGGCGAGGTGTTCTGGTGCACCGCGGATGTGGGCTGGGTCACCGGTCATAGCTATATCGTGTATGGCCCGTTGGCCAATGGCGCCACCTCGCTGATGTTCGAAGGTGTGCCGAGTTACCCGGACAGCTCGCGCTTCTGGCAGGTGATCGACAAACACCAGGTCAATATCTTCTACACCGCGCCAACCGCGCTGCGCGCCTTGATGCGTGAAGGCCATGGCCCGCTTGAGAATACCTCCCGCGCCAGCCTGCGCCTGTTGGGCAGCGTCGGGGAACCGATCAACCCGGAAGCCTGGGACTGGTACTTCAATGCAGTCGGCGAGCAGCGCTGCCCCATTGTGGATACCTGGTGGCAGACCGAAACCGGCGGCATCATGCTCAGCCCGTTGGTCAGCGCCCAGCGGATCAAACCCGGGTGTGCCACCCAGCCGATGTTTGGCGTACAACCCGTGCTGCTCGATGAACAAGGCAAGGCATTCAGCGGTGCCGGCAGCGGCGTGCTCGCGATCAAGGCCAGTTGGCCGGGGCAGATTCGCAGCGTCTACGGTGACCCACAGCGCATGATCGACACTTATTTCAAACCCTACCCCGGTTATTACTTCACCGGTGATGGCGCACGCCGCGATGAAGACGGTGACTACTGGATCACCGGGCGCATCGACGACGTGATCAACGTCTCCGGCCACCGCATCGGCACAGCCGAAGTAGAAAGCGCGCTGGTGCTGCATGACCAGGTCGCCGAAGCGGCCGTGGTGGGCTACCCACATGACGTCAAAGGCCAAGGTATCTATGCCTTTGTGACCCCGATGAATGGTGTCGAACCCAGCGATGCGCTGAAAAAGCACCTGCTGGACCTGGTCAGCAAAGAAATCGGCAGCTTTGCCAAGCCAGAGCTGATCCAATGGGCGCCTGCCCTGCCGAAAACCCGTTCCGGCAAGATCATGCGGCGGATTCTGCGTAAGATCGCCTGCAATGAACTGGACAGCCTGGGCGATACATCGACCCTGGCCGACCCGAGCGTGGTCGACGGTTTGATCGACAAACGCCTGAACCGCTAGGAAATCCGAGTCGCCATGGAATTTATCCGCAGCCGTATAGAAACCCAGTTGATGAGCCTCACCGGCTTGTCGCTGGGCCAACTGGACCTGGAAAACCCCAAGGGCGATCCCGGCCTGTTCGGCCCGGACTCGGTCAGTTGGCAAGTCCATGGCGACTTCAGCAGCATGCTCATCGGCGGCATCAGCGCCTTGATGCTGCAAGCCCTGCACCCCCTGGCCCTGGCCGGCGTGTGGGACCATTCGAATTTTCGCCAGGACATGCTCGGGCGTTTACGCCGTACTTCGCAATTCATCTCCGGCACCACATTCGGCTCGCGCAAAGACGCCGAGTGGCTGATTGAGAAAGTGCGCACCATTCACCTGCAGGTCGTCGGGCACGCCCCGGACGGACGGCCGTACGCGGCCAGCGATCCGGAGCTGCTGACCTGGGTACACGTAGCGGAAGTCAGCAACTTTCTCGCCGCCCACTTGCGGTATCGCAATCCGCAGCTGTCGGGGCGGGACCAGGATCGCTACTACAGCGAAATCGCCCTGGTGGCCGAACGCCTGGGTGCCCGGCAGGTTCCGCGCTCCCGGCAGGAAGTCTCGGATTATCTGGCACGTGTTCGCCCACAACTGCTGTGCGACGAGCGCAGCCGCGAAGTGCTGCGCCTGCTGCTCAATGCGCCCGCACCCAGCCACCTGGCCAAACCCTTTGGCGCGTTGATGATGCAGGCCGGGATCGACCTGTTGCCGGACTGGGCCAGCGCCATGCTCGAACACCACCAAAGTCCGCTGCAGCGCCAGATGATCCGCGCCGGGGTCAAGCGTAGCGCGCCCTTGTTGCGTTGGGCGATGCGCAATGGTTCGGTCCAACGCGCCCATCGGCGGATGGGGCTGATGTAGCCCGCGGCCCATAGCTGTTAGACTCCGCGCCCTCATTGCCCACAATTACCTAAAGCAAGGCGCGCTCCATGTCTCCCCTGAACCAGGCGCTGCGCGCCGCCCTCGATCGACGCCAGGACCTGATCAACGAACTGCATGCCCAGGGCACCGATTGCTATCGGCTGTTCCATGGTAGCCAGGAAGGCGCCGGCGGCCTGACGATCGACCGCTACGGCCCGCAGTTGCTGGTACAAAGCTTCCACCAGGCGCTGGACACCCACGACCTGCTGGACCTGCACCGGCTGATCAACCAGTACGTGGGCCTGGAATTGCTGCTGGTGTACAACGACCGCTCGCGTGGCAACTCGCGCATCGACCGCGAAGACACGGTATACCGCGCCGAACCTGCGGCGCTGGAAGACCTGGTCGGCCACGAATGGGGCCTCAACTACCGCGTGCGCGGGCGCCATGTCGGGCAGGACCCGCTGCTGTTCCTCGACCTGCGCAACACTCGCGGTTGGGTCAAGGCCCACAGCGCCGGCAAAAGTGTACTGAACCTGTTTGCCTATACGTGTGGGGTCGGCCTGAGTGCCGCCGCCGGTGGCGCACGTGAGGTGTGCAACCTGGACTTTGCCGAAGGTAACCTGGCGGTCGGTCGTGAGAACGGCCTGTTGAATCCGCAATTACCCACCATGGAATTTGTGCAGTCCGATTACTTCCCGGCGATTCGCCAACTGGCCGGCCTGCCGATCGCTCAGCGTCGCGGGCAAAAGCTGCCGAGCTATCCGCGCCTGGAGCAACGTCAATACGACCTGGTGTTACTCGACCCGCCCGCCTGGGCCAAGAGCGCCTTCGGCACCGTCGACCTGCTGCGTGACTACCAGAGCCTGCTCAAGCCGGCATTGCTGGCAACCGCCGACAACGGCGTACTGATCTGCTGTAACAACCTGGCAAAAGTGAGCATGGACGATTGGCGTGACCAGGTACTGCGTTGCGCCGAGAAAGCGGGGCGCCCGGTACGCGACTGGCGCATCATGGCGCCCGGCGCCGATTTTCCTTCGCAAGACCAACAGCCACCGCTGAAGACAATGATCCTGCAGTTATAGGACTTATCTCAAAAGGACTGGCTCTTCGGAACCGAAAACCCGTGCCATACTCCAAGGCACTCCTGTTCGACATAGATGGCGCCGCCCCCATGCCCAAAGGATTGATTCGCGCCGCTGGCGCCTTGTTGACTGCCGTAGCCCTGTACAGCTTGCTGGGCTTTCTGATTTTGCCCGGCATCGCCCTCCGCATAGCCAATCAACAACTGGCCAACTACGCCACGGTGCCAGCCCGCATCGAACGCATCGAGCTCAACCCGTTCAGCCTGGAGCTGACCGTGTGGGGCCTGCAAATCGGCGATCCAGGCAAGGAACAGGTCGGTTTCGAGCGGCTGTATGCCAACCTGCAGCTCGACAGCCTGTGGACCCGCGCCGTGCACTTGGCGGATGTGCAACTCGACAAGCCCAAGACCGAGCTGCTGTTCGACAAATCCGGCCAACTGAACCTCGCGCAACTGTTCAAGTTGCCGCCCAGCGAGCCAACCCCGGCCGATCCCAACGCCAAACCGTTCCCGTTGCGTATCGACAACATCAAGCTGGCCGGCGGCTATTTACATTTCGAAGACCTGCGCCCCAGCGAGCCCATCGAGTTCCTCTATGACAAACTCGACTTCGAGCTGAAAAACCTCAGCACGCTGCCGGAAGACAACGCCGACATGACCCTCGTGGCCGCGGGCCCCCAGGGTGGGCAGATCGACTGGAAAGGCAATTTCAGCCTGGTGCCGATCACCTCCAAAGGCACATTGAAGGTCACCGACGGCAAGATGAAAGCCTGGTGGCCGTATGTGCGGGATGCACTGCCACTGGTGCTTGAGGACGGTGTGCTCAACTTCAGTACCGACTACACATTCAGCCTGGCCAATGAGACTGCGCTGAACCTGAACAACACCGCCGCGAGCATCGCGCCCTTTGCCATCAAGGCACCGGATGGCCGCCCACTGGTACGCCTGGAGCGCCTGGACATCAGCGAAACAACAGTGGACCTGGCCAAGCAGCAAGTGGTGGTCGGCAAGATCCGCAGCAACAAGCTGGAAACCTGGGCCGCCCGCGAAGCCGATGGGCAATTGGACTGGCAAAAACTATTCGCCAGCCAGCCAGGCAAACCGGCCAAGGCACCGGAACCGGCCAGCGCACCGGCCACTGCCGACTCGCCAAAACCTGCACCGGCAGCGCCCAGCAAACCCTGGCAAGTGCTGCTCAAGGATGTGCAACTGCGCAACTACCAGGTGCACCTGGCTGACCGGCAGGCTAAACCGGTCGTCGCGCTGGAGCTGGGGCCGTTGAATGTCGATATGCAGAACTTCGATAGCCTCAACCAAAGCCCCTTCACCCTCAAGATCGACAGCGGCCTGGGCAAACAGGGCAAGATCCAGGCAACCGGCGAGGTCAACCTCAACCCCGTCAGTGCCAAGCTGAAAGTGAATACCCAGGACATCGACCTGCGGGTCGCCCAATCCTATATCAGCCCGTTTATTCGTCTGGAACTGCGTAGCGGCATGCTCGGCAGTAACCTGGATGTGAACCTCAAAAGCACAGACCCACTTAAGCTCCAGGTAACCGGCCGGGCCCAGGTGGACCAGTTGCACACCCTGGACACCCTCAAGACCCGTGACTTCCTCAAGTGGCAACGCCTGGTGCTGGAAGGCCTGAACTACCAGCATGGCGACAGCCTGTCGATCGACAAGGTCAACCTGCAGCAGCCGTATGCACGCTTCATGATCAACGATGACCGCACCACCAACGTGGACGACCTGTTGATTCCCCAGCCAGCCGACAGCGGCGCCAAAGCGGCGGCCAAGCCTGCGGCCAGCCAAGATAAGCCCCTGGGTATCCATATCGGGCAGATTGCGATCAACGACGGCTCGGCCAACTTCGCCGACTTCAGCCTCACGCCCAACTTTGCGACCGCAATACAACAGCTCAACGGGCAGATCGGCACCATCGACAGTCGCCAGGCCAAACCGGCCAACGTCGACATCAAGGGCAAGGTGGACCGCTACGCGCCAGTGACCATCAAAGGCAGCGTGAACCCATTCGACCCCATGGCAGCGCTGGATATCGCCACCAGTTTCAAACGTGTCGAGCTGACCACCCTGACCCCCTACTCGGGCAAGTTCGCCGGTTTCCGAATCCGCAAGGGCCGTCTCAACCTCGACCTGCATTACGTGATCACCAAGGGCCAGTTGAAGGCCGAGAACAAAGTGGTGGTCGAGCAATTGCAGCTGGGTGAAAAGGTCGACAGCGCCGATGCCGTGGATTTGCCGATTCGCCTGGCGATTGCCTTGCTTAAAGACAGCGATGGCAAGATCTCCATCGAACTGCCCATCAGTGGCGACTTGAACAACCCGCAATTCAGCGTGATGCCGATCGTGTGGCAGACCCTGCGTAACCTGGTGGTGCGCGCGGCGAGTGCACCGTTCAAATTCATCGGCGGATTGATTACCGGTGGAGGTTCGGAAGACTTGGGTAACGTGTCGTTCGCCGCCGGCTCGAGTGAATTGAGCAAAGAGGCTGAGGGCGCATTGGACAATCTGGCCAAGGCGCTGAAGGAACGCCCCGCCCTGCGCCTGGAAATCGAAGGCACAGCGGCGGCCAGCAGTGACGGCCCCTTACTGGCCCAGGAGCGACTGGAACGTGAATACCAGTACAACTACTACAAGATGCTGCAGCGTCGCGGCGAGAAGGTTCCAGCCCAGGCCTCCCTGCTGGAGGTTCCGGAAAGCGAGAAAGCCCCGCTGCTCGAAGGTATCTATCGCACTCGCTTGAAACAGCAGCCACCTGCGGAATGGAAAGACCTCAGCCGCGATGAGCGCACGGCAAAGCTGAAGGACGGCTTGATCAAGTTCTGGAGCGGCAGTGATGTATTGCTACGTCAGCTGGGCCAGGACCGGGCCAGCACCATCAAGGATTACCTGGTAGACAAAGGGCAACTGGAAGATGACCGGGTGTACTTCATCGACGCCAATCTGGGCCAGGCCGAGAAAGACGGTCGAGTGATCACACCAATGCATCTGGATGCCGAGTAACCCTCCACAATAGAACAGGCCCCGACACGAATGCCGGGGCCTGTAATGACCACTTCCTTGTGGCCGGTCGCATGAACACGTGAGGTGCATTGAGTGGATAACTGGCTCACTCGTTGCCGCCGCGCCTAGTTCAGGCGATGGGTTGAGCGTTACTCGGCTTTCAAGCCATCAGCCGATACTGCTTTAACGCCTTTGATTTTCTTGGTGATCGCAACAGCAGTGGCTTTCTGCGATTCAGTCACAGCAGTCGTCGAAGACAGGGAAACCACGCCTTTGTTGGTTTCGACTTTGATGTCTGTGCCAGGAATGCCTTTCTCAGTAACCAGGTCAGCCTTCACTTTGGTGGTGATCCAAGTGTCGCTGGTTGCGCCTTTGGCATCAGCGGCTGCGCCCTTGGTTTTGTCGATATTGTCTGCTTTGGTAGCGCCGCCGGCCAACAGGCCATCAGCCGAAACAGCAGTTACGCCTTTGATTTTCTTGGTGATCGCTACAGCAGTCGCTTTCTGAGAGTCAGAGATGGCAACGGTCGACGACAGGGAAACCACACCTTTGTTGGTCTCAACCTTGATGTCCGAACCTGGGATGCCTTTTTCGGTCAGCAGGTCAGCTTTAACTTTGGTGGTGATCCAGGTATCCGAGGTGGACTCCTTGGCCTTAGTCACTTCGCCAGCAGCCAGTGTCATCGGCGCTTGAGACGTTTGAGCGAAAGCAACGTTGGTCATAGCCAGTGTCAAAGCGGTAGCAGTAGCGAGAGCGAACTTCTTCATACGAGTAACTCCTGTTTTATTAAAAGTCTGCAGCGTGTGGACCTTGATGCTGCAGCGTTAACAGGGATATTGCAGGCACTGTGCCAAGTCGAAATTCAGATAAAAACCCTTTAAAAACAATGCATTAACAAATACCCATCTTTTCGGAATCGTGCAACTTGCATGAACCGCGTCGTGCCTGCGTGCAAGTTGCGGTTTTTTGGCTTGGATTAAACAACTGATTTTTCGGGCTTTTTCCGCCGCCATAAAAAAAGGACTCCGAAGAGTCCCTTTTTCAGCGTGAAACCTGCGGGTGATTAAACGCCCGAAGCTTTGGCTGCTGCTACATCTTTGATGGACAGCTTGATACGGCCGCGGTTGTCCACGTCCAGTACCAGCACTTCCACTTCCTGGCCTTCTTTCAGAATGTCGGTCACTTTCTCAACACGAGCGTCGCTCAGCATGGAGATGTGAACCAGACCGTCTTTGCCCGGCAGGATGTTGACGAATGCGCCGAAGTCGACGATGCGTTCAACTTTACCGACATAGATCTTGCCGATCTCGGCTTCCGCGGTGATGCCCAGAACGCGCTGACGCGCGGCCTCTGCAGCCTCCTTGGTTTCGCCGAAGATCTTGATCGAGCCGTCGTCTTCGATGTCGATCGAAGCCTTGGTCTCTTCACAGATCGCACGGATGGTCGCGCCGCCTTTACCGATAACATCACGGATTTTGTCGGTGTCGATTTTCATCGCGATCATGGTCGGAGCGTTTTCCGACAGCTCGGTACGGGACTGACCAATGATCTGGTTCATCTGACCGAGGATGTTCAGGCGCGCTTCCAGGGCTTGGCCCAGGGCGATCTCCATGATCTCTTCGGTGATGCCCTTGATCTTGATGTCCATCTGCAGCGCGGTAACACCTTTAGCGGTACCAGCGACTTTGAAGTCCATGTCGCCCAGGTGGTCTTCGTCACCCAGGATGTCGGTCAGGATGGCGAACTTCTCGCCTTCTTTAACCAGGCCCATGGCGATACCGGCAACCGGTGCCTTCATCGGCACACCAGCGTCCATCAGCGCCAGGGAAGCACCGCAAACGGAAGCCATGGAGCTGGAACCGTTGGACTCGGTGATTTCCGACACCACACGGATGGTGTACGGGAACACGTCAGCAGCAGGCAGCATGGCCTGAACCGAACGGCGGGCCAGACGGCCGTGACCGATTTCGCGACGACCAGCACCGCCCATGCGACCACACTCGCCCACCGAGAACGGAGGGAAGTTGTAGTGCAGCATGAACGGGTCTTTTTTCTCGCCTTCCAGGGTGTCCAGCAGCTGTGCGTCACGGGCAGTACCCAGGGTCGCAACAACCAGCGCTTGGGTTTCACCACGAGTGAACAACGCCGAACCGTGAGTCTTCGGCAGAACGCCGACTTCGATGTTCAGCGGACGCACCGTGCGAGTGTCACGGCCGTCGATACGTGGCTTGCCGTTAACGATGTTCTCGCGAACGGTGCGGTATTCGATTTCACCGAATGCAGCCTTGACGTCGCTGGCGGAAGGCTGGCCTTCTTCGCCGGACAGCTTGGCAACAACCTGATCCTTCAGCTCACCCAGGCGAGCGTAACGGTCGGCCTTGATGGTGATGGTGTAGGCCTGGGAGATCGCTTCGCCGAACTCGGCACGGATAGCGCCCAGCAGTTCGGTGGCTTCCGGGGCAGCAGCCCAGGTCCAGGTTGGCTTGGCAGCTTCAGCGGCCAGTTCTTTAACGGCGTTGATCACGACCTGGAACTCGTCGTGAGCAAACAGTACCGCGCCCAGCATCTGGTCTTCGGTCAGCTCTTTGGCTTCCGATTCAACCATCAACACGGCTTCCGAAGTACCGGCAACGACCATGTCCAGGCTCGAAGCTTTCAGTTGCTCGTAAGTCGGGTTCAGCAGGTAGCCGGTGCTTTCGTGGAAGGCAACGCGGGCAGCGCCGATCGGGCCATCGAAAGGAATACCGGAGATGGCCAGGGCAGCCGAAGTACCGATCATCGCAGCGATGTCCGGATCGGTTTTCTTGCTGGTGGAAACGACGGTGCAGACAACCTGCACTTCGTTCATGAAGCCTTCTGGGAACAGCGGACGGATCGGACGGTCGATCAGTCGGGAAGTCAGGGTTTCTTTCTCGGAAGGACGGCCTTCGCGCTTGAAGAAACCGCCAGGGATCTTACCGGCAGCGTAAGTCTTTTCCTGGTAGTGGACAGACAGAGGGAAGAAACCCTTGCCTGGATCGGCTTGCTTGGCACCTACAACGGTCACCAATACGGTGACGTCGTCGTCAACGGTAACCAGCACTGCGCCGGAAGCTTGACGGGCGATACGGCCTGTCTCGAGGGTAACGGTCGACTGACCGAACTGGAATTTTTTGATAACCGGGTTCACGGTGTCCTACCTTCTTTGTGGCTCTTGGGGAACTTGTCTTCTTACGAAATTCTTGGGCAATGTCGGGAGTCGGCCCAACTGTTGTCCAGGGGTAAAACGTGTATCCAGATAAAACTTGAGGCTGGGAGCCTGCCATGAGCCAGCGGGAATCCCACTGACACACGGCAGACAACCAACCTCTAGCGCAATCGCTGATTAGCGACGCAGACCCAGGCGACCGATCAGAGCCTGATAACGACCCAGATCCTTGCCTTTCAGGTAGTCCAGCAGCTTACGGCGCTGGTTTACCATGCGGATCAGACCACGACGGGAGTGGTGATCTTTACCGTTGGCCTTGAAGTGACCTTGCAGCTTGTTGATGTTGTGGGTCAGCAGTGCAACTTGCACTTCTGGCGAACCAGTGTCACCAACAGCTTGCTGATAGTCAGCTACGATTTGTGCTTTTTCTTGAACGTCGAGAGCCATGAGGCAATCCTTTTTTCAGGAAACTGCCTAAAGGGCAGTTTCAACAGGCCAGGGACAAATCCCTGTATCTAAAAATGAGTGTTGACCGTGCCTGTTAACAGCCACACTCGTTCGGTCATTCTGACCGAATCAGTCGACGCGGCGCGATGCGCCCGTCTTCGCTCACTTCACCGATACCGATAAAGCGACCGTTATGATCCTGTACTCGCACCATGCCAAATTTCGGGGCATCCGGGGCACGTACCGGCTGGCCATTGAGCCAATAGAACGCGCTGTGCTCCGAGAAGTGCAGCAATGGCCAATCAAGCAAACCGCTGTCCGATGGCATCAGGAAGCGATCAACCGCCTCGTTGCCGCCTTCGGCATGCACCGCCTCCAACTCTTCCAGCGTGACCGTTTGGGCCAGGCTGAAAGGTCCGGCCTGTGTGCGTCGCAGTTCTGCAACGTACGCGCCGCAACCGAGCTTCTCACCAATATCTTCCACCAGGGTCCGGATATAGGTGCCTTTGCTGCAGTCCACCGCCAAGCGGGCGGTGTCGCCTTCACAGGCGAGCAATTCCAAGCGCGCAATAGTAACAGAACGCGGTTCGCGCTCCACTACTTCGCCCGCACGTGCCAGCTTGTAAAGAGGCTGCCCATCCCGCTTGAGAGCCGAGTACATCGGCGGTATCTGACTGATTTGCCCGCGAAAAGCGGGTAAAACAGCTTCGATATCAGCACGACCAACGGTCACGTCGCGAACCTGCAGAACATCACCTTCGGCATCGGCCGTGGTAGTGGTCTTGCCCAGTTGCATCAGGGTTTCGTAACCCTTGTCGGAGTCGAGCAGGTATTGCGAGAACTTGGTGGCCTCGCCAAAGCACAACGGCAGCACGCCGGTGGCCAGGGGATCGAGGCTGCCCGTGTGCCCGGCCTTTTCGGCATTGAGCAGCCAGCGGACCTTCTGCAACGCGGCATTGGAGGTAAAGCCAATGGGTTTGTCGAGCAGAATGATGCCACTGACATTGCGACGGATACGTTTAACCTGAGCCACCGCTTACTCCTTGGCGTCTTCAGGTGTGGACGGGTGCTGATTATCTTCAGCCACTGCGCGCTCGATCAGTGCCGACAGGTGCGCACCCCGCACGACGCTTTCGTCGTAGTGGAAGTGCAACTGAGGCACGCTGCGCAGCTTCATCTCACGGGCAAGCTGCATACGCAGGAAGCCGGCGGCAGCGTTGAGCACCTTGATGCTTTGCGCGATTTCTTCGCTGCTGTCCTGGCCCATCACGGTGATGAAGATCTTGGCGTGACCCACGTCACGGCTCACTTCAACGGCAGTGATAGTGACCAGGCCAACGCGCGGGTCTTTGACTTCGCGACGGATCAGTTGAGCCAGCTCGCGCTGCATCTGATCGCCGATACGTTGGGTACGGCTGTATTCTTTTGCCATGTCTTGTTACCTGTTACTGCCACACGGTGAAATCCGTGGGGTCTGAAAGCGGCAAACGCCCGGCCTGACAAAAGCCAGACCGGGCGTTGCGTTTAGAGTCCGGACGCGGCGCGGGGCATTTGCATGCCCACACGCGGCGTGGCCCTTGAAGTGCGCGAGTTAGAGGCTGCGAGCAACCTGAACCTTCTCGAAAACTTCGATCTTGTCGCCAACCTTGACGTCGTTATAGCTCTTGACGCCGATACCGCACTCCATGCCGGCACGTACTTCAGAAGCGTCATCCTTGAAGCGGCGCAGGGATTCCAGCTCGCCTTCGAAGATAACGATGTCTTCACGCAGTACACGGATTGGACGGTTACGGTAAACGGTGCCTTCGATAACCATACAGCCGGCGATCGCGCCAAATTTCGGCGAACGGAACACGTCACGTACTTCGGCAACACCCAGGATATTTTCCCGGACGTCGCTGCCAAGCATGCCGGTAAGGGCTTTCTTGACGTCTTCGATGATGTCGTAGATGACGTTGTAGTAACGCATGTCCAGGCCTTCCTGCTCGACGATCTTGCGAGCGCCAGCATCGGCACGCACGTTGAAGCCGAACAGTACAGCGTTGGAAGCCAGTGCCAGGTTAGCGTCGGACTCGGTGATACCACCAACACCGCCACCAACAACACGCACTTGCACTTCGTCGTTACCCAGGCCGTTCAAGGCGCCGTTCAACGCTTCGAGGGAACCACGAACGTCAGATTTGAGGACGATGTTAAGCGTCTTCTTCTCTTCCTGCCCCATGTTCTCGAAGATGTTTTCCAGCTTGCCGGCGTGAGCACGGGCCAACTTGACTTCGCGGAACTTGCCTTGACGGAACAGAGCCACTTCACGGGCTTTCTTCTCGTCGGCAACCACGCTCATCTCGTCGCCAGCGTCCGGGGTACCGTCCAGGCCGAGAATCTCGACAGGGATGGCCGGACCAGCTTCCTTGATGGACTTGCCGTTCTCGTCAAGCATGGCACGTACACGGCCGTAGTTCGAACCGACCAGCACCATGTCGCCTTGGCGCAGGGTACCGTCTTGAACCAGGACGGTCGCAACCGGGCCACGGCCCTTGTCGAGGCGGGACTCAACCACGACACCGCGGCCAGGAGCCGATGGAGTAGCGGTCAGTTCCAGAACTTCGGCTTGCAACAGAACAGCTTCAAGCAATTCGTCAACGCCAGTACCCATCTTCGCGGAGACCGGTACGAATGGAGTGTCACCACCCCACTCTTCAGAAGTCACGCCGTGAACCGACAATTCGCTACGGATGCGATCGAGATCAGCGCCCGGCTTGTCGATTTTGTTCACTGCCACCACCAACGGTACGCCAGCTGCCTTGGCATGCTGAACGGCTTCGATGGTTTGTGGCATCACGCCGTCGTCCGCTGCGACCACCAGGATCACGATGTCGGTCGCCTTGGCACCACGGGCACGCATCGCGGTAAACGCGGCGTGACCTGGGGTGTCGAGGAACGTCACCATGCCGCGATCGGTTTCAACGTGGTAGGCGCCGATGTGCTGGGTAATACCGCCAGCCTCACCTGCTGCAACCTTGGCACGACGAATGTAGTCGAGCAGGGAAGTTTTACCGTGGTCAACGTGGCCCATTACGGTCACGACTGGTGCACGGGAAACGGCTTCACCTTCAAACTTCAGGGACTCGGCCAGGGAATCTTCCAGGGCTGTGTCGCTGACCAGGGTCACTTTGTGGCCCAGCTCTTCCGCAACCAGTTGGGCAGTTTCCTGGTCCAGTACCTGGTTGATGGTGGCCGGGGTGCCCAGCTTGAACATGAACTTGATGATTTCAGCTGCCTTGACCGACATCTGCTGGGCGAGGTCGCCTACAGTGATGGTCTCGCCGATCTTCACTTCACGCACGACAGGGCCGGTTGGGCTCTGGAAACCGTGGGCGTTGCGTTTTTTCAGCTTGGCCTTGCCGCGACCACCACGACGGAAGCCATCGCTTTCTTCGTCGGTAGTCCGTGGCGCAACGCGTGGCGCAGGCGCTTTCTCTTTGACCGAGGCGCGATGCGGAGCGTTTTTGCGCTCGCCATCACCACCACCACCGCGACGATTGTTATCGTCGGCACGTGGCTTGTCCGGACGACGAGGTTCGTCGCGTTTACGAGCGTCAGCAGCAGGTGCTGGTGCAGCGGCAACCGGAGCGGCCTCACGCACAGCTTCTACAGGCGCAGCAGGGGCCGCGACTGCATCAGTGGCAGCAGGTTGCGCAGCAGCAGGCTGGCGACGCGCTTCTTCTTCGGCGCGACGCTTGGCTTCTTCTTCAGCCTTCTGGCGAGCAGCATTTTCTACTGCACGACGTTCTTCCAGTTCGCGTTTACGCTCGGCTTCGATTTCTTCCGGGCTGCGCTGCACGAAGACTTTCTTCTTGCGCACTTCAACGCTAATGCTCTTGCTACCAGCAACACGCAGGGTGCTGGTGGTTTTGCGCTGCAATGTAATCTTGCGCGGTTCTTCCACTTTCGCCTTGTGGCTGCTCTTCAAGTGAGTCAGCAAAGACTGCTTCTCACTATCGCTCACACCTTCATCGGCGGCGGTGTGCGGCAGACCTGCCTCACGCATCTGCTGCAACAGGCGCTCTACCGGTGTTTTGACCTCATCGGCCAGTTGTTTCACCGTGACTTGCGTCATGCACTTCTCTCCTCAGGCCGCGCCTAATTACTCGAACCAATGGGCTCGGGCGGCCATGATCAACTTGCCGGCACGATCATCGTCAATGCCGTCGATGTCGAGCAGATCGTCAATAGACTGCTCGGCCAGGTCTTCGCGGGTAATTACGCCGCGCACCGCCAGTTCCATCGCCAAATCCTTGTCCATACCCTCAAGCGAGAGCAGGTCTTCGGCCGGATGGGCGTCTGCCAGCTTTTCCTCAGTAGCGATGGCTTTAGTCAACAAACGATCCTTGGCCCGAGCGCGAAGCTCGTTGACGGTGTCTTCGTCAAAGCCGTCGATGTTGAGCATTTCTTCCAACGGTACGTAGGCAATCTCTTCCAGGCTGGTGAAGCCTTCATCTACCAGCACCTGCGCCAGATCTTCGTCGACTTCCAACTCGTCGATAAAGTTGCGCAGGATGTCACCGGTTTCAGCTTGCTGCTTAGCCTGGATGTCCGATTCGGTCATCACGTTCAGGGTCCAGCCGGTCAGTTGGCTGGCCAGACGCACGTTCTGACCACCACGACCAATGGCCTGAGCCAGATTGTCTGCGCCAACGGCGATGTCCATTGCATGGGCATCTTCGTCAACGATAATTGCCGCCACTTCAGCCGGCGACATGGCGTTGATCACGAACTGCGCCGGGTTATCGTCCCACAGGACGATGTCCACACGCTCACCGCCCAATTCGCCCGACACTGCCTGGACGCGCGAACCGCGCATACCAATGCAAGCGCCCTGCGGGTCGATGCGTTTGTCCTTGGAGCGGACCGCGATCTTGGCGCGCGAACCCGGGTCCCGGGACGCAGCCATGACTTCGATCAGGCCTTCGGCGATTTCCGGCACTTCGATACGGAACAGTTCGATCAGCATTTCCGGCGCGGTACGCGACAGGATCAGCTGAGGGCCGCGGTTCTCGGTGCGGATTTCCTTGAGCAGCGCACGCAGACGCACGCCGACACGGAAGGTTTCGCGAGAGATGATGTCTTCACGGGCCAGCAACGCTTCGGCGTTGTTGCCCAGGTCGACGATCACGTTGTCGCGGGTAACTTTTTTCACAGTACCCGAGATGATTTCTCCCAGGCGCTCGCGATAGGCGTCAACGACTTGAGCGCGCTCGGCTTCGCGAACCTTCTGCACGATGACCTGCTTGGCGGTCTGTGCAGCAATACGGCCGAACTCGATCGATTCGATCTTTTCTTCGACAACATCACCCACCTTGGCACCAGGATGCGTTTCAGCAACCTTGCTTGGCCAGGTTTCAATGGCCGGATCATCAAGATCGGCTTCTTCGACGACCGTCCAGCGACGGAAAGTCTCATAGGCACCGGTGTGGCGGTTGATTTCCACACGCAGATCAACTTCGTCTTCAAAACGCTTTTTGGTAGCAGTGGCCAGGGCCAACTCCAGCGCTTCAAAAATCACGTTTGCCGGTACGCCCTTTTCATTGGATACCGACTCAACAACCAGCAGTACTTCTTTGCTCATCGTACGCCTCGCCTTTCGCAAGCCATTGGATCCGCGGGATCCGCGTCTCAGTCAAAACTGGGAATAATGTTGGCCTTGTCGATCATATCGATCGGCAACAGGAACTCATGGTCTTCTACCTGCACCACGACGTCCTGCTCTTCTACACCGCGCAGAAGGCCCTGAAAATTGCGTCGCCCTTCAAAGGGAGATCGCAGCTTGATCTTCACTTGTTCACCGGCAAATTTTGCAAACTGATCAATAGTGAACAGTGGGCGTTCCATGCCTGGCGAGGAAACTTCGAGGGTGTATTCAACGGCGATTGGATCTTCAACATCCAGGACACCGCTGATCTGACGACTGACAATGGCACAATCGTCCACCAGCACGCCGCCCTCTTTATCGATATAAACGCGCAACATTGAGTGGCGACCTTGAGCCGAAAACTCAATACCCCAGCATTCATAGCCTAGGGCCACGACCACCGGGGCCAGCAAGGCCTGCAACTCTTCTAGCTTGCTCGACACCTGAACCCCCTCGTGCATGTATGTGCATGCTGTGCAAAATAAAAAAATGGGCGAAACGCCCATCCTTGAAACGCCGTCGAACAGCGGCGTTGAAAGTGTCCAGCTAACAAAAAGCCCCTTAAAAGGGGCTCCGCTAAAACTGGTTGCGGGGGCCGGATTTGAACCGACGACCTTCGGGTTATGAGCCCGACGAGCTACCAGACTGCTCCACCCCGCGACAAAGCTGGGGCGGAAGTATACGACCGATCCCTTACAGGGTCAATGTAACCTTCCACCTACAAGAAAGCCCGCAACAGCGGGCTCTCCTGATAATTGGTACCGAGAAGGGGACTCGAACCCCTACACCCTATGGGCACAACCACCTCAAGGTTGCGTGTCTACCAATTCCACCACCTCGGCAATACAGCGTTTACAACCCTTCTTACTTCTGCTCTTGAGCTGGAGGTACGTCAGTCGCTGGAGTAGCCGACTTTTGCTCTTGAAGCACCGGGACATCATCAGAAGCCGGTTTTGCTTTTGGCACTTCCAACACTGCTGGGTTTGGGAGACCTACTTGAGTCAGCACATGAGCTTTCTCTTTAGCAAAGTAACCTAACCCCAAGCTGGTTATGAAGAAACCGGCGGCAAGTATAGCAGTAAACTTACTAAGAAAGGTAGAGGAACCTTGGCTTCCGAATACAGTATTTGAAGCACCTGCACCGAAAGACGCACCAGCATCCGCACCTTTACCCTGTTGCAACAAAACCAGGGCAACTACGCCCAGGGCAGCCAACAGATGAAAAACGACTACGACTGTTTCCAGCATTTTTTCAGTTTCCCGCGGCGCGACAAATCGCACCGAACTCATCTGCATTCAGGGAGGCTCCACCAATGAGCCCCCCATCGATATCCGGCATGCCGAACAGTTCGACCGCATTGGCCGCCTTCACGCTGCCGCCGTATAGAAGACGCACACCTTGTGCGACTTCAGAATTCTCTGCCGCCAACTGCGCGCGGATGGCTGCGTGCACATCCTGCGCCTGTTGCGGTGTAGCAGTCAGCCCGGTACCAATGGCCCAGACCGGCTCGTAAGCAATTACTGCCTTTGCAAATGCACCAACACCCAACTCTTCAATGATGCTGCCCAGCTGACGCGAGACAACCTCAAGAGTCTTACCCGACTCGCGCTGCTCAAGGGTCTCCCCTATGCACAACACTGGAATCAGGCCACAAGCCTGTGCTGCCGCGAACTTGCGGTTGAGCGTTCCATCACGCTCACCCATCATCTGACGGCGCTCGGAGTGCCCGACAAGCACGTAGGAACAACCCGCATCGACCAACTGACTTGGTGCAGTTTCACCCGTCAGAGCACCTTGCATGGCTTCCACTGCAGAATTCTGCGCGCCGACCTGAATCGACTTACCTTTCAAGCCATCAACCACTTGGGTGATATGCAGGCAAGGCGGGAAAACCGCAACATCAACACCGCTAGGCAAGGCCAAGTGACGAAGGCCATTGATCAGCTCAGCGACACTGGCGCGGGTACCGTGCATCTTCCAGTTACCAGCTACCATAGTGCGACGCATGCTGTACCTCGTCGGTCAAAGTGGGCGCAGATGTTACCCAACCACATCATCACTGGCAAGCCGAATTCAGGCGCAAACTTCAGTTACCAGTTTTGCCAGGTCTTCGGCGTGCCCCCGAACCTGTGTTTCATCCTCGCCTTCGACCATAACGCGCACCAAAGGCTCCGTACCGGACTTGCGTAGCAATACGCGACCACGTCCCGCCATCGCCAGGGTCACGCGCTCGCAGGCCTCTTTGACAGCAGGGTGCTCGATCGGATTATCGCCACCGGCAAATCGCACATTGAGCAACACTTGCGGACATTTGCGCAGGGCTTGACGCGCCTGGGCAAGACTCTCGTCGCGTCGACGCAATGCCAGCAGCACTTGTAGCGCGGCAATAATGGCGTCGCCCGTAGTCGTGTGCTGGAAGCACACCACGTGCCCCGAGTTCTCGCCACCCACCTGCCAATTACGCTCCTGCAGTTCGGCGATCACATAACGGTCACCCACATTCGCACGAACAAACGGAACCCCCAGCTCGGCCAAGGCCAGCTCAAGCCCGAGATTACTCATCAGCGTGCCAACGACGCCGCCTTGCAGCTTGTTACGCTCATGCAGATCGCGAGCGATGATGAACAGCAGGTCATCGCCATCAACCACGGTACCGGTGTGATCAACCATCAGGACACGATCACCGTCGCCATCAAACGCGATACCCAGGTCGGCATGCTCAGCCAGAACGGCTGCCTGCAGTTGCTCCATATGGGTCGAGCCGCAGTTTTCATTGATGTTCAGCCCGTTAGGCTGAGCCGACAGCACGGTAACCTGCGCACCCAATTCCTTGAATACACTTGGCGCCACCTTGTAGGTCGCACCATGGGCGCAGTCGACAACAATCTTCAACCCCGCAAAATTGGTACTACTTGGCACACTGCTCTTGCAGAATTCGATATAACGGCCAGACGCGTCATTGATTCTCGACACCTTGCCCAGCTTACTGGATTCGACCACCGTCATCGGCGCATCCAGAAGCTCTTCGATCATCAACTCGATCTCGTCAGGCAGCTTGGTGCCCTGCCCCGAGAAAAACTTGATGCCATTATCGTCATGGGGATTGTGCGAAGCACTGATCACGATACCGGCTTCAGCGTGGAAAGTACGCGTCAGGTATGCGATCGCCGGGGTCGGCATCGGCCCCAGCAGCATAACGTCAGCACCGGCAGCGGACAGACCCGCCTCCAGTGCCGATTCAAACATATAACCCGAGATACGGGTGTCCTTGCCCACCAGGATGCGGCATGCGCCCATGCTACGGAAAGCCATACCGGCCGCCCAACCCAGCTTGAGCATGAAATCAGGAGTAATCGGATATTCGCCGACCCGACCACGGATACCGTCGGTGCCAAAGTATTTTTTAGTCATAAGTGCTCCATCATTCTTATTCGGCTGATTCTACAGCGGCGATCATTCGCACCACATCGACGGTCTCGGCGACATCATGCACGCGCAAGATACGCGCGCCCTTGGTTACCGCAAGCGCCGCAAGTGCAAGGCCACCGTACAACCGCTCACCCACCGGACGATTCAAGGCGAGCCCTATCATGCTCTTGCGCGAAACCCCAACCAACAGGGGCCGACCAAGGGCATGCAAAGCTTCCATATGCTTGAACAGGCTTAAATTGTGCTGCAAGGTCTTGGCGAACCCGAACCCGGGATCAAGGATGATCTTCTCAAGCGGGATACCAACAGTGGCGCATTGCGCGATCCGCGCAGCAAGGAACCCACTCACTTCACCCACCAGGTCGTCATAGTGAGGGCAGTCCTGCATGTTGCCGGGCTCACCCAACATATGCATCAGGCACACTGGAAGGCCGGACGCCGCCGCCGCATCCAAGGCACCGTCACGCTGCAGCGAACGCACGTCATTGATGAGTCCCGCACCCAGGCGCGCTGCCTCACGCATCACCGCTGGCGTGGATGTATCAACCGATATGATGACATCCAGTTCACGAGCAATGCGCTCGACAACCGGCGCCACGCGCTCCAGTTCCTCCAACGGAGAAACAAAGCGAGCGCCAGGCCGAGTGGACTCACCACCGACATCAATCAGGGTCGCTCCTGCAGCCACCATCGACTCAGCATGACGCAACGCTGCGTCCAGCTGGCTGAAGCGGCCGCCGTCAGAAAAGGAATCAGGGGTGACATTAAGAATGCCCATGACATGTGTCTGGGCCAAATCAAGAACCCGGTTGCCGCAAGGCAACCGGGTAGAGGACAACGCAAAAGTCATTTCAAACCTTAGTGGTCAGCTGCGGGGCCGCCGATCGGGGTTTCAGGGCGTTCATTCTGCACCACTGGCGGAGTACCCGAGGTACCTGAACCACCTTCCCAATCGCGAGGCTCACGCGGTGTACGGCCAGCCATGATGTCGTCGATCTGATCGGCATCGATGGTTTCGTACTTCATCAGCGCATCAGCCATCGCATCCAATTTGTCGCGATTGTCGGTCAGGATCTGCTTGGCCGTACCGTAGCACTGGTCAATGATGCTGCGCACTTCGGAGTCGATCAGCTTGGCTGTCTCACCAGAGAAGCTGGCGCTCTGACCGCCACCACCACGACCCAGGAATACTTCACCCTCTTCCTCGGCATACATCAACGGACCGAGTTTTTCCGACAACCCCCACTTGGTCACCATGTTCCGTGCAATCTGGCTGGCACGCATGATGTCGTTGGAGGCACCGGTGGTCACCCCGTCGAAGCCCAAGGTCATCTCTTCAGCGATACGACCGCCGTACAGCGAACAGATCTGGCTGATCAGCGCACGCTTGGAGAGGCTGTAGCGATCCTCCTCCGGCAGGAACATGGTGACACCCAGCGCCCGACCACGAGGAATGATCGAAACTTTATAGACAGGGTCATGCTCAGGCACCACACGCCCTACAATGGCGTGGCCAGCTTCGTGATAAGCGGTGTTTTGCTTCTCTTTCTCGGACATGACCATGGATTTGCGCTCAGCGCCCATCATGATCTTGTCTTTCGCCAGCTCGAATTCTTTCATTTCAACGATGCGCTTGCCGGTACGGGCCGCAAACAGCGAAGCCTCGTTTACCAAGTTGGCCAGGTCAGCACCCGAGAAACCTGGGGTACCACGGGCGATCACGGCCGGAGCCACGTCGTCACCCATCGGCACTTTACGCATGTGGACTTTCAGGATCTGTTCGCGACCACGGATATCCGGCAAGCCAACCACCACCTGGCGGTCGAAACGACCTGGACGCAGCAGCGCAGGGTCCAGCACGTCCGGACGGTTGGTCGCGGCGATTACGATGATGCCATCGTTCATCTCGAAACCATCCATCTCAACCAGCAACTGGTTGAGGGTCTGCTCACGCTCATCATGACCGCCGCCCATGCCAGCGCCACGATGACGACCTACGGCATCGATTTCGTCGATGAAAATGATGCACGGTGCGTGCTTCTTGGCCTGCTCGAACATATCGCGAACACGGCTGGCACCGACGCCGACAAACATCTCGACGAAGTCAGAACCGGAAATGGTGAAGAATGGCACTTTGGCTTCACCGGCAATCGCCTTGGCGAGCAAGGTTTTACCGGTACCTGGAGGACCAACCATCAGCACCCCGCGAGGGATACGGCCGCCCAGGCGCTGGAACTTGCCTGGGTCGCGCAGGAACTCTACAAGTTCACCGACTTCTTCCTTGGCTTCGTCGCAACCAGCAACGTCAGCCAGGGTGGTTTTCACCTGGTCTTCGGAGAGCAGGCGCGCCTTGCTCTTGCCGAAGCTCATCGGCCCGCCCTTGCCTCCCGCACCACCTTGCATCTGGCGCATGAAAAACATGAACACGGCGATAATCACCAGGATCGGGAAGCTGGCGACCAGCAACTGGGTCCAGATGCTCTGCTGCTCAGGCTGCTTGCCTTCAACAACCACGTGGTTATCCACCAGGTCGCCGATCAAACCGTTGTCCTGAATTGCCGGACGAATGGTCTTGAAGCTGTCGCCATCGTTGCGTTTGCCGGTGATCACGTAGCCATCAACCGCTACGCGCTCGACCTTGCCATCCTTAACTTGCTGGATGAAGTCGGAATAGTTGAGGGTCTGCGGCTCGTTAGGGCTGGAGAAGTTGTTCATCACCGTCACGAGGACAGCCGCGATGATCAACCACAGGATCAGATTCTTTGCCATATCGTTCAATTAACTACCCTCTGAAGCAAGCTCCGCTACTGGCGCGCGCTTCGCATGATATTCACCGGCCTAACTTACTACATTACCTACAACTCTGGCAGGCGCCGTCTGTAACCCTTTGTGAAACTTTGACTACACAATATTCGTAAAGCTTCGTGACGAAAGCGATATAAAAAAACCTATCGCCCTCCTCGAATTCCTCAAAAACGCTCTTCACTCGCCGCGCCTTCGACACCACGGAAGCCGCGGCACAGCAAGTATTGCTCTCTGGACCTGTCCCGGGAAGAGTCAGGCTTACGCGTCTGCACCTTGTCGAACAACTTGCGGATGTTCTTGTGGTACTCGTCAAAACCTTCTCCCTGGAACACCTTCACCAGGAAATCGCCACCAGGACGCAACACCCGACCCGCCAGATCCAGCGCCAATTCGCAAAGGAACATGGCCCGCGGCATATCAACGGCCGGTAATCCACTCATATTGGGGGCCATGTCGGAAATCACAAGGTCTACCTGCGAATTTCCCACAGCCTCGAGGATCTGGGCGAGCACGGTGTCCTGGGTAAAGTCGCCATGAACGAAGGTCACGTCCGGGATGCTGTCCATTTCGAGGATGTCGGAAGCGATCAGGCGACCTTGACCACCAATCAGACGACTGGTCACCTGGGACCACCCACCAGGGGCCGCACCAAGATCGATAACGCTCATGCCTGGACGAATCAACTTGTCCTTGTCCTGGATCTCCAACAGCTTGTAGCTGGCCCGGGAACGATAGCCATCCTTTTGCGCCTTTTTGACGTAAGGATCGTTGAAATGCTCTTGCAGCCACTTAAGGCTAGTTTTGGAACGGGCCACGGGCCACCTCGAAAATAAAACGGGTCGTGATTAACTGGGCGGTCCCGGACTCGCTCGGGTAAACTGGCCGCCGCTTTTTACAAGATCAGACGCAGGGGTCAGATTATGCCGCTCACTCAAGAGCAGAAGAAACAGTACAAATCCATTGGCCACCATCTGAAACCAGTTTTGATTGTGGCAGACAACGGTTTGACTGAAGGTGTGTTAGCCGAACTTGAACGCGCACTGGGCGATCACGAACTGATCAAGATCAAGGTCAACATCCTTGACCGCGAAGCGCGCCTGGCCGCCATTGCAGAACTGTGCAAGGTGGGCAAGGCGGACCTGGTTCAGGTCATCGGCAAGATGGCGCTGCTGTATCGCAAGAACTTCAGCGTCAACAAGCAACTGTCGAACGTTCATCGCTTCAAATGACAACAAGGGTCACGGGCGCGCCTCGCGCGCCCCGCCACTCCACCCGGGCGCCGGCTGCATGACCAGCACCAGGCCGGAAAACCCTAGCACAAGATAGCTGAATAACTGCCAGCGCAACGCTTCCGGCAGCCATACACGCACCACGCAAAACATCGCGCATGCATACAGCGCCATCAACAGCAGTTGCCCGCGAATATCCCGCCACAAACTCCCCAAGCCTTCGGCCTTGATCAGCACCAGCGCCTGAAGCGTCACGCACGCCGCTGCGAAACTCACCAGCAACGCGCTCAATAATCCATCGATTTCATCGATCAGCAACGGCGCCAGACCAATCAGGCCCAGCGCCGGTACCACGCCAATGTGCAACAACCACAGGCCACCCACCCAAAGCATCTGGGCAAGCTGCCAAAGCATAGCGCCCGCACGAAGCGGGCGCCGCCTTTCAGATATGGCGGACTTCAACAATCTCGTACTCGATCACGCCGCCAGGCGTCTTGACCGCCACCACATCACCCTCTTCCTTGGCAATCAAGGCGCGAGCCAGTGGAGAACCAACGGAGATCTTGCCGAGTTTGAAGTCAGCTTCGTCCTCACCCACGATGTGGTAGACCACGCTTTCGTCAGTCTCGACGTTAGCGATTTCCACTGTTGTGCCGAAAATCACTTTGCCGGTATGCGGGATGGTCGTGACGTCAATGATCACCGCATTCTGCATACGGCCTTCGATGTCACGGATCCGCGCCTCGACCATACCCTGCTGCTCGCGAGCAGCGTGGTATTCGGCGTTTTCCTTCAAGTCACCCAGCTCGCGGGCCGTACCGATGTCCTGGCTCAGCTTTGGACGTACGACCTTGGTCAGATGGGCGTGCTCCTCTTCCAAGGCCTTCGCGCCTTGGACGGTCATTGGGTATTTGGTCATGCCTTCAATCCTGCGTGTAGATCCTGCAAGCGACGCACGGTCTTTTCCGGACCGAACTTGAGCGCTTCGCAGATAGCTTCGCCAGCAGCAATAGTAGTGGTGCAGTAGATCTTATGCTGCAAGGCGTTACGACGAATGGAGTAAGAGTCCGCAATCGACTGGCGACCTTCGGTGGTGTTGATGATCAGGGTGACTTCGTCATTCTTGATCATGTCGACCACGTGCGGACGGCCTTCCGTCACCTTGTTCACGCGACGCACTTTCAGGCCGGCAGCTTCGATCAGCTTGGCGGTCCCGGCGGTGGCCACGATTTCGAACCCCAAGTTGATCAGATCACGGGCCACGCCTGCAACCAGTGGCTTGTCATCATCACGCACGCTGATGAAAGCAGTACCGCCGGTTGGCAACACTTCGCTGGCGCCCATTTGAGCCTTGGCGAAAGCTTCGCCGAAGGTATCGCCCACACCCATCACTTCACCGGTGGACTTCATCTCTGGGCCCAGGATCGGGTCCACGCCAGGGAATTTGGCGAATGGGAACACCGCCTCTTTCACGCTGTAGAAGTTCGGAATGATTTCCTTGGTGAACCCGATTTCCTTCAGGGTCTTACCTGCCATCACACGCGCAGCGATCATGGCCAGGGACACGCCGATGCACTTGGACACAAACGGCACGGTACGCGAGGCACGCGGGTTGACTTCGATGACGTAGATGTCTTCGCCCTGCAGCGCCAACTGTACGTTCATCAGGCCGACCACGCCCAACTCCAGGGCCATTTTCTTGACCTGTTCGCGCATCTCGTCCTGGATGTGCGCTGGCAACGAGTAAGGCGGCAGCGAGCATGCGGAGTCACCGGAGTGAACGCCCGCCTGCTCGATGTGCTGCATGATTGCGCCGATGACCACGTCGGTACCGTCGCAAACAGCATCCACGTCCATCTCGATGGCGCAGTTGAGGAAGTGATCCAGCAGCACCGGGCTGTCGTTGGATACTTTCACCGCATCACGCAGGTAACGCTTGAGTTCTTCTTCTTCGTAGACGATTTCCATCGCACGGCCGCCCAGCACGTAGGAAGGACGCACCACCAGCGGGTAGCCGATCTTGCTGGCTGCACGGATGGCTTCGTCTTCGCTGCGCACAGTGGCGTTTGGCGGCTGACGCAGGTTCAGGCGCTCAACCATTTGCTGGAAGCGCTCGCGGTCTTCTGCACGGTCGATAGCGTCCGGGCTGGTGCCGATGATCGGCACGCCGGCAGCTTCAAGGGCACGTGCCAGTTTCAGCGGGGTTTGGCCGCCGTACTGGACGATCACGCCTTTTGGCTTCTCGACGCGCACGATTTCCAACACGTCTTCCAGGGTCACTGGCTCGAAGTACAGACGATCGGAGGTGTCGTAGTCAGTGGAAACAGTTTCCGGGTTGCAGTTGACCATGATGGTCTCGTACCCGTCTTCGCGCAGGGCGAGAGCGGCGTGTACGCAGCAGTAGTCGAACTCGATACCTTGGCCGATACGGTTTGGACCGCCGCCCAAGATCATGATCTTGTCGCGACCCGACGGCGCCGCTTCGCACTCTTCCTCGTAAGTGGAGTACAGGTAGGCAGTGTCGGTGGAGAACTCGGCCGCGCAGGTGTCAACGCGCTTGTAGACCGGGAAGATTTCCAGTTTGTGGCGGTACGTGCGCAGGTTTTTCTCAGTCACACCCAGCAGCTTGGCCAGGCGCTGGTCGGAGAAGCCCTTGCGCTTGAGGCGGAACATCATGTCGCGATCGATGCTGGCCAGGCCCAGGGTCTTGACCTTCTCTTCTTCCTTGATCAGATCTTCGATCTGCACCAGGAACCACGGGTCGATCATGTTCATGCCGAAGATGTCTTCGACGGTCATGCCGGCGCGGAAGGCGTCAGCGACGTACCAGATACGCTCAGCCCCAGGCACAGTCAGCTCGCGCTTGAGCACACTCATGCTTTCCGGGTTGCTCAGGTCAAGTTTTTCGTCCAGGCCGCAAACACCCACTTCCAGGCCACGAAGGGCTTTCTGCAGGGATTCCTGGAAGGTCCGGCCGATGGCCATGACTTCACCCACCGACTTCATCTGGGTGGTCAGGCGCGCGTCAGCCTTGGCGAATTTCTCGAAGGCAAAACGTGGCAGCTTGGTCACGACGTAGTCGATGGACGGCTCGAAGGACGCCGGGGTCTTGCCGCCGGTGATGTCGTTCGACAGTTCGTCCAGGGTGTAACCCACGGCCAGTTTGGCCGCGACCTTGGCGATGGGGAAACCGGTAGCCTTCGAGGCCAGGGCCGACGAACGGGACACACGCGGGTTCATTTCGATAACGACCATGCGACCGGTGGTCGGGCAGATGCCGAACTGCACGTTAGAACCGCCAGTCTCCACACCGATCTCACGCAGCACCGCCAGGGACGCGTTACGCAGGATCTGGTATTCCTTGTCGGTCAGGGTCTGTGCTGGAGCCACGGTGATCGAGTCACCGGTGTGCACGCCCATCGGGTCGAAGTTTTCGATGGAGCAGACGATGATGCAGTTGTCCTTCTTATCGCGGACAACCTCCATCTCATATTCTTTCCAGCCGATCAGGGATTCGTCGATCAGCAGCTCTTTGGTCGGAGACAGGTCCAGGCCACGGGCGCAGATTTCTTCGAACTCTTCACGGTTGTAAGCGATACCGCCGCCGGTGCCGCCCATGGTGAAGGAAGGACGGATGATGCACGGAAAGCCCAGGGTCTCGAGGACCGCGTTAGCTTCTTCCATGCTGTGAGCGATACCGGAACGTGGGCACGCCAGGCCGATGGACTTCATGGCCTTGTCGAAGCGGGAACGGTCTTCAGCCTTGTCGATAGTGTCGGCATTGGCGCCGATCATCTCTACGCCGAATTTCTCCAGGACGCCTTCGCGCTCCAAGTCCAGGGCGCAGTTCAGGGCGGTCTGGCCGCCCATGGTTGGCAACAGTGCGTCCGGACGCTCTTTCTCGATGATCTTGGCAACGGTCTGCCACTTGATCGGCTCGATGTAGGTGGCGTCGGCCATGGCCGGGTCAGTCATGATAGTGGCTGGGTTGGAGTTCACCAGGATGACGCGGTAGCCCTCCTCGCGCAGCGCCTTACAGGCCTGGGCGCCGGAGTAGTCGAATTCGCAGGCCTGGCCGATTACGATCGGGCCAGCGCCGAGAATCAGGATGCTTTTTATGTCAGTACGTTTTGGCATGGGTTTGTCACTCAAATCCGCAGGTCAGTCGGCAAGCCGTCTTGAACAATCCTTGAAGAGCCTGCGGGGGCCACCGACATTCGGGGCCGCCCGCAAGCCACTCAGTCAGCGTCGCTTGGCCATCTCATTGATGAAACGGTCGAACAGCGGCGCTACGTCGTTCGGGCCCGGGCTCGCTTCAGGGTGGCCCTGGAAGCTGAACGCACTCTTGTCGGTGCGCTCGATGCCTTGCAGGGAGCCGTCGAACAGCGACTTGTGAATCGCGCGGACATTACCCGGCAAAGTCGCTTCGTCCACCGCAAAACCGTGGTTCTGGCTGGTGATCATCACAACGCCAGTATCCAGGTCTTGTACGGGGTGGTTGGCGCCGTGATGGCCATGCCCCATTTTCAAGGTCTTGGCGCCAGAGGCCAGGGCCAGCAGTTGATGCCCCAGGCAGATACCGAACACCGGAATGTCGGTCTCCAGAACGTCCTTGATGGCCTTGATGGCATAGTCGCATGGCTCAGGGTCACCGGGGCCGTTGGACAGGAACACACCATCCGGTTGCAGGGCCAGCACGTCACTGGCCGGGGTTTGCGCCGGCACCACGGTCACGCGGCAACCACGCTCGACCAGCATGCGCAGGATGTTGTACTTGATGCCGTAGTCATAGGCGACCACGTGATACGACAGATCAGCCGCGTCGATGGTCGCGTGGCTGTCGGTCTTCAAGTCCCAGACAGTGGAGCGCCACTCGTACTGTTCCTTGGTGCTGACGACTTTCGCCAGGTCCATGCCCTTGAGGCCAGGGAAACCTTGCGCTGCGGCGATCGCTGCTTCTTCGGAAATATTGTCACCGGCCATGATGCAGCCGTTCTGCGAACCTTTTTCACGCAGGATGCGTGTCAGACGGCGCGTATCGATACCGGCGATCGCCACAACATTGTTGGCTTTCAGGTAATCGGATAGCGACATCGTATTACGCCAGTTGCTCGCAACCAGAGGCAGGTCACGAATCACCAGGCCCGCCGACCAGACACGATCAGACTCGACGTCTTCCGGTGTAGTACCGGTGTTGCCAATGTGCGGATAGGTCAGGGTCACGATCTGTTGGGCGTAGGAAGGATCGGTAAGGATTTCCTGATAGCCGGTCATGGCAGTGTTAAACACTACCTCTCCAACGGTTTGACCGTCGGCTCCAATGGCTTCGCCGCGAAAAATGCTGCCATCAGCAAGGGCGAGTATGGCTGGCTTAGTCAAGAAGACCTCCCGTAAATAAAGCTTGAAAGGGCGATCGCAGGTTGTAAAAAAGCGGAGTGACGTATGGACACGTCACCCCGCTTCTTCACTGAATTATTCTGCGCGCTTTTAGTGGACACACTAAAGCTGTAGCTTACAGAAAAAGGCTTTTTTGGTCCACCGCTAATGAGCCTTAAAGGCAGGAGAATGCGACAGGACGTCGCTTAGCGGGTAAAACGGGGCCTCAGGATAATCCTGAAGCCCCGTTTTAGCTATCGATTAGTGCAGATCCAGCACATCGCGCATGTCGTAAAGCCCCGGCTCGCGACCGTCCAACCAGAGCGCAGCACGTACCGCCCCCTTGGCAAACGTCATGCGACTGGACGCCTTATGCGTGATTTCAAGGCGCTCGCCTTCGGATGCGAACAACACAGTGTGATCGCCAACTACATCACCACCGCGAACGGTAGCGAAGCCGATGGTGTCACGCGCACGCTCGCCGGTATGACCTTCACGGCCATATACCGCCACTTTCGACAGGTCGCGACCTAACGCATCGGCAATAGCCTCCCCCATACGCAACGCGGTGCCCGAGGGCGCATCGATCTTGTGCCGGTGATGGGTCTCGATGATTTCGATATCCGCCTCATCCCCCAGCACGCGCGCTGCGAGATCAAGCAGCTTGAGCGAAAGGTTCACACCCACACTGAAGTTAGCGGCAAACACGATCGGAATATCCTTGCCCGCCGCCACCAGCAACTGCTTCTGCTCCGCACTCAAGCCCGTCGTACCGATCACCATGGCCTTGCCTGCCTTGCGACAGAACGCCAGGTTCTTCAGCATCACGTCCGGCAGGGTGAAGTCGATCAGTACGTCGAACTCATCAGCCACCTGCTCCAGATTGCCGGACAACGACACACCAATGCGCCCCAACGAGGCCAATTCACCCGCATCCGCACCAATCAGCGTGCTGCCAGGGCGAACGATCGCCGCCGTCAACCCGGAGGCCGGCGATCGCTGCTGCACCGCCTCGACCAGCGTCTTGCCCATGCGCCCGGCAGCGCCCATTACGGCTATACGTCGCATACTCAACTCCTTACAGGTCGCCGAAGAAGCGCTTCACGCCATCGAAGAAGCCCGTGGTCTTCGGCGAATGGGAGTCATCACCTTCCAACGAACTGCGAAACTCTTCCAGCAACTCTCGCTGACGACGACCCAGGTTGACCGGAGTTTCCACCGCCACACGGCACATCAAGTCACCGGCACCACCACCACGCACCGGCGCAACGCCCTTGCCACGGATACGGAACTGCTTACCGGTCTGCGTCCCCTCAGGAATCTTGAGCTTGACCCGACCATCCAGCGTCGGAATCTCCAACTCACCGCCCAGGGCTGCATCGACAAAGCTGATCGGCACTTCGCAGAACAGGTGCTTGCCGTCGCGCTGGAAGATCGAGTGCTCGCGCACATTGATCACCACATACAGGTCGCCCGTCGGACCACCCTGCGTCCCCGCCTCGCCTTCGCCCGACAGACGAATGCGATCGCCGGTATCCACGCCTGCAGGCACCTTCACCGACAGCGTCTTGTACTCTTCGACGCGGCCTTCGCCGTGACAGGAGTCGCACGGATCGGAAATGATCTTGCCCTGCCCATGGCAACGCGGGCAGGTCTGCTGCACCGAGAAGAAGCCCTGCTGCATGCGCACCTGACCGATACCGCCACAGGTCGGGCAGGTGATCGGCGAGGAGCCTTTCTTAGCCCCCGAACCGTCGCACGGCTTGCAGTTGACCAGCGTCGGCACGCGGATATTGACGCTGGTGCCGCGCACGGCTTCTTCCAGGTTCAGCTCCAGGGTGTAGCGCAGGTCGCTGCCCCGCTGGGCACCACCCCGCTGGCCACCGCGGCCGCCGCCGAAGAAGTCACTGAACACATCGCCGAAAATATCGGAGAAGTTCTGACCGCCGAAGCCGGCTCCGCCGCCACCCATGCTCGGGTCGACGCCGGCGTGACCATACTGGTCGTAGGCCGCACGCTTGTTGGGATCACACAGGCATTCGTAGGCCTCGTTGGCCTCTTTGAACATTTCTTCGGATTCTTTGTTATCCGGATTACGGTCCGGGTGGTGCTTCATCGCCAGGCGACGGTAAGCCTTTTTCAGGTCCGCCTCGCTGGAGCCACGCTCCACACCCAATACTTCGTAATAGTCACGCTTTGCCATAAGTCTTTGCACTCTTAAGGACGTTCGGCCAGACCCTCCTGAGCCCTGCCAAACTCGTTGAGCCCCAATACAGGCCCGGACCCAACTCACGTCAATTCAACGATCCTGGTCATAACTGCTTTCAGCCAGGGACCCGGCCAAAAACGCGGTGACTGTCGCCCAGGAAGCAGGAGCATTCCCGATCACACCGCCAACATCCGAACGTTGTCGCATGCTGTAAAAATTCGCATACCCCAGACACACCAACGCGGGAGCAAGCTCCCGCGCGGCGACATCCTACCAGTCACCGCTTGATAGCGGTCAACCGGCCAAGCAGATTACTTCTGCTCTTTGACTTCTTCGAACTCGGCATCGACAACGTCGTCGTGCTTGGCTTCAGGCTCTGCGTGTTGCGCAGCGCCTTCAGCTGGCTGGCCTTGCTCGGCGTACATTTTCTGGGCAACTGGCGCGGAAACTTTCGACAGTTCCTCAACCTTGGCTTCAATGGCAGCCTTGTCGTCACCTTTAACGGCGGCTTCCAGGGCAACCACGGCAGCTTCGATCGCAGCCTTCTCTTCGGCAGTTACTTTATCGCCAGCATCAGCGACCATTTTGCGTGTCGAGTGAACCAGGGCATCACCCTGGTTACGCGCAGCGGCCAGCTCTTCGAACTTGCGATCTTCTTCGGAGTTGGCTTCAGCATCGCGAATCATCTGCTGAATTTCTTCCTCGGACAGGCCGGAGTTGGCCTTGATCACGATCGATTGAGTCTTGCCGGTGGCCTTGTCCTTGGCGCCTACGTGCAGAATGCCGTTGGCGTCGATGTCGAAGGTCACTTCGATTTGTGGCACGCCACGTGGTGCTGGTGGAATCTCGGCCAGGTCGAACTTGCCCAGGGACTTGTTCTGCGCAGCCTGCTTACGCTCACCTTGCAACACATGGATGGTCACGGCGCCCTGGTTGTCATCGGCAGTCGAGAACACTTGCGATTTCTTGGTAGGAATCGTGGTGTTTTTCTCGATCAGCGCCGTCATCACGCCACCCATGGTTTCAATACCCAGGGTCAGCGGGCTCACGTCCAGCAGCAGCACGTCTTTCACGTCACCGGCCAATACCGCACCTTGGATCGCAGCACCCATGGCAACCGCTTCGTCCGGGTTCACGTCTTTACGTGCTTCCTTGCCGAAGAACTCGGTAACCAGCTTCTGAACCAGTGGCATACGGGTCTGACCGCCAACCAGGATCACGTCGTTGATCGCGCCAACGTCGATACCAGAGTCTTTCAGCGCGATACGGCAAGGCTCGATGGTGCGCTGAACCAGGTCTTCAACCAGCGCTTCCAGCTTGGCGCGCGAGATCTTCACGTTCAAGTGCTTAGGACCGGTAGCATCTGCAGTAATGTACGGCAGGTTAACGTCGGTCGACTGAGCGGAAGACAGCTCGATCTTGGCTTTCTCAGCGGCTTCTTTCAGGCGCTGCATGGCCAGCGGGTCACCCTTAAGGTTCATGCCGCTTTCTTTCTTGAATTCGTCAACGAGGTAGTCGATCAGACGAATGTCAAAGTCTTCACCACCGAGGAAGGTGTCACCATTGGTGGCCAACACTTCGAACTGGTGCTCGCCGTCAACTTCAGCGATCTCGATAACGGAAACGTCGAAGGTACCGCCACCCAGGTCATAAACGATGACGGTGTGATCGCCCTTGGCCTTATCCATGCCGTAAGCCAGTGCAGCGGCAGTGGGTTCGTTGATGATACGTTTAACGTCCAGGCCCGCGATGCGGCCGGCATCCTTGGTCGCCTGGCGCTGGCTGTCGTTGAAGTAGGCCGGAACGGTGATCACCGCTTCGGTCACGGCTTCACCGAGGTAGTCTTCAGCAGTTTTCTTCATCTTTTTCAAGATTTCAGCCGAGATTTGCGGCGGCGACATTTTCTGGCCGTTTACTTCAACCCAGGCGTCACCGTTATCGGCCTTGGCGATTTTGTAAGGGACCATCTTGATGTCTTTCTGTACGACTTCTTCTTCGAACTTACGACCGATCAGACGCTTCACCGCGTACAGGGTGTTATGCGGATTGGTCACAGCCTGACGTTTGGCCGACTGACCAACGAGGATTTCACCGTCGTTGGCGTAAGCAATGATCGACGGCGTGGTACGCGCGCCTTCGGCGTTTTCGATGACTTTTGCAACGCCGTTTTCCAGCACAGAGACGCAGGAGTTGGTGGTCCCCAGGTCGATACCGATAATTTTGCCCATGATTTACTCTCCCGAAACTTGAATTTGGATGCCGCAGCAGTGGTAGCTAACTGCGGTAGCACTTAATAGCTTGACTTATAGATGGGGGCCTTACAGCAAATTTCAAGCCTGCTCATCAATAGAAGGTGCAACAGGTGCTGGCGCCTTGCTCACCACCACCATTGCCGGGCGCAACAGGCGACCATTGAGCTGGTAACCCTTCTGGAACACTTTCAACACGCTGTTAGGCTCCAGGTCATGGCTTTCCTGCATGGCCATGGCTTGGTGATGCTCGGCGCTGAACGGCTCGCCGCCTTGTGGATCGATAGCTTCCAACTGATAACGCTTCAGGGTGTCCTGGAACATTTTCAGGGTCAGCTCAATCCCTTCGCGCATCGGACGGATGTTTTCGTCATCCGGGTTGGACAACTCCAGCCCACGCTCCAGGCTGTCGATGATCGGCAACAGATCACCGGCGAATTTTTCCAGCGCAAATTTATGAGCCTTCTCCACGTCCTGCTCGGCACGACGGCGGACGTTCTGCAGATCGGCGGCAACACGCAAAGACTGATCCTGCGCAGCGGCCAATTGCTCTTCGAGCACTTGTACACGGGTCGCCAGCTCATCACCGGCCGCCGGATTGGCGTCTGGAGTTTGCGTATCCTGCGTCTGTTCGTCAGCCATAGATTTCTCCTTTCAAAATCATGCGCGAACTCAACTCGCGCTTCTGTTCCGGTATATGGGGCCACAATTTCCAGGTTCAAGGGCGCAAGCCTTACCAAAAGTCTTTCAATTGCTCCAGATCAACTCCTGCACGCTCATTCCCCATCGCACTAAAAAAATCCCACATTCAAGCAAATCGAGCTAAGCGTCAGGATTGTCAGCCCAGAACAAAACACTGTATAAATAACCAGACCTAAAGCCTGGGAGCGGCCGTCATGCTCGTGCACCTGTCCGTACATAACTACGCCATCGTTGAACATCTGGATCTCGAACTGGATCGCGGGATGAGCGTAATCACAGGCGAAACCGGCGCCGGCAAGTCGATCATGCTCGACGCCCTGGGCCTGGCCCTCGGCGACCGTGCCGACAGCGGCGTAGTGCGCCCCGGTGCGGACAAGGCCGACATCCTGGCCACCTTCGACCTGGCGGACATCCCCGAGGCGGAAGCCTGGCTCGCCGAACGCGACCTTAATAATGAAGGTCCCTGCATTTTGCGCCGAGTCATCACGGCCGAAGGGCGCTCCCGCGGCTATATCAACGGCACCCCCTGCCCCCTTGGCGACCTGAAGGCCCTGGGTGAGCTGCTGATCGATATCCACAGCCAGCACGAACACCAATCCTTACTGAAAACCGACACCCATCGCCGCCTGCTCGATGAATACGCCGGTGCCACAGACCTCGCCCGCCAGGTTCTCCTGGCCGCCCAACGCTGGCGCCAGACCCGCCTGGAACTGGAGCGACTCTCCAACTCCGGCGACGAACAACGCGCGCGCCATCAACTGCTCAGCTATCAGCTCGAAGAACTCGAAAGCCTGGGCCTTGGCGAAACCGAGCTGGAACAGCTCGAACAGGAACACAAGAACCTCACCAACGCCGAAACGCTACTGGCTATTTGCAGGCAAGTCGTAGAGCAATGCAGTGAAAGTGATTCGGGCAATGTACTCAACGCGCTGACCGCCAGCCTCAATCGACTATCCAGCGTGAACAATGCGTCCGGCTCGCTGAACGAGGCCACCACCCTGCTGACCAGTGCGCAGATCCAGGTCGAGGAGGCCGTGGGCGAACTCAACCGCTTCCTTGATCACTTCGACGCCGACCCAGCACGCTTGCAGGAAATAGAAGAACGCCTGGACACCATCTACACCCTGGCGCGCAAACATAGAATCCAGCCTACCGAATTGGCGGCCATGCAGCAGAAACTGCTGGATGAAATCGAAACCCTGAACGCGAACGACGAATCCATTGAGCGGCTGGGCGACGAACTCGCCTCCTTCGCTCGCCATTACCAGGAGAAGGCTCGCGAATTGAGCGATCTTCGCCAGCAGGCAGCGACCAGCCTGGCCAGTGCTGTAGAGCAGGAAATCCAGCGCCTCGGCATGCCGGGTGGGCGCTTCAGCATTGAGCTGCACACCAATACCAGCGATGAACTGCAACCCCACGGCCTTGAGCAGGTGGAACTGTTGGTCAGCGCCAACCCTGGACAACCACTCAAAGCGTTGGCAAAAGTGGCCTCGGGGGGTGAGCTTTCGCGGATTAGCCTCGCGATCCAGGTGATTACGGCCCAGACTTCACGCGTCCCGACGCTGGTATTCGATGAGGTGGACGTCGGCATTGGCGGGCCGACCGCCGAAATCGTGGGTCAATTGCTCCGTCGCCTGGGGGATCGCGGCCAGGTGCTGACGGTGACCCACTTGCCGCAAGTGGCCGCCCAAGGGCATCAGCACTTGTTTGTGCATAAAGTGCGAGGCAACGATAAGACCCATACCGCTGTGTCCAAGCTGAACAAGTCAGAGCGAGTGGAAGAAGTGGCGCGCATGCTGGGCGGTATCGACTTGACCAAGGAGTCCTTGGCTCACGCGAAAAAAATGGTCGTGGCTGCGAAAGCCTAAGCCGAACATTTCCTTTCTTAAGACAGCACGAAGGCGACCCTAGGGTCGCCTTCATTCGTTTGCAGAACACGTCTGCGTCGAATTTTACTTTTTCTTACGGATGTACAGCACCAGATTGTGGTCCACCAAATCGAAACCATGCTCTTCGGCGATAGCCTTCTGGAGCTTCTCGATTTCCGGACTGGTGAACTCGATAACCTCATTGGTATCCAGGTCAACCATGTGGTCGTGATGACCACCGTCAGCCAATTCGAACACCGCATGACCGCCGTCGAAATTATGACGAACCACCAGCCCTGCGGCTTCAAACTGGGTCAGCACACGGTAAACCGTGGCCAGGCCAACGTCCTCATTAGACTCCATCAGCGCCTTGTAAACATCTTCGGCACTCATGTGGCGCTGCTCAGCAGAATCGAGCATTTGTAGAATCTTGACTCGTGGCAGAGTCACTTTAAGACCGGCTTTGCGTAGTTCGCTATTTTCAACCATGGTTAGCTTTCTCGCGGATGCTGCTTCGCAGCTTCTCTTAATACGGGTATGATCGGCGTTTACGTTGTCCCAGCCAAGATAGTGGAAGTCGCCCACCGATGCAAAACACCAAGCTCTTGCTAACCAGTTTCACCTTTGTGGGACTGCTCGCACTCGCCGGTTGTTCATTCCCCGGGGTTTACAAAATCGACATCCAGCAGGGCAATGTCGTCACGCAGGACATGATAGACCAGTTACGTCCGGGAATGACCCGACGGCAAGTACGGTTTATCATGGGTAATCCCCTGCTGACTGACACTTTCCATGCCGATCGCTGGGATTATCTATACAGCATCCAGCCTGGTGGCGGTGAACGCCAGCAGGAGCGCGTCAGCGTCATCTTCAATGGCAATGACCAGCTCGTCAGCCTGTCCGGTGACTTCATGCCCGGTGTAAGCCGTGATGAAGCCTTGCTGGGCAAAGACAACGGCACCAACGTGACTGCGCCTGCGCAGGAAAGCGAGAAGCCGAAGTCCGAGGTACCGGCCAAGCCTGGCTCCTTGCTCGACAAGATCCAGAAGGACGTCGACGGCGTGCAAACTGTTCCAGTCCCGACGCCACAGCCTCTGGATACCAGCCCGCAGTAAGTTTGCGGCGCTCAACAAAAAGCCCGGCGTGCCGGGCTTTTTGTTGCCTATCGGTAATCGGCAAGCCTACGCCCCCTGCTTCCTGGCCAGCGCTGCCTTGGCCGCACGCAGCCGGCGCACCTCTTTAGGGTCGGCCAGCAAGGGGCGGTAAATCTCGATACGGTCACCCGGCTGAACGGCGCGCACATCGGCGTCCGCCACGACCTTACCGAATATACCCAATGGGCAACCAGCAAGGTCCAACCCAGGAAACTGCAATCCGATCCCCGACGCCTGGACCGCCGCTCGCAGACTAGTCCCCGCCGGCACCTTCACCGTCAGCAACACCTGGCGATCCACGGCGGCATGCACCACCTCAATCTCAACCATGCAGTTGCTTGGCCCGCTCACAGAACGCGTCCACCAGAGTATTGGCCGCCTGATTGAACAGAGGCCCCAGCGTTGCCCGCACAATGGGGCCAGCGTAATCAAACGACAGATCAAGGCTGATCTTGCAGGCTTTCTCGGTCAGGGCCTTGAATACCCATACACCATGTAATTGGGTGAAGGGCCCCTCCTGCAGGTTCATCTCGATGGATTTTCCCGGAACCAACACATTACGCGTAACAAAGTGCTGACTGAGCCCCCCCTTGGCCACGCCAACACTGGCAACCATGTGCTCGTCACTGCTCTCCTTCACCTCAGCGGTCGAGCACCAGGGCAGGAATTCCGGGTAACGCGCCACGTCGTTGACCAGGTCATAAAGCGCCTGAGCCGGATAAGGCAGCAGGGCCGAACGTTGAATATGCGTCGTCATGTGAGCGTTACTTCCACAGC
Source organism: Pseudomonas fluorescens (assembly GCF_001708445.1). NCBI lineage: Bacteria > Pseudomonadati > Pseudomonadota > Gammaproteobacteria > Pseudomonadales > Pseudomonadaceae > Pseudomonas > Pseudomonas fluorescens. Next base: position 5,602,145 of record NZ_CP015637.1, read on the forward strand.
TGAGCGGCAAACATCGCGAAAGAACAGCCCGATCCGCGAGAGAAAAAAACCAAAGAACTGCCGGCATTGTCCGGGATTCGTCCAACACGCTCAAGCACACAGGTTGACCGTAGCCGACACGCTCGCAACTCCCTATAATGCCGCCCCTATGGCTAAACAAAAGAAACACCCCACAGGGACCATCGCGCAAAATAAAAAGGCGCGACACGATTACTTCATCGAACATCGGTTCGAGGCTGGTCTGGTCCTGGCCGGCTGGGAAGTAAAAAGTCTGCGCGCCAGCAAGCTGCAACTGGTCGACAGTTATGTGCTGCTCAAGGATGGCGAGGCATGGCTGCTGGGCAGTCATATCACCCCGCTGACTACCGCGAGCACTCACGTGATTGCCGACCCGGTACGCACACGCAAGCTGCTGCTCAATGCCCGCGAACTCGACAAGCTGGCTGCCGCCGTACAGCAGAAAGGCTATGCCTGCGTCTGCCTGTCCTGGTACTGGAGCAAGCACCTGGTCAAGTGCGAGATCGCCCTGGGCAAGGGTAAGAAGGAATACGACAAGCGTGACACCGAGCGCGAACGCGATTCCAATCGTGAACTGCATCGCGCCGTGCGCAACAAGGGCAAGGAAGAATAATCCTTGTGACGCCGTAGCTTGGGTGCCCACCCAAGCTACATGCCCTTGCGTCGCTCCGCCCGGGCCATACGCTGAACTTCCTGACGCACTTCCTCCAACACCTCCTGCACATACAGCAGGTGACGGGTTGAGACCTCGCGCGCCTGCTCGGCCCGCCCTTCGATAATCGCCAGGTACAGATCCCGGTGCTGACTGATCAGCATGTCGCGGGTTTCCGTGCGCTGTTGGTACATCCCGCCGATATTGGTGACCACGTTACGCTTGAGCAGATCGAATAAACCGCGAATGGTGTGCAACAAGACTGCATTGTGGCTCGCCTCGGCAATGGCCAGATGGAACCTCGCATCAGCAGCCCCCTCCTCGGCCCGGCTCACTTTATCGTCGCGCGCATAACAATCCTGCAGCGCTTCAAAAGCAGCCGTCAGCCGCTCGCGGTCGACCTCGGTAGCACGTAACGCCGCGTAGTAAGCGCAAGAGGCTTCAAGGGTCTGGCGAAACTCCAGCAGATCACGCTGAGCCTCGGGGTTGTTCTCCAGCAGATGCAGCAGCGGATCGCTGAACGTCGAGCCCAAGGACTCAGCCACATAATTGCCACCACCCTGGCGGCTGACCAACAACCCCTTGGCCGCCAGCTTCTGAATCGCCTCGCGCAGCGACGGGCGCGAAACCCCAAACTGCTCAGCCAAAGCGCGCTCGGCCGGCAAGCGCTCGCCCGACTTGAGCGTGCCCTCAAGGATCATGCCCTCAAGCTGCTCGACAATATCGTCAGACAAACGGCGCTGACGCACCTGATCAAACCCCATAACTCACTCTCCACGATCCCGACCACTCGCCGGGGCCTCTATTCTGGCCTATCGCCGCACTTGCGGCACCTATCAGAGCGCTCTCGATTCATCCGATCAGAGCACCGGCACGCGCCCCTACGACCAAAGTTTCGCAGGCGGCAAATTGACACACCGCTATCCAGGCTTTTACTCTAGCCAACAGCGGCTGTAAATTGGTCTTACCAATTACCCACGCCGACTGAAGTGCCTGACCAACAACAATTAGGGGCCACCCCATATGCAAACCTGGCAACAGCTCTACAGCCCGCTCGGCAGCCTCGGCCTGTCCGCACTGGCAGCCGTCATTCCCATCGTATTCTTCTTCCTGGCCCTGGCCGTGTTCCGCCTCAAAGGCCACGTCGCCGGCAGCATTACCCTGGCGCTGTCGATCCTGGTGGCGATCTTTGCCTTCCAGATGCCGGTGGATATGGCCTTGGCCGCAGCTGGCTACGGCTTCGCCTACGGCCTGTGGCCCATCGCATGGATCATCGTCGCCGCGGTATTCCTCTACAAACTGACCGTCAAGAGCGGTCAGTTCGAAATCATCCGCAGCTCAGTGCTGTCGATCACCGACGACCAACGCCTGCAAGTCCTGCTGATAGGCTTCTGCTTCGGCGCGTTCCTCGAAGGTGCCGCCGGTTTCGGTGCGCCCGTGGCAATTACTGCCGCACTGCTGGTCGGCCTGGGCTTCAACCCACTGTACGCTGCGGGCCTGTGCCTGATTGCCAACACCGCACCCGTAGCCTTCGGCGCACTCGGTATTCCGATTATCGTCGCCGGGCAAGTCACCGGCATCGATGCATTCAAGATCGGCGCCATGACCGGCCGCCAACTGCCGTTGCTGTCCCTGTTCGTGCCGTTCTGGCTGGTATTCATGATGGACGGCCTGCGCGGCGTGCGCGAAACCTGGCCCGCAGCGCTGGTTGCAGGCTTGAGCTTCGCCGTCACCCAGTATTTCACCTCCAACTTCATCGGGCCGGAACTGCCGGACATCACCTCGGCGCTCGCCAGCCTGGTGTCCCTGACCCTGTTCCTGAAGGTCTGGCAGCCCAAGCGTACTGCCGGCGCACAGATTGCCGGCGCCACCTCCAGCGCCGCGGTCACCGCCAGTGCCGGCGGCTTCGGCCTGCCGCGCAGCACAGTCGCCTCGCCGTTTAGCCTGGGCCAGATCTTCAAGGCCTGGTCGCCGTTCCTGATCCTGACCGTGCTGGTAACCATCTGGACCCTCAAGCCCTTCAAGGCGATGTTCGCTGCGGGCGGCTCGATGTACAGCTGGGTGTTCAACTTTGCGATCCCGCACCTGGACCAACTGGTCGTCAAGGTTGCGCCCATCGTAACCAACCCGACAGCCATCCCGGCGGTGTTCAAACTGGACCCGATTTCGGCGACCGGCACGGCGATTTTCTTCTCCGCGCTGATCTCGATGCTGGTACTCAAGATTGACATCAAGACTGGTCTTACCACTTTAAAAGAGACCTTCTACGAACTGCGCTGGCCTATCCTGTCCATCGGCATGGTTCTGGCCTTCGCCTTCGTCACCAACTACTCCGGCATGTCCTCGACCATGGCCCTGGTACTGGCGGGCACGGGTGCGGCCTTCCCCTTCTTCTCGCCATTCCTCGGCTGGCTGGGGGTTTTCCTGACGGGCTCCGACACCTCGTCCAACGCCCTGTTCAGCTCGTTGCAAGCCACCACCGCCCACCAGATCGGCGTCAACGACGTCTTGCTGGTAGCGGCAAACACCAGCGGCGGCGTAACCGGCAAGATGATTTCGCCACAATCGATCGCTGTGGCCTGCGCCGCCACTGGCCTGGTCGGCAAGGAATCCGACCTGTTCCGCTTCACCCTCAAGCACAGCCTGTTCTTCGCCACCATCGTCGGGCTGATCACCTTGGCCCAGGCCTACTGGTTCACCGGCATGCTGGTGCATTGAGACCACACGTAATAGGGTAAAAACCGACGCCGAACAACGATTTCGGCGTCAGCTTTCCACAACCTGTCTGCAGGGTCGTAGAGCAAAGCGACCCTGGCGGACAGATAACCGGGACCACCCGGAGAATGCGCCTGATGAGCGAGCTTTTTTACAACGCTGTGCCGAACGCCACCCGTGTCGCAGCGCCTCTGGCCCCGCCACGTGAATACCCCAGCGTAAAACCACCGAAGGTCTACCTGTTCGGCACCTGCGTGGTGGACTTGTTCTACCCCGAAGCCGGCATGGACGCGATTCACCTGCTGGAGCGCGAAGGGATCCGCGTGGACTATCCGCAAGGGCAAAGTTGCTGCGGGCAGCCGGCCTACACCTCAGGCTACACCGAGCAGGCCCGGCAAGTGGCGCGCGCCCAACTGGCACTGTTCACCGACAATTACCCGGTAGTGGTGCCCTCCGGCTCTTGCGCGGGGATGTTGCGCGAGCACTATGCAGACCTGTTCAAGGATGAGCCTGAAACGCTGCAACACGTGCGGGCCCTGGCCGCGCGGACCTATGAGTTGGCCGAGTTCCTGTTGTTCGTATGCAAGGTGCAACTCAACGACAGCGGCGCCCCCATTAAAGTCGCCCTGCACACCTCATGCTCCGCACGGCGGGAAATGAACACCCACCTCCATGGCCGCGAACTGCTGGGCCAACTGCGCAATGTCGAGCGCGTCGACCACAGCCATGAAAGCGAATGCTGTGGCTTTGGTGGGACGTTCAGCGTGCGTATGCCAGACATTTCCGGTGCGATGGTGGCCGACAAGACCCGGGCCTTGCAGGAGTCCGGCGCCCATCAGGTACTGAGTGCCGATTGCGGGTGCCTGATGAACATCAACGGCGCCCTGGAGAAACAGCACGCGGCCTTGCGCGGTCAACACCTGGCCAGCTTCCTGTGGCAACGCACCGGAGGTGGACGATGAACCCTGCCGCGCTGATTCCGACCGTCGAGGTGTCAGAAGACTTCCGCACCCGCGCCCACCAGGCATTGGGCGACGCGCAACTGCGAAACAACTTTCGCAAGGCAATGGATTCCCTGATGACCAAACGGGCAACGTCCTTCAACGATGCCCACGAACGTGAACACCTGCGCGCCCTCGGCAACGCGGTGCGTGCCCGCGCGCTGTCCAAGTTGCCGGACCTGCTGGAGCAATTGGAAGCCAACCTGACCCGTAACGGCGTCACCGTACACTGGGCGCAGACGACAGCAGAAGCCAACGCGATCGTGCTGTCGATCATTCGCAAGCGCGAAGCCACGCAAGTGATCAAAGGCAAGTCCATGGTCAGCGAAGAAATGGACATGAACCACGTGCTCGCCGCCCAAGGCATCGAATGCCTGGAGTCGGACATGGGTGAGTTCATTGTTCAGCTCGACCATGAGAAACCGTCCCACATCATCATGCCGGCGATCCACAAGAACGCCAGCCAGGTCGCGTCGCTGTTCCACGACAAACTCGGCGTGGAATACACCCAGGATGTCGACCAACTGATTCAGATCGGTCGCCGCGTGCTGCGGGAAAAGTTCTTCGAGGCCGATATCGGCGTCTCGGGCGTCAACTTTGCCGTGGCTGAAACCGGCACATTGCTGTTGGTGGAAAACGAAGGCAATGGCCGCATGTCGACCACGGTGCCCCCGGTGCATATCGCCGTGACGGGCATCGAGAAGGTCGTTGAAAACCTGCGCGACGTGGTGCCGTTGCTATCGCTGCTGACCCGCTCGGCGCTGGGCCAGCCGATCACCACCTACGTCAATATGATCTCCGGCCCGCGCAAGGCCAATGAACTCGACGGCCCGCAAGAAGTGCACCTGGTGCTACTGGATAACGGCCGCAGCCAGGCGTTTGCCGACAGCGAATTGCGCCAGACACTCAACTGCATTCGCTGCGGTGCCTGCATGAATCATTGCCCGGTCTATACCCGAATCGGTGGTCACACCTATGGCGAGGTGTACCCCGGCCCTATCGGAAAAATCATCACGCCGCACATGGTCGGCCTGGCGAAAGTGCCGGATCACCCCAGTGCCTCCTCGCTGTGTGGTGCCTGTGGTGAAGTGTGCCCGGTGAAGATCCCGATTCCGGCATTGCTGCGCCGCCTGCGCGAAGAAAATGTAAAAGCACCGAATAGCCCACACCCCGTGATGCGCGGCCAAGGCAGCAAGTATTCACGCAAAGAACGATTTATCTGGAACACCTGGGCCCTGCTCAATCGCTCACCGAGGCTGTACCGGTTGTTCACCCTGGCCGCGACTCGCCTACGCGCCCTGGCACCGAACAATGTCGGGCCCTGGACGCAAAACCATAGCGCGCCGAAACCCGCCGCCCGTTCGCTGCATGACCTGGCACGCGAGCATCTGGCCAAACAGGGAGAACGTTGATGAGCGCCAAGCAGAATATCCTCGACAAATTGCGCCAAAGCCTGACAGGCACTACACCGGTGCCCGACGATTTTGACGAAGCCCTGGTAACCGAGATCTATACCTACCCGCCCGAGCAGCGCATCGCGCAACTGCGCAAGCTGATGGAAGCGGTGCACACGGAGATCCACCTCACCCACAGCGCCGACTGGCCGGCCTTGCTCGCACAACTGCTGCAAGCACGCGACCTGCCCAGCTTGCTGATTGCGCCAACAACGCCCCACGGGCGCCGCATCACCGAACATTGGGCGAACAATCCACAACTGCCGGTGCTCAAAGCCTACGACCGGCCGGTGGAAGAATGGAAAGCCGAACTGTTTAACGAGACACCGGCCAGCCTGACCACTACCCTCGGAGCGATTGCCGCCACGGGCAGCCTGATTCTTTGGCCGACGCGGGAAGAACCGCGCCTGATGAGCCTGGTACCGCCGGTGCACTTTGCGCTGCTCAAGGCCAGTGAGATTTACGACAACTTTTATCAGGTCCAGCGCCAATTCGCCTGGGCCCAAGGCATGCCCACCAATGCCCTGCTGGTGTCCGGCCCGTCGAAGACCGCCGACATCGAACAAGTACTGGCTTATGGCGCCCACGGTCCGAAAGACCTGGTGGTGCTGATCCTGGAGGACCAATGAGTCTGCCTGCTGCTTTTCTCACTGACGTCGCACAGCTGATCCCGAGCAATCGACGCTTCGACGACCCACTTTCCACCCTGGCATTCGGTACCGATGCCAGTTTTTACCGACTGATCCCACAACTGGTGATCCGCGTGGAGTCGGAAGACGAAGTCGTGGCGCTGCTGCAACTGGCTCAGCGTGATCATGTGCCAGTGACGTTCCGCGCGGCAGGCACCAGCCTCTCCGGGCAGGCCATCAGCGATTCGGTGCTGATCGTACTGGGGGACAACTGGAACGGCCGTGAGATTCGTGGGCAAGGCACGCAAATCCGCCTGCAACCCGGCGTGATTGGCGCCCAAGCCAACGCCTGGCTGGCGCCGTTCGGGCGCAAGATCGGGCCGGATCCGGCGTCGATCAACGCGTGCAAAATCGGCGGCATCGTTGCCAACAATGCCAGCGGCATGTGCTGCGGTACGGCGCAAAACACCTACCACACCCTGGCCGGCATCCGCCTGGTATTGGCGGACGGCAGCCGCCTGGACACTGAAGATCCGGCCAGTGTCGCGACCTTTCGCACACAGCATGGCGCGCTGCTGGAACGCCTGGCGAGCCTCGGTCGAGAGACGCGGGCAAACGCCGAATTGGCTGCAAAGATCCGCCACAAATATCGTCTGAAAAACACCACCGGTTTGTCACTCAACGCCCTGGTGGATTTCGATGAACCGCTGGATATCCTCAGCCATCTCCTGGTGGGCTCCGAAGGCACGCTGGGCTTTATCAGCGCGGTCACCTACGACACCGTGATTGATCATCCGCACAAGGCGTCAGCGCTGATCGTATTCCCGGATGTCGAGACCTGCTGCAACGCCGTAACAGTCCTGAAAACCCAGCCAGTCTCAGCCGTTGAGCTGCTGGATCGACGCAGCATGCGCTCAGTGCAGGACAAACCCGGCATGCCCGCGTTCGTACAGCAGTTGTCGGAAAACGCCTGCGCACTGTTGATTGAATCCCGCGCCGCATCATCCTCTTTGCTCCACGAACAACTGGCGCTGATCATGGCGTCCCTGGCCGCTTTCCCGATGGAAAAACAGGTCGACTTCAGCGAAGACCCAGTGGAAAACGCCCGCCTGTGGGCGATTCGCAAAGACACCTTCCCTGCCGTCGGCGCCGTGCGCAAAACCGGCACCACGGTAATCATCGAAGACGTGACCTTCCCGGTCGAGCAACTGGCCATCGGCGTCAACCGCTTGATCGAGCTGTTCGACAAACATCACTACGACGAAGCCATCCTTTTCGGACACGCCCTGGAAGGCAATCTGCACTTTGTGTTCACCCAAGGCTTCAACAGCGCCGAGGAAGTCACACGCTACCAGGCGTTCATGGATGACGTCGCGCAACTGGTCGCGGTGGAGTTTGGCGGCTCGCTGAAAGCCGAGCATGGTACCGGTCGCAACATGGCACCGTTCGTCGAGCTGGAATGGGGCAGCGACGCCTATCAATTGATGTGGCAACTCAAGCGCCTGCTCGACCCCAATGGCATTCTCAACCCCGACGTGGTGCTCAGCAACGACCCGCAAATCCATCTCAAGCACCTCAAGCCGCTGCCCGCCGCCGACGAGCTTGTGGATAAGTGCATCGAGTGCGGTTTCTGCGAGCCCGTGTGCCCGTCGAAAGGGCTGACCCTGAGCCCGCGCCAACGCATCGTAATCTGGCGTGACATCCAGGCGAAAAAACGCGCCGGCGTCGACACCACCGAATTGGAAACGGCCTACCACTATCAGGGCATCGATACCTGCGCGGCCACCGGCTTATGCGCCCAACGCTGCCCCGTAGGAATCAATACCGGCGACCTGGTGAAAAAGCTTCGCGCCCGCGACGCCGACCATACGAAAACCGCCGAATGGCTCGCCAGCCATTTCGCCACGGCATTACAAGGTGCGCGCTTTACCCTGCACGTCGCAAACGGCGCCCGCATGCTGCTGGGCGCCCCGCGCCTGGCGCGGCTGTCGGCCAAGGTGACTCAACTGTCCAAGGGGCAAATCCCGCAATGGACCAACGCCATGCCGCAGCCGGAAAAAGCCATACGCTTCAGCCCTCCGGTCACGGACGAACGACCACGGGTGGTCTATCTCGCCGCGTGCGTCTCGCGCGCCATGGGCCCTGCGGCTGGGGATAAAGAGCAAATGTCGCTGTATGACAAAACCCGTGGCCTGCTCGAAAAAGCCGGTTATCAAGTCGTGCTCCCCGACAACCAGGACAACCTGTGCTGCGGCCAGCCGTTCGCCTCCAAGGGCTACGCCGAACAGGCCGAACACAAGCGCCAGGAACTGATCGGCGCCCTGCTCCACGCCAGCCGTGGCGGCCTTGACCCGATCTACTGCGACACCAGCCCCTGCACCCTGCGCCTGGTGCAAGACCTGGGCGAAAGCCGCCTGGATCTCTACGACCCCGTGCGTTTTATCCGAACCCACCTGATGGACCGCCTCGACTTCACACCGCAGGAAGCGCCGATCGCGGTACACGTCACCTGCAGCACCCAACACCTGGGAGAAAGCCAGGCACTGATCGACCTGGCGCGACGCTGCTCGAAAAACGTGGTGATCCCGGAAGGCATCCATTGCTGTGGTTTCGCTGGCGACAAAGGCTTTACCACACCGGAACTCAACGCCCATTCCCTGCGAACGCTCAAGGAGGCGGTGCAATACTGCAGCGAAGGTATCTCCACCAGCCGCACCTGCGAGATCGGCCTGAGCCAACATGGCGGCATCGATTACCACGGTTTGGTGTACCTCGTGGACCGGGTCACCCAGGCACGGGCGCATTAATCCGGCAAAAAAACAGAACCCCTGCGCACCGGCGTAGTCATCTGCATAGGCCTCGGCGACCGAGGCTCATCAGTGATGTCGCTGGCAGCCCATGACGGCCAGCAGCGTCGAGCCCTATTTCGCAAGGAGATTCCCTATGAAGCGTTCCGCTCTTGCTGGCTTGTTCATTACTGCTGCGATGCTGGCGTCACCTGTTTTCGCAGCCGGCGAGCCCGACCTGTGCAAGATCAACCTGGACAAAATCAACAACGGCAAAGCGCTGCTAGCCACCGACACCAGTGGCAAAAGCGGCGAGATCGATACCGCCGTGTCCCAGGCCAAGGCAGCCCACGCGGCAGGTGATGACAAAAGATGCATCGAAATCACCTCCAAAGCGTTGCAGGACCTGCAAGACAGCGACAAAGGCGGCAAATAGTCCATCGGATGCTCAAGGCCAACCTTCGGGTTGGCCTTCTGTGACCGTTTGACGTACACTGCACAGGCTTGTCACTCACTAAGAAACAACGAGTTACAAGCACGGGGCCGTTTAGGATTCGACGCCGGTCGCGAAACTTTAGGTGCATGCCGAGTTGGTAACAGAACTCGTAAATCCACTGTTGCAACTTTCTATAGTTGCCAATGACGAAACCTACGGGGAATACGCTCTCGCTGCGTAAGCAGCCTTAGCCCTTCCCTCCTGGTACCTTCGGGTCCAGCAATCATCAGGGGATGTCTGTAAACCCAAAGTGATTGTCATATAGAACAGAATCGCCGTGCAGTACGTTGTGGACGAAGCGGCTAAAACTTACACAACTCGCCCAAAGCACCCTGCCCGTCGGGTCGCTGAGGGTTAACTTAATAGACACGGCTACGCATGTAGTACCGACAGCGGAGTACTGGCGGACGGGGGTTCAAATCCCCCCGGCTCCACCACTTCATCATCTAAAGACGTCCACGGACGTCTTTTTTTGTGCCTGAAATCCAGCGAAATCAAGGGTTTAAGCGCTACTGGGCGCTGGAGAGGTTTTTTGAGTTACAGCCGTTTGGGTATTCCAAATGGTATTCCAAGCCATCCGGTGCTATTTTTTGGAATACCAAAACGGTGTCAGAGGTAGCTCTCATGCCCGCTCCAGCCCTTCGCCTTTCCGACCGCCAGCTCAAGGCAGTCAAGGCAAAAGACAAGGATTACGTCCTCAGCGATGGTGACGGCCTTCAGCTCCGAGTCAGGAGCAATGGCTCGATGCTGTGGAACTTCAACTACCGCGAGCCGGTAACCAAAAATCGTATCAATATGGGGCTGGGCACATACCCAGAGCTCTCGCTGGCGAACGCCAGGAAGAAAGTGGTGGAAGCACGCGAGCTGCTTGCACAAGGCATTGATCCCAAGGTGCAACGCAATGCACAAGACGAAGCCAAACGAGCGGAGACGGAACATACGTTCGAGAACGTGGCCACCGCCTGGTTCGAGCTGAAGAAGGACTCCGTCACGCCGGCGTACGCCGAAGACATTTGGCGATCGCTCACGCTGCATGTATTTCCAGACCTGAAAACAACGCCGCTCTCGAAAATTACCGCACCGATGGTCATCGAACTGCTTCGCCCAATCGAGGCCAAAGGCAGCCTCGAGACAGTGAAGCGATTGAGCCAACGGCTCAACGAGATCATGACCTACGGGGTGAACTCCGGGTTGATTTTCGCTAACCCCCTCAGTGGCATTCGGGCGGTATTCAAGAAACCCAAAAAACAGAACATGGCCGCGCTACGACCCGATGAGCTTTCCGAGCTCATGATCGAAATCGCGAACGCCAGCATCAAGCGGACCACCCGCTGCCTGATCGAATGGCAACTGCACACCATGACCCGTCCTGCCGAAGCGGCTACCACCCAATGGGCAGACATCGACTTCGACAAACGCATCTGGACCATCCCGCCGGAGCGCATGAAAAAGCGTCGTCCACACACCATCCCTCTGACCGAACAGGCACTCGCGTTACTGGAGGCGCTCAAGCCCCACAGTGGCCACAGGGAATACGTGTTCCCGGCAGATAGAAACCCGCGCACCCACGCCAATAGCCAGACCGCCAACATGGCGTTGAAGCGCATGGGCTTCCAGGACCGCTTGGTTAGCCACGGCATGCGCTCCATGGCCAGCACCATCCTGAACGAGCATGGGTGGGATCCGGAGCTCATCGAAGTCGCGCTGGCGCATGTCGACAAGGACGAAGTCCGAAGCGCTTACAACCGGGCGGACTACATCGAGCGCCGGCGTCCGATGATGGCTTGGTGGAGTGAGCACATCCAGAAAGCGGCCACTGGCAACCTGTCGGCATCTGCGATCAATCAAACCAGGGACCACAACGTCGTGCGGATACGGTGAGCACTCACCGGACGCCGCCAGTAACCGAGAGTGACTCCCCAGATGGAGTGATGGTTGATTTGGCGACACCGGCGACACCGGCGACAACCCGCGTAATACCTGGCCTGCAGCGTGGCGACAGAGGTGGCGACTGTCGCCGCTGCAAGCCTCGCCCTTGGCGCTTTCTCGGCCAAGCCCACGCGAGCGGGAAGGCTCCGCATTCCCACTCGCATGGGCTCACATTAAAAACCGACGAACGACCACCCAGCCATGGAAAACCACCGGCCTCCAAGGCCTTCCAGCGCTACCGATGGGCGCAAGAGTCACCCCCAAAATACGGTTGACCGCCAGCAGAACGAGCGCTAAACCAGAACCGTACCAGCGCTGTCCTCGACAGCACCCAGGTAGCCAGAACCTTTGAGGCTACGCCACATCGTGGTGGTTCTCCCCAAGTGCGATTAGCGTCCGGCGGCTCGCACGCTCACAGTGATGTGATGGATGCCTACTTCTACCAGAGTGCCATTGCGGCAACTCATACCCCTTTATAGCTGCCCAGCAGCAACCTATCCGCTTGGCCATTTCCTTGCGCCAACCTGTTGCCCGTCTCTTTGCCCCTAAAGAGACGGGCGCTCCTATCACTGCTGCAGCCCTGCTCGCACGGGCCTTTGCGGTTTTCCCCCTAGTGACAATCGGCGTGACAAACACCGAAAAATCACCAGCAACAGCGATGCCAATGATGGTGCCGCAGCCCATGAAATGGACTGCACCTGACTGACAGTCAGGCATGCCCCAGTCATCACCTCGCTGCCTTCACCCGACTCAGGATCTCGCGGCATTGGTCTCGTCAGCCAGTGCAGCCTCCACCCGCCCACTTCTTCGGAGGTGTTCAGGAGGCCAGGTCATGAGATGCCCAAGCTCCCGGTCGTAAGGAGCCGTCAGTCCCGCGTAAGTGGACAAACCTCACACAGGTCGCAGGGGCCTTGATCCCTGATAACACTCAACAACCGTGGCGGGATAAGTGAGGACAAAGTCGATAACCTCAGGAGAATAGCGATGCAACTGTGCGAAGCATTCGAGCCACCACAACCCTTGCTGGAATACCTGCAGTCGCCACTGCCCTACCCGGTCGAAGCACTCGGGAATCTGTTGGGCCCTGCGGTTGAACGACTGGCCGAAGTGATCGGCGTGCCCTGCGCCATGGCTGCACAATCGGTGCTGGCCAGCGCTGCCCTAGTAAGTCAGGGTCATGCCAATGTCCACCTCGACGGACGAACCTATCCGTTGTCGCTATACCTACTGACGGTGGCGTCCTCGGGTGATCGAAAAAGCGCGGTGGATCACCTGGCACTGAAGGCGGCGCGCGACTGGGAACGACAGCAGTGGACCCTGTATACGGAAAAGCTCATAACCTATCGCGCCGCCAGCAACATCATGACCAAACCCAAAACAACAAAGAAACGCGCGGAGGTGGAAGGCGGTGAGCTATCCGAGCCGGTACCGCCGAGACTGATCATTACCGAGCCCACCATCGAAGCGTTGATCAAAAGCCTGTGCCACGGCTTGCCCAGCATGGGATTGTTCAATGATGAAGGTGGCCAATTCTTGGGCAGCAGCACCATGAGCAAAGAGAACCTGCTTAAGGCGATTACCACCTTGTCGACACTGTGGGATGGCAGCCCGATCGACCGGGCGCGCTCCATGGCTGGAGAAAGCCTGCGCGCCTATGACCGCCGCCTCAGCCTGCATTTGATGCTGCAGCCTTACTTGGCCAACCAGCTACTCAAAGACTCGGTGATCAAAGGCCAAGGCATCCTGGGCCGCTGCCTGATCAGCTGGCCCGAACGTCTGGTCGGTCAGCGCTTGTACAAGGCAGTCGACCTGACGCGAGATGCCAAGGTTCAGCGCTACCAAACGCGCATTACCACCCTACTGGATAAGCCACTGTCGCTGCACAAAGACGGTTCACTTAACCCCGCCAGGCTGGAACTGACGCCCAGCGCTCGCACTGCCTGGATTGATATTCACGACACCATCGAATGCCAGTCTGGCGAGTTCGGTGAACTGGCAGGAGTCCAATCCGTCGCAGGAAAAGCAGCGGCCAATGTGCTGCGCATCGCCGGTGTGCTCGCGGTAATTGAAGATGCGAATGTAGTGAGTGAGGCCCATATTCAACGCGCCTCAACACTGATGGATTACTACCTGGCGGAGATCCAGCGCCTGACCGAACAAGAGCCAATCAACACTTTACGTGAGGAGGCGGATCGACTGCTACGCTGGCTGACGCAAAAAGGCTGGACCCAATTCACCATCCGCGATCTCAATCGCAACGGCCCTCGCTTTGCCCGCAAGAGCAGCCATCACACCGCCACACTGCTCGTCGAGCTGATCACGCATAACTGGCTGAACAGTCGCGATGCCAAAACTTTCGAGGTCCGCCATGTTTCGCCTCAATGACGCGGTGCGCTGCTACCAGGCGCAACATCAATCGCAATCAGAAACACGGTGTGTCGCCGCTTCTGTCGCCACCTTGTCGCCACGCGCCAGGCCAGGAATGACGCGGGTTGTCGCCACTGTCGCCGCTGTCGCCACACCACCTCTTGCCCCTGCCGACATCGCCATACTGATCGAGCAACTGCGTGAAGAAGGAGCACTGCTGGAACACCAGGAGAACGCCCTCCTGATCCGCCCGACACACTGGCAGCAGGTGGACAGGCTCAGCCCCCACTGGAAAGCCCTGCTGCTCTTTTTGCAAACAAACGAAAACGGTGATGACGATGGCACTGGTCGGTCGGCGTGATGGTCGCAACTTTGGCTATGGCCGCCAGCTGAGCTACGCCGGCCCACAAGCGCTAAACGATTTGTTTGCCGGCGGCCACTTCGCCACGGTCAAAGCGCATAGCGATCGCTGGCAAGCGTTCGTGCGTTGGTGTCGATCAGTGGACGGCCCCGGTTACAACGATGCACGTCAGATCGATCGACGGACGCTGCAAGACTACGCCGCGTACCTGCGCCTGCAGATCCAGCAAGGTGAACTCTGCATCGCGACCGCGCAGAACCGCCTAAGCAGCGTCAACCGAACCCTCGCTGCGCTCCGCGGTGATCAGGACGTGAGGATCGCCAGCCCGAGCCAGGCGTTGGGACAGCAGCGCTCGAACGTACGCACCCGCGCGCCGGATGGCCAAGACCGCCAACAAGTGCAGCGAGTGATTGAGGCGCTTGGCGAACAGCACCACGAGCGGGTGGCGGCAATTGTTCTGTTGGCCCGAACAACCGGTATGCGCCTGCGCGAAGCGATCCTGGCTGACCTACCACGACTGCAACGCGAAGCCGAACACTTGGGCCGTATCAACATCCAGGACGGCACCAAAGGCGGCCGCTCAGGGGCATCAGCGCCGCGATGGATCAATGCTAATGAAGAGGTGAAGGTGGCGCTACAGCTCGCCCGAAATGCGTCGCCGCCCCGCAGCCGCAACTTGCTGGCCCGAGGCGAAAGCTACGCCGCATTCCTGCAACAGACCGTACTCCCCGCCCGCGAAGTGCTACATGAACAAGGGCTGAAGGGCTTTCATGAACTGCGAGCGGCCTATGCCTGCGAGCGTTACGAACAGCTCACTGGCCACGCGGCCCCAGTCAATGGTGGCCACTGCTATCGAATTGACCGCGACCTTGATCAACGGGCGCGCCAACAAATCAGCCTTGAGCTCGGGCATAACCGGATTGATGTGGTTTCGGCTTACATTGGAGGTAGAGCGTGACCAAGCCCTTCGATATGGCGCTGTTCCTGAGCGGCGTACTGACCGGCTCGAAGATCACGCAGCAACGCCACCTATGCCAAGCCCGAATCATGCAGGCGGCCATACAACAGCGATGGCAACGCGATAATCCCTGGACCTGGCAGCTCAAGCATGTGCGCTGGTTTTTCACTCAGCACCTGAAGGATCATTCCGACGCCACCCGGTATTACTATCGCCTCACCACCCTATTGATCTGGAAACGATTAGGGAATCACCGAGAAATGCTGATCCAACGCTCGAATAGAGCCCCTTGGAAGCAGCGTCGTTTCTAGGCATGATACTGCATGTGGCCAGCATTACGACATCGAGTGCTGTTAGTTTCCGTTTAGGCGATAGGGATATGGAAGTAGCGATAAGGGTGATGTCTCGCGGACAGGAAATCGACCGCATCATGCGCCCCCTCAGAATGGATGGGGGGCGGCCTGCCGTCACCTACAGAAAATTGCTCTGGCCAGTAGAAGACGGCTGTATCCATATCGAAACCGAACACGATGCGGCCCTCTACCATGTGAGTACGAAGCTTGACGACTGGGTGGAGCTTGTCACGCGCGTACTACCAGAGTCACTCCCAACTCACATCGATGAGTGTGCAGAACTACTTCGTGCCTGCTTCCGGGAAAATCTGCCTCATGGCGTTATACGCGCATCTTCCTCGCTGGTATCTGTTGGCCTAGAGAATGAAGCGCGCGACCTGCTAGTAGATTTCCTGCGCGAAAAGCACGACTCAGAACGCCTGAGCAAGCTGATACAGATGCAGCTGCTTTTCAGCGAAAGATCCAGCACCCCGCTCCCCCCTACGAATACAAATCCATCTGCTGAAAATACAGAGTCTGAGATCGATACAGCCATATCCATCGAAGATGTGAAAACACTGGACTGGGATTGGATACCAGCAGATGAGGCGCAAAAACCAGAAGTAGATGACCAAGTCCTGAGAACACAGGCCGAATGCACCCAAGAAACTATAGGTGCCTACCGCACCATAGAACGTGGCGCAGTGATTTCGGGCCTCGCCGAATCTCTGAGCGAATCAGTATGGGTCGAAGAGCTTCTTCTACCGCCACAAGGTCGCACTTCCTCACTTGGGGAGAACACGCTTTTGGAGCGTACGGCAAAACTCGGAACCATCGCATTGGACCTATTGAGATACTTTGCAGACAACCCGGGGGACCGAGCTGCCCACGCTGAATTGGTACTTGGATACCCTGTCGCGGATATCAACAAACTACTTACGGGCTCCCTAAGCCACTACCTGAAGAGAAGCGGGCCAGGTGGATGGGAATGCCACCCGTGGGCTTTAAGCATTCTAACCGCCCTCGACGAAGCCTTGTGAACGCATCAGAGCGCAGGGATGCTCACTGGCAATCTGCCGCACTACTCAAGAGCCCTCAGGCGCTCAAGCAACGCAAGCAGGGCGGTCTCAGGATGTCTGAGCTCGCACTCCCACAAGACCAGAACGTTCCATCCATCACTCTCCAACCTCTGCAATACCGTCAAGTCTCTTTCAACATTGGATTGAAGCTTGGCCGCCCAGAAATCGACTCGTGTCTTGGGCAAGACAGCATATTTACATCCAGCATGGCGATGCCAAAAACACCCATGTACAAAAATACAGACCCTGAGTCTAGACAGTATAATATCCGGTTTTCCCGGCAGGTCTTTGCGATAAAGTCGGAACCGGTAGCCATGGGCGTGCAGAAAGCGCCTGACTGTCATTTCCGGCTTGGTGCCCTTCCCTTTGATGCCAGCCATCATGCGGGATCTTGTGGCGCGGTCGACGACATCCATTTAGTACTTCCTCAAAACAGCGTGGTTTCATGAGTCGTAGCTATCCCATCCAGGTCGTGGATCTCTTTGCTGGCCCAGGCGGTCTCGGAGAGGGCTTTTCCTCTCACTCCAGCAACAATGCTGAGACCTTCGAGATCAAGGTCTCAGCCGAGATGGAGATCTCGGCTCGCTCCACTCTGCGACTCCGGGCTTTCTACCGGCTGCTGAAAAACAAACAACCCGAGGCCCTAGAGGATTATTACAACTTTTGCGAAACAGCAGATGTAGCGGAGCCCTACACAAACAGAAGTCTTGAGGCCTGGAAGCATGCTGACAACGAGGCGCAGCTGCTGGAGCTGGGTACAGAAGAAGGCAACATCCGGCTCGACAGAATGCTGGAACATCGCCTCGACGAAACCAAACCATGGGTTCTGATCGGCGGCCCACCATGCCAGGCCTACTCAATCGTCGGGCGTGCAAGAAATCGCGGAAAACTGGACTATCGAGCAGAGGACGATCATCGACACTTTCTCTATCGTGAATACCTGAGGATCATTCAAAAGAAAAGACCCGCAGTCTTCGTGATGGAGAACGTGAAAGGGATTCTTTCATCGAAAGTAGCTGGCGAGCAGATGTTTCCACAGATCCTGCGAGACCTCGCTGACCCGGACGCAGCATTGGGAGAAAGCGAAAACGGGCCAAAGTACAGGATCTGTTCGCTGGTAGCCGATGACATCTACGAAAGCGGAGCTGACCCGGACAGCATCGAACCAAGCAACTACATCATTCGGGCCGAGAACTACGGCGTTCCTCAGGCCAGGCATCGAGTGATACTTCTCGGTGTTTCCGAGGAGTATCTAAACGCTCTTGGAGATCACAAGCTATCACCAGCCCAAGGACCATCAATAGACAAGGTCATCGGCTGCCTACCGCCCTTGCGAAGCACTCTTACCAAAGTAAAGGACTCTCCTGATGTCTGGGCAGATACCGTGCGTGAGCATCTGAGGGAGCTGAACCAGGAGTGCCTTCTACAGGTACCCGATACGCCTGAAAGACTAGGTCTAGCCACAAAACTCGGCATTCTCGCCAGCAGCTACGATGGTAGAGACCTGAACTCGGGAGGGTTACGTGTTCTCAAAAAGAGTGCATGGAATGGCGTGACAGGCACCCACCTCGATAGCTGGCTGCAGGATCCTCGGCTCAAGTATTGGCTCAATCATGAAGCACGAGGGCACATGAGCTCCGATCTGCGTAGATACGTTTACGCTACCGCCTTTGCCGAGACATACAAGGACTCGCCCAAAGGCCACCATGACTTCAACCTGCCAGGACTCGAACCAGACCATAAAAACTGGAAGACCGGAAAGTTCAGCGACCGCTTCCGGGTACAGAGATCGGGCATTCCCTCCACGACGATAACCAGCCATATCGCCAAGGACGGTCACTACTTTATTCATTATGATCCCAGACAATGCAGAAGCCTGACTGTCCGCGAGGCCGCCCGACTGCAAACTTTCCCTGACAACTATTTCTTTCTCGGAAACAGAACGCAGCAATTCCATCAAGTGGGCAACGCAGTTCCACCACTTCTGGCTCGACAGATTGCAGATGTTGTAGCGCGCATTATCAGAAACGGAAAAGACACGAGATAGAGTCAATCCAGGCACTACATGCTCGACAGGGAGAGTTCACTTGCCACCGTCATTCAAGAGTCGAAATGCCCCTCCAAAGGCCAGCGCAATGGTCGAGGCACTGCGTGGGCTTGGCTACAACACACAGACAGCACTGGCCGACATTATCGACAACAGTGTAGCGGCAGGTGCGTCGGAAGTCAGAGTCGAACTCATCTGGGCAGAGACAGAGAGCCGAATTACCTGCCTAGACAACGGCACTGGAATGTCAGCAGCCGGGCTTGATCTTGCCATGAGACTGGGCGAGCGAAACCCGCTAGAGGAGCGATCAAAGTCTGATCTTGGTCGTTTTGGCCTTGGACTCAAGACCGCTTCCTTCTCACAGTGTCGCAGGCTGACTGTAGCGACAATCGGCACCGACAACATGCAGTCTCTACGCTGGGACCTCGACTACCTAGCCAATAGCCATGATGGCGGCTGGCACCTTCTAGAGGGCCCCCACCCAGGCTCGGAGAAATGTCTGGAGCCTCTTTCTGATGCAGGCAAAGGAACAATGGTGCTGTGGGAGGAACTAGACAGAATTATTACGCCAGGAAGTACGGTTCAGGACTTTCTTAACCTTGCCGACAAGGTGGAGCAGCATCTCGGAATGGTCTTTCACCGATACCTTGAAGGAAGCAGGCCCCGCCTCAGAGTTCTGCTCAATGGTCAGCCCGTAAGGCCTTGGGATCCCTTTATGACGGACCATCCGGGAAAGCCATACAACCCTCCCGTATTCAAACATCCATCCATCAGAGGTATCGAGGCCGAATGTCATGTCCTACCGCACAAGGACATGCTTTCGCCTGAAGACTTCGAGCGCTTGGGCGGCCCTGATGGCTGGACAGCGCAACAGGGATTCTACGTTTATCGCAACGAACGCCTTCTGGTAGCAGGCAGCTGGCTTGGGCTGGGAACCGGTAGATCTTGGACAAAAGACGAAGCCCATCGCCTGGCCAGAATCCGGATTGATATCCCGAACTCTGCAGATGCCGACTGGAAAATCGATATCAGGAAGTCCACAGCACGGCCCCCCATCTATCTTAGAGACTGGTTGACCAGCTTAGCCGAAGCGACCCGTGCCCGCGCCAGACGAGCTTTTGCCCATAGAGGACGACCAACATTGCTTGGCAACAAGCAGGTTGCTGAAGCATGGAAGGTCGAACGGCTCGCCAGTGGAATGCGATACAGAATAGATAGCGACCACCCTGCAGTAAGAGACGTTCTGGATGAAGCAGGAACATTGCTCCCCCAGATCAAGGCAATGCTGCGAGTTATCGAAGAAACCGTTCCTGTCCAGCGGATATGGATTGATACGGCAGAAAACAAGGATACCCCGTGTACGGGGTTCGAGAAGGCACCATCCAGCGAGGTCAGTGAGATTCTGATGGTCATGTACCGCGGCATGGTCGAGAGGAAGGGATACTCAGCCTCCTCCGCCAAGGAACAACTCCGAGCGACAGAACCCTTCCATGCCTTCCCTTACTTGGTAGATGCTCTGCCTGACAATTTATAAGGAGTCGTAGCGAATGTCCGAGGACAACAAATGGAGTGTGGTCAAAATCGTCCAGGAAATGCTTGCAGACGAACAGGACAAGTCAGCAATTACTCCGACCCTGATTTCGCAAAAGATCGACATGGTGCTGAAGATCATGCCGAACAAGGCAGAAGGGCTCGACCGCACCGCTGTCACTGACGAACTCATTAGGCGATTCAGTATCTGGGTTGGTGATGATTCGTCGCTTGTCGATATGGCCGGGCACATACCCTGGCTTACCAGCGAGCGAAAGAAGGAGTGGCGCTACTGGCGGCGATACAGAGAATGGCAGGAGAAGAAACTGCCATGGAGCGCTATAGAAGCACTCGACAAGACAACCGACAACATCCTCTCGATGCTCGAAGATCCGAAACGCGAAGGCTCATGGGATCGTCGCGGTATGGTGGTTGGTCATGTGCAGTCAGGAAAGACAGGGAACTATACGGGCCTGATCTGCAAGGCAGCCGATGCTGGCTACAAGATAATCATCGTACTGGCAGGCCTTCACAACAACCTGCGTTCCCAAACGCAAATGCGACTGGATGAAGGATTTCTTGGCTACGAGACCAGCCCCATTGAGGGTGAAGGCAACGTTGCAATTGGAGTAGGAAAGATTGATCCTTCACCGGCTCTACGCCCGCAGTACGTAACCAATAGGACAGAGACAGGTGACTTCAATACCAAGTTCGTAAAGAACCTTGGCGTATCGCCTGAACAGAAGCCGTGGCTTTTCGTAGTAAAGAAGAACAAGACAGTCCTACAGCGCCTTTTGAAGTGGATTCACAAACATGTGGCTGAAACGACAGACCCGGAGACTGGCCGCCCACTGGTAACGCATCTCCCCCTTCTGATCGTTGACGACGAGGCGGACCATGCATCAGTGGATACAGGAGAGAAAGTTGTCGACGACAACGGCCAGCCGGACCTTGAACACGAGCCAACGGCAATCAACAGCCTCATTCGCCAAATATTGCACTCCTTTTCAAGGAAGGCCTATATCGGCTACACCGCCACGCCGTTTGCGAACATCTATATCCATGAACAAGGCGAAACCACCAAGGAAGGACCAGACCTGTTCCCGGCAGCATTTATCACCAATCTCTCAGCCCCATCCAGTTACGTAGGTCCATCAAGAGTCTTCGGGCTGGCTAGCGAAAATGGGCGACTCGGTGCGCTCGATCTGGTTCGCCCGGTCACGGACCAATGCTCGGAAGATGGCAAGAGTGGCTGGATGCCTGTTAGTCACAAAAGCAGTCATACGCCCCCAGATATCATGCCGCCCTCACTTATCGAGGCAATACAGGCATTCATCCTTGCATGCACAATTCGACAACTTCGTGGTCAGGGAGCAGAGCACAGCTCCATGCTGGTTCACGTTACCCGCTTCAACCTTGTTCAGCAGCATGTACACGGACAAGTCTACGATTACGTGATGCATTTGAAACAGCGTCTCAGACGACGCATTGATCATCAGGGCGCTCTATCCGAACTGCGTAGCCTGTGGAGCCGTGACTTCCTGTCAACTAGCGACAGCGTTGAAAAGCAAACGTCGGAGTCGCCTCACCGCACAATTACAGACTGGATTGAGATAGAACAGGCTCTACCGGATCTGCTGGAGCAGATCGATGTGCGCATGATCAATGGTACGGCAAAGGATGCATTGGACTATGCCGACAGCGCCACGGGACTAAAAGTCATTGCCATCGGCGGTGACAAACTGGCACGTGGGCTTACGCTTGAGGGACTATGCGTCAGCTACTTTCTCCGCGCCTCCAAGATGTACGACACACTGATGCAAATGGGCCGCTGGTTTGGCTATCGACCAGGCTACCTAGATTTGTGTCGCCTTTACACCACGGAAGATCTTGTCGAATGGTTCGAACACATTGCCGATGCTGCCGAAGAGCTTAGAGCCGAATTCGACTTCATGATGGATAGCGGCCTTACGCCACGCGACTATGGTCTCAAGGTAGTGTCCCATCCCGTGTTGATGGTCACATCACCGCTGAAAATGCGGACGGCAAAAACCCTGCATCTGTCTTTCAGCGGTGACATTGTCGAAACGGTCAGTTTCTTCAAAAACCCTGCAAAGCTCGAACAGAACCTGGGTGCTTTCAACTTCCTTGCCGATAGCTTGGGAATGCCGTCCTTAATCCCTTCTCAGAGCCGAAATGGCCGAAAAGACAACTGGAACGGTGTGAATTGGGTTGATGTTCCGGTGCAGCCGGTAGTCGACTTTCTAAGGTCGTATCAAACGCACCCGGATTCCCGGAAGGTTAGAAGCGATCTACTCGCGAACTTCATAGAGGAAATGAGTCGCATCGGCGAGCTTACCTCTTGGACTGTTGCCGTAATCGGTGGTGGTGTTGCGGAGACGGAGAACGTTGCGGGCTTTCAGATCAAACGCATGAAGCGAAAAAACAAATCTCTGGATACTGACGATAAGTATTCCATTGGCCGCCTGCTGTCACCTCAGGACGAGGCGCTGGATATCGATGAGCCGGCATGGAATGCCGCACTTGAGTTGACGCAGAAAAGCTGGAAACCCGACCCGGGTCGCTCAAGAGGCAGAGAATTGCCTGAGGTTCCAAGCGGCCCCTACATCAGACGTATCCGTGGCCTTGGGGCCGACACCGTAGTCCCCGCCCCCGAAAGAGGGCTGCTGCTGATATCTATTCTCGACCCGGAGCAATCTGACGTTTCAGGCGTTAAAACTCCTATCATTGCATTTGCTATCAGCTTTCCTTCGAGCCATGCGGGGAAATCAGTCCCCTATGTCGTCACAAACCTTCTGTGGGAGCAGCAATATGGCGGCGCTGAGTAGCACCGAAATTCTGGGTACCTGGAGGGCGCTTCCCGGTAACGCATCGATCCCCGGATGGAGATCCATAGATCTCTTTCAGTCAGGCACCTGTCGAGTAAAAGCCGCCAGGCATGCTCCCGGAAATGAAGAGGCCATTCTGATTGGGTTTTCGAGTGCCAAGTTAGCTCCGACCTCACAGCTACCCCAAGGACAGGGATTTCGCATGGAAAGAGCGACTCTTGGCGAGACTGCTGGCGAATATCAATGGCTTGCAGTCGTTCGCCAATCTGCGGGCAATCTTGAACTGTTTGCCACTGTTGTGACGGATGTCTGCGGGCTTATTGACTCATCCGATAGCTACCCTGAAGAGCTGCTGTATCAACGGCTGCTTGGAAGGGTACGCGGATGGCAGGAGTTCATGCGCAGGGGCCGTGAAGGACTTAGCGTCGAGGCCGAACTGGGGCTTGTAGGTGAGATCTGCCTGCTGCGCTACCTTTTTGATGAAGGCGTACCGCTTTTCTCTGCAGTTGATGGATGGAAAGGACCGCTCGACGGCCTGCATGACTTCCAACTGGGGACAGGTGCAATAGAGGTCAAATCAACAATGGCCACGGAAGGCTTTCCAGTAAGGATTGCCTCTTTGGACCAGTTGGACGACTCCCAGTGCCCGCCACTCTTCCTTGCAGCGCTCCGCTTTGGATCGAACGAGTCGGGCATAACGCTTCCCGAGTACGTATCGAATACTCGCCATCTTCTGGAGCCCGATCCTGCAGCGACAAGACTTTTCGAGCAGGCACTCCTTCATGTCGGCTATCTGGACATGCAGGCAGAAACCTACACACGTCGTTTTTCGCTAGGCGAGATCAGGATCCATCTCGTGGATTCGGAATTTCCTAAGCTGACACCTTTCAACATCCCTACACCTATTCGCCGAGCGCAGTATGAACTCGATCTGGCATTGCTTCCGGTCGATAACTGCCCTCTTTCGGATGTGCTTGAGAAACTTGGAGTCATTTGATGGAACTTGTGGACTTTCTGCGAGAAACGCAGGCATCAATCAGAGAAGAAATAGAGAAAGATGTTGCTCCAGGTGCAGCGCCGGTTCCTGCCGAGGCCGTTTTCACCGAGCAGGTAATGACACATATGGCAGATGAAGGCATCACCTTTGAGCCAACGGTCTGTCATTACGAGGCAAAAGTCGGAGGCAGCATCGGCGGGAAAAGCGCGGCCTATAAGGTCAGAATCAGTGGCTACTCGGTGTCCGAAACCACAGACGAAAATGGAAGCCCCGACAGGCTCGATCTTTTTGTCAGTCTCTATAAGGCACTGGACGAAATCGAATCCCTTCCCGACCAAGAAGTAGGCAAGGCGGCAAAAGAAGGCCTGCAGTTCCTCAGGTTCTGCGCAACCGGGCAACTAGCCGGAAAGCTCGATGAAACCAATGATGCCTACGCGCTGGTAACGGAAGTCGAACGTATCTTCAAGACACTCGACAGCATAAGGATCTTCATAATTACTGACGCGCTGGTCAAAACAAGGACCTACGCCCCCCATGATGTCGAAGGCAAGCAGGTCCGACTTGAAGTCATGGATATTCAGCGCTTGTTTAACCATTGGCAACAAGGCCGACCGCGCGATGAACTAATAGTCAATTTTCAGGACCTCTGCGGAACAGCGCTACCAAGCGTATGGGTTCCGGGCTCAGGTGACGACGAGTATGACTATGCTCTGACAGCAGTACCTGGTGAGGCACTACGCTTTCTCTACGAAAAATACGGCCCGCGTATTCTTGAAGCCAACGTACGCTCATTCCTTGGGGTAAACAGCAAAGGAGTGAACAAGGGGATTCGCGACAGTCTGCGGAATAATCCTGACCGTTTCATGGCATACAACAATGGCATCGTTGTTGTGGCCGATGCCGCCAAACTGGACCGCGCTAAAGATGGATCAACGGGCATCCTGTGGCTGCAGGGTATGCAAATAGTTAACGGCGGGCAGACGACTGCCTCCATCTACTTCGCCAAGAAGAAAAATCCTGAGATAGATCTGAGTAACGTACGAGTCCCAGCCAAGATCATCGTGCTGCGAAATGGGCAAGGCGATGACGAAGAGCTGATCTCGAATATTTCTCGCTATGCCAACAGCCAGAATGTCGTCAAGCAGTCAGACCTTTCCGCCAACAAGCCATTCCACCGTGAGTTGGAGAAACTGTCCATGCGCACATATTGTCCGGATGGTGTGGGCCGCTGGTTCTACGAACGATCAGCAGGAAGCTACAAGGTGATGCTGGAAAAGGAGGCGACTACACCTGCTCAAAAGAAAAAACTGCAGGTTGCCATCCCGACATTCCGCAAGATCACCAAGCCTGATCTAGCGAAGTTTCTGCTCACTTGGGAGCAAAAACCTCATGTTGTTGGACTGGGTAGCCAGAAGAATTTTCAGGCATTCATGGATGAGCTAGCCGAACGAGAGGGCGCTGGGGGAAATGTGATCCCGGACCAAGAGCAGTTCAAAGAAATGATTGCAAAGGCAATCCTCTTCAAGTCTGCCCAGAAGATTATCAGACCCTTGTTCCCCGCATTCCAAGGCAACATCACGGTCTACACGGTCTCGGTGCTCGCGCTTAAAATGGGTAATAATTTCAACTTTCAACGTGTCTGGCAGGAGCAAGCCATTTCACTACAGCTGCAAAGACAACTAGCAACTTGGGCGCATGAGGTAAATGAAGCACTTCATCGCGGCGCTGGTGGAAAAATGATCTCCGAATGGGCCAAGAAACAAGAGTGCTGGGGACAGGTAAGCGATACTCGCTATTCTGAATTAGAGAAAAACATCCCAGAGCACTTCATCCCTGAAACTTTAAAGTGAGGAAAACAAACCTGCAATTTGGAAGCAGGTGCAACAGATGACTACGTAGTAGATATAACCCCCCAAAAAAATAGTCTAGAATCGCTGAAATTTTACCTTTTCAAAGACAATTTTATGACAAAAAACCTTGAAATATCTGTAGAACAGCTTTATTAAGCACAGCCCAGACAGCCACCCCAAAGACTTCCGTCAACACGAGTTTAATTTTATAGGGATATTAAATATGGACCTTTCAGCGGAGCAAAATTTAAGAAACCTAGCCGACTCAGAGCTAATACGAATACTAGATTCACTCCCTAAAGATCCAATATCAAAAATGACCTTATTCATAGACATGATGAGGTTTCTAGATTATTTTACCGTATATAAAGACTCGCTACCTAAGGAGCAAATAACTTCAACCTCAGAGTCAGAGCTATATAGACTTGGCTGGGGAATGGCCATAAAGCATTTTTTTGTAGACATCGGAAAGCCGGGAATACCAGTTAGGGAAAGTACTACCGAAACAAGAAAAATTGCAGCTCAAGTATTGTATCGACTAGGGGCGATCGCCTTCCTAAAAAACATTTCAGACTTAAACTGTACCGGACTGATAGATATCCACACCTCCACTGACCAAATAACAGTGACCGCACGAGAAGAGATCACATATCAACTTATGGATGCACTACAGTCCACATACGCATCTCAAATCGATCTAGCGGTAAGAAAAAACACAACCGGCTTCTCGAATGGATGGAAAGTTTTTAGCTTTGATGAAGAACCCGATGAAATAAAGGCTGTTGGTGCATTCTATGGCTTCAATAATTCCAGCCTACACAAAGACAAAAAAATTGAAAATGTAAGAATACTGATGGAACCATTGATATTCCCTCATGACTTGGGACATGGAGTCATGATGGGGTACGGTGCTGACCCTCGAGTCGATAATCATTTCTTCTCTTTAGCCCTTGACTGGATAAGAGAGGCACGAGACCAAGCAGGGCTTCATCCTAGTGTAAAAATCAACGGAATAAGCGCCGTACACATCATAGTCGTCACTGCTGTGATCATAGCACTGCATACTAAACACATTACATTTGCAGATATAGCACTCCATAAAATAAAGGAAATATCAATACCGCAAAGCCTGACCATCTGGACCACGCAAAGTGACCTTATAGATGCAGTTATGGCTCATACAGGCTTCGAGAAAGACCTGACATCTGAAATTCTCGACATAATATCTTTTAAAATATCAGACCTTTCCACATTCAAAAGCGGCAGTTATATTTCACCACTACTACTTGACATGGGTAATGGAATGTTTCTTCGGCCCGTCGCCAGCATACTCAGAAACCCCTTTCATTCAATGATTGAACTACTCACGCAAAGAGACATAAATACAACCAACGCTATCGCGCTCCCTAGAGAAGATTGGCTTAGAAGCTACATTTATTACATGTTCATGGGAAATCGATACAAGCGGGTAACAGGAAACATTAAGTTACGAAATGCAGGACGAACAATTACTGATCTAGACGGCGCTATTTATGATACTGTTTCAGGAAACCTTGCGCTCTTTCAATTGAAGTGGCAGGACTATTTTGTTTTTGATGTTAAAAAGCTTCGAAGCAAGGCAAAAAATCTTGCTTCCGAGATAGATTCGTGGGGGGAGGCTGTAGAATCATGGCTGAAAGATAAAAGTTCAGATGAACTCGTAAAAACGCTGCGACTGAAGCTTCCAGAAGGAAGGTCAATTACCAGAATTTATCTTTTTGGAATTTCTTGGTCGGCCTTCCGTGTTCAAGGGTATGGCTACAGCCGCGAGGCCAGCCATGTAGCCTGTTGTAACCTTCCAATGTTTCGTCGAGTTCGCTACAGCATTGGGAAAAGTATTGATGTATTTGGTGACATCTTTGAACAGCTATTAAAAGAACAGACGCACATAGATGAAAATATAAAAAAAGAGTCCTTAGATCTATATCTACCCGGGATAAAAGTGAGACTCAAAGACCTGTTCTTTAGTTACTGAATCCCCCCCGAATCTTGTCTGCGTGATCTGCTCTTGGTCGATTTCTGCTTGTCGTCATCGGCAGCTGTAGGCAGTTTACTGCCAATCATGGTTATGAAGCGTGCTGTCAGATCGACTGCAAAACGGGTGGTCACGTGGAGTGCTGTATTCCAATTGGTATTCCAATAAAAAAATTAAATCTATATAAATATTATAAATCAATATCTTGCCAGCCGGATTCAAATTACCCCGGCCCACCATTTGATCAACTAAAGACGTCCACGGACGTCTTTTTTGTGCCTGAAATCCAGTAAATACGGGGGTTTCAGGGCTACGGGGGGCTTTCGAAGTTTTTTCGAGTTCCAGGCGGTTTGATATTCCCAACGGTATTCCCAACTCCCCAGCGCAAATGCTGGGAATACCAAAAGGTGTCAAGGACTACCTCTCATGTACGCCCCCTCCGACCGCCGCTCAAGGCAGTCAAACCAAAAGACCAGGACTACGCCCTCACCGATGGCAACGGGCTCCAGCTGCGAGCCAGGGTCAATCGCTCGATGGGCAGACATCGACGTCAACAAACGCATCTGGACCATCCCTGCGGAGAGAATGAAAAAGCATCGTCTGCATACCATCCCGTTGACCGAACATGCACTCTCGCTAGTGGAAACGCCTAAGCCCCTGCCCGCCTATGCCCTTCAAACAAAGCCCCTGGCGCAATTCACTCTTGTACGGGGGCTCTGCGCAAAACCAACATCGCAATGAAAACCGCACCGACGCCCCCCACCGTGATCATCAATCCATGCTCGCTGATGTAGGACACTGTGGCCCCCGTGGCAATGGGCCCCAACACGCTGCCCAAGGTATAGAACATCGCAATGGCCGTCATGGCGGTGGACACTTGATGTTCTCCAACCCGGTCTCCCGCCTCGATCACTGCCAGGGTGTTCATGCCGCCAATGGCGCCTCCCCACAGGAACACGATAATCGTCGCCAACCAAGGAAGCGGCTGGCTGAACGGAATGGCCAGGGTGCCCAACAACAGTATCAAGCCGCAGACTAATTGGCCGACTTTGTACGAACTGCGGTCGGCCATCCAGCCGATCGGCAGTTGCAGGACGGTGCCGCCAATGCCGAACACCGATATCAGCAGGGTGGCGGCGGTCAACAGATAACCGGCCGAGAGGCTGTAGCCTGCCAGGAACGATACGGATGAGGTTTCCGAAAAGCCTGCGATAAACGCGCCACACAACGCCGTGGGGATGACGCTGAACAACTTGCCATGGCGTTTTTCCGCCGGAGTTTGCGGTCGCGTATCGTAGCCCCTGAGGGTAAAGGCCAGCGCACCGGATAACAACACGATCACGGCACAGGCGTAGTAAGGCGCGGCACTCCCGACGCCGAACACAACCAACAGCAGCGGGCCAACCGCAATACCCAGGCCCATCAAGGTCTCATGCACGCCGATCGCCCGGCCGCGCTCGTCTTTCGAGGCGACCGCGACGATCCACGTATCGCAGGCAATCCAGCGCAGGATCAAGCCAATACCGAGCACGAAGTTCAGCAAAAAAATCAGTACCAAATGGGTAGTCAAGGTCATGCCGATCAGCGCAGCAATCGTCAGTGCTGCGCTGAGGATATTCGTCTTGATGAGCCCCAGATGGGCCAGCAAACGCGGAACCCATTTGTAGAGCAACAGGATCGCCAACCATGAGGCACTGACAATCACCCCGATCTTTGCCGGCTCGACGTCTTGCTGTTCCAGCGAAAGCGAGAGCAGCGGAGTGACGGTACCAATCTGCACGATCTGCGACAGGGCCGAGAGGGTGTTTATCTTGGTGAGCGCAAACCAGCGTTGTTTGTCGGTGTACTCAATACTGGCATTTTCCATTCGTGACCGACCTTGGCTAGACAGCGGTAAAGTGTTCGAACTGCCACGGGCAGAGCTCACCTTCGGGCTTGTGGAATAGAGCATTGATGGTGTCCAGAGGCGTCCAGTCGGTCTGGATGCCTTCGAGACTTCCGAGGAAGGGTAGAGCAATTTCCAGCACCCGACGATGGTCCATCTGTTCCGGCTCGACGATTCCGCGGTCGGGGTTTTCGATGGCCCAAATGATGCCTGAGTACACACCGGCTGCCACTTGCAGGCTGGTGGCCGTGTTGAACGGGGCAATCTGCCGTGCCTCGTCGATGCTCAGGATCGAACCGTACCAATAGGCGTTCAGGGCATGGCCCATGAGCAGCACGCCAAGCGCGTCGACACCACCAGGGGCAATCTCATCGTTCAAAATCCGTTTACTGTCCTGGAGTTTCCAACCCCTTCCGACATATTCGTGCACCGACAGCAGTGCATCGTCGCAAGGGTGGTAGGCGTAATGCACCGTTGGCCGGTACAGCAGCACGCTGCCATCCTTAACCGTCAAAAAGTCGGGAAGCGAAATGGCTTCGTTGTGGGTGATCAGCAGACCCGTGCAGGGACCACCGTTGGGAGTCCAGGTTTTCACTGGCACCGAGGCACCGGGGCGCTCGAGGTAGATTGCATTATTTGAACCGAACGGGTGATGGCGAGCGAAGGGTGGCCAGGTTTTCTCATGGGACCCCCAGCCCAGTTCGGCGGGCTGTCCGGCTTCGCTGACGAACCCGTCGACTGACCAGGTGTTGACGAACTCGTCATCTGACTTGATGCGTGACGAGCGTTGAGTGTCGCGTTCAGCGATGTGTATCACCTTTACGTTCAGCGCCATCGCCAGTTCGCCCCAAGCCAAGCGCCCCTCGGCCTCAGGCACAGCCACGCCGAGTTTCGCGGCGAGCTCCAGTAATGCCGCTTTGACGAAATGCGAGACCAGGCCCGGGTTCGCACCGTGAGTCACGACCGCAGTAGGACCCGGCCCGAGCTCATCTCCAAGGGCCAGCAACTGGTCGCGCAACGCGTAATTGGAACGCTGCGAGGTGGTCAGAGTGGGTTCGTTGTACGTGCCCTCCCAGGGTTCGATGCAGGTATCGAGATACAGCGCGCCTTGAGCATGGGCAAACCTAATCAAATCAGCACTGCTCACATTGACCGATAGGTTGACGATGAAATCACCACGCTGGACCACATCGCGCAACACGTGCCCAAGATTCTCGGGCGTCAACGCCACGTCGATAAAACTTACCCCCAGTTCGACGAACGGCTGGTGTTGCTCTATCTGCGGAGCGATGACCACAACCGATGAGAGGTCGAATGTGCGCGCGCGGACCAGCAGCCCGATGGTCGCTTTGGTGATCGAGCCGAAGCCGATAAACACCCATTTTTTGCCGGAAAAACTCGCTTCCTTGCTCATTTCAAATGGCCTCTAGAGTGGACTCGGTTGCGTCCAGGTGTTGGCTGCCAGGGGTGGCGGTCTCGCTGAAATCCGGTAGGCGTCCGGTTGCGAAAAACTGCTCCCATTCGCAAAATATCTTGGGCACGTAAATCAACGGCATATCGTGTCGATACAATGCCTTTACCGACTCTGCAAACGCCGGATCCTGATGATTGGCGAACCAGTATCGATTGTTGTCATGCAAGTAGACTGGACACTTTTCAACGTTAGTCATATTGATGTAATTGCCCAGTGTCCTCTCAGCGATACGCTGCCAACCCTGTAACACCCACTCGTAGAGCTGACCGCGCTCTGCCGAGGTCAACTCGTACACCTCGCGCTTGAACTTCTGCACGCTCATGTCGCGACAGAACATTGAAAAGGCATACACATCAGAGTTGAAGTTGACCGCTGGAATCGGCGCTGACATCAAAGGGTCATAAAGTTCGTCATCCAGATCATCTGATTGCGGACAAAACGCCACCGCATCAAAGTCTTCGAACAACACTTTAACATTGGTAACCGGGCACGTTAGATAGAGCTTTTTGTTTAGAGCGTGGCCCGTAGCCAACGCTTCGGCAGAGAACTCACTGAGCGGACTGAAGAGCGTAGACAGCCGTCGAACTTCTTGAGCCACGCTGTACGTGTTCTGCTCTACGCTGGTGGTCGGGCAGATGATTAGACAAGCTACTGCTTCTCTGGCCTCGAGCGCTCGCACATAAGTCTCAAAGCTAGCCCTGGCCTCTTGCGCGGTTCGAGCAATAGCCAGCATATAGCGATTCTTACTGAACTCTCGTCTACCCGCCGCGCATCCCAAGCAACTGATGAACCAATCTTTTATTTCATCCAAAATTTTCTGATCGTCCATGGATCACCGTCCTGATCGCTTTCCAGGTTTTGTGACAAACAGGTATGAGAACGGCCTTAATCGCTCTGGATTCGGCCTGGTTACGAAGCGATTAGTACAATGCAGACATTCTAAAAACCAATACTTTTAAGAAATAAGGTTATAAAAATCTTTAACACGAAATGGACGGTTTCTGAAAGATCATGTTGCACCGGCTTACGCACGCAACTCGCCAATTATGCATCGGATTCATACTTGCTCTTCGCGTGAGGGATCAATCGTGCTGTTAACTCAAAGTAGTAAAGAGTCACTGGTGCGGAGCCGCTCAGGTAATGATTCAGAAACCATCTCACATGTTTTTCTCGCCGGGACCAGGGAGTCACGCAACCCCAGCGCTCAGGAATTGCCTCGCGCAATTGCTGCATCAGTACCCGGCCTTTTCCAAGGTCGCCACCCTGTGTGGTTCTGCGTACCTGCTGTATATCGCCTACAGCATCATCAAAAGCGTGCTGGCAAAAAAAACCGCCACTCATAGCGTTTGATTTGGGCGCCAGAGCGACCACAAGGCGCAAGCGTCGAGTCACCATGTCGTTTCAACGACGCTTCGCCTTCGCCAGTTCAGCGATCAGAAAATCCCTGAACGCAGAAACCGCCGCCGGTAAATTGCGTCCAGCCATGCTTTGCAGTTCGATGCGCCGTGCCTGCATGCCTTCATCAAGGATCGGCAAGCATTGCAACTGCTTGTCCGCTACCTGTTTGTGCAAGGTCATTTCGCTGGCCAGACTGATGCCTCCCTCTTCACGAACGAAACTGTAGAGCGCGGCAACGTAATTAGTGGTCAAGACCGGATCGAACAACAACCCCTGTACACCGCAACAGATGTCGAACAGTTGCCGTATCGTGGTATCGGCCTTAGGCAACGCAATGGGCCAGGGTTGCAACTCGGCGAGGCTGACTGCTTCACGCCCGGCCAAGGGATGAAAATTGGAGACCACGGCAAAAATCGCCCCGCTCAAGACATGTTCGACCTTGATTTCCTTTTGCGGGGTCAGGCTGAAAGTCATCGCCAGATCGGCTTCACCGGAGCGAACCTTCTCGGTCGCTTCAGCGGGTGCACAGACCTCCAACGTGAAATGAATGCCCTGGTACTCACGCCTGAACGCGCTGATGCTCGTGGGCATGTATTCCAGTGCAAATCCTTCCGAGCAGGCAACATGCACATGACCCCGTTGCAAGCCATGCAGCTCGGTAATTTCCAGCACCACCTGCTCGGCCTCAAGCTGCGACTTGCGTGCATAAACCGCGAGTCGCGCCCCCGCCTCGCTGAGCACCATGCCTCGGGCACGACGCTCAAACAGGCTGGCATCCAGGGCCAACTCAAGCTTGGAAATTTGTCGACTCACCGCTGACGCCGCAACATTCAGCCGCAGTGAGGCCTCGCTGATCGATCCGCATCGCGCGACTTCAAGAAAATAGCGCAGTGCCGTGGACTGCACGCCATACAGCTGCATCGGTGCCCCCAAGGATTGCCTTTTCGGCAAAGGAAGTATCGAAATATTGTGCTTGTGGCATTGATAGCCCTTCCCTACATTCGTGTCCAGACCAAAAAAAACAGTGCCTGACCTTTTCATCCTCCTTTACGCATTTGCGATTCGCTGCCCTTTGATTCAACCACTCTCGCCAACGGAGACGACGGCATGGGCATCAAAGGTTTCGCTTGCAGTATTGCGCTGATGGGCCTTATCAGCAGCTTTCCGGCACATGCCGGCAAAGCCAACGACACCCTGGTTTACGCTTCCGACAGCGAGCCTGAAAACATCAGCCCCTATCACAACGATTTACGCGAAGGCGTGATTCTCGGCCGGCTGATCTGGGACAACCTGATCTACCGCGATCCCAACAGCGGCGAATACAAACCCATGCTGGCCACCAGCTGGAAGCAGGTCGACGACACCACCATCGACTTTGAGCTGCGCAAAGGCGTCAAATTTCACAACGGCGACGCCTTCACCGCCGACGACGTGGTGTTCACCCTCAACTACGTGGTGTCGCCCGAAGCGAAAGTCGTTACCGTGCAAAACGTAGACTGGATCAAGAGCGCCGAAAAAACCGGTGACTACAGTGTCCGCCTGTACTTGAAGAAGCCTTTCCCGCCGGCACTGGAATACCTGTCCAACGCCGTTCCGATGTTCCCCAAGCAATACTTCGAGAAGGTCGGCCTGGCCGAATTCAGTCGCAAGCCAATGGGGACCGGGCCGTATAAAGCCGTGTCGGTGGTGGCCGGCGAAGGCGTGACCATGGAGATCAACAAGGACTACTTCCCGGATAGCCCACAAGGCCAACCACATATCAACCACCTCAAGTTCCGCGTGATCCCGGATGCAGAAACCCGCCTGGCCGAGTTGATGACCGATGGTGTCGACTGGACCTGGCGTGTCACCTCGGACCAGGCGGTCGACCTCAAAGGTATGCCGAACCTGACCGTGACCAGTGGGGAAACCATGCGCATCGGTTTCCTGATTCTTGATGCCCGGGGCACCTCCACCGAAAACTCTCCGATGAAGAACCTCAAGGTGCGTCAGGCCATCAACCATGCGATCAACCGCAATGCGCTGGCCACGCAATTGGTGGGTGGCGAAGCCAAACCCTTGCAGGTTGCCTGTTATCCAGGCCAGTTCGGCTGCGATACCACCGCGGCCACGGTCTACAACTATGACCCGGCCAAGGCCAAGGCGCTGCTCGCCGAAGCCGGTTACCCGAATGGCTTCGAGACAGAAATCTTCGCTTACCGCGACCGTGATTACGTCGAAGCCATCATCGGCAACCTGCGCGCCGTGGGTATTAACGCCAAGCTGCGCTTCCTGAAGTACGCCGCCCTGCGCGATCAGCAGCGTGGCGGCAAGGTGCCGATGTCGTTTCAGGCCTGGGGCTCGTTCTCGATCCTCGACACCTCGGCGTCGGCCGGTACCTGGTTCAAGGGCAATCCGGACGACAACATCAAGGACCCACAAGTCCAGGGCTGGTTGCAGACCGCCGACAATGCCCTCGACCCGCAAGTGCGCAAGGACAACTACCGCAAGGCCTTGCAGCGCATCAGCGAACAGGCCTACTGGGCGCCGCTGTTCAACTACTCGATGAACTACGCCTACACCTCCGAACTCGCGTTCACGCCGTACCCGGATGAGCTGCCGCGTTTCGTTCAGTCCAGTTGGAAGTAACCCGCAACCGAGCGGATTGATCGAGAGGTGCCGTGGCTTGCGGACCAACCCGCAGCACGGACACGTCCTCACACCTGTCATCCATTGGATATGAGGAAACTTGCCATGCTTGGATTCCTTTTGCGCCGCCTGGGCATCGCTATTTGCGTTGCGATTACCGTGTCGGTGATCAGCTTTTCTCTTTTGCATCTGTCCGGCGACCTGGCCACGGCCATTGGCGGGCCGGAAGCCACCAGCGAACAGATCGAACAGATCCGCGTGCAGTACGGCTTGAACAAACCACTACCGACCCAGTACTTCAACTGGCTGGGCGATTTGCTACGCCTGGACCTGGGCAACTCGTTTTTCTTTCAGGAATCGGTCTACAACCTCGTCGCCAGCCGCTTGCCCATTACCCTGGGGTTAGGGGCCATGGCGCTGGGTATCGCCTTGCTGGTAGCGATTCCACTCGGCGTGCTGGCCGCGGTCAAACGCGACACCTGGGTTGACCGACTGGCCTTGAGCATCGCGGT
This sequence comes from Pseudomonas fluorescens, assembly GCF_001708445.1. NCBI lineage: Bacteria > Pseudomonadati > Pseudomonadota > Gammaproteobacteria > Pseudomonadales > Pseudomonadaceae > Pseudomonas > Pseudomonas fluorescens. The sequence goes on from NZ_CP015637.1 coordinate 5,638,106, forward strand.
GCTGGGCCAGGCAATGCCAAGTTTCTGGTTTGCGCTGATGTTGATCGTGGTGTTCGCGGTGACGCTCAAGTGGCTGCCGGTGTCCGGCAACTCGACCCTGCTGCACTTCGTCATGCCGGCCATTGCCCTGGGCTACTACGCGACGCCGGCAATCATGCGCCTGACCCGCGCCGGCATGCTTGATGTGCTCAGTTCCGATTACATCCGCACCGCCCGCGCCAAGGGCCTGCGCCCTGCCCGCGTGTTGTTCAAGCACGCACTGCGCAACGCCTTGATTCCGGTGGTCGCGCTGGCGGCGGTGGAGTTCGGCTTCATGCTCGGCGGTTCGGTGGTGATCGAAACCGTGTTCTCCCTGCAGGGCATCGGTCAACTTGCCTGGGACGCCATCGCCCGTGACGACTTTCCGGTGGTACAGGCCGTGGTCCTGCTGATTGCGGTGATCTACATCATCCTCACCTTGCTGGCCGATGTGCTCAACGCACTGCTCGACCCGCGCATTCGCGTGCGCTAGGAGGCTTACATGAACACCTCTACTACCCTCGCGATCAATGACTACCTGCCACCGCCAAGCAGCCTGAGCCGAATACTTGGCAAGAGCTTTCGTCATCGTGGTTTCGCCATCGGCGCGGTGTTGTTGCTGATCATCTTCGCCGGTGCCCTGTTTGCGCCATGGCTGGCACCTTACGACCCTTATGCGCAAGACGTAATGCTGCGCATGAAACCGCCGGTATGGATGGCCCACGGCACCTGGGAATACGTGCTCGGCACCGACAAGCTGGGCCGTGACTACCTGTCGAGGCTGCTCTACGGCGCACGTATTTCGCTGTTCATCGGCATTGCGGCGGCGCTGATTTCCGGCTTTATCGGCACCGTCATGGGGCTGTTGGCGGGCTACTACGGCGGCAAGGTCGATGCGTTGATCAGCTATCTGATCACCACCCGGCTGGCCATGCCGGTCGTGATGGTCGCGCTGGCCTCGGCCTCGCTGATGGGCGGCTCACTGAAAGTGGTGATCGTGCTGCTCGGCTGCCTGTTATGGGATCGCTTCGCGGTGGTGGTCAGGGCCTCGGTGCAACAGATTCGCGATGCTGAATATGTGGCGTCGGCCCAGGCGCTTGGCTGCTCTACCCTGCGCATTCTGGTCAGTGAAATCCTGCCCAATCTGGTCGGCGCGCTGATCGTCGTCGCGACGCTGGAAATGGCGCACGCGATCCTGCTGGAGTCGGCACTCTCGTTCCTCGGGGTCGGCGTGCAGCCGCCGACGCCGTCCTGGGGTTTGATGATCGCTGAAGGCAAACCCTACATGTTCTTTTCCCCATGGGTCATCGCCATTCCCGGCGTTGCCCTGATGATTCTGGTGCTGGGCATCAACCTGGTCGGTGATGGCCTGCGCGATCTGATCCTGCCCGACGGCCGTAACTGATGGACCGCCGTAACTGATAGAGGGTACCGAACATGGCACTACTCCATGTGGAAAACCTGCGCGTGGACATCCCCATGGGCAACAGCCCGACGCCGGATGACATGCTGCATGCCGTGCGCGGCCTGGATTTTGAAGTCGAGCGCGGTGAAATGCTGTGCATCGTCGGCGAATCCGGCTGCGGCAAATCCCTGACCTCGCTGGCGCTGATGGACCTGCTGCCACGCAAGGCAAAACGCACCGCGGCCCGGCTGACGCTGGACGGCATCGACATGCTCGGCCAGAGCGAGCGGCGCATGTGCGACCTGCGCGGTAACCGTCTGGCAATGATCTTCCAGGAGCCGATGACGTCGCTGAACCCGGCCTACAGCATTGGCGATCAGCTCAGCGAAGTGCTGACTCAGCATCGCAAGGTGTCACGCAAGGATGCCCTGGCTCGCGCCGCGCAGATGCTGGAGAAAGTCGGTATCAGCAATGCCACCGAGCGCTTGCGTCAGTATCCGCATCAGCTTTCCGGCGGGCTGCGCCAGCGGGTGATCATCGCCATGGCGTTGATGTGCGAACCGGACCTGATCATCGCTGATGAGCCCACCACGGCACTGGACGTGACCATTCAAGCGCAGATCCTGCGCTTGATCCGCGACATTCAGAAAGAACTCGGCCTGGCGGTGATTTTCATCACCCACGACCTTGGACTGGTAGCACGAATCGCCGATCGGGTCGCCGTGATGTATGCCGGGGAAATCGTCGAAACCGCCCCTGCCCTGCAACTGTTCGAGAACCCGCAGCATCCGTACACCCGGGGTCTGCTGGCCAGTATTCCAATCCCTGGCCGGACCAAACCGGGTGAGGCGCTGGGTTCGATTCCAGGCCTGGTGCCGAGCCTGGTCGGCGAACAGCAAGGGTGTGCGTTCCGCAATCGTTGCGGGCAAGCGATACCGGCCTGCGCGCAAAACATCCCCGAAGTCGAACAGGACGGGCACATGGCGCGTTGCCTGTTCGCCGCACCGGCCCCAGCACCGATTCGCCTTCAGGAGCGTGCAAGGTCATGAAAAAAGACATCGCTTTGGAGCTGTGCGACATCCGCCGCGAGTTTCGGATCAACCAGGGCTTTTTCAAACCCGCCGCGACCCTGAAGGCTGTCGATGGCGTTTCCCTGCGCCTGATGCGTGGCGAGACCCTCGGCCTGGTGGGCGAGTCCGGTTGCGGCAAAAGTACCCTGGCCAAGATGCTGCTCGGTCTGTTGCCGCCTACCAGCGGCGATGTGCTGGTCAATGGCAAACACCTGGCGGCGACGGATCGCAAGGAAATGTCCCGGCACATTCAGCCGATATTCCAGGACCCGTACTCCTCGCTGAACCCACGCAAGACCCTGCGCGAAATCGTGACCCTGCCGCTGATCGTGCATGACATCGGCAGCACCGTCGAGCGGCGCAAGAAGACCGAAGAGATGCTTGATGTGGTCGGCCTGCCCAAACGGGTGATCGACAGCTACCCGAGCCAGCTGTCCGGCGGGCAACGCCAGCGGGTGGCGATTGCACGGGCGCTGATCATGCGCCCTGACGTGTTGATCTGCGACGAACCCACCTCGGCGTTGGACGTTTCGGTGCAGGCGCAGATTCTCAATCTGCTGCAAGACCTCAAGCGCGAATTCGGCCTGACCTATCTGCTGATCAGCCATAACCTGGCGGTCATCGAACACCTCGCCGACCGGGTCGCGGTGATGTATCTGGGGCGCATCGTCGAAGAACGCACGCGCGAAGCGTTGTTCGCCAAACCCGGCCACCCTTATACCCGCGCCTTGCTGGATTCGGTGCTCACGCCCGATCCGCGCCTGGGCATTCCCGACATCGGCCTGCACGGCACCTTCCCCAACCCCATGTCACCGCCGTCCGGCTGCGCCTTCCATCCGCGCTGCCCGAGCTGCTTCGCCCCCTGCAAAACGGCCTATCCGGCCAATGGTCCGCTTACCGGCGGCAACGTGCGTTGCCACCTTCACGACACTTCTGCCCAAACACTGGAGCTTGTCCACTCATGAGTCGTTCACTGGCCATCAGCAACACCACAGAGCAATTCGACAACGGCGATTTTTTCAATCTGCTCGAACGTAGCGTCGCCTTGCACACCGAAAGCCAGGCAGCGGACAGCCAGCCCGAGCTGTATCGCTACCTCAATGACTTCATCACCCCACATGTCGAGGCGATGGGCTTCAGCGTCAAGATCTATGACAACCCGGTGGCAGAGCGCGGCCCCTTCATGATCGCCACGCGCATTGAACATCCGGACCTGCCGACCGTGCTCAGCTACGGCCACGGTGATGTGGTGCGCGGCTATGAGGCGCAGTGGCGTGAAGGCCTGTCGCCGTGGCAAGTCACTGTCGAAGGCGATCGCTGGTACGGCCGCGGCACGGCAGATAACAAAGGCCAGCACTTGATCAACCTGACCGCGCTGGAGCAAACGCTCAAGGCTCGCGACGGCAAGCTGGGTTTCAACGTCAAACTGCTGCTGGAAATGGGCGAAGAAGAAGGCTCGCCGGGCTTGAATGCATTCTGTGCCGCGCACAGTAACGAGCTCGCCGCGGATATCTTCATCGCCTCGGACGGCCCGCGCCTGGCGGCATCACGACCGACGATTTTTCTTGGCTCGCGCGGGGTGTTCAACTTCGAACTGGTGGTCAATTTGCGCGAAGGCGCTCATCACTCTGGCAACTGGGGCGGGTTGCTGGCTAACCCTGGCATCATCCTGGCCAATGCCATCGCAAGCATGGTCGATGAACACGGCCGGGTGAAAGTTGCGGGCCTGATGCCCGAGACACTGCCGGAGCCGGTTCGGCAGGCACTGGCCGATATTAACGTCGGTGGCGGGCCGGGCGATCCGGAAATCGACGCCAACTGGGGTAACCCGGAGCTCTCGCTGAGCGAAAAGGTATTCGGCTGGAACACCCTCGACGTTATCGCCTTCAAGACCGGCAACCCTGACGCTCCCGTGCATGCAATCCCCGGCAAGGCCAACGCCCACTGCCATATCCGCTTCGTGGTGAACAGCGACTACACGACCTTTATCCCGGCTGTGCGCGCCCACCTGGATGCGCATGGCTTCAGCAATGTCGAGGTCAAGCAAAGCCGCATTGATGTGATGCATGCCACTCGGCTGGACCCGCAGAGCCCTTGGGTCAATTGGGCGCTCAGTTCCCTGGCACAAACCACCGGCAAAAAGCCTGCGCTGCTGCCAAACCTCGGTGGCTCGCTGCCCAACGACGTGTTCGCGGACGTGCTCGGCCTGCCAACATTGTGGGTGCCGCACTCGTACCCGGCCTGTTCACAACATGCGCCGAACGAGCACTTGCTGGCACCGGTGGTCAAGGAAAGCCTGCAAATCATGGCGGGTCTGTTCTGGGACCTGGGCAACGACGCAGCCCGCCTGACTCAGGAACATCAGTTACGGGAGCAGGCGCAATGAGCGCCACTCCACAACAGGCCCTGGACTGGCTCGCCGACCAGCGCCAAGCCATGGAAGCACTGCTGCAGCGTATCGTCGACACCGACTCCAACAGCTATGACAAGGCGGGCGTCGACGCCGTGGGCGCGCTGCTCGCGGCTGAACTGGAAGCCGACGGCATCCTGCTCAAGCGCATACCGGTCGATGGTTTTGGCGACGTGATACTCGCCGAAGTGCCAGGCGAACCGGGAAAACCGGTGCTGTTGCTCGGCCATCGCGACACGGTGTTCCCCAAAGGCACCACCACGACGCGCGGCTATAGTCGCGACGCCAACCTCGCCTATGGCCCCGGCGTCGCCGACATGAAAGGCGGCTTGGTGCTCAATTGCTTCGCCCTCATGGCACTCAAGCGCGCCGGCCGGTTGCCCTATCCGGTGCAGGTTCTGTACACCGGTGATGAAGAGATCGGTTCCGGCAGCGCCAGACCCCATATCGAAAACGCCGCCCGTGCCGCCCGCGCCGTACTCAATACCGAACCCGGCCGGGCCAGCGGTAACGTGGTCAACGCACGCAAAGGCGGAGCCACGCTGATCATCGAAGTCAGCGGCCGCGCGGCGCATGCCGGGGTCAACCATGCTGACGGAGCCAGCGCCATCGAAGCCCTGGCACGCAAGATCGTCAAGCTGCATGCCTTGACCGATTACCCGGCAGGCATCACCACTAACGTTGGCCTGATATCCGGTGGCACGTCCAGCAACACCGTCGCGCCCAGCGCCTGCGCCCGGCTGGACGTGCGCTTCATCGAACTCAAGCATTGGGATCAAATCTTCAGCGCAATCCAGGCCATCGTCGCCGAAGAAGAACTGATCGGCACCCGCGCCATCCTCAAGGAAGCGACGACTTTTCTACCGATGGAAGCCCATCACAGCGAACGGCTGCTGCACATCTACCAACAAAAAGCGCGTGCGCTGGGTTTCAGCGTCGAAGGCGAATTCACCGGCGGTTGCGCCGACTCCGGATTCACCGCCAGCCTGGGCATTCCAACCCTGTGTGGCCTCGGGCCGGTGGGTGGCAAGGTTCACACCGATCGTGAATATCTGGAGCTGGACACGCTGGTGCCTCGCGCGCAGGCGTTGGTGGCGACCATTCTGGCGGTCGGCGACAGCGTTTGAGGTCATGGGTTTCTACGCGTCACCGAGGCCAGGGTATCCGACAGGTTCACAGGCAGCTCCCGCCGCTGTCGGGTATCACTTCAAGGTGGCGCGAATGGCTTACTCGGGCGAGGCTTTTCACCTGTTCTACTGCGGCAATGACCGAACGTTCGGCCGCCCCGTCTGAAGCAATCGGGTAGACGCAGGGCTGACCAATGGAAAGGCCGTGCAATAAACGCTCATCCAGTTCACCGAGCACGACAAAACAGCAGTCACCCTTGGCCACTCGTACCTCAGCGAGCTGGCCAGGCACCGTGTTCACAGCATCGACATGGATCAGCGCCACATTGTCAAAACAGCTGAAACCCTGATGGATCAAATCAATATGATTGCTATCAAGCCCGCACGCGATGACCACGATACGTGTGCAATTTGAAGGCTCGCGCATCCACTTCAGGGCATGGGTACGACAATCGGCAGCTTGGCTCATAGGCGTTGCCTTTGTTTGGGGGGATTCAACAAGCGAATGGGTGCGGACACTGGCTAAATCACGCCGCGCGCCTGCAGCACGCTTTTCGCCAGACCGCGGGTCGCCGAAAGCACTTGTTCTACCTGTTGATCCATCGCTGCGGTGGATGAGGCTATCGTTCCCAGTTCGACGACGCGCAACGGGTGACCGTGCACGGACCCCAGCCAGGTCAAGCCAGGAACCGTGCCGACTTCGACATCCAGTAAAAAACTTCCGTGGGAGACGCCGCGCAACAGTTGGCTGGCATGGCACGTGTAGGCTCCAGCAGATTGCTCCGCCCGCAACCAGTCGACCATCAACGCCTCGGATTGCTTGACGGCCAGATAAGCCACCTGGTCCCAGTCATCTATCGCCACGTGCAGCTTGTCGATCATGTATTTGGGCAACGTAGCGCTGGTCACGATGACCACTCCGGCATCCGCCGAAGGTTCCTTGATCCAGACTGCGGATTGCGATATCGCATGCATGGCGGTACTCCCGGCAGTTTGGTAGGAGCAGCTTGCTCCGGTCGGCGATCCGACGATGAGGCCGTGACATTCAATATTGATGCCGACTCACCCACCGCTTCATGAGCAAGCGCCCTCCCACAGGTTATTGGTGTTAATCAGCCGTTGCGGAACAGGAAGCTGTAGGCGTTCAGCGCAGGTGCCCCACCCAGGTGCGCGTAAAGCACTTTCGAGCCTTCGGGGAACTCGCCACGGCGGACCATTTCGATCATCCCGTGCATGGATTTGCCTTCATACACTGGGTCGGTCAACACACCTTCAAGGCTGCCGCACAGGCGAATGGCTTCCAGCGTACCTTCGTTGGGCAAACCATATTCCGGGTAGGCGAAGCGTGTATCGAGCACCACGTCGTCTTCGGTGATCTCACGCCCCAGTTCCACCAGCTCGGCGGTGTGCCGGGCGATACGCAGGATCTGTGCCTTGGTCTTCTCGGGCTTGGCCGAGGCATCAATGCCGATAACGTTCTTCGAACGGCCGTCCGCGGCAAAACCGACGACCATGCCGGCCTGGGTACTGCCGGTCACGGAGCAGACCACGATGTAGTCGAACTTGAACCCCAGTTGTTTTTCCTGTTCCCGCACTTCCTCGGCAAAGCCGACGAACCCAAGCCCGCCGTAGGGATGTTCGGAACAACCCGCCGGTATCGGGAACGGCTTGCCACCCCGTTCCACCACGTCGTTCATGGCCTTCTCCCAACTGGGCCGAATACCGATGTCGAACCCTGCAGCGTCCAGTCGTACGTCAGCCCCCATGATGCGGGACATCTCGATATTGCCGACCCGGTCATACACGGCGTCGGAGTAGTTCACCCAGTTTTCCTGGACCAGCACACACTTCATACCGAGGTGGGCAGCGACAGCGGCGACCTGGCGGGTCTGGTTCGACTGGATCCCGCCGATGGACACCAAGGTGTCGCAGCCCTGTTCGAGCGCCTCGGGAATCAGGTATTCGAGCTTGCGCGTCTTGTTGCCGCCAAAGGCCAGGCCACTGTTGCAGTCTTCACGTTTGGCATACAACTCGACCTTACCGCCCAGGTGTTCGCTGAGGCGTTTCAAGGGCGTGATCGGAGAAGGACCGAAGGTCAGCGGATAACGTTTAAAACGATTCAGGTTCATGACTCTGCTCCTTGTTTATTGGACATCCAAGCGCCAGACCCAAAGGCAAAAAAGGCTGCGTTCCAGGTGCTTTCAGAGGGGCTTCGATGAGTTCAATATTAAGAACAAAGCCAAAAATATGTGTTGCAAGTTTCAATCCATTAAAGAAATATAAATCAACCAATACAACTTAAAACCTATTTTTACTGCGTAAAAATCCATATGAACGCAACAAATACCCACAAGAAACTCGGCACATCCGGCTCGGAGCCGCATCCGCTGGACCGGACCGACCGCGCCATTCTCAAGACCCTGCAGCGAGACGCCTCGATCTCCAATGTGGCACTCGCCGAGAAGGTCAAACTGAGCGCGCCGGCCTGCCTGCGACGAGTCGAACGCCTCAAGCAGGCGGGCCTGATCAAGGGCATTGTCGCGTTGCTGGACAATCAAGCGCTCGATGCAGGGATGGTGGTGTTGATCGGCGTGGTGCTGGACCGCTCGACACCGGAATCCTTCGCAGCTTTCGAAGCTGCGGCGCAAAAGGTGTCCGGCTGCATGGAATGCCATGTGGTGACGGGGGAATTCGACTACTTCATGTTGATACGAACCAAGGACAGCAACAGTTTCAACCGGCTCCACGCGGAGCAACTGCTTTACCTCCCCGGGGTTCGCCAGATTCGCTCGTTCATGGGGTTACGCCAGGTCTTGTCGACAACCCACATCCCCCTTTGAGGCTCAAATCAGCCCGATGCCAGGTTGTATCGACCCGCAAGGGCAGGCATTGATTTCGACAAACGCATTTGGACCCTCCCTCCAGAGCGCATGAAAAAGCATCGCCGTAATAACTACGCCATGGATGTTTGCGGGCGTTGACCTCTGTGGCCCGTGGCGACGACTTAGTTACGCCAACTCCCGCTGTTAAATACCGCCAACACCCGTCCTCATTTCAGAGCAGAAACTCTCGCTGCTGCTGTGCGACGCACCCACGCGAATCGTGCACAAGCAGGTGTTTGTGCACTGTCTTTTCCAACCAAACGGTTGTCCTTTCGAACAAAGCGACGCTATTCCGTTCTGCCTAACTTTGACCTTACGGCATATCCAGCAAACTGCGCCGATGAGGTAGCCCATGCATCTTGAACAACAACAAGTGACCGACGACTTCAGGTTGCTGCATATGCGCGACCTGGCACCTGAAGAGTTCGTTTCGTGGCTGCTCGAGTGGGGGGCATGTGCACTTCGGGCTCGGCAGGCGAGTGCCGCAGGTAAACCTGAGCGTGTGCCTGATCCCAAAATAAAGTGTTCGAATACATCAACTTCCATCAGCAGACAGGGATGTTTCGCGACGCACTACCGGCACGAAGCTGAAAGTAACCTGCACCCACTTCATCACATTCAATAAGCCGCAGCCTGTGACCCGAAAAGTTCGCACAGCTGCCCTATGCAAAGGAACTCCATAATGAAAAAGGTACGTCTGCTGACACTCACCACTGTATTACCGGCACTTCAAGCACAAGCTATCGAAGTGGCTCCTGGAGACTACGAGCAATATCCGGTAGGCGCCACCATCGGCGTCATTTACTACCAACACTCCACGACAGACTCGGCGTATGCAAACGGTCACAAAGTCAGTTCGGACTTCAAACTGACCTCCGACGTCGGCATCCTGCGTTTGCTGCATGTGTACGGGTTGACCGACACCGTCACAATCGATCCGCAATTCCTGCTGCCATTCGGGCACGTTTCCAGCGGCGGAGAGGCTTCAACGCTTGGCAATACGAATGGCGTTGGCGACCTAACGCTGGCAGCCCCGGTCAGGTTAAGACTCAACGACGCCCGTGACACTCTTAGCTTCACACCCTACCTGTTCGTACCCACTGGCAACTACGACAAAGACGATCCGCTGAACATCGGTGAGAACCGCTGGAAATTCGAACTACAAGGCGCTTACGTCAAACACTTCACTCAACAATGGGCCATTGACCTGGTTGGCGGAGCTACCTGGTATGGCGATAACAATGACTATGGCGCCAACGCAGACCGGCTCAAGCAGAAGGTTTCTTACGCTACACAGGTGATGGGGCGCTATATGCCCGATGCCACAACGGCGTTCGCCTTAGGCTTCGGGCATCTCTGGGGCGGGGAAACCCGCGTCGATCAAGTCAACCAGAATAACGAAATCGGAACCACAAACTTCCGTGTGACAGCAACTAAGTTCTTCACCGCTAAAGACCAAATCCAACTGCAGCTGGGCAAGGACCTCTCCGTAGATAACGGGACCAAGGAAGACTTTCGAATGAACTTGCGTTACGCGCACGTTTTTTAAGCGTCTGTCCCTCTAGACCAAATGGTTGGCGTTGCTAACCAAGCGTGTGCCCGACGGCAGACCTAACCTCGATACTTCGTAAGCCCTTGCAACCTTATCAACCGCGCCGAATCCGGCATTGAGCCAACAAGAATCGCCCTCACACGAAACGGAGAAATCGCATCATGACCGATCAGCAACCATCTATTGAACAACAACCCTCCCTCTATACACGTCTTGGTGGTTATGACGTTATTTATCAGTTCGCGGGCGCAGTTTTAAGGAAAACAATGGCACATCCTGTCATTGGCCACATTTGGGCGCATATGTCCGAGTCGACTTTCCAAAAGGAACATATCAACTTTGTCGACTTTCTTTCCCAACACTGGGGGGGCAGCGCCAAATATCGCGGGAGAGACATGGTTACCGCCCATCGTGGCATGGGACTTACCGAGGAGCACTGGCAAGCCACGCTCGATTGTCTGGAGGAGTGCTACAACGACTACGACCTGGCGCCGGAGCTACGCAAGGAGGTCAACGACTTTTTGGTCAAGTTCAAACCCGCCGTGATCGGCAGCCCGTCCTATCGAGACGTGGTTCTCGCTCACCCTGAAATGGACCCGGCCAAGGGCATGAAAAGCGTTGGCGTTATCTGGCCCAAACACGGCAAGTCCGCTGAACAGGAAACCGTCCCCAAGTTGGAACAGTAAGCCTGCTCGGCCACATGAGCATCGATACCCCCTGGGGCGAAGCAGTCCTCCACAACCAAGTGCCGCTCGGTCACTGGCGCCAGCTTAGGACCAGGCCCCGCAGCGGCGAGCCTCTCGAACAGTCAAATGATCAGAAAAAGACGTCCACGGGCGTCTTTTTTTGTGCCTGAAATCCAATAAATACGGGGTTCAGGGCTACTGGGGCTTTTCAGATTTTTTGAGTTCCAGGCTGATGGCCGTGTTGAACGGGGCAATCTGCCGCGCCTCGTCGATGCGTAAGCCACTCGCAGCTCACGAAAGCCTTTCAATCCATTGTCTCGGTGCCCGTACGGCCTAAGACCTGCGCGAGATGGCCGCGCCGTGGCGGATGGAGGACCTGTTCAACCTCACGCTTCGGCTGACTCATCGATTCATCCAGGATAAGCAGGCGATTTTCCGCGAGCGGATCGCTTCTAAAGGCTGGCGCTAGCGCGGACTTTGTTGTGCCTCGCTTAACCCGAGAGGCCGTATAAAATTGTTTTTCTAAATCATTCTCAACAATAAAAATAGCAAGTTAGCCAACTAACTACTTTCAAACACTCGTCCAAATAGACAATCATTCCGCCCCCATCGCTTAAACAGCAAACCCACCCACAATTTTATTTTCACATATATTTTACATTCCCCTACATATGCTAATGTCATTACGACATCAACGCTGTTCAGCCAGGTTCAAGGAGTGTGTATGACCGGCGTATTGGCATCCGTTAACAGCCGCACCCAGCTGGTCGGTCAGAACCGACTTGAACTGCTGCTATTCCGTTTCAACAATCACCAGCTGTATGGGATCAACGTATTTAAAGTCCGGGAAGTTATACGCTGCCCGAAGTTATCATCAATACCAAAGTCTAATAGCAACATTTGTGGCGTCGCCAACATCCGAGGTGTCTGCATTCCTATTCTTGACCTGGCCATGGCCACTGGGTTGCCCGGCGTCGAGGATCAGGAAAGCGCTTTTATAATACTTACGGAGTACAACAACCGCGTTCAGGGTTTTCTGGTCTATGCGGTCGAGCACATCGTCAATTTGAACTGGGAAGACATCCATCCGCCCCCCAAGGGCAGCGGTGAGAACAATTACCTGACTGCCGTTACACGCACGGATGATCGCCTGGTCGAGATCATCGATGTGGAAAAGGTGCTGACAGAAATCTCGCCATCCTCCGAGGAAATCTCCAGCGGCGTGGTGGAACACGAGGTCAGCCAGCGGGCTAAGCACCTGCGGGTGCTGACCGTGGATGACTCGATGGTCGCGCGTAAGCAAGTGACCCGCTGCCTGGAGACCGTGGGCGTCGAGGTGGTGGCCTTGAACGATGGGCGCCAGGCGCTTGATTACCTGCGGGCCATGCTCGACGAGGGGCGCAAGCCGGAGGAGGAGTTCCTGATGATGATCTCCGACATCGAAATGCCAGAGATGGACGGTTACACCCTGACCGCTGAAATCCGCCACGACCCGCGCATGGCCAAGCTGCACATCGTGCTGCACACCTCACTCTCGGGCGGGTTCAACCAGGCGATGGTCAAGAAAGTCGGCGCCGATGACTTCCTCGCCAAGTTCCGCCCCGATGACTTGGCCGGCCGCGTGGTCTCACGAATCAAGGCGGCCACCCCGAACTGACGCTTTACGACAACAACACTCAAGCCAAGGAGGCTGTAGGGAAACGAATAAGAACAAAATGACAGAGGGCTAATCATGTTGAAATGCAATGAGCTCTACCACCTGACCACCGGCAGTGAAGAAAGACCGTTCTGGAAGGACCGCGCGAATGACGCTCAGCCTGATATCCAGTGCGCCATGGGCTGTGGCGCGCAACCTTCCGATCCGGGGCCGCAACCAGACTCAGGCCTGCCGCAAGAAACGCTGACCGCAGCGATTTCGACCACCCCCACCAGCATGAAAGACGAGCTGGCCGCCGCCCAGGAAATCTGTTCTCGGGCCAAGACCGCCGTTGTCGAGATGTTCAGCCACGCCCGCATGGGCCGCTCCCTGGAGCTCGAACAGGTCGGCGCGCTGGTCGACGACATTTCTGCTTCGATCGCACGCCACCCCAATGCCTTTATCAGCCTCGCACGCCTTAAAAGCATCGACGATTACACCTATATGCACTCGGTCGCCGTGTGTGCCCTGATGATTGCCCTGGGTAATCAATTGGCCCTGCCGGCGCCATTGATTCGCCGGGCGGGGCTGGCCGGGCTGCTGCACGACATCGGCAAAATGGCCATCCCGGGCGCCATCCTCAACAAGCCGGGGCGCTTGAGCGGCGACGAATTGCAGCTGGTTCGCACCCATCCGCTGGAAGGTGAGAAAACCCTGGTGGCGACAGCGCAGATGTGCGAAATGGTCGTGGACGTGTGCCTGCATCATCACGAAAAAGTCGACGGCACGGGCTACCCCCATCAACTGGCGGGAGAACAAATCAGTCTTTTTTCTCGAATGGCCGCGGTGTGTGACGTCTATGACGCGATCACCTCGGACCGTTCCTATAACCAGGGTTGGGACCCTGCGGTCGCCATCCAGCAAATGTCGACCTGGGACGGGCATTTCGATGATGAGGTATTCCGGGCATTCCTGAAGTCCGTGGGTATCTACCCCGTCGGTTCTATCGTGCAATTGAAAAGCGGTAGTATTGGCGTCGTCATCGAACAACATGCCGACTCATTATTGACGCCAAAAATAAAGTTATTCTTTCTTCCGGTTTTAAATATTTACATAACCCCCCGAATAATCGACTTGAGTGATCCGGCACAAACCGACCGAATCATTGCGCGCGTGCCCCCGCAGCGCTATGGCTTTAAAAATACCGAGCGTTTATGGCTCGACGATACCGCTCACGAACAGCACTGAACCAATAAGCTGTACCGCATATATCTATGCGTAAGCAGCCCATGATTAAGCGTTAAGCCTTGCGTGCAAAACAACACTCGAATACCGACATCCCATTATGTTGGTAACTACTAGCAAGGGCAGGAAATACCATGAAATTCAACTCATTGCAGACGCGCATATGCTTCACCGCCGGACTCTGCCTGTTTATCTCGTGCGCGAGTCTGGTCTTATATGGGCTTTATTCCTCGAATGCCAACCAGGCCTATGTGGGCACTGAAGTTTCCGCATTGATTGAAAGCGCCACCATCCGTGAAGTGCAAAACCTCGCGGAGTCCCGCGCCAACGTCATTAAGGCAAAGTTGCAGAATGCCTTGAATGCCGCGCGCGCACTGGCTGATGTGCTGGGGGCCAGCAAGGCTGCACAAAGCCCGTTGACGCTGGGCCGGGATCAAATCAATACGATGCTACTGAGCGTGCTCAAGGACAACCCCGACTTCAACGGCACCTATTCGTGCTGGGAACCGGATGCGTTGGACGGCCAGGATCAGGCATTTCGTAACAACGAGGGCGGTAACAACCCGTTGACCGGCCGCTTCACTCCTTATTGGACGCGCAGTTCGGATGGCCACATTGCCGTGCAGCCACTGGTCGAGTATGACTCCGATGCCCGTCATCCCAACGGCGTGCCCAAGGGCGGCTGGTACTCGGGCCCTCGGGATACCCAGAGGGAAAGCGTGCTGGACCCGATCCCCTATGTGGTGCAAGGCAAGAATGTATGGCTGACAACCCTCTCGGTGCCGATCACCGCGAACGGCAAGTTTTACGGGGTGGTGGGCGCTGACTTCGATATCTCGTTCATCCAGAAACTCAGCGAGCAGATGTCCGCCGACCTGTATGGCGGCAACGGCTCCGTATCGATCCTGAGCCATCAAGGGTTGGTGGTGGCTGACAGTAAACGGCCGGAACTGATCGGCCAACCGTTGAAGACGCTGCTGCCCGACACCTGGGACAAGGTGCTGGCCAATGTGCAGAAAGGCCAGGGGGACAGCCGACTCAACCAGGACTCCCAGGAAATCGAAGTGCAGATGCCCATCACCCTGGGCCGCAGCGAAAAACCTTGGGCCATCCTGATCCACTTGCCCAAGGCCGTGGTCATGAGCCAGGCCATAGCCCTGGAAAAGGAACTGCAATCACGCGGCGTCAAGAGCAGCATCTGGCAGGTGTCGGTTGGCGTGGCCATTTCCCTGCTGGCGCTGCTTGCACTGTGGTTTGCCACCGCGAAAATCGTCGGGCCGATTCGTGAAGCCGCCGCCTTGGCGGCCAACATCAGCCTGGGGGACTTCTCGCGTCGTCTGGTGCAAAAATCCGAAGATGAAGTCGGCCAATTGTCCTTTGCCTTGAACGATATGTCGGAAAGCCTGCAACGCCAGGTGCGGGTGGCCGAACGCATCTCCGAAGGAGACCTGGACCTGGAAGTGCGCCTGTCCTCGCCCAACGACACCTTGGGCAAATCCCTGGAGAAAATGGTCGGCAACTTGAACGCCTTGATCTCCCAGGTGCAGGCCAGCGCCACGCAAATCACCGGCAGCTCGGCGCAGGTCACCGAATTGAGCCAGTCACTCTCCGACGGGGCCTCCAACTCGGCGTCATCCATCACCGAAATCAGTGCGGTCATGACCCAAATGGCAGCGCAGACCAGCGACAACGCCGCCAACGCCAAAAAGGCCGATGAGCAATCCCAGGCGTCGCGTGCCGACGCGGGGGAAAGTGACAAGCTGATGAGCGAATTGATTGCAGCCATGGCCGAGATCGACAATTCGGGCAAGGACATCACCGCCATCATCACCACCATCGACAACATCGCCGCCCAGACCAACCTGTTGGCCCTGAACGCTGCGATCGAGGCGGCACGCGCCGGGGAACTGGGCCGCGGTTTCGCCGTGGTCGCCGACGAGGTCAGGAGCCTGGCCGCCCGTAGCGCGGAAGCAGCCCAGCAAACAGCCGCGCTGATTGCCGACTCGTCGACCAAGACCCAGCGCGGCATGGTGATTGCCGGTCGTACCGCCGACTCACTGAGGAACATTGTCAGCGGTACCAGTGCTGTCTCAAGCCTGGTGTCGCTGATCTACCAAGCCTCCAGTGAACAGGCGTCCGGTTTGCAACAGGCCAGTATCGGCCTGGAGCAGATCGATGAAGTCACTCAGCAGAACCAGGTCAACTCCCAGCAATGCGCGGTGGCTGCCAGGAACCTGTCAGAACGGGCCAACTCCATGCAGCAAGGGTTGAGCCGCTTTAAAGTCAAAGCCTCGTAGCACCTGCAACGGCGCCAGGGGGGCACTGTTCCCCTGGCCCGATACAAGAAACTCCGTCCCTATTCATGAAATATTAAGATTTGCCTCCCTATACTCACCGATTGCGCGCCGTTCCCCCGAACGGCCACTGCTCCGGTAGCCCGCCCCATGACGCGTCCCGTTCCTCTGCTACTCCTGCTGGCTGGTCTGTTGTTCTTCTTTGCGCTGGGTAACCATGAATTGCAAGGCTCCACCGAAGCCCGCGTCGCCGGGATCGCCATGGCCATGCATTTGGACAATGATTGGGTGGTGCCCCGGCTGTTTCGCGAGCCCTTCCTGGAAAAACCACCCCTGAGCCTTTGGCTGGACGCCGGGGCGATTCGCCTGTTCGGCGGCACGCCTGGGGCGGTGCGCCTGGCGTCCGCGTTTGCCGGATTGTTCAGCGTGATGCTGCTCTACGGGATGCTGCGCAAGTTCGGGCGGCCGAAAACACTGGCGTTCTGCGCGGCGTTGATCCTGGCGACCATGGCCAGTTACTGGAGCAATGTGCGTGGGGTGGGTGAGGATGCCTTGCTCAGCCTGGGCGTGACCACCGCACTGCTGGCGTTCTACCAGGCGATGCGCCCCGAATCCGAGCGGCCAGGCTCCACAGCCTGGGCTTGGGCGTTGTTTACCGTTGGGATGGCAATCGCCACCCTGAGCAAAGGCGTGCTGGGCCTGGCGATGCCCGGCATTGTGATTTTTGTCTACCTGGCCAGCACCAGCCTGATGGACAAACGCCTGCGCATCGGTGATTGGCTCCGCCCGGCGCTGTTCACCTTGCTGGCATTGGTACCGTTGCTGATCTGGCTGGGCTTCCTGTTCCAGCGCGGCGGCATGCAGGCCGTGGGCGAAGTGCTGTGGACCAACAGCGTCGGGCGGTTCAGCGGCTCGTTCGTCGAAGCCGGGCACTACGAACCCTTCTACTACTACCTGGTGAAACTGCCGGAAGCGTTTTTGCCGTGGAATATCCTGGTGTACCTGGGCCTGTGGCACTTTCGTAAAAGCCTGGTGCGCAACCGTTACCGCCTGTTCTTCAGCGTGTGGCTGGTGGCGCAATTCACGCTGCTGACCCTGGCCTCAAGCAAACGCACGGTTTACCTGATGGCGTTGACGCCGGCCGCCGCGGTGCTGGCGGCGGAATATGCGCGAGTGCTGCTCGAATGGCTGAAGGCTAACAAGCCGGCGCTGTACCAACACCATCGGCGCGTGGTTGGCGGTGCCTTCACGTTGCTCATCGCCTGCTACCTGGGCGCTGCATTCTGGTACGCGCCCAAGGCTGACGAGCGCCAGTCATTCGTGCCGGTGATCAGTCAGATCCAGGCACTGCAAGCCGAGGGTAAAGAGGTGGTGTTGTTCCAGCCCAACGAGCGAATCGACGGGGCGAGTGTGTTCTACCTGCAGGCTTACTTGCCGATCCTGCAAACCGAGCCGCAGCTGCGCAGTTATCTGGCCGCCAAACCCGGCAACGTTGCGTTGCTGGATCGCACCGAGCAACTGAGCGGCAAGGTGACGGTGATCAAGGAGATGGCAATCAATCGCCAGCCTTACTACTTCATCGAGCAGTAAGGCCGGCACGGGACATCAGTGCTTGGTGAGTTTGTCCAGGTAACCCATGGCAAACGCCGAGACCACGAAGGTCATGTGGATGATCACGTACCACATCAGGTGCTGCGGATCGACGTTCTTGGCGTCCATGAAGATGCGCAGCAAGTGGATGGAGGAAATCGCCACGATGGAAGCCGCCACTTTCATCTTCAGCGACGAAGAGTCCATGGTGCCCAACCAGTTGAGCTTTTCCTTGTTGTCATCGATATCCAGCTGCGAGACGAAGTTCTCGTAGCCGGAAATCATCACCATCACCAGCAAGCCGCCGACCAGGGCCATGTCGATCAACGACAGCAGCACCAGGATCAGTTCGGACTCGGCCATCGAGAACACGCTCGGCAGCAGGTGAATCACTTCCTGGAAGAATTTCAGCGCCAGCGCCAGCAACCCCAGGGACAAGCCGAAATAGATCGGCGCCAGCAGCCAACGCGAGGCGTACATAGCATTTTCGATAAAGCGTTCCATTGGTTCTCACACAGCTTGGCTAGAAATGGCGGCGAGTATACCAGCCGCCACCAAGCACCTGTAACCGCGAGAAAACTGACCTGGGCGGCATCTGTAAGAGAATTTTTCTGCTAGTGTCGAGCCCATCAACTCGGCTTCGATGATGTCGGACAGGAAAATTCAAATGATGGATGTGCGATCCCCTTTGGCCCGTTTTGGCCTGTGTGCGGCGTTGCTGATGATCGGCGGCTGCTCACCCAGTGATGAGCAGAAGCAGGCCACCCTCGAAGAGAAAACCGCAAAGTTCGAACAGTCGCTCGACAGTATCCAGGACCCCAAGCTGCGCGACGCCATCGCCGACCTCGGCGGCTCGCTGCTGTTGCTCGAACGGGCGCGCGCCAAGCTCGCCAGCAAGCCCATCGAGACCGAATACGGCGAAGACAGCCTCGCCCTGCTCAAGCACTACCCCACGCCCCAGGCCCTGGTCGACACCTATATCAACGGCTTGTTCGTGCTGCGCAAGACCTCCCACTCCGACTACCTGACCGATCTGCAGCCGATCTTCCCGTTCAATTTCAATACACCGGACCAGTTCCCGTTCCCTCACGGCCTGGAGTGGCAGTCCGTCACCTTGAGCAACAACAAAGTCATCCCGTTCCAGCCGGAATGGTCGGAGACCGATCCCGGCATCCAGTTGAGCCCCAGCAGTTCCAACCTGACCAACCCCGATGACCTGACGGTGACCTACCCGTTCATCGATGGCATCGAGACCGAAAACAAGAGCCAGCCGCAGCCCGTCCGCCTCAAGGGCACGGTGGAAGTGATCGCGCCGGGCAAGGTGTTGACGTTCGATTTGTCGAAGCAGGACGTGGGCCACAAGCGCACTGAAGGCAATATCACCGTCAACCTGATGTTGCTTGAGAAGAACTACGCCGAGATCGAACTGACCAACAGCGAACCGCTGGCGCCACAGGTCGGTGAGGATTCCCCCAACCCCTTGCTGGTGCAAGCACGTGACAGCACCGGGCAATTTCTCACCCGTTCCGGCTCGATCAATGAAAGCAACGCGCAGGTGGCCTTCTACGAGAAACAATTGGCGCAGATGCAAAAGCAGAAGGTCTGGTCGGATGCGTTTGAAAAGCAGCTGACCGAGGAGCAGAAAGCCTTCGAACACAAGCAGAGCAGTCATTACGCCAAGGTGTATTTCAATGGCCTGATCGACAACCTGCAAATCAACGTGCTGGATTTCTCCACCGCCACCGTCACCCGCAAGGACCTCGACCTGCCGGTACTGCGCTTCGACAAGAACAGCCTGCAACAAACCGTACAGGCCCTGCCGATGCCGGTCACCGTGTATGACGACGGCGCCGCCGCCTGGCTCAAGGGCGCGACGATGACCGAGGAGCAACTGAAAAACAGCGTCACCATCAGCCAGTCCGTCGACGACGCCAGCGCCGCGCATATCGTGTTCGATCACCCGTTCACCTTTAATGATGAACTGGTGGGCAACGAGCGCAATAGCAGCGAGTCGCCAGTGACGTTCTTCGCCGCCGATGAGAAAGGCGAACGTGGGGAGCCCATCGAGTTGCCGACCGAAGCGTATGAATTGAACCCGGCGCGCGGCACGCTCACCTACGACCTTAACCTGTTCCCGGAAAACCCGGCCTATGTGGTGGGTTCGATCCCGCTGTTCCTGGCAACGATCGAGAAAGGCGAGATCGACGTGACCAAGCTGCCCAAGGGTCTCTCTCTGAAGGACAACGCGCTGGTTGTCGACCAGAAAGAATTCCCCGCCGACAGCTGGCGTTTCTACGCCAAGGACGCCAGCGGCAATTACCTCAAGGAAATTCTCGGCGTGAGCCACCGCGCCGAGGAATACGGCACGGCGTTGTTCGATGTGCATTACTTCTATGGCCAGCCGACCGCACTGGAAAGCTATCAACGCACTGACCTGAGCACCGTGCAATACGGTTTCGAGGTCAAGCTGGACAAGCCCGAGGGCAAATGACCGAGCTTACAGGGCCAGACACTCCTGGCTGCCATTGAGCTGGCGTAAATGAGCCTGCATATGCAGACACCATATTTGCGGATCTGGCACCAGCTCATAGCCATGCAGGGTGAGGCTATCCACAATCGATTGCAGCATGTTTTCTGCCACGAAGGGCCCATGGAACGGGCCCTGGGACTTGATGGTGGAAGGCTGCTCGCCGGTCATTCCGGCGGCAAATAGCAAGGTCCACATCCCGTTATCCCCCGCGAGAGGGCGAATGGAACATTCAATACGGGTAACCAGGCCCAGGCACTGGCGGGTAAGGCAAAGGTTGCGCGGCATGGCGGCGACCCTCGGTAGATCGGTGTTCAGCCCCGATGACACGGCGAGACTGTCTCTATCCTGCGACTCCTGTGGATATCCCTAAGCTCAGAATAGAAGAAAACCACGACAAACCAAGGTTGTAGGGACCAACGGCGTTGCGCTCTCAGGCGGAGTCAATTTAGTGACGAACCTGCTTAACCCGTGGCGAGCGGGCCTGCTGTGGCAAGCAGGCTTGTTGCGGCGGTTTTTTGTGGAGGCTTTTTGTGGCGAGCGGGCTTGCCCTAATGCCGTTCAGTTAAGGCTTTTTTGTAGGAGCGAGCTTGCTCGCGAAGAACTTACAGGCGCCGCGTTCATTCAGGAAACACGCGTTATCGTTGACGTTTTTCGCGAGCAAGCTCGCTCCTACAGAAGGCGATGTACGCTTAACTGCCCCCCATTTTTGCAATACTGATTAACGGGCGATGTGGTTGGCTTGCTTAAATCTATCCGGCGTCTGTTTGGGGCTTGCCCCAGCGCCACGATGAGAGTCGCGCCTGACGATCCTTAAAAGCCCGTCGGCTTCTGAAGCCGATTTTTATGTCAGGATCTTCGCCAGGCCGGTAGGCCGTTCACGTCATCCGTTGTTCAGCTATCGCAAAACCTGAAGGGTGAATTGTGGTACTGCAACAACCGCAGGGTCAGGCGTTCAAGGCGTCTGGCCCTGCTTCATATTGCGCATGGTGAGCCGCTATCGCCCAAGCGATACGCGCCAGTTTGTTGGCCAGGGCACAGGCCACCACATTCGAGTGTCGTCGGCGCAGCAGCGCTCGCACCCAGTCGGCCAAAGCCCCCTTCTGATGATCCAGCCTCTGCATGTAAACCCTGGAGCATTGCACCAGCAGTTGCCGCAGGTGCTTGTCACCCCGCTTGCTGATCCCCAACAAATTGGCTTTGCCGCCCGTGCTGTACTGTCGCGGCACCAAGCCCACTGAAGCCGCAAAATCGCGACTGCATCGGTATTGCTTGCCATCGCCCATTTCTACAGCCAGAAGGCTGGCGGTGATCGGACCGACACACGGCATGCTAAGCAAACGGCTCCCCAGATCATCGTCGGCCAGCTGGCAAGCCAGTTGTTTGTCCAGTTCCTTGATCTGTTCATCCAGGTAAACGAAGTGATCGTGCAGGCGTTGCAACAGCACTGTCAGCCGCACAGGCAGCTCATGCTCGGCCAAAACAGCTGCCAAACGCTTCATGATGGCTGAGCCTTTGGGCAGGCTGATGCCAAATTCCAGCAGGAAACCGTGCATCTGATTGGCTGTCTTGGTGCGGTCATGCACCAACGACTCGCGCATGCGATGCAGGACAGACAGGGTTTGCTGAGACTCGGTTTTAGGCGTAACGAAGCGCATGGACGGACGGGAAGCCGCCTCGCAAATGGCCTCTGCGTCGATAAAGTCATTTTTGTTGCCCTTGACGAAAGGGCGGACAAACTGCGGTGAAATCAACTTGGTCGTATGCCCCATCGCCGCAAGCTGACGGGCGATGAAGTGAGAGCCGGCACAGGCTTCCGTTACCACGACGCAGCTCGGCAAGTTGCCGAAGAACCGCATCATCTGCGCTCGCGAGAGCTTTTTGCGAAACACCTCGCGGCCCGATTTGTCTTGGCCCAGAAGGTGGAAATTATGTTTGCCGAGATCGATCCCGATCAGCGCTGACTCGCTCATGATGATGGCCTCCAAAAACAAAACACCCTGCGAAAGCGTAGCCCTCGCAGGGTGTGGGGGTGACCATCTCATTAGCCCGCTTGTAGGAGCGAGCTTGCTCGCGAAGAACTCATAGGCACCGCGTGTATCCAGGATGCACGCGTTATCGTTGACGTTTTTCGCGAGCAAGCTCGCTCCTACAGCGGGCTTCTCAGTCAAGCAACTGCAATCAAGCGCTGTACACCGGCAGCTTCTTGCAGATGGCCTTGACCTTCTCACGAACCGCGTCGATCACGGCTTCGTTGTTCAGGTCTGCCAGGATGTCGCAGATCCAGCCCGCCAGTTCCTTGCACTCTGCTTCCTTGAAGCCACGAGTGGTCACAGCCGGGGTGCCGAAGCGCAGGCCGGAGGTGACGAACGGCGAACGTGGATCGTTCGGCACGGAGTTCTTGTTCACGGTGATGAAGGCTTTGCCCAGGGCAGCGTCAGCATCTTTACCGGAAATGTCCTGCTTGATCAGCGACAGCAGGAACAGGTGGTTTTCCGTACCGCCGGATACCACGTCAAAACCGCGTGCGATAAACACGTCGGCCATGGCCTTGGCGTTTTTCACCACTTGTTGCTGGTAGACCTTGAACTCAGGCTGCAGCGCTTCCTTGAAGCAGATGGCCTTGGCGGCGATCACGTGCTCCAGCGGGCCACCCTGGGCGCCTGGGAATACGGCGGAGTTCAGCTTCTTCTCGATCTCGGCGTTGGCGCGTGCCAGGATCAGGCCGCCACGTGGACCGCGCAGGGTCTTGTGGGTGGTGGTGGTGACCACGTCAGCAAAGGGTACCGGGTTCGGGTAGACGCCCGCGGCGACCAGACCGGCCACGTGGGCCATGTCGACGAACAGGTACGCGCCGACTTTGTCAGCGATGGCGCGGAAGCGTGGGAAGTCGAGGATCTGCGAGTAAGCAGAGAAACCGGCGACGATCATTTTTGGCTTGTGCTCGATCGCCAGGCGCTCGACTTCGTCGTAGTCGATCAGGCCGTTGGCATCGATACCGTATTGAACGGCGTTGTACAGCTTGCCGGAGGAGGAAACGCTGGCGCCGTGGGTCAGGTGACCGCCGTGGGCCAGGCTCATGCCCAGGATAGTGTCGCCGCCTTGCAGCAGGGCCAGGTACACGGCGCTGTTGGCTTGGGAGCCGGCGTGTGGCTGGACGTTGGCGTAATCGGCGCCGAACAGTTCTTTGGCACGGTCGATGGCCAGTTGCTCAACCACGTCGACGTACTCGCAGCCACCGTAGTAGCGCTTGCCTGGGTAGCCTTCGGCGTACTTGTTGGTCAGAACCGAACCTTGAGCCTCCATCACCGCAGGGCTGGTGTAGTTTTCCGAAGCGATCAGCTCAATGTGCTCTTCCTGGCGCACGGCTTCTTGCTCCATGGCGGCGAAGAGATCGGCGTCGTACTTGGCAATAGTCAAATCACGGCTGAACATGGCGGTCCTCAAGGATCGGGGGGCAGAAAAGGAGGGCATTCTAACCCAATGGGTTTTAGATGGCATATGAAAGGACATCATGTCGCGGACAAGTGGGATTCACTTAGGGATGAGCGGTGTCATTACCGGCCTCATCGGGGGCAAGCCCCGTCCCACATCTGGAGCGCATTCCCCTGTGGGAGGGGGCTTGCCCCCGATGAGGCCAGTGGCTTCACCACAAAATTTCAGTCGAACATGAACAGCGCGTCGTTGCTGAACTGTGCCTCGAACCGATTCGCCGGCATCGGCCGCCCGAACAGATAACCCTGCACCTCGTCGCAACCGTGCTCGCGCAGGAAGTCCAGCTGCTCATGGGTTTCCACACCCTCGGCGATTACCGCCAGGTTGAGGCTGTGGGCCATGGCGATGATTGCCCGGGCGATTTGCGCATCCTGCTCGCCGGACGGCAGGCCGTCGACGAAGGTGCGGTCGATTTTCAGCACATCGATGGGGAATTGCTTGAGGTAGTTGAGTGACGAATAACCGGTGCCGAAGTCGTCCACCGCAATGCTCAGCCCCAGGTTTTTCAGGCTGTCGAGGATGTGCATGGCTTCGTTGACTTCGCGCATCAGGATACTTTCGGTCAGCTCCAGCTCCAGGCACGCCGGCGGCAGGCCGGTGTCTTTGAGGATGGTGGCGATGCGCGTGCCCAGTTGGCCGTCGGAGAACTGCCGCGCGGAGATGTTCACCGAGACTTTCGGCACGCGCACCTTGTTCTGGTGCCAGGTCTTGAGCTGGCGACAGGCTTCGCTGATCACCCAGTCCCCCACGTCCACTACCAGGCCCAACTCTTCGAGCACCGGAATGAAGTCCCCTGGCGGCACCAGGCCACGGCGCGGGTGGCGCCAACGCAGCAAGGCTTCGGCCCCGGTCAGGCGTTTGCCGTCGCCGCTGAACTGCGGCTGGTAATAGAGCACGAATTCGTTTTGGTCCAGGGCGTGGCGCAGGTCGCTTTCCAGCTCCAGGCGTTCCAGGGCGCTGGCGTTCATGTCGGCCTGGTAGAACTGGAAGTTGTTCTTGCCACGTTCCTTGGCGTGATACATCGCGGTGTCGGCGTTTTTCATCAGCTGGCTCAGCTCGTTGCCGTCCTGGGGGCTGAGGGCGATGCCGATGCTGGCGGTCACAAAGAACTCGCGACCCTCCAGCACAAACGGCTTCACCAGGCTGGCGAGAATCTGTTCGGCGACATGGATGGCGCGGTTCAGTGCCATTTCGCGGCTGACCCGCGGTTGCAGGAGCAAGGTGAACTCGTCGCCGCCCATGCGCGCCACGGTGTCGTCTTCGGCGACGCAGCCAAGCAGGCGGGTGGCCATTTCCTTGAGCATGCGGTCGCCAGCGGCATGGCCCAGGGAGTCGTTGATCGGCTTGAAACGGTCGAGGTCGAGGAACATCAGCACCACCCACGACTTTTGCCGTTCCGCCGACTGCAGCGCGGTGTGCAGGCGGTCCTGGAACAGGGTGCGGTTGGGCAGGTGGGTCAGGGCGTCGTAGTACGCCAGGCGGTGGATGCGTTGTTCGCTGGCCTTGCGCTCGCTGATATCGCTGAAGAAGCACACATAGCTGGCCAGGTCGCCTTCATCGTCGAACACGGCGGTAATGCCCACCCAGGCCGGGTAATGCTCGCCATTACGGCGCTTGAGCCACACCTCGCCTTCCCAGGTGCTGTGCTGGTGCAGTTGCTTGAGCACGTAGCGCAGGTGCGCTTCCTGTTGTTCGTCGACGGTGAGCATGTTCGGCAGTTGATCGAGCACATCCGCCACCTCATAACCGCTGACTCGGCTGAATGCCTCGTTGGCTTGCACGATGTAGCCTGCCGGATCGGTGATCAGGATCGCCGACGTGGAGTGCTCGAAGACCGTGGCCGCCATGCGCAGGTCTTTCTCGGCGCGGCGTTGCTGGCTGATATCACGGCCCACGCCGAGGATGCCCTCGAACGCACCGTGGTCGTCCCACACCAGCACCAGGCGCAGTTCGATGGGCACTTTGCGCCCATCGGCGCGCAGGCAGTCGAACAGGAACAGTTGGGTCTGCACGTCGTCACGCAAGCGGGTCAGCGCCTCGGCGTCGCCCAAGGCACGGCTGACCTGTTCGACCAGGCTATAGATGCCGGCCAGTTGCTGCGGGTTGGCGATGATCGACTGCCAGCCGTTCTTGAACACCCAGTCCACGTCATAGCCCAGTACGGCATTGACCGAGGGGCTGATGTAGTTGAGCGCCAATTGGCTGTCGGTGGAGCAGATCACGTCGCTGATGCTTTCAGCCAGCATGCGGTAGCGCTGTTCGCTGTCACGCAGGGATTCGCTGGCTTCGATCTGGTCGGTGATGTCCTTGGCCACGCCGATGATGCGCGTGACTTGTGCGGATTTGTCACGCGCCAAGGCTTGTTCACGTATATCGAAACGCCGCCATTGGTTATTGCGGTGACGGAAGCGCAGTTGGCATTGCAACTGCGTTGAATAGCCGGCCTGGCGCTGCTGTTGGCGCAAGTCATGGTAATGCTCGGCATCTTCGGGGTTCAGCAGGATTTCCCAGAAGTACTCACCCATTTGCTGCAATTCGGCTTTGTTGTAGCCGAGGGTGTGGCCCAAGTGGTGGTTGCTGAAAATCATGCGCTGGCTGATCACGTCCTGCACATACAGGTGATCCGGCACGGTGCGCACCACGTCCGACCAGAAGCTTTCACGCTCCACCAACGACAATTCGATCAGCTTTCGGCTGGTGATATCACTGATGCTGAGGATCACCGCCTTGAAGTCGTCCTGCTGCTCCGGCAAGCGCATCACCAGCCACAGGTATTGCTCATTGCCTGCGACATCACTGAGCTGGATCTCCAGCTCCAGCTGGTTTTGCTGGGTCAGGACCGCTTCGAGCACCTGGTAACCGATGGCCGTGGCGTTACGCGGGCAGTCGTCAATCAGGCGTTCCCAGGCTTGCTCGCACGAGGTCACGTTCAGCAGGCGCACGGCGACCTGGTTGACCTCGGTGATACGCAGCTCCTTGAGCAGTTGCCGGCGCTCCTCGGGATGGTCGCGCAGCCAGGCGTGCAACTGCTCGCGGGTGTGCACGCTGGCCTTGTCGAAAAACGTGTAGAGGCCCGACAAGTCGAGCACGCACAGGGCCACGCCGGTGCCTTCGAAAATATCCTGGTAGCGCCGCCGGCCCTCATGCACCTGGCGCTGACGACGACGCATGTTCAGCAGCACGATCACCGGCACCAGCGAGAAGGCCAGGCCCAGCAGGCACTTGCCGATAAACGCGGGCAGCAGTTGTTCCAGCACCGCGTTGCGGTCGAACAGGCCACGCAATTGCCAGTCGCTTTTGCTCAGGGGCGTGACCAGCACGCTTTTATTCAACTCATCCGGCGTCAGGGCGCTGGCCCATTGTGTCGGCATGCCGCTGTCGCGACCGACCACGCGGTGGTTCAGGCGGTTCTCGATGACCCACATGGGGCGCTGGCCTTGGCCGTCCTGGCGGGTCAGGTTGACCAGGTAGCTGGGGTCCAGGCGCAGGACCCAGTACATCCTCGAGCCGCCGCTGGGCTGATGCAGCAACAGATAGATGAGGGTGCCGTCGTTGTTGTTGCTCAAATAGTAGGACTGGGCGTGGCTGCGTTGCACCAGTTCCTCCAGCCAGGCGCTGTCCTGGCTATCCGTGGCACTGTCGCTGATCAGTGCACCGCTGGGGGCGAGGAGGGCGATGCTGCGCAATTCCGGCAACGAGCGCTGCAAGGTGCGCATCAGCACCTGTTGCTGTTCGCTGTCACGCGGCGGCTCGACCATGGGCAGCAGGTTCAGGGCGATCTTTGCGCTCAGGGCCATGTTCAGGCTGATCTGTTCAGCCAGGTCGGCACTGTAGTCGATGGTGTATTGCTGCTGGTTTTTCTGGTTTTGCTGCAGTTGGTCGAGCAGTTGCCAGAACAATAGCGCAAGCAGCATGAGGACGAGCGTCGCCAAAGCGCCTTTGAGGGTGCCGTGCAGGGGCGCTCCCGGCGCTATATGAGCGGCGCGCAGAGGAGTGGGCGGCGTGACTTTGGACAAGCTGTGATCCTGCGGTTTGGCTGGACTGGCGCGCGACGTGCACTATAAGCCGGACGCCCGGAGGGCGGCTAGCATGCCTTGAGTTGTGGCAAAGTGCCAGCCCTGCCTGGCTGGACTGGCCAGACGCATTCAGGTAGCTTTGCCGGTTACGCGGGGGCGTTCCAGCCCCAGATATTCAGGCTTTTTCCGCTCGCTGGCATTGATGATAGTCAACGGCCCGCGCGGCGCATGGCCTGGCACGGGCTTCGCCCGCTCAATTCATCAGTCACTGACGCTAGGTTCACCATGGCTCAATACGTCTTCACCATGCATCGGCTGGGCAAAGTTGTCCCTCCGAAGCGGGAAATCCTGAAAAATATTTCGCTGTCCTTTTTCCCCGGCGCCAAGATCGGCGTGCTCGGCCTCAACGGTTCGGGTAAGTCCACCCTGTTGAAAATCATGGCTGGCGTCGACACCGAGTTCGAGGGCGAAGCCCGCCCGATGCCCGACCTGAACATCGGCTACCTGCCGCAAGAGCCGATCCTGGACCCGACCAAGACCGTGCGTGAAGTGGTTGAAGAAGCCGTCAGCGTGATCAAGGACGCCCAGGCTCGCCTGGACGAGGTCTACGCCGCCTACGCCGAACCGGATGCCGACTTCGACAAGCTGGCTGCCGAACAGGCCAAGCTCGAAGCCATCCTGCAGGCCGGCGACGGTCACAATTTGGAGCGCCAGCTGGAAGTCGCCGCCGATGCGCTGCGCCTGCCGGCGTGGGACGCCAAGGTCGAGCACCTGTCCGGCGGTGAAAAACGTCGCGTGGCCCTATGCCGCCTGCTGCTGTCGGCCCCCGACATGCTGCTGCTCGACGAACCGACCAACCACTTGGACGCCGATTCTGTCGCCTGGCTGGAACACTTCCTCCATGACTTCCCCGGCACCGTGGTTGCGATCACGCACGACCGGTACTTCCTGGACAACGTGGCCGGCTGGATCCTCGAGCTCGACCGTGGCGCCGGTATCCCTTACGAGGGCAACTATTCCGGTTGGCTGGAAGCCAAGTCCGACCGTCTGGCCGCCGAATCCAAGCAGCAATCGGCCCACGAAAAAGCCATGAAGGAAGAACTGGAGTGGGTGCGCAAAGGCGCCAAGGCCCGCCAGTCCAAATCCAAGGCCCGTCTGCAACGCTTCGAAGAAATGCAGTCGCAGGAATTCCAGAAGCGCAGCGAAACCAACGAGATCTACATCCCGGCCGGCCCGCGCCTGGGTGACAAGGTCATCGAATTCAAGAACGTTTCCAAAGGCTATGGCGACCGCGTGCTGATCGACAATCTGTCGTTCTCCATGCCAAAAGGCGCGATCGTCGGCGTTATTGGTGGTAACGGTGCGGGTAAATCCACGCTGTTCCGCATGCTGATGGGCAAGGAAACTCCGGATTCGGGCACCATCGAAGTCGGCGAAACCGTGCAACTGGCGTGTGTCGACCAGAGCCGTGAAGACCTGGATGGCAGCAAGACGGTGTTCCAGCAAATCTCCGATGGTTCCGACCAGATCCGCATCGGCAACTATGAAATTCCGTCGCGTACCTATGTTGGCCGTTTCAACTTCAAGGGCGGCGACCAGCAGAAGTTCGTCAAGGACCTGTCCGGTGGTGAGCGCGGTCGCTTGCACCTGGCCCTGACCTTGAAAGAGGGCGGCAACGTGCTGCTGCTCGACGAACCGTCCAACGACCTCGACGTTGAAACCCTGCGTTCCCTGGAAGAAGCCCTGCTGGACTTCCCAGGCGCCGCCATTGTGATCTCTCACGATCGGTGGTTCCTTGACCGCGTCGCGACCCACATCCTGGCGTACGAAGACGACTCGCAAGCAGTGTTCTTCGAAGGCAACTACACCGAGTACGAAGCGGACCGTAAAAAGCGTTTGGGTGAAGCTGCTGCCCAGCCGCACCGTGTACGGCACAAAAAACTGGCCTGATCCGGCTGGTTTGAAAAAAGCGGAGCCCCTCGGGCTCCGCTTTTTTTTTGCGCGTTTTTCCTGACCCACACCGATCAAATGTGGCAGGGGCTTGCCCTGGTGCCAGTCAGTTAAGGCTTTTTTGTAGGAGCGAGGGGGGCGCCTAGTTCTTGCTCGCGAAAACGCACAGGCGCCGCGTTGATTCAGGAAGCACGCGTTATCGTTGACGTTTTTCGCGAGCAAGCTCGCTCCTACCGGCGTTGGGGCGCGGGCCCCAGATAGCTATTTTCCTATTGGTGCATGACCGGGCTTTGAAATCCCTTTTTAAGTGCGAAAAATCCCCGTTTTCGCGGTTTATTTATATCTAATGCACCATTTAAATTCACAAAGGCGACATTTTGCCCTGTCGCGGTGCGACATGAATTGATAAAGTCCGGCTCAATCTCATTCAAAAACAATCAATTTGCCGAGACTTTTCATGATCGAATCCGTCGAATCCTTCCTTGCCCGCCTCAAAAAACGCGACCCCGACCAGCCGGAATTCCACCAGGCGGTAGAAGAAGTCCTGCGCAGCCTGTGGCCGTTTCTCGAAGCCAATCCTCACTACCTGGCTTCGGGCATCCTGGAGCGCATCTGCGAGCCGGAGCGTGCGATTACCTTTCGGGTTTCGTGGGTGGATGATCACGGCAAGGTTCAGGTCAACCGCGGATTCCGCATCCAGATGAACAGCGCCATCGGCCCCTACAAGGGCGGTCTGCGCTTCCACCCGTCGGTAAACCTGGGCGTGCTGAAGTTCCTCGCCTTCGAGCAGACCTTCAAGAATTCCCTGACCTCGTTGCCCATGGGCGGCGGTAAAGGTGGCTCGGACTTCGACCCCAAGGGCAAGAGCGACGCTGAAGTCATGCGTTTCTGCCAGGCGTTCATGAGCGAGCTGTACCGCCATATCGGCGCGGACGTGGACGTTCCGGCTGGCGACATCGGTGTGGGCGCTCGCGAGATTGGTTTCCTGTTCGGCCAGTACAAACGCCTGAGCAACCAGTTCACCTCGGTGCTGACCGGCAAGGGCATGACCTACGGCGGCAGCCTGATCCGCCCTGAAGCCACCGGTTTCGGTTGTGTGTACTTTGCTGAAGAAATGCTCAAGCGCGACGGCCTGCGGGTTGAAGGCAAGCGCGTGGCGGTGTCCGGCTCTGGCAACGTGGCGCAATACGCGGCGCGCAAGGTCATGGACCTGGGCGGCAAGGTGATCTCCCTGTCCGACTCCGAAGGCACCCTGTACGCCGAAAGCGGTTTGACCGAGGAACAATGGTTGGCGCTGCTGGAAGTGAAAAACGTCCAGCGCGGTCGTATCAGTGAACTGGCCGAACGCTTTGGCCTGGAATTCCGCAAAGGCAAAACCCCTTGGGAGCTGGCCTGCGATATCGCGTTGCCTTGTGCCACCCAGAACGAACTCGACGCCGAAGCGGCCCGCACCCTGCTGCGCAACGGCTGCATCTGCGTGGCCGAAGGCGCCAATATGCCGGCGACGTTGGAGGCTGTGGATATCTTTATCGAGGCGGGCATCCTGTTCGCCCCTGGCAAGGCGTCCAATGCCGGTGGCGTCGCGGTGAGTGGCCTGGAAATGTCGCAGAATGCCATGCGCCTGCTATGGACCGCTGGCGAAGTGGACAGCAAGCTGCACAACATCATGCAGTCGATCCACCACGCCTGCGTGCATTACGGTGAGGAGAACGGCCGAGTCAACTACGTGAAGGGTGCAAACATCGCGGGCTTCGTGAAAGTTGCCGACGCGATGCTGGCGCAGGGCATCGTCTAGGCTTCGGGCTCGATAAGCACTACTTCGATCAACTGGTCGCCGACGGGGCGCTGCCACAGTACCTCGTCGCCCACCTGGGCGCCGAGCAAGGCGCGGCCCAGGGGCGAACCCCAGTTGATCAAGCCAGCGTGGGCATCGGCCTGGTCTTCGCCCACCAGCTGGATGCGTTGTTGTTGGTCCTGTTCATTGGCGAAGGTGACCCAGCTGCCGATCTGCACCTTGTCGGTGGAAGTGGCCGGCGCAACCACTTGGGCGCTCTGCACCCGCTGGTTGAAATAACGCAAATCCCTCTCAAGGTCAGCCTGGCGCTGCTTGTCGGCCTGTTCGCCCTTGGCGGATTCGATGCTGTATGCCTGCTGCAACTGCGCGACCTTGGTCTGCAACTGCGCCAACCCTTGCGCGGTGAGGCGGTTGGGTTGCGCGCTGACCTGGCGTTCTACCGGCAGATCGGCCTGGGCGGCTGCGTTGTCTTCGTTTACAAAAGCTCGGCTCATGACGTTCTCCCTCTATGGAGCTTGGGCCATGGTCGCCGCGCTTTAGTTTCGATGGATATCTGAAAACGACCTATTGCGAGCGATAAGCCCTGCCCGCGTCGCGGTCTTTCTCCTGCTGCCAGGCGCGCTCGCGGTCATCCCAGTGATTGTCCTTGTAGTCGCGTAACTCTTCGTTTTCGCGCATGGCCTTGCACTGGCGGAAACCATCTTCCCAGCCTTCTGCATACAGACGGTCTTTCAAATAGCGCGGCACGTTCTTGCGAAATTCCCCGGTGATCACCCCGGCAGCCTGGCGACCGCTGCTGCAACCGTCATCAAAACCATCGGCAAAGGCCGGTGGATACCCCTTGGCCAGCAACTCCTGATGGGTTGATTGGCAACCCGACATCACCACCACTGCACACAGCATCACTGCATACCGCCACATCGCTTGCTCCCTGGCCGTTTCACGGCTGATACGGGAAGTCTAGATAGGGATTTGTCGGGGCGGTGTGAAAGGGCGGTGAGAAATGTGTTGGCGGTAGGGGATGACGTCACCCAAGCGATGGCAACGAGAAGCGCTGCCCGTGTGGCAAGCCCTAATGCCTGTCAGTTAAGAGATAGAACGAGCAAACACTAAGTAACCTGTGGCGAGCGGGCTTGCCCCGCGTTGGGCTGCGCAGCAGCCCCAAAACCTGGCGATTTAATATGCCTGGATAAGCGCGGTGGCCTTATTGGGGCTGCTTCGCAGCCCAACGCGGGGCAAGCCCGCTCGCCACAGTTTCAGTGTTCCGCCTTAACTGACTGGATTAGCTGTGCGGCTCTGCCGCTTTTGTCAGGACCGCATGTTCCGCCAATTCCTGCTGTATAAACGCCGCGATCATCGCGCGATAGACCTGTTCGGTCACCTCGGGATTGGCGTCCACGGTCTGCGCCAGGTCCCGCACCTTGGCGATCACCTGTTCCACCCGCTGCGGGGCCTTGACGCCATCGGTGTCTTTTTTGAAGCGTGCGGCCTGGGAGACGTAGCGGCCGCGCTCGGCCAGCAGGGTGACGATTTGCTGGTCGAGGCGGTCGATGTTGTCGCGGACTTGTTCAAGGGTGGTGCAGGTAACGGCCATGTTGAGTGAACTCCTGATTGTGCGGGCCATGCTAACAAAAAAATCTGGGGGCCAATCCCCTGCCACATTTTTGAGCATCGCCAGGCTTTAATCAGTAGTGATACCACTTCACCTCAAGCATCACTTCATTCACCGGCGTCGATAAGTGGCTGTACTCACGCTGGGCACTCAGGCGCAGGCCGAGGTTGCGTGACAGTTCCCACTGTTGGTTCAAGCTGAGGCTGCGGCGCACTTCGCCATTGGTGAAGAAATCACCCTTGGCTTCCAGGCTCAGGTTGCCCAGCGGGTTTTTCCACAGCACGCCAGTATTGAAGCCGGCAGCGGGGGAGATGGCTTCGCTGAAGTCGTTGTTGTGTTCCACGCGCACGGTGCCAAGGGCAAAGCCGAGCATGTCATCGCTCAGTTGCCAGGTGCCACCGGCGCCACCGTTGACGTGGGCCACGAGGGTTTCGTCGTCGTGTTTGCCCGGTACGCGCTCCAGGCCGCCGGTGACTTGCCATGACCACGGTTGCAGCAACGCGTTGCGAGGCGTCAGCGAGCGGATGGTGGCCAGGTCCAGTTGCTGCAGTTGCCAGTGGTTGCCTTCGTACTGGCGCAGTTTCATTTGCAGGATTTCAATCTGCGCGCCGAGAGGGAAACCTTCTGCGTTGTCGTTGAGGTCGTGGTAGGCCATGCGCAGGCCGTATTCGCCGAAGGTCTTGTCACCCCGGGTACCGATGCCGGCCTGCCAGGTGCGCGACTCATGGCCGTTCTCGGGCAGGCCGGGGCGCTCGACCTTCAGGTCGGGCGCGGGGTTCTGGTTGATCGCGCGCAGCAATTCGAAGCTGCGCTGGGAGCGTTCGGTGTCGCGCTCCAGGCCGTTGGCGCGGTAGCGGCCAAGGCGGTAGGCGGCGTCGATGATCAGGGCCTGGCGTTCGCGGGGCAGGGCTTTGAACGCAGGCTCCTGCAATTGCTTCTGGTCATCGCTGACTTTCAGTACCCATTGCTGTTCATCGCTGTCCAGCGGCTTGGCGCGTTCGAGCAGCTCGCGCTCACGGGACGGCCGGTAGTCGATTTTCTCGACCAGCCCGGCCTCTTTCACCGCCTTGACCGTGTCGGTCGGGATCGCGGTGAGCGGGAACTGTTCAGTCAGGCGCAGGCCGGGTCGGGCCACTTGCAGCAGTTCGAGCAGGCGATAAGAGCAGTTTTCGTCGAAGAAGAAGTAGTCGAACTGGATCTGCTTGAGTTCCCACACGTGTTCGACCATGCGCTTGGTCTCGACTTCAGTGAGGTTCAGGCGGTACTCCCACAGGTCACGGTTTTCCAGGCTGCGGTATTCGGAGAGTTTTTCCTGGTAGGGCACCAGTGCGAACAGGCCTGGGTAGCCGCCCATCAGGCCCTTCCAGGCATAGAGGATGCTGTTGTCCGAGCCTTCGATATAGGCGCCGAAGTTGATCGCGTAGCTGAGCAGGGCGGTGTTGTTGCTTTGTACATCCGCCTGGTCGATGCGCAGCAAGGTGTGGCCGAACATGGAGGACGGGCTGTTGAGGTAGGCCGCCGGGAAGATCATCACCGCGCTGTGGGGGGCGACATCCTTGAACCATTGCTTGAATTCGGTGCAGTCCAGCGCTGGCAGGTCGGTCAGTTGCAACTGATCCTTGAGCCAGCGGGTACGTGCGGGGTAAACGCATTGGGCGTGTTTTTCACCCAGGCTGGCCGGAGCGTACAGCGCTTCAACGGTGGCCTTGAGTTCGGCGTCCGGGTGGTGGGCGCCGTCGGATGCGAGGAAGAATTTCTTGTCGCTGACATAGCTGCGCCAGCCGCTGATCTTGCCGGCTTCGTAATGGCCCAGGGACAACCAGAACGGATCATTGGCCAGTTGCTGCAAACGTTGGTCATCAATGTGCGGGGCCGCGTACAGCGGGGCGCAGGCGAAGAGTGCCATCCAGGCAAAGCGTTTGAGCATAGGGGCAACTTAAGTCGGGAAAAGTAAGACCCAAGGGGGGGGCGGGTCCAAAATTAAAACCCGCGCCTTGGAGGGCGCGGGCAGGTCGAGCTTAAGCCTGGGTAGCGTATTTCGCCAGACGGGCATCACTTTTCAGTACAGCCAGGGTGTTGTTGTGCACGTCGTCAGCGGTGACGTCAGCCTTGCTGAAGATTTGCTGGAAGTGCTCGTGGGTCACGGCCGCGAAGTGTTCGCGATCTTCTGGGGCAACGCCCAGTACCACGGCGTAGGTGGTCAGTGCTTCACCATTGCCCTTGGCCATGTCTTCGGACAGCTCGTTCATCATGCCATTCATGGCAATCCAGGACTTGCCGCCGTAGGTCAGGGCGCTGTTGGTGCTGCAACCGTTGGTGCCCGAGGTCATGCCGAAGGTGGCGTTACCCGAAGTACCGTTGGTGGTGGACGCCAGGAAGTGCGCTGGAGTACCGCGCTGGCCTTCAAACAGCATGTTGCCCCAACCGCAGTTCGGGCCGCCTGGTGCTTCAGCCATTGCATTGAGGGAGACGACGGTGAAGAGAGTACCGAGAAGGATCCGTTTCATAGCTTTTTTCTCTTTGTGTGCAAACCAATGGACAAGGGTTCAGGCACTTCATAGCGCCTTAGGGGCCAGTTATTAGTCCGGCCCGCGCAGTTTGGAGTTTAGGCAGGTTCCAGGGGTTCCGTGATTTTTTATAAAACAATCAGAGTTGTCGCGTTTTTTTTGTAGGACGCATGCCGTGTCCAGGCTTTCACAAAAAGCGCGCCTTGCCAGAGCGCGCAACCGGGAGCCAGAATGCCGTCATCTGCCCCGCCTGATGTAAGGAAGCCCGATGCCTGATCCTGTTGCTGCCAGCCTGCGTCTAGCGCCCGAAGCGCTGACTCGCCCTTTCTCCGCTGAACAGTTCAGCTTCTCGACCACCAATGACTTGGAGCCCTTTCGCGGTGTGCTTGGCCAGGAACGTGCGGTTGAAGCCTTGCAGTTTGGCGTGGCCATGCCACGCCCCGGTTACAACGTGTTTGTCATGGGCGAGCCGGGCACCGGCCGCTTTTCGTTCGTCAAACGCTACCTGAAGGCCGAAGGCAAACGCCTGCAGACCCCGGCAGACTGGGTCTACGTGAACAACTTCGATGAGCCCCGCGAACCGCGTGCGCTGGAACTGCCTGCGGGCGGCGCGGCGGCGTTCATCAGCGATATCAACGGCTTGATCGACAACCTGGTGGCGACCTTCCCGGCGGTCTTTGAGCACCCGACGTACCAGCAGCGCAAAAGCGCGATCGACCGTGCCTTCAACCAGCGCTACGACAAGGCCCTGGACGTGATTGAACGCCTGGCCCTGGAAAAAGACGTGGCGCTGTACCGCGACAGCTCCAACATCGCCTTCACCCCTATGCTCGACGGCAAGGCGCTGGACGAGGCCGAGTTCTCGCAGCTGCCGGAAGTCGATCGCGAGCGTTTCCACACCGATATTTCCGAACTGGAAGAACGCCTCAACGAAGAGTTGGCCAGCCTGCCGCAATGGAAGCGCGAGTCCAACAACCAACTGCGTCAGTTCAACGAAGAAACCATCACCCTGGCCCTCCAGCCGTTGCTGTCGCCGTTGTCGGAAAAGTACGCGGAGAACGCCGCTGTGTGCGGCTACCTGCAAGCCATGCAGGTGTACTTGTTGAAGACCGTGGTCGAGCAATTGGTGGACGACGCCAAGACCGACGCCCAGGCCCGCAAGCTGCTCGAAGAGCAGTACTGCCCGAGCCTGGTGGTGGGGCATCCGGTCAATGGCGGCGCGCCGGTGGTGTTCGAACCGCACCCGACCTACGACAACCTGTTCGGCCGTATCGAATACAGCACCGACCAGGGCGCGCTCTACACCACCTATCGCCAGTTGCGCCCGGGTGCCTTGCATCGGGCCAACGGCGGGTTCCTGATCCTGGAAGCCGAGAAAATGCTCAGCGAGCCGTTTGTGTGGGACGCCCTCAAGCGTTCCCTGCAGTCGCGCAAGTTGAAGATGGAGTCGCCCCTGGGTGAGCTGGGCCGCCTGGCGACCGTGACCCTTAACCCGCAGATGATCCCGTTGCAGGTCAAGGTGATTATCATCGGTTCACGCCAGCTGTACTACGCGTTGCAGGACGCCGATCCGGACTTCCAGGAGATGTTCCGCGTCCTGGTGGATTTCGATGAAGACATCCCGATGGTCGACGAAAGCCTTGAGCAGTTCGCCCAGTTGCTCAAAACCCGTACTTCGGAAGAAGGCATGGCGCCTTTGACGTCGGACGCGGTGGCGCGGCTGGCTACCTACAGTGCTCGGCTGGCGGAGCATCAGGGGCGCTTGTCGGCGCGCATTGGTGACTTGTTCCAGTTGGTGAGCGAGGCGGATTTCATTCGTCACCTGGCGGGTGACGAGATGACTGATGCCGGCCATATCGAACGCGCGCTGAAGGCCAAGGCCACGCGCACCGGGCGGGTGTCGGCGCGGATTCTCGACGACATGCTCGCCGGGGTGATCCTGATCGACACCGCCGGCGCGGCCGTCGGCAAGTGCAACGGGTTGACGGTGCTGGAGGTCGGTGATTCGGCGTTTGGCGTGCCGGCGCGGATTTCCGCCACGGTCTACCCAGGCGGCAGCGGCATTGTCGACATCGAGCGTGAAGTTAACCTCGGCCAGCCGATTCACTCCAAGGGCGTGATGATCCTGACCGGGTACCTGGGCAGCCGTTATGCGCAGGAATTCCCGCTGGCGATTTCCGCGAGTATCGCGCTGGAGCAGTCCTACGGTTACGTGGACGGCGACAGTGCGTCCCTGGGCGAGGCGTGCACCTTGATCTCGGCGCTGTCGAAGACGCCGCTCAAACAGTGCTTTGCCATCACCGGCTCGATCAACCAGTTTGGTGAAGTGCAGGCGGTGGGCGGTGTCAACGAGAAGATCGAAGGTTTCTTCCGCCTGTGTGAGGCACGCGGTTTGACCGGCGAGCAAGGGGCGATCATTCCCCAGGCCAACGTCGCCACGCTGATGCTCGATGAGAAGGTGTTGCAGGCCGTGCGTGCCGGGCAATTCCACATCTACGCGGTGCGTCAGGCGGATGAGGCCTTGAGCCTGCTGGTGGGTGAGCCGGCCGGCGAGCCGGACGCTGAAGGGCAATTCCCCGAGGGCTCGGTGAATGCGCGGGTGGTCGAGCGTTTGCGTGCGATTGCCGAGATGATCAGCGAGGAGGACTTGAAGGAGGCTGAGAAAGAGCTGGCGCAGCATGCACTGGCGGAAGCCAAGCCGACTTAATGGGCTGTTGTGGCGAGTGCCTGATACTCCGCATTCCGATTGATTGGGGCTGCTTCGCAGCCCAACGCGGGGCAAGCCCGCTCGCCACAACAAGCCCGCTTGCCACAGGGGTTCCAGTTTGATGTGCGACAGCACTACGTCGAAGAGGTAGGGGGGCCTCCCACATTATTGAGTGCATTCCAACTCCACTGTTTCAGTGAGGCCGGGATACAGGCAAGATAAAGGCCTGCAAGTCAGCACACAGGATGCTTACCGTGACCGAAGCTTTTGTTGTCGTTCAAACCGCCGAAGAAGCCGTGGACCGGCTGGCGGCTCTGCATGAGCGTGCTACCGGCGCGCTCAACCAAGCCCTCAAGCAATACCTCAAGGACCGCGTCGAACCGGACGCCGAGCAACGTGCCCTGTTTCGCTACCCGGAACTGCGCCTGACCTACCACTGCCACGGCGAAGTCCCACAGACCACCCGGGCGTATGCCAAGGTCCAGTTGCCTGGGACCTACAGCGTGACCGTCACCCATCCCGCCGCCTTCCGTAAGTATTTGCTGGAGCAGCTGGTGCCGTTGATGCACGACTTCACCGTGACGGTCGAAGTCGGCGTCAGCCAACAGAACATCCCGTACCCATACGTGGTGGAGCAGGGCGACGAGCTGGCCGGCTCCGGCGTGACCGCCGCGACCCTGGCCCGTGTGTTCCCCAGCACCGACCTGTCGGCCGCCACCGATGGTATCGCCGACGGCCTCTATGATTGGGAAAACACCGACCCGTTGCCCCTGGCCTTGTTCGACGCGGCCCGCGTGGACTTTTCCTTGCGCCGCCTGGTGCACTACACCGGCAGCGACTGGCGTCATGTGCAGCCGTGGATCCTGCTGACCAACTACCACCGCTACGTTGACCAGTTCATCCTGCATGGCCTGGAGCAATTGCGCAGCGACCCGCGCTTTATCCGCATGGTGCTGCCGGGCAACGTGATCATCGACAAGAGCATGGACCACGGCGAAGCGTCGGCAATTGCCGCAGGCGTGGTCTGGCACCGTTACCAGATGCCGGCCTATCACCTGCAGGCCAGCGACGGCCACGGCGTGACCTTGGTCAACATCGGCGTCGGCCCGTCCAACGCCAAGAACATCACCGACCACTTGGCCGTGCTGCGCCCGCATTGCTGGCTGATGATTGGCCACTGTGGCGGCCTGCGCCAATCCCAGACCATCGGCGACTACGTACTGGCCCACGCTTATATGCGTCGCGACGGGATTCTCGACCGCGTAGTGCCGCCAAACATTCCGATTCCAGCCCTGGCCGAAGTGCAGATGGCCTTGCAGCAGGCGGCGGCCAACGTCACCGGCGAAAAGGGCGAAGAGCTGAAAAAACGCCTGCGCACCGGCACCGTGCTGACCTACGACGACCGCAACTGGGAGCTGCGCTGGGCCCAGGAGCGCCCGCTGATCAACCTGTCCCGCGCCGTGGCCGTGGACATGGAGAGCGGCACCATCGCCGCCCAGGGCTACCGCTTGCGTGTGCCGTACGGCACCTTGCTGTGCGTGTCGGACAAACCCCTGCACAGCGAAATCAAGTTGCCGGGTTCGGCCAATGCGTTCTATGAGCGTGCGGTCAGCCAGCACTTGAAGATCGGCATCGAGGCGGTCGACCTGTTGCGCACCGAACTCAACTCGCTGCACTCGCGCAAACTGCGCAGCTTCGACGAGCCGCCGTTCCGCTAAGCGGTTGGGATGGTCATTTGGCGGTCAGGCCACTAGCATTGTCGGTCCTGACCGTTAGATGTTCCTTCGCCATGTCCCGTCCCAACCGTCCCGATTCGCGTCGCCCTGGCGTGAAACCTCCGTATTCTGCCGCGCGCCGTGTTGCCAAGGCGCCACCGGCCGAGCCGAAGTTGATCCTGTTCAATAAACCCTTCGATGTGCTGACCCAGTTCAGCGACGAAGGCGGGCGGGCGACGCTCAAGGATTTTATCGACATTCCCGGCATCTACCCGGCAGGCCGCCTTGATCGCGACAGCGAAGGCTTGTTGCTGCTGACCAACGATGGCCAGTTGCAGGCGCGAATTGCCGACCCCAAGCACAAGCTGGCGAAGACCTATTGGGTACAGGTGGAAGGCGAACCGACT
Organism: Pseudomonas fluorescens; assembly: GCF_001708445.1. Taxonomy (NCBI): domain Bacteria; kingdom Pseudomonadati; phylum Pseudomonadota; class Gammaproteobacteria; order Pseudomonadales; family Pseudomonadaceae; genus Pseudomonas; species Pseudomonas fluorescens. Next base: position 5,678,752 of record NZ_CP015637.1, read on the forward strand.
GAAGAGCTGCTGCAACGTCTGCGTGAGGGTGTCGAACTGAACGACGGCAAGACCTTGCCGGCCCAAGCGCGGCAACTGGACGAGCCCGAGCTGTGGCCGCGTAACCCGCCGGTCCGCTTTCGCAAGAGCGTGCCGACTTACTGGCTGGAGCTGGTCATTCGTGAGGGGCGAAACCGCCAGGTGCGGCGCATGACCGCGGCGGTGGGGCTGCCCACCTTACGCCTGGTGCGTGTGCGCATTGGCGAGTGGTCGATCGATGGCCTGGACCAGGGCCAATGGAAGGAAGTGCCGGCGCGCTTATAAGGCGCCGGACTCGATCAGGCCGATCACCACGCTCTTGATGATGAACGCGGCCACGCCCAGGCCGAGCACGAAAAACAGGATGAACGAGCCAAAGCGCCCGGCCTTGGACTTCTTCGCCAGGTCCCAGACGATAAAGCCCATGAAAATAATCAGGAGGGTGACCAGGCCGGTCATCATCCATTCTTCAAAGAGGGCGGGGTCGATGTTGTTCATGGATTCTTCCGACGGGGGCAGGCGGCAAGTATACGGCAGTGCCACAGGCGCAACATTGACCTGCGTCGGTGCGTCGCAGGCAGACTTCGTGGGTGAAACACAGACCCCATGTAGGAAGGGGCTTGCCCCCGATGGCGGTGGGTCAGTCAGCTAATCTGTGGCTGACACACTGCTATCGGGGGCAAGCCCCCTCCCACAGTTGACCTTCATTGATCTTAAGTACGCAGGTGGGTCAGCGGCAATTCGGTGCTGTTGAGCACCTGGTTGAGCACAAAGCTCGACCGCACGCTGGTCACGCCTTCGATACGGGTGAGGTGGCCCAGCAGCAGTTTCTGATAGTGGTCCATGTCCGGCACCACCACTTTCAATTGATAGTCCGCATCCATCCCGGTGACCAGGCTGCATTCCAATACCTGTGGCAGGGTGCGGATCGCCGCTTCGAAGTTCTCGAAACGCTCAGGGGTGTGGCGATCCATGCCGATCAGCACATACGCCGTGAGGCTCAGGCCCAGCATCTTGCGGTCGAGCAAGGCGACCTGGCGGGCGATGTAGCCGTCATCTTCCAATTGCTTGACCCGGCGTGAGCAGGGCGAAGGCGACAGGCCGATACGCTCGGCCAACTCCTGGTTGGAGATCCTCGCGTCGCGCTGCAATTCCGCCAAAATACTCAGGTCGTATCGGTCAAGCTTGCTCATTGGGTTAGCCTTTGTCGTAACTATTGCGGTGAATTATCCATGAAGGGTTAAAAATTGCGCAAGCACTGTTTATTGACGCAATCTTCGCAATCATCTGTCGGGGCAGCGCGCCTATGATTACCAACAGAATCACCGCCTGGACAACAGTCCACTGCAGCGAGCCCAATCAGGCCCGTTGCGGCCGCCACCCCAGCAGGGTTGAGCCGGCCTCCAGGCTGCACACTGTCCACAAGACGGCGTGAGGTGAGCCAACGTCATAAGCGTTGAGCCAGGACGAAATTCTCAAGGGGTGGCCGACGGGTCGCCCCTTTTTCTTTGTCTGCGAAAATTGTTCTCGTGACTGATAACCTGTCTCAGAACCGGGCGAGGCTTTTCCAGTCTTATCTATGAGGCCGCATGTTCCAGGCCCTTATCCGCAGTGAGGAATAGCATGAAGCGCATCTGGCGTATGGCAGGTGTAGGTTTGCTGATGGTGACCGTCGGCACGCAAGTAATGGCAGAAGACCCGCGTCCCGAAGGCGGTGGCCAGCATGAAAGAGGGCCTGAGGGCGGACGGCAAGGTAATGAACAGCCGCGCCCGCAAAATAACCAACCGCGCCCGCAGAACAATCAACCACGGCCGGAAAACAACCAGCCACGACCGGAAAACAATCAACCCCGTCCACAGAACCAGCATTTTGATCGCGCCGAGCAACAGCAGCACGAGGGTGGGCAGTGGCAAGGTCGCCCACAAGGGGCTGAGCAGCCTCGGCCAGCACCGCAGCCGCAGCCGGCGAATAACCTGCCGATCCAGGGCCGTCCGGACACCGTCCGCCAGACCCAGGAGCCGCGCCAAGACTATTATCAGGACATCCCACGCCGTAACGATGGCAATCCGCACTGGCAGGCCGGCAATGGTCCCGGCCCACGTCCGGGCGGTGGCTTCAATGGTCACCCCAATGACATCCGCTGGCCGGGCCGTCCCGATGGGCACGGCAATGGTTGGGGTCCGGGCCCGCAGTACCGCCCCGGCTACACCGTTGACCGTTTCCCCGACCGCAACTACCGCGTGCCTTACCGTGGCCAGGACTACTTCTTTTCGGGTGGCTACTGGTACCGCCCGCAAGGCCCACGCTACGTCGTGGTGGCGCCGCCGTACGGCATCCGCGTGCATTACCTGCCGGATTACGCGCGGGAAGTGTGGGTGGGCGGCGCGCTGTTCTTCCTCGCCGCGGGTGCCTACTACACCTACGAAACCAGCACCCAGCAGTACGTGGTGGTGGAACCGCCGACCGCCGTGCCCACGCCTCCACCGGCACCGCAGGGTAATGGCTATGACGTGGTGGCTTACCCGGCGAACGGGCAGTCGCCAGCCCAAGTGCAACAGGACGGCTACGACTGTTATCGCTGGGCGGTGCAACAAAGCGGTTTCGATCCGCAAGCCGTTACGTACGCCCCCGACCCGGCGGTGGTGCAGACCTACCGCCAGGCCCAGGGCAACTGCCTGAGCAGTCGCGGCTACCAGGTGCAGTACTAGGCCTTGGCGCCGGTCACCACTTCCAGCGGGTCGGCGTGCACCAGCACTTCGGCGCGCGGGTAGGCCTGGTGAATGGCATCGGCGGCCTGGTCGCTGATGCCATGGGCCACGGTCAGGGTCAACTCCCCCGGTAACTCCAGGTGCAATTGCACAAACCAGTGGTTGCCAGAGATACGTGTGCGCAGGTCGTGGGCGCCCAGCACACCGGGCACGCCACGGGCCAGTTCCAGCATGTGCTGGCTGACATCTGGCGGCAGCTCTTCATCCATCAGCACCGCAAAGCTTTCCCGAGCGATCTGGATCGCGCTCCACAGAATGTAGGCCGCAATGCCCAGGCCGAACCAGGCGTCGACCTGATGAAAGCCGAAGCCGGCCAACACCAACGCAATCAAGATGCTGCCATTGAGCAGCAGGTCCGAGCGGTAGTGCAGCGAGTCGGCACGCACGGCACTGGACCCGGTCTCCCGCACCACGCGGTGTTGCAGGATCAGCAGGGCCACGGTCAGCGCCAGGGACAAAATAATCACCCCGATGCTCAGCCACGGCGCGCCCACCGGTTCGGGATGCTTGATCCGTTCAAATGCCTGCAACGCAATCAGCACCGCACTGCCGGCGATAAACAACGCTTGCGCCATGCCCGCCAGGGACTCCGCCTTGCCGTGGCCGTAACGGTGATCGTCATCGGCCGGGCGCAGGGCGTAGTGCACCGCCAGCAAATTGAGCAGCGAGGTCACCCCATCGAGCAACGAGTCGGTCAAGCCGGCGAGCATGCTCACCGAGCCGCTGAGCCACCAGGCAATAGCCTTGGTGATAATCAGCACACTGGCCACGCCGACGGAGGCGCGGGTGGCCAGGCGCAACAGCCGGGCGTGTTCGGGATTGCTGGTCATAGGTGGGTCAAATCCTTAGGCGGACGGTTGCAGGCCGAGGGCGGCCAACTGCTGCACGCTGCCCTTGAACTGGATCATGCGCGGGTCGTCCAGCGGCAGGGTGCGGCCGGTTTCTTTCTGGATGATGGTTTGCAACTTGGCGTTGTCGACCTTGCCGTCCGCGCCGATGGCTTCGCGCAGTTTTTCCGGGGCAACCTGGGCGGTCTTGCCCGGTTCGAAGTAGATCGCGCCGGTGGCAAAGTCGACGCCGAAGGCGATCAGGCCAGGGATGACGTAGAACAGCAGGCCCACGGCATCGAGTACGGCGATGGTCGGGTCGATCTTGCCGTCGATCTGGCCACGGCGGTCGGGGTAGAAAATCGAGCCGCAGGCCGTCAGTTGGCTCAGCAGGGTGACGGCGAGGACACCGCCGATAACACGGGAAGCGATACGCATGGAAAATCTCCTGTCAGTCACTGTAGGCGCGAGCGTGCTCGCGAAAGACGTTAACGATAACGCGTACTGCGTGAATGTGTGTGGTGCGCTGTGGTTTTTCGCGAGCAAGCTCGCGCCTATAGGAGACCACCACCGGCACCCGGCAGTTCGCCGTTATACTCGCCGCTCTGCTTTGGAGCCAGTATGAATTCGTTGCCGATCGATGATGTTTTACCCGCCCTGCGTGACGCCTTGGCGAATCGCCATGAAGCCGTGCTGGAAGCGCCCCCCGGCGCCGGTAAAACCACCCGCGTGCCCTTGGCCTTATTGAATGAGCCGTGGCTTGCCGGGCAAACCATCCTGATGCTCGAACCTCGGCGCCTCGCGGCCCGTGCCGCGGCCGAACGCCTGGCGAGCGAATTGGGGGAAAAAGTCGGCGAAACGGTCGGCTACCGCATCCGTCTCGACAGTAAGGTCGGCCCCAACACCCGCATTGAAGTCGTCACCGAAGGCATCCTCACCCGCCGCCTGCAGGACGACCCGGCGCTGGACGGCGTGGGTTTGCTGATCTTCGATGAATTCCACGAGCGCAGCCTCGACGCCGACTTGGCGCTGGCCTTGAGCCTGAACGGCCGCGATCTGTTTCGCGACGAGCAGCCGCTGAAAATCCTGCTGATGTCCGCGACCCTCGAAGGCGAGCGCCTGGCCGACTTGTTGGACAACGCCCCCATCCTGCGCAGCGAAGGGCGCATGTTCCCGGTGCAGATGCGCTGGGGGCGGCCGTACCAGGCCGGCGAGTTTATCGAGCCGCGTGTGGTGCAAACCATCCTCGACGCCCTGCATGACGAAACCGGCAGCGTGCTGGTGTTTCTGCCGGGGCAGGCGGAGATTCGCCGGGTCAACCAGCAACTGGCCGACGCCCTGGGGGAGCGCAGTGACGTGCTGCTGTGCCCGCTGCATGGCGAACTCGACCTCAACGCCCAACGCGCGGCCATCGACCCGGCGCCCACGGGCAAGCGCAAAGTGGTGCTGGCCACCAACATCGCCGAGACCAGCCTGACCATCAACGGCGTGCGCGTGGTGATCGACGCCGGGTTGGCGCGGGTCCCACGCTTTGACCCCGGCAGCGGCATGACCCGTCTCGATACCCAGCGCATTTCCCGCGCCAGCGCGACCCAGCGCGCGGGCCGGGCCGGGCGCCTGGAACCGGGCGTGTGCTATCGCTTGTGGTCCGAAGACCAGCACGACGGCCTGGCCGCCTATGGCAGTGCGGAAATCCTCGCGGCCGACCTCGCTGGCCTGGCTCTGCAACTGGCGCGCTGGGGCGTCACGCCCGCGCAGTTGGTTTGGCTGGATGTGCCGCCGTCCGCGGCCTATGCCCAGGCCCAGGACCTGCTGCAACGGCTGGGCGCCTTGAATGACGAAAAGCTGAGCGCCCATGGCCAGAAAATGGCCGAGTTGCCCGCCCATCCACGGATCGCCCATCTGCTGTTGCGCGGTCAGGATTTGGGGTTGGCGGCCACTGCGTGTGACGTCGCCGCGCTGTTAGGCGAGCGCGATATCCTGCGCGGTGGCGGCGCCGATTTGCACAGTCGCCTGGCATTAATGTCTGGCGAAGAACGTGCGCGGGGTACCCAAGGCGGGGTGCAGCGCGCCAAGCAACTGGCTCGGCAATACCGCGGCTATTTACGTGGCCAGGCGACCCAACCGGTGGCCGATCCCGACCACCCACGTTGGCTCGGTGCCTTGCTGGCGCTGGCCTACCCCGACCGCGTCGCCCAACAACGTCGCCCCGGTGGCGCTGAATACCGCCTGGCCAACGGCCGTGCGGCCTTGTTCGCCGAGGCTGACAGCCTGATGAAACAACCCTGGCTGGTGATCGCTGACCTGGGCAGCCGCCAGGGCCAGCGCGAAGAACGCATCTACCTGGCGGCCGACTTTGATCCGGCGCTGTTCGAGACAGTGCTCGCCGAGCAAGTGCGCAACGTTGACCAACTGGACTGGGATGAGCGCGAAGGCGTGTTGCGCGCCGAACGCCAGCGCAAAGTCGGCGAGCTGGTGCTCAGCCGCGAACCCCTGACGGGCCTGGATGAAGCCGCGCGCAACCAGGCGCTGGTCAACCTGGTGCGCCGCAAGGGCCTGGAGCTGTTGCCCTGGACCCCGGAATTGCGTCAATGGCAGGCCCGCGTCCTGTTGCTGCGCCAGCTCGACGCCGGCAAAACCAGCGAATGGCCCGACGTCAGCGACAGCGCCCTGCTGGCCAGCCTGGAGCACTGGCTCATGCCCTACCTGGGCAAAGTCTCGCGCCTGAGCCATTTCGCCAACCTGGATATCTCCAGCTACCTGCACAACCTGTTGCCTTGGCCGCTACCCCAACGCCTGGACGAACTGGCGCCGCAGCATGTGAAAGTGCCGTCGGGCTCATCGGTGCGTTTGGACTACAGCGAACAGCCGCCGATCCTGGCGGTGCGTTTGCAGGAACTGTTCGGGCTGGCGGACACGCCGCGCATCGCCGGTGGCCGGCAGGCGGTGAAGTTGCACCTATTGTCCCCAGCGCGCAGGCCGGTGCAGGTGACCCAGGATCTGGCGAACTTCTGGCGCAGTACCTACGCCGACGTGAAGAAGGATCTGAAGGGGCGCTATCCCAAGCATTACTGGCCGGACGACCCGCTGATAGCCGAGCCGACCGCGCGGATCAAACCCCGAAAGTCGTAATGCCAAAGATCAAAATGTGGGAGGGGGCTTGCCCCCGATAGCGGTGGATCGGTTACAGATGAGCTGACTGACACGCCACCATCGGGGGCAAGTGCGAACCGTCGCACCACCCCCCCACATTGACTATTGCGCGGCCGGCAGCAAGAACCGTGCAATCACCGGCAGATGGTTGGAAATACGCAACGTATCCTCCTGCCGTACCTTGGCCTCCACTCGCTTGATCCGCGAGCTGTAGAACAGGTAATCCAGGGTGCGATCCGGGCCATCGATATTCGGGTCATTGGGAAAATGCGTCAGCCATTTCTCACGATCAATCCCGCTGGATTCGCTGTTGCTTGGGATCATCGGGTACTTATCCCACAGCAAATGCAGCTCACTGTCCGGCGAATACTGGCCGCGCTTGCCGGCGTCCAGGCGCAGGAACTGCCCCAGCGGCAGCAGGTTGAAATCCCCACCAATCAACCACGGCGTGCCACGGCTTTCGAACTTATCCAGCAGCTTCACCGTTGCCTGCACTTGCTCCAGCACGGCTGAACGCCCCGGGGCGTCGCCATCCAGGCGGGTATTGAGTACCGCCAGTTGGCCGCCATCACTCAGCGGCAGGTAGGTCAGCAGCAACGCCGGCTTGGGTTGGAACTGCCGGCTGATGATATTGGCGGGCGGTACCGGCAATTGCAGGCGCTCGGCGTGTTCGATCTGGTAGCGGCTCAATGTCACCAGCTTGCGGCCGACGCTGCCGAAGATATGCAGGTTGGGGATAAAGTCGGCTTTCCAGTCGAAGGCCTGGGCACTGCACGGGTAGAGGTCGACGAGTCGCTCTTGCAGCAGCGCCACCTGGTCCTGGTAGTGGGAGGGTTTGGCGCCTTCGTCAAGTTCCTGCAACAACAGGATGTCGGGTTGCTCGTCGCGGATGACCCGCGCCACTTCGTCGAGGCTGAAAGCCATGTCTTCGACGGTGGGGCGCTCGTCCGGTCCGCTGCCGTCAGCGGTGTCGTACCAGAACACGTAGTTCTTGCCGGCCAGGTATTGCACGTTCCAGGTCATGACCTTGAGCGCCTGCCCCGGCAGCAGGGTCGGCGCACGGGGCGCGACACAGCTTACGGGCAGGATTTCCTTGTCGGCGGGGCGCCAGGTCAGGCTGTAGATCAGGGCCGTCAGCAGGCCCGCAAGGATCAGCAGGCTCAGCAGGGTGATGCGCAATAAACGGGTCATCGGCTCGGCTTATAGCGTTTCAGGGGTGACACGGAGCATATCACCGCGCGTCGGCATCGCCACCGATCAGCATGAATAAACGGAACAGCACCACACTGGTAAACAATTGCAGGAAGCTATGGGCACTGTCGATCAGCAGGCCCAGCAACGGCGCGGGCTCGGGATACGCCGCCACGCTGGCGCCCTTGAGCAGCCACAGTGGCGTCATGACGCACAGCAGGCACACCAGGATTCGCCAGAAATGCCCACGGGTCAGGCGGAAACTTTCCTTCATCGCCTCCAGCGCCGACATACCGCGCAGCACCAGCAGGTACTCGGCAAACGCCAGCACCACCATCAGCCACAGGCCCGGCAGGAAATACAGTGACAGCCCGAGCAAGATCAGCAGGGTGCTCATCGCCGTCAGCAAGGCGAAGCGCGGCCACAGGGTCAGGGCCATGGCCCATACATCCTTGGTGCGCGGCGACTCGCCACGGGTGCGGGCGTCGAGGAACAGGATCAGCGCGCCGGTGTAGAGCGGGTACACCAGTAACCCCACCACCACGCTATAGCCGGGGAAGGCATCCGGGCCGAGCGTGTGGTCGAGTACCTGTTGCAACAGGGCTTCGAGGATCACCAACGGCAGGCACAGTTGGACGATGGCACCCAGGTTGCGCTGGGTAAAACGGAAAGAGTCGCGCAGTACGTCTAACGGATTCATCAGAGTCATCACAGGCCGAAAAAAAGCAGGGGCACACTTTAACCGATAGGTGCCGTAGGCAAGCAAACGTAAACCTTGAGTAAAGATCATTGAAACAACTGGTAACACCCCCATAACTGACATACACCGGCCCGATCATAGGCCGGCCCCTGTTTTTTACCGGCAATCTAACGAGGTCGCCATGAATAGCGAAGAGCAAACCCTGATCGATGGACTGTTTTCACGGTTGCAGCAAGCCGAAACGGACTCAGCCCCCCGCGACGCCCAGGCCGAAGCGCGGATCAAGGAGCACATGACTCGCCAACCGGCCGCCGGGTATTACATGACCCAGTCGATCCTGGTACAGGAACACGCACTCAAGAGTCTCGACGAGCAGAACAAGCAGCAGGCACAGCAGATCCAGCAACTGCAGGATGAGTTGCAGCGCGCCAAGTCCCAGGCCGCGCAGCCGGCCCCGAGCAGCGGTGGCTTCCTGTCGAGCATCTTTGGCGGCGGTTCCCGGGATGCCCAACCGGCCCCGAGCGCCCCGGCGTCTTCGGGCGGCGGCTGGCGTGAACCGGCACGGCCTTCGTTTGGCCAGCCTGCGCCACAACAGAACTACGGCGCACCGCAGCAGAACTATCAGCAGCCTCAACAGCCTGCCGCGCCGATTGGCAGTGGTTTTCTCGGTGGCGCGCTGAAAACCGCCGCAGGCGTGGCCGGTGGTGTGATGTTGGCCGAAGGGATCAGCAGCCTGTTCAACCACAACTCGCAACAGCCGCAAGTCGTGGAAGAAATTATCCGTGAAGAGCCGGCACCGGCCAGCGATAACAGCAACTGGGGCAACGATGACCAGAAGTTCGCCGGCAATGACAGCTGGGGCGGCGGCAACTCCGACAGCTTCGCCGACAACGATTATTCCGACGACGACTCCTCCTTCGGCGACGACGATTCCTTTGTCTGACGCAACCAGACCGGGGTGCTTGAACATCCCGGTCTGATTTTTCCCGGAAACTTTCCTGTGGCTGGCATACTGGCAACCTTTCCGGGCCTTTGGGTCCGGGGTCCAAGTGGCAGTCATGGGGAAGTGCGGTGAAGAAAATTGCAGTGTTCGCCGATGTACAAAACCTCTACTACACCGTGCGCCAGGCGTACGGCTGCCACTTCAACTACGCCGCCTTGTGGGCGGACATCAGCTCTCGCGGGCAGATTGTCGAGGCGTACGCCTATGCCATCGACCGTGGCGACAGCAAACAGCAGCAGTTCCAGCAGATCCTGCGCAACCTCGGCTTTACCGTAAAGCTCAAGCCGTATATCCAGCGCAGCGACGGCTCGGCCAAGGGCGACTGGGACGTGGGCATTACCATCGACATCATGGACGCCGCCGACCACGTCGACGAAATCGTACTGGCCTCCGGCGACGGTGATTTCGACATGCTGCTCGACCGCATCATCCACAAGCACGGCGTCGAAGCCGTGGCCTATGGCGTACCGGGGCTGACGGCCAACTCATTGATACGCGCCGCCAGCCGCTACGTGCCGATCGAAGGCGCGCTGCTACTCAAATAAGCGCTGCGGCTCAATAAATGAATAGTTAGACGGAGTTGGAACAGGTTTGGAACGTATAGCGGTCATCGACTTTGAAACCACTGGCATCACCCCGAGCAGCCACTGCCGGGCCACGGAAATCGCGGTGGTTATCCTCGAGCGCGGGCAGATCGTGGACCGCTACCAGAGCCTGATGAACGCCGGCGTCAGAGTGCCGGGCTTTATCGAACAACTGACCGGCATCAGCAACGCCATGCTGCGCAGTGCCCCGCCGGCCGAGCGGGTGATGAACGAAGTCAACGAGTTCGTCGGTACCACGCCGCTGATGGCGCACAACGCTGCGTTCGACCAGAAGTTCTGGGACTTCGAACTCGGCCTGATCCGCCGCACCCGCCTGCAAAAATTCGCCTGCTCCCTGCTGCTGGCCCGCCGCCTGATGCCGTCTGCGCCCAACCACAAGCTCGGCACCCTCAACGCCTACGCCCAACTGCCCCACACCGGCCAGGCTCACCGAGCGCTGGCGGATGCGGAAATGGCCGCCAACCTCACGGCGCACCTGGCCCAGGAACTGCGGCGCACCCATGGCTTGCGCGAACTGTCCCACGACCTGCTGTGCACCCTGCAGAAAGTGCCGGCGGCGAAGATCAATGAGCATTTGAAGAAGCATCGCGGGTTTTGAGCCAGCCACAACTCCAAGAACACCGAAGTTCCAAGTGTGGGAGGGGGCTTGCCCCCGATGCAGCGGGTCAGCCGGTACATCTGGTGACTGACACTCCGCTATCGGGAGCAAGCCCCCTCCCACAGTTGACCGAGTAGCCCGTACTGCATGCGGTCTATTGTGGGAGCTGGCTTGCCTGCGATGGCGTCGGCAGGGCCTGCCTGCAAGTCAGGGAATAAATGCCATTACCGATGCGGGTGATCCCGAACCGCCTTCCAGCCCTAGTACCCCTATCACTAACGTGGCGCCCTTGGCCGGTAGCCGGTCGAGGTGGGTCAGGCATTCCAGCACAATCCCATTTCCGGCCAATACCGCATGGTTTGTCGCGAAGGCGGTGCTTTGCCCTGGATCAACCCCGTGGGTATCAATGCCAACCCCGGCAATCTGGCGCTGTTCGAGTAAGAACCGAATCGCCGCTTCACCAATCCCAGGGAAGTGTGAGCCTTGCGCGTCCTGTCCAAAAAACGCTATCGGATCGTTCCAGAGGTGTTGCCAGCCGGTGTACATCAGCACCACCGAGCCAGGTTCGATAAGACCGTGTTGACGTTCCCACGCTTCAATATCCTGTGGGCTGATTTCGTAATCTGGATTGCTCCGGGTTTTACCGTGCACATCGATCACTACCGCGGGCCGCACCAAGTCTTCGGGTTGATAACCATCAATTCCCATCCCGCCGGCATAAAAACTGTTCGGCGCATTCATATGGGTGGCGCTATGTTCGCCCAGGCTGAAACGCCTCAGGAAATAGCCGTCCTTATCCAGCGACGCGACGTCTTCAAACACCACGGGGGGATCGCCCGGCCACAGCGGAATACGCCGGCTGATCGGGTGGCTGAGGCTGACGACCTGGCTGTGTTTAACCACCGTTTTTGCCCTCCAACTGCGCCAGCGGCACTCGCCGCTCTATCGCGCTCGACAAAATAATCGAGGTCTTGCTGAACCCGAACTTCGCTATCCGGTTGATCAGGTTCTCCAGCTCCGGCATCGACCCCACCGCCGCTTGCATGATCACGCACGGATCGCCCGTGACGCGGTGGCACTCGGTCAGTTCGGGAATTTCCGCCAGGGCGTCGTAAACCTTCTGGCTGCCATGGTTGGTCAGCCGCAGTTCGATCACACACTGAATCGGCAAACCCACTTTGGACAGGTCTACCTTGGCCTGATAACCGGTGATCACGCCGCTGGCCTCAAGCTTGGCCACGCGTTCGGCCACGGCGGGGGCGGAGAGGTTTACTGTGCGGGCCAGTTGCGCGTAAGAGGCACGGCCGTCTTCGAGCAGGGCGCTGAGGAGCATGCGGTCATATTTGTCCATGAAAAGGCTCCAACGCCAGGTGGCTTTCGAAAGCATGGTTTATAGCCCTCATAACCATGCTTTGAAAAGTGCATGGGCGGTTTAAACAGGTTTTGTAACTTATGTTTAAGCACATGCCTTTTTAGAATAAGCATCTCTTATATCTGCCTTCGAGCCGCCCAATGCCTGGCCCACGTCGCTTTTCCTTACCGTTGATCGCCGCCTTTTTTGCGCTGTATGTGATTTGGGGGTCTACCTACCTGGTGATTCGCATCGGCGTGGACTACTGGCCGCCATTGTTGCTGGCGGGGATTCGGTTCTGCACGGCGGGTGCGCTGATGTATGGCTACCTCAGATGGCGCGGGGTGCCAGCGCCGACATGGCCACAATGGAAGGCCGCCGGGATGATCGGCATTTTGCTGCTCACCTTCGGTAATGGCGGCGTCACGTTGGCCGAACACGCGGGCGTGTCGTCCGGGGTGGCCGCCCTGGCGGTGGCGACCGTGCCGCTGTTCACCTTGCTGTGCGGGTATTTCTGGGGCGCGCGCAATACGCGGCTGGAATGGGCCGGGGTGATCCTTGGGATTGTCGGCATCGCCATGCTCAACATGGGCAGCACCCTGCAATCGAGCCCGGTGGGCGCCGCCTTGTTGCTGTTCGCGGCGGCATCGTGGGCATTCGGGTCGGTGTGGAGTCGGCAGTTGTCGCTGCCCCAGGGCGCCATGGCCAGTGCTGCGGAAATGCTGGTGGCGGGCGTGACCCTGTTGATCGGCAGCGCGCTTTCCGGTGAGCACCTGCAGGCCATGCCGCCACTGGAGGGTTGGCTGGCGTTGGCCTACCTGACGGTGTTCGGCTCGATCATCGCCTTCAACGCCTATATGTACCTGCTCAAGCACGTCCGCCCGGCTGCGGCGACCAGCTATGCCTATGTGAACCCTGCGGTGGCGGTGTTGTTGGGGATTGTGTTCGTCGGCGAGACCATCGGCCTGGAAGAAGCCTTGGCGATGTTGGTGATCATCAGTGCCGTGCTATTGATCAGCCTGCCCCAGTGGCGCAAGCCCAAGCCGGAAATAAGGTAAACTGCCGCGCATTACGCCCTTGCGCTGAATTTTTCCTACGGTAACTACATGACTTTCGCCACCCTTGGCCTGATCGAACCCTTGCTGCGCGCCCTTGAGACGCTTGGCTACCAGACCCCGACGCCGGTGCAGGCGCAAGCCATTCCGGCGGTGCTGGCTGGCCGCGACCTGATGGCGGCGGCCCAGACCGGCACCGGCAAGACTGCCGGTTTCGCCGTGCCGCTGTTGCAACTGCTGACCATGGAAGGACCGAAAGTCGCCGCTAACTCGGTGCGCGCGCTGATCCTGTGCCCGACCCGCGAACTGGCCGAGCAGGTTCACGCCAGCGTTGCCGAATACGCCCAGAACCTGCCGCTCACCACCTACGCGGTGTACGGCGGCGTGAGCATCAACCCGCAGATGATGAAGCTGCGCAAGGGGGTCGACGTGCTGGTCGCCACCCCTGGCCGGCTGATCGACCTGTTCCGCCAGAACGCGCTGAAACTCAATCAGCTGCAAACCCTGGTGCTGGATGAGGCCGACCGTATGCTCGACCTGGGCTTCTCCGAAGAACTGGCGAACATCTACCGCATGCTGCCGAAAAAGCGTCAGACCCTGCTGTTCTCCGCGACCTTCTCCGATGACATCCGCCTGCTCGCCGGGCAGATGCTCAACGACCCGCTGAGCATCGAAGTCAGCCCGCGCAACGTGGCCGCCAACACCGTCAAGCAATGGGTGGTGCCGGTGGACAAGAAGCGCAAGGCGGAGTTGTTTGTGCACCTGATGCGCAAGGGCCGCTGGAAGCAGGTGCTGGTATTCGCCAAGACCCGTAACGGCGTGGATGCGCTGGTGGATAAGTTGCAGGGCCTGGGCATCAATGCCGATGGCATCCACGGCGACAAGCCGCAGGCCACGCGCCAACGTGCGCTGGATCGTTTCAAATCGAGCGATGTGCAGATCCTGGTGGCCACTGATGTGGCGGCCCGCGGCCTGGACATTGAAGACCTGCCGCTGGTGGTCAACTTTGACCTGCCGATCGTGGCCGAGGACTACATCCACCGTATCGGCCGTACCGGTCGCGCGGGCAACACCGGCGAGGCGATTTCCCTGGTGTGCGCCGATGAAGTGAACATGCTGTCGGCCATCGAGATGCTGACCCGCCAGACGTTGACCCGCAAGATGGAGCCGGATTTCGAACCGGAACACCGCGTGCCCGACACCGATGCCAGCGGCCAGGTGGTGAAGAAACCGAAAAAACCGAAGAAGCCCAAGGCGTCAGGTGGTGGCGGTGGTAAGCGCAACCTGGGCAAGTGGGTGGACAGTGGCGAAGTGGCGCCGTCGGAGCCTTCGATCAAGCCGGTGCGTAAAGTGCCGGTGTTCAATACTGGGCCGCGTAAGAAAAAGTGATTTTGCGGTGTGGCTGATGGCCTCATCGGGGGCAAGCCCCCTCCCACATTTTGATGTGTGAATACATTCAAACTGTGGGAGGGGGGCTTGCCCCCGATGGCGGCTTTGAATTCACCACAAATATCAGCGGTTAAGCCACTCCAACATCCCCCGCCCAGCCGCCCTGCCACTGGCAAAACACCCCGTCAGCAAATACCCGCCGGTCGGCGCTTCCCAGTCCAGCATCTCCCCCGCACAAAACACCCCTGGCAATTGCTTGAGCATCAACCGCTCATCCAACGCTTCAAACGGCACACCACCGGCCGTGCTGATGGCTTCATCCATCGGCCGTGTCTTCACCAAGGTCAGCGGCAGCGCCTTGATAGCCGCCGCCAACTGCGCCGGATCATTGAAGTGTTCGGCGGGTGCCAACTCGCGCAACAACGCCGCCTTGACCCCATCCAACCCCAACTGACTGTGCAAGTGCTTGCTCATCGAGCGCGAACCACGTGGCTTGGCCAACGCGGCATGGACCTTGTCCAACGGCTTGCTGGGCAGCAAATCGATATGCACCGTGGCCGAACCTTTCCGGTTGATCGCCTCACGAATCGGCGCCGACAGCGCGTAGATCAAGCTGCCCTCGATACCGCTGGCGGTGACCACGCATTCGCCGAGGCGGGGTTTGTCATCGCCCAGGCCGATGGCGACATTTTTCAACGGTGCGCCGGCGAATTTGCTGACCATCAATGGGCTCCAGGCCGACACCTCGAAGCCGCAGTTGCTCGGTTGCAACCTGGCGCAGGGCACGCCTTTATCTTCCAGCAATTTGAGCCAGGCGCCGTCAGAACCCAAGCGCGACCAGCTGCCGCCGCCCAGCGCCAGCAACACGGCAGCACTGTGGATGGTTTTTTCCCCGTCCGGGCTGTGGATAAGTAAATCCCCCTGCGCATTCCAGCCCTGCCAACGATGCCGGGTGTGGATAACCACACCTTGGTCGCGCAGGCGCTTGAGCCAGGCACGCAACAGCGGGGCGGCTTTCATGTCGGTAGGAAATACGCGGCCGGAGGTACCGACAAACGTCTCGATGCCCAGGCCATGAATCCATTCGCACAGTGCTTCAGCGCCAAATGCCCGCAATAACGGCGCCAGGTGGGGGGCCCGTTCGGCATAGCGCGAGAGGAAAGCCGGGTAGGCTTCGGAATGGGTGATGTTCATGCCGCCCACGCCTGCCAGCAGGAATTTGCGCCCCACCGACGGCATGCCGTCGTACAGGTCGACCCGTACCCCCGCCTGGCTCAAGACTTCAGCGGCCATCAGCCCGGCGGGGCCGCCGCCGATGATGGTGACGTGTTGAGGAGAGGTCTGAGGCATGGGCAGGGCTACGGTCGCTTGAATAGGCCGAGCATTCTACCCGACGACAGCGTGGCTGCCTGATCAAAAAACGTACACTTTCCTACAGGCCATGCGGCTACTCGCTTTCAGCCCCTTACGCTCAAGTTATCCACAGCCCGTTCCACAGGCATTGTGGGTAACGCCCAGGGTTCAATGACAACCTGATGACGTCCACACCCGTTGCGCGCTGTGGTGCAGGATGCCATGACGGCGCGCCAGGGCTGGGCGATCCTTGCTGTAGCCGCCGCCGATCACTCCCATCACCGGGATGTCGCGACCCAGGCAGTGGCGCATCACGCTTTCATCGCGGGCGGCGACGCCTTCGTCGGTCAGCTTGAGGTAACCGAGGGCGTCGTCCTTGTGTACATCGACGCCGGCGTCGTATAGCACCAGGTCCGGCTGGTACAACGGCAAAAGGTAGTTCAGCGCATCGTCCACCACCTTGAGGTACTCGGCATCGCCCATGCCCATGGGCAGCGGGATATCCCAGTCGCTCTGGGCCTTGCGGGCCGGGAAGTTCTTCTCGCAGTGCAGCGACACGGTGATTGCGTCCGGCGTGTCGTGGAGGATGCGCGCGGTGCCGTCGCCCTGGTGCACGTCGCAGTCGAAGATCAGCACGCGGTTGACCCGCCCGCTGGCCAGCAGGTAATGGCTGATCACCGCCAGGTCGTTGAAGATGCAAAAGCCGGCCGGATAATCATAATGGGCGTGATGGGTACCCCCCGCCAGGTGGCAGGCCAGGCCGTGTTCCAGCGCCTGTTCTGCCGCGAGTATCGAGCCGCCGACCGCGCGCACGGTACGCCGGGCCAGCGCTTCGCTCCAGGGCAGGCCGAGTCGCCGTTGGTCTTCTCGGGACAACTTGCCGCTCATGTAGCGTTCGATATACCCAGGTTCATGGGCCAGGCCCAGAATCTCTGGCGGGCACAGTTGCGGGCGCAGCAACTGGCGGTCTTCGGTCAGGCCGCTGGCCACCAGGTGGTCGCGTAACAGGCGGAACTTGTCCATGGGAAAGCGGTGATCCGCGGGGAACTCAGGGCTGTAGTCATCGTGGTAGATCAATGGCAAAGGCATGGGATTTTCTGACGGGAACCTGCGAGGGATCTTAACAGCGCTGTACACTCACGCACATGGCAAGGGGAGGGGACCCGTGGAGCCGATACTGGAATTGGAAAGCGCGCGCCTGGTGCTGCGCCAATGGCGTGACAGCGACCTGCCGGCGTTTGCGCAAATGTGCGCCGACCCGCAGGTGATGCGCTATTTTCCCGGCCTGCTGGACCGCCTGGAAAGCGCCGCGCTGATCGGCCGGATTCGTGGGCACTTCGCTGAATACGGCTTTGGCCTGTGGGCCTTGCAGCGCAAGGACAGTGGCGAATTCATCGGCCTGACCGGGTTGCAGAATGTCAGTTTCGAAGCCGGTTTTACCCCCGCCGTGGAAATCGGCTGGCGCCTGGCCCGCGAGCATTGGGGCCTGGGCTACGCCAGCGAAGCGGCCTGGACGGCGCTGCGCTGTGGTTTCGACCGCTTGCAGCTGGATGAAATCGTCGCGTTCACCACCGAAGCCAATCTGCCATCACAAAAAGTCATGCAGGCCATCGGGATGCATTACGATCCCCAGGCGGATTTCGAACACCCCAAGGTCGCAGCCGATAACACGCTGCGCCATCATGTTTTGTACCGCATCACCCGCGCCCAATGGTTGGACACGCTGCACGGATAAGCAGCCCGGAATGCCCAATAGACCCCCTGTAGGCGCGAGCTTGCTCGCGAAGAACCCAAGAGCGCTGCGGTAGACCAGAAGCGCGGCGTTATCGTTAACCACCTTCGCGAGCAAGCTCGCGCCTACAGGTAGATACCGTTTTGCTCTGAGGAGAGTTTGAATGAGCCAAGTATTGGAAGATCTGGTGGACTTGCTGACCCTGGAACCGATCGAGGAAAACCTCTTTCGCGGCCGCAGCCAGGACCTGGGTTTTCGCCAACTGTTCGGTGGCCAGGTGCTCGGCCAGTCGCTGTCGGCCGCCAGCCAGACCGTAGAAGAAGCGCGCCACGTGCATTCCCTGCACGGTTATTTCCTGCGCCCTGGCGACGCGGCCTTGCCGGTGGTGTATTCGGTGGACCGCGTGCGTGATGGCGGCAGTTTCAGCACGCGTCGGGTCACGGCGATCCAGAAGGGCCACCCGATTTTCACCTGCAGCGCTTCGTTCCAGTACGACGAAGAAGGCTTCGAGCACCAGACCACCATGCCGGTGGTGGTCGGCCCGGAGAACTTGCCGTCGGAGCTGGAGCTGACCAAGCAGCGTGCGCACCTGATCCCGGAACACATGCGCGAAAAGTTGTTGTGCCCCAAACCGATCGAAGTGCGCCCGGTGACCGAAAAAGACCCGTTCAACCCGCAGCCGTCGGACCCGGTCAAGTACGTGTGGTTCCGCGCCGACGGGGCACTCGCCGACGCGCCGGCGCTGCATAAATACCTGCTGGCCTACGCGTCGGACTTCGGCCTGCTGACCACCTCGCTGCTGCCCCATGGCAAGACGGTGTGGCAGAAAGACATGCAGGTCGCCAGCCTTGACCATGCGCTGTGGTTCCACGCCGACCTGCGCGCCGATGACTGGTTGCTCTACGCCATGGACAGCCCATGGGCCGGCAACTCCCGTGGTTTCTCCCGGGGCAGTGTGTACAACCGCGCCGGGCAACTGGTGGCGTCGGTGACCCAGGAAGGCCTGATTCGCCACCGCAAGGACTGGGCATGAGCCTGGCCGACGTTAAGCATTGGGTGTTCGACATGGACGGCACCCTCACGGTGGCCGTGCATGACTTTGCGGCTATTCGCGTGGCCCTGGAGATTCCACCCGAGGATGACATCCTCACCCACCTCGCCGCTTTGCCGGCGGACATCGCCGCGGCCAAACATGCCTGGTTGCTGGAACATGAGCGCGAGCTGGCGCTGGGTTCCGTCGCGGCGGACGGTGCGGTGGAGCTGGTGCGCGAGCTGGCCGGGCGGGGTTATCGCCTGGGGATCCTGACCCGCAATGCGCGGGAGTTGGCGCATATCACCCTGGAGGCTATTGGCCTGGCGGACTGCTTTGCGGTCGAGGATGTGCTGGGACGTGACGATGCGCCGCCCAAGCCGGATCCGGGTGGGTTATTGAAATTGGCGGCGGCGTGGGATGTATCGCCGAGCGAGATGGTGATGGTCGGGGATTACCGCTTCGACCTCGACTGCGGCCGAGCGGCGGGGACCCGAACGGTGTTGGTCAACCTGCTGGAGAACCCCTGGCCCGCGTTGGCGGATTGGCATGCGCAGGATTGTGCGGCATTGCGCCGGATGATCTAGCCCAAGCGACGAATATCAAATGTGGGAGGGGCGGTGCGACGATTCGACTTGCCCCCGATAGCGGTGGATCAGTTACAGATGCTGAGACTGACACACTGCTATCGGGGGCAAGCCCCCTCCCACATGTTGGGCCGATTTCTTCAGTAATTACTGGGCAAACAGTACTTTCTGGCCTTCTGGCGAAGTAAACATCCCATCCCCGTCATGCCCAACCCCCGGCACTTCCACCAGCGTCTGGCTCAACTGCGGATGGCGTTGCTTGAGGTAGTCAAAATAGTTGTGCCCACGAATCAGCCGATACGCGCCCTGGGTCTCGGCTTCGCAGCTTTTATCCAGTGCCGGGTGGTTCGGGTCGGTGTCCTGCTGGCCCAACAGGTAGGTAATGTCGCGTGACACGTAGGCCCGCTCAAGCTGCTCGACGCCTTGGCCTTCAGCATAGGCGGGCAGGTGTTGCATGCCGTATTTCCAGTCGTTGAATCCAGGGCAGTCGGCCACGTTGAATTTCACCGGGCGTTGCGGGCTGAAGTAGGCGTAGGACGACGGGTTAGCCACCACATACCGCAGGCGGATGCCTTCGGTGTGCAGGGCCGGGTGGTCGTGGCCGGTGAGGGCGAAGCGCTGTACCACCTGGCCTCCGCCGGAATGGCCGGCTACCACGATCTCTTTGAGCGCCGGGAACAGTGTGCGGTTGCCCAGGTGCTTGATGATCTGGTCCAAGGCGCCGAAGGAGCTGACAGCGCCCGGCCCCACCGAGGGCTTGCCAGCCATCCAGTCGTTGCCCCTCCAGCGCAGGACCTGATTGTCCAGATGGTTGCGTTTTACGTCTGAATCGTTGAGAAACTGCGGCGCGATCACCAGCGTCGTGGCTCCAACCCCGGCGTGTTCAGCAGCGTCTTCGCCACTTTGCAGGTAGGTCTGCGCATTGCGCAGCCGACCATGCACGATGATCAGGGCTCGGGTGACCTGGGGCAGGGGGCTGGCCCAGTCCTGGCTCAGGCCCAGGCTGAGGTCGCCGGCCGGCAGGTGAAAACGATCGGGACTGACCACCTTGACGCCATGCTCTTTCTCGGCCGCCCAAGTGGTGGTGGAGCAGGTCAGCCATACGCCCAGCAGCAATCCCAATCGGTTATTCATCTAAAGACTCTTGGCCGTAAACGTGTCGCATTGAGTGATCTGGCCCTGGGCGAAGCCGGTCTTGAACCAGCGAACCCGCTGTGCCGAGGTGCCGTGGGTAAACGAGTCCGGCACCACGCGCCCTTGACCCTGTTGCTGCAAACGGTCATCGCCGATGGCGTTGGCCGCATTCAATGCTTCTTCAATATCGCCGGGCTCCAACCAGTTCAGGCGCTTTTGCGCACGGTTGGCCCATACCCCGGCAAAGCAGTCGGCTTGCAGTTCCTGGCGGACCAGCAGGCCGCCGTCGCCTTGCATCTGTCGGCCTTGCTGGCGTGCAGCCTGGATCTTCGCCGAGATGCCGAGCAAGGTCTGCACGTGGTGCCCGACTTCATGGGCAATCACATAGGCCTGGGCGAAATCACCCGCGGCCTGGAAGCGTTGCGACATCTCCCGGAAGAAGTCGAGGTCGAGGTACACCTGCTGGTCGGCCGGGCAATAGAACGGGCCGCTGGCCGAGGTCGCCCCACCGCAGGCGGAATTGACCCGGCCACGGAACAGAATCAATTTCGGGTTCTTGTAGGCCAGGCCGTTTTCCTGGAACACCTGGCCCCAGGTGTCTTCGGTATCGCCCAGTACGGCCCTTACAAAATCGGCTTGCTCGTCATTGGCCGGTGGCGCCTGGCGCGACTGTGTACTCACCGAGGGGGCCTGGTCCATTTGGCCGGTCAACTGGCCAAGGATCTGCAGCGGGTCCTGGCCGGTCAGCCAACCGATGCCGACGATCAGCACAATCGCCGTGAGGCTCAGGCCCTTGCCGCCGCCAAAACGCATGCCCCCACCGCCGCCGCCACTGTCGTCGCGGGCGTCCACCACGTTGTCGCTGCGTCGGCCTTTTTTCCATAGCATGGGAGCAATCCTCTTGATAAACCTGCTGTAGGCGCGAGCTTGCTCGCGAAAAACGCACAAACACCGCGTTTAACCAGATTGCCCGCGTTATCGTTAACGAATTTCGCGAGCAAGCTCGCTCCTACACTAATTTAGTGTCTGATTATGGTCGGTATTAACGGCAATAGCCTTCGCCGGTGGCGACGATCACGCAGTCCTTTTTATCCGCCAGCCATTTCAGCCCGGTCGCTTCGCCATTTCCGGCGCGCAGCAGTTGCGGGCCGTCCGGGCGGGTGAAGGCAATACCGCCGTCGGCCGCTTCCCCTTTAAAGGTGCCGGAGTCGCCAGCGTCAAGGCCGTATTGCATGGTTAGAACGTAGTGGCCTCGGCCGATGCTGTCGTCTTTGGCGATGGTCAGGTTCAAGCCTTCCACCCCGATCCACTTGCCGACCCATTGGTCAGTGGGCGGGGTTTGCGGCACCAGGGTGGCTTGCACCGAGGCCGGGGCAGGTTTGGGGGCGTCCTTGGCTTCCTGGTTGCAAGCGGCGAGCAGCGCAACGGCGCAGAGAAGAAAGAGGGTTTTTTTCATGACGGCAGGGCCTTGGTTAAAAAGTGTGCAACGCGGGAGCGAGCGTGCAGCGTTGGACTCGATTCCCGTGATTTAGTGCGCTGTTCGCACGTTGTTTGGTTATGCTCTTGGGGCAGACTCCCGCCCGGCTGCTAGATTACCGGGTTGAGCGCCACTTCGTTCAGTGCTCAGCGTTCCGCTCGCCAAGCCAGAGAATTCAATGACTGTCAGTACCCCGCTTTCCGGCGTCAACCATCCCTTCAAAGGCATCCTGCTGATTGTGCTGGCGACGTTTCTGTTCTCCAGCCATGACGCCCTGTCCAAATACCTGGCCGGGTTCTACCCGATCGTGATGGTGGTGTGGGCGCGCTACCTGGTGCACACCTTGCTGATGGCCGGGATTTTCCTGCCGCAATCGGGGCTACGCGTGCTGCGCAGTAAACGCCCGGGGATGCAGGTCGTCAGGGCCTTGTGCCTGCTGGGCACCAGCCTGTTTTTCACCTCGGCGTTGCATTTCATCCCATTGGCCGAAGCCACGGCCGTGAACTTCCTCGCGCCGATCCTCGTGACCGCGCTCTCGGTGCCGCTGCTGGGTGAACACGTGACACGCGGCCAATGGCTGGCGGTGGTCTGCGGGTTTGTCGGCGTGCTGGTGATCATCCACCCCGGCGGTGAGTTGTTCACGCCTGCGGTGCTGCTGCCGTTGTGCTCGGCGCTGTTCTTCTGTTTCTACCAACTGCTGACGCGCATTCTCAGCCAATACGACACGCCGACCACCAGCAACTTCTTCGCCGGGCTGTGCAATACCTTGGTGATGAGTGCGATGGTGCCGTTCTTCTGGCAGGTGCCGAGCCTGTGGCACGGCGCGTTGATGCTGGCACTGGGTACCTGCGGGATGACCGCACACTTGATGCTGACCCAGGCGTTCCGCTTTGCGGCACCGGCCTTGCTGGCGCCGTTCGGCTATTGCCAGATCGTCTTCGCGGGGTTGTTGGGGTGGCTGGTGTTCAACCATACCCCCGATATGACCACGGTGGTCGGTATCGGGGTGATCTGCATGAGCGGGTTGGCCGCTGCCTGGCAGCAGCGGCGGCGTTGATTACACGGCGACGGTAGGAATCTTGCGCGGTGCCATGAAGTACATCCAGGTCAGCGCGATGAAGTACATCGCCGGGATCAGGGTGAACAACACGGTGTAGTTGTTGTTGGTCACAGTCAGGATGTGGCCGACGATCTGGGTCATGAACATACCGCCGATGGCCGCGCACATGCCGCCGAAACCGAACACCGTGCTCATCATGTGCTTGGGCGTGTAGTCCATCACCAGGCTCCAGATATTCGCGGTCCAGGCCTGGTGTGCGCCGATGGCCAGGGAGATGGCGAACACCGCGACCCACAGCTGGCTGGAACCGGCCGCCATGATCACGCCGACGATGCAGCAGGCAAACAGCAGCATCGACAGCAGCCGCGCCTTGATCGAGTTCATCCCACGGCCGATCAGGAACGACGACAGAATCCCGCCCCCTACGCTGCCGAAGTCGGCGGTCAGGTAGATGATGATCAGCGGAATGCCCATCTGGGTCACGTTGATGCCCAGGTTGTATTGCTGGTTCAAGAACGGCGGCAGCCAATACAAGTAGAACCAGAACACCGGCGCCGTCAGCGCGTAGGCGAGGGCGAAGGCCCAGGTGCCGCGCATGCGCAGGATACGGCTGAAGGGCACGCGGGGTTGTTCCGGTTCGACTTCCTGTTGCACGTAGTCCAATTCGGATTGCTTGACCGTTGGATGGTCTTCCGGGTTGAAGTACTTCAAGCCCCAGAACAGCAGCCAGATGGCGCCCAGTGCCGACATGCACAGGAACGCCGCCTGCCAGCCCCACACGTGCAGGATCAATGGCAGCAACATTGGCGTCATCATCGCGCCGACGTTGGTGCCGGCGTTGAAGATGCCGGTGGCTACTGCGCGTTCGCCGGCCGGGAACCACAGGCGGGTAGTCTTGACGCAGGCCGGGTAGTTGGCGGCTTCGGTCAGCCCGAGGATAAAGCGGCAGACCATAAAGCCCAGCGCCGAGGTGGCCAGGCCGTGGGCACCGGTGGCCAGGCTCCACAACAGTACCGCGCAGAAGAACACGCGCTTGACGCCGACGCGGTCGATCAGACGGCCTTGCAGCACAAAGCCAATCGCATAACCGACCTGGAACCAGAAGTTGATGTTGGCGTAGTCCATCGCCGTCCAGCTCATCTCTTTGGCCAGGATCGGTTGCATCACGCCAAGGGCGGCGCGGTCGATGTAGTTCAGGGTGGTGGCGAAGAACACCAGGGCCAGCATGCCCCAGCGGGTTTTACCGACGGCCAGTGCGCCGCGGATCTTATCGCCGATACCGGCGTGCGGGGTGGCCGGGCGCGCGGCCAGGACGGAGTTTTGCGAAGGCATGAGGGAGTACCCGTTTTTTTTGAAATTTTTATGGTGTGGTCTGGGTCTTGTTGCGTGATCGATGGTGCGCAGTGGCTAAAAAATCGTCAATTCGCCAACCACCATTGTGTTCGATAATCGCCCTAAAAACTAACCGGTTCGTACATTTCAATTGCTGTGAGCAGTTTAGCAGCCAATAATTTGCCCTAAATAAGACGAGCCTCAAATGCCGGGAGTCGCCCCATGCAACGCTCTATTGCCACTGTTTCCTTGAGCGGAACCCTGCCGGAAAAACTCGAAGCCATCGCGGCTGCCGGGTTTGATGGCGTTGAAATCTTCGAAAACGATCTGCTGTATTACGACGGCAGCCCGCGAGAAGTCAGGCAAATGTGTGCCGACCTGGGCATTGCCATCACCTTGTTTCAGCCGTTTCGTGACTTTGAAGGTTGCCGCCGTGACCGCCTGGCCCGCAACCTGGAGCGCGCCGAACGTAAGTTCGACCTCATGCAGGAACTGGGCACCGACCTGGTGCTGGTGTGCAGCAATGCCTCGGCCGACTGCGTAGGCGATGAACGGATTTTGCTGGATGACCTGAGCCTTCTGGCCGAGCACGCCGGCCGCCGTGGCCTGCGTATCGGTTACGAAGCGCTGGCCTGGGGCAAGCACGTGAACACCTGGCAGCAGGTATGGAACCTGGTGCGCCAGGTCGATCATCCGAGCCTCGGCGTGCTGCTCGACAGCTTCCACACCTTGTCGCTCAAGGGCGACCCCAGCGGCATCGCCGAGATTCCCGGCGACAAGATCTTCTTTGTGCAAATGGCCGACGCGCCGATCCTGGCCATGGATGTGCTGGAGTGGAGCCGCCATTTTCGCTGCTTCCCCGGCCAGGGTGAATTCGACCTGGCGGGTTTTCTGGCACCGATCATCCAGAGCGGCTACACCGGGCCGCTGTCCCTGGAGATTTTCAACGACGGGTTCCGCGCGGCACCGACCCGGGCGAATGCTGCCGATGGCCTGCGCTCGTTGCTGTACCTGGAGGAGAAAACCCGCCAGCGCCTGGCGCGGGAACAACCCGCCGCGCCGGTCGATATCTTGTTCGAAACCCCTGCCGCCAGCGAGTACGACGGTATCGAGTTCCTCGAATTTGCGGTGGATGAAAGCCTCGGCGCCAAGCTGACCCAATGGCTGGAGCGCCTCGGCTTCGTCAAGGCCGGCCAGCACCGCTCCAAGAGCGTCAGCCTGTTGCGCCAGGGCGATATCAACCTGATCCTCAATTGCGAACCCTATTCCTTTGCCCACAACTTCTTCGAGGCCCATGGCCCGTCGTTGTGCGCCACCGCGATTCGGGTCAAGGACAGCGCCAAGGCATTGCAGCGCGCGGTGGCCTACAAGGGTCAACCTTATCGCGGCCTGGTGGGCCCCAATGAGCTGGAACTGGCGGCGGTCCGTGCGCCGGACGGCAGCCTGATCTACCTGGTAGACCCCAGCGAAGGCGGGTTGTACGACACCGATTTCAACCTGCAACCGGTCAGCGCCTCCAGCGGTGGCCTGCTGCGTATCGACCACATGGCCATGGCTTTGCCCGCCGACAGCCTCGACAGCTGGGTGCTGTTCTACAAGAGCCTGCTGGATTTCGAAGCCGATGATGAAGTGGTGTTGCCCGACCCTTACGGCCTGGTGAAAAGCCGCGCGTTGCGCAGCCGCTGCAGCTCGATTCGCCTGCCGCTCAATATCTCCGAGAATCGCAACACCGCCATTTCCCACGCACTGTCGAGCTATCGCGGCTCGGGTGTGCATCACATTGCCTTCGACTGCGCGGATATTTTCGCCGAGGTACGCCGCGCCAAGGAGGCGGGCGTGCCGTTGCTGGATATCCCGCTCAACTACTACGACGACCTGGCGGCGCGCTTCGACTTCGACGATGAGTTCCTCAGCGAGTTGGCGTACTACAACGTGCTGTATGACCGCGATGCCCAGGGCGGTGAGCTGTTTCATGTGTACACCGAGCCGTTCGAAGGGCGGTTCTTCTTCGAAATCATCCAGCGTAAGAACGGCTATGCCGGCTACGGTGCGGCCAACGTGGCGGTGCGCCTGGCGGCGATGGCCAAGTCGCGCAGCGGCGCGGTACGCCAGGCTCGGTTGTAACCGGTGGCCAGGTGCTTCCTTCGGGGAGCGCCTCGGCCCATAATCGCGGCCTGCACAATAAAACCGGCCGTGAGCGCACCATGACCCTGACTCCCGATCTCTCCGCTGTGTCAGATGCACCGCGCAAGAGTCGCAAGAACAATCCGGAAAAGACCCGCGAGAACATTCTCCAGGAAGCCGTTGTCGAGTTTGTTCAGCAGGGTCTGTCCGGCGCTCGCGTGGATGCCATCGCCGAGCGCATCCATACCTCCAAACGCATGATCTATTACTACTTCGGCAGCAAGGAGCAGTTGTACGTCGAGGTGCTGGAGAAGCTCTACGGCGATATCCGCAACACCGAAACCCGCATGAACCTCACCGCCCTGGAACCCCGTGAGGCGATCCGGCGGCTGGTGGAGTTCACCTTTGATCACCATGACCAGAACGTGGATTTCGTGCGCATCGTCAGCATCGAAAATATCCACAATGCCGAGTACGTGAAGCGTTCCGACTCGATCAAGGCGATGAACAGCAACATCCTGGAAGCGCTGGGTGCGACGTTGCGCCGTGGGGCTGAGATGGGGGTGTTCCGGGCCGGGTTGGAGCCGCTGGACGTGCACCTGCTGATCAACTCATTCAGCTTTTACCGGGTGTCCAACCGCCATACGTTCAGTGAGATTTTTCAGATCGACCTGTCGGATGAGGCGGTTAAGCAGCGGCATCGGGACATGATTTGTGATTCGGTGCTGCGTTACCTGCAGGCCTGAAGTCAGCGCAGAAATCGTTGTGGCTTGCCCTAAATGCCGTTCAATTAAGGCTTTTTTTGTAGGAGCGAGGGGGACGCCTAGTTCTTGCTCGCGAAGAACTCACAGGCGCCGCGTTGATTCAGGAAGCACGCGTTATCGTTGAAGTTTTTCGCGAGCAAGCTCGCTCCTACAGGGGTTAGTTCAGTCCACTCATTGAGCCATTCATGCTTTGGAAGTGCGCCAGCATCCGCTGCGCATCCGCCACCTCACCACTGAACAGCTCAAACGCTTTCACCGCCTGAAACACCGCCATATTGCCGCCATCCAGGGTGCGGCAGCCCAAGGCGCGGGCATCACGCAGCAGTTCGGTTTCCAGCGGGAAATACACGATTTCAGCCACCCACAGTTCTGCTCTCAGCAAGGCAGCGGGCACCGGCGTGCCGGGCAGCTTGGCCATGCCCATTGGCGTGGTGTTGACCAAGCCGTCGGCCTCGGCCATGGCGTTTTGCAGGTCACTGCCCACCTGGGCGCGACCGCTGCCAAAATGTTGCGCCAGGTTATCCACAAGGTCCCGGGCGCGGGTGGCGTCCACATCGAACACACTCAATTGCTCGACACCCTCGGCCAGCAACGCGTGCGCCACTGCTGCGCCAGCGCCACCGGCTCCCATCTGCACCACGCGCTGACGCGGCACATCGTTGAGGTTACGGCGAAAGCCCTCGGCAAACCCCAGGCAATCCGTGTTGTGGCCAATACGTTTGCCACCCTTGAACACCACGGTATTGACTGCGCCAATGCCCCGCGCTTCGTCAGACAATTCATCAAGCAGCGGCAGGATCGCTTGCTTGCACGGGTAGGTAATGTTCAAACCGGTGAAGTGCATCCGCTCGGCGGCGTCCAGCAGGTCGGGCAGGGCGTCGAGAGTCAGTTGCAGCGGTTCCAGATCGATCAGTCGGTAGAGGTAGCGCAAGCCCTGGGCATCGCCTTCCTGTTCATGCAGGGCTGGCGTGCGGGAAGCCTGGATACCGGCGCCGATCAGGCCAGCGAGGACGCGCGGTTTCATCGAGCCGCCCCCTTGAGCAACTGGCTGAAATGTTCCAGGGCCAGGTGATAGCCATGGCTGCCGAAACCCGCGAGCACCGCCTTGGCGATGGGCGACACAAAGGAATGATGGCGGAAGGCTTCACGGCCATGCACGTTGGAGAGGTGCACTTCGATCACCGGCACTTCACTGGCCACCAGAGCGTCACGAATCGCCACTGAAGTGTGGGTCCAGGCCGCCGGGTTGATCACGATACCGGCGCAACGGGTGCGGGCGCCGTGGATCCAGTCGAGCAATTCACCTTCGTGGTTGGTCTGGCGAAACTCGATTTTCAACCCCAGTTGCTCGGCGCTGCGACCACACAGGGCGGCCACGTCGGCCAGGGTTTCATGGCCGTAGGTCGCGGGCTCGCGGGTGCCGAGCAGGTTGAGGTTGGGGCCGTTGAGCACCAGCACGATGGGCGGCATAAGGGTCTCTCCACAGTTATTGTTGGTTGTGGAGATAAAATGTACTGAATGGTTAATTTGGTCAATTGGCGGCAGAGGATGTGTTCGATTATCGAACAGTTAATCCGACCCTTCACCTGGCTGGATCAGATTAGATATCAATTGAAAATCATTCTCGACAACGCTTAAGATGCTTGCCTGTTTCCTTAACATTCCAGGGAGTCGGTTTGTCGGACGTGGATCTCAAAGGCCTGTTTCTCAAGCATGCCGATACCTTGCGCGGGTATCTGGCGCGCAAGGTACGGGACCCGCAGTTGGCCGCAGATCTGGTGCAGGAGAGCTTCCTGCGCCTGGCGGAAAAGCCGGCCGGCGAGCGCATCGACAACTCCCAGGGCTATCTCTATCGAACGGCGAGCAATCTGCTGATCGACCATATTCGCCAGGAAGCGCGGCGCAAGACAGACTCCGTGCCCCATGAGGCGTTGGCCGAGATTGAAGATGAAGTGGCCGGGTTGGAGGCTCAGGCAATGGCGCAGCAACAGCGACAGGCATTGAAGCAGGCACTGGCGGAGTTGCCGGAGCGCACCCAGCAGATTTTCCGTCTCAACCGCATCGAAGGCATGACCCACGCTCAGGTCGCGAGGCACCTGGACATCTCTGACAGTTCCGTACAAAAGCACCTGGCCAAAGCGTTGGCCTACGTGATGCAACGCTTGCAGGAAGGCGAGAGGGCGCCATCCGACGAATGAGTTACCGAAATGCGCCACGTCAGACGTCACAGCGTTACATAACGAAAAATTCGAGATTCACACGTGAATAGCCAGGGTCCGCAACAGCACAGCATTACCGAGGCGGCCGCCGAGTGGGCGGTGCGCCTGCACGCCGGTGCCCTGACCGATCAGGAGCAGGCCGAACTGCAGCATTGGATTGCCTGCGACAGCCGTCATGAAGCGGCATTGCGCTTTGCCGAACAGACGTGGGCGGCACTGGGCGACGTGTACAAGGAACCGCCGGTGAGCCGCCAGCGCTCATCAGCGACGACGATGCCCGTGCGCCGGGCCAAACGGCGCAGGTCTTGGCAACGTGCGGCGGCCGTCGCGCTGGTCGTGGTGGTGGCCGGTGTCGGCTGGGGGCGCGGGCCAGAGGTGTTGCTGCGCATGCAAGCGGATTACCTCACCGAGAAAGGCGAGGTGCGCACCGTGCAACTGGCCGATGGCAGCAAGGTCGAGCTGGACTCCGGCAGTGCCATTCGCCTGGATTACGACGGTGTGCAACGCCGTATCCGCCTGCTCCAGGGCTCGGCGATCTTCGACGTGGCGCCGATGGTGGGCGAGGAAACCCGGCCTTTTGTGGTGCAGAGCGCCGGGGGGCAAACCCGGGCGCTGGGCACGCGGTTTGTGGTGGCACGCGAGAGCGACAGCCAGGCGTGGGTCGGCGTGCTGGAGCACAGTGTCGAGGTTTCCCTGCAAGCCATCCCGATAAAAGGCCCGGCCGACAGGGTGGTCAAGGAAGGCCTGGCCGCACGCTACAACCTCCAGGAAGGCATCGTGGCCATGGACCCCTTCGATGTGGAACGCGCCACCAGCTGGCGACGCGGCGTACTGATCTTCGATCGCCAGCCCCTGGCCAAAGTCATCGAGCAACTCAACCTCTACCGCCCCGGGCGTGTGGTGTTGACAGACTCGGCACTGGGCGATCGCGAAGTCAGCGGCGTGTTCCGCCTCGACATGCTCGACACCGCCCTCGGCACCCTCACCCAGGAACTTCAAGTGCAACGCTTTGACCTGGCAGGCCTCAGCCTGATCTATTGATTGCCCTGTAGGAGCCGGTTTGCCGAGCGATGTGCGGTGGTCTTTCTGACGTCATCGCCCGCAAGCCGGCTCCTACACATACCTCGCCTTGAAACCCGCCCTTTAGAAACTTTTGAAAAAGTCTTACTGACTTCCTGCGCGTCGCACGTCTTGCTAGGTGAGAAGCATTCGCATAAACAAAAACGCTCAGCGCAGGGAACAACAGAAATGTCAGCACTCAACAAGGGGCGTATCACCGCAAGCCGGTTAGCCCTGGCCATCCACGTGGGCCTGTTCGCCGCAGTGGCTCCAGTATTCGCCGCTCAGTCTCAGGCGAGTGCTGCGCAACCGGCGGTGCTGATGCTGGATATCCCTGCACAATCCCTGGGCAGTGCGGTGCTGGCGTTCGCCGACCAGGCCGGTCTGCAAGTGCTATTCGACAGCCAGCGCCTGGCGGGTTTGCAAAGCACTACGGTGAAGGGGCAGTACGGCGTGCAGGAAGGCCTGGCGTATTTGCTGGGGAATGCGCCCGTGGAGTATCGCTTCAATGGCGAGCGCCAAGTCACCCTGACCCGCGTAGAGCAGAGCGGCGCCGCTTTGGCGCTGGCGACCACCACAATCACCGGCCTGCACCCCAACGACTGGGTGTATTCATCGCCACGTTCGGTGAGTGTGGTGGGGCGTGAGCAATTGGATCGCAACCCGCCACGGCATGCCGCTGAGATGCTCGAGGAGGCGCCGGGCGTCTACTCGGCGGTCAGCCAGCAAGACCCTGGGCTGTCGGTGAATATTCGCGGTATCCAGGACTACGGCCGGGTCAATATGTCGGTGGACGGCATGCGCCAGAACTACCAGCAAAGTGGTCACCAGCAACGCAATGGCACGCTGTATGTCGACCCGGAATTGCTGTCGGAGGTGGTGATCGAGAAGGGCGCCACTTCCACGATGGGCGGCGCCGGGGTGATCGGCGGGGTGGCCAATTTTCGCACCGTGGAAGCGGCCGACCTGCTCAAGGGCGGTAAGGAAATCGGCGGGCGCATCCGCTTGACCACGGGGCTGGGCGGGCGCAGCAACGGCACGCATTTTATTGGCAGTTCGGCGTTTGCCGTGGGGACGGACGTGTGGGACATGCTGGTGGCCGCCAGTGAGCGTCATCTCGGTGATTACAAACCCGGGACTAAAGGCAGCATCGGT
Organism: Pseudomonas fluorescens; assembly: GCF_001708445.1. NCBI lineage: Bacteria > Pseudomonadati > Pseudomonadota > Gammaproteobacteria > Pseudomonadales > Pseudomonadaceae > Pseudomonas > Pseudomonas fluorescens. The sequence continues at coordinate 5,710,437 of NZ_CP015637.1, forward strand.
GAACTGCGCACCGGCAGTTCCTTCCTGCCGGCCAGCGAGGATCGGATCAAGAACTCCACCGTCGAGTACACCGGCTCGGTGATGCGCTCGCGCCTGCTCAAGCTCGGTATCAACCTGCCGGTGGATCAGCGTCTGCAACTGAGCTACCTGACCACCGAAGTCGACTACGACGACGTCAACATGATGACCGCCGAAAAAGCCCAGCTATGGGAAAAACTCGGCAGCAGCAACGTCACGGCGCAGAACTTCGCACTGGACTACAGCTACACGCCGGACAACCCGCTGATCGATTTCAAGGCCAAGCTTTACTACGTCGATACCCGCAATGACCAAACCACGCTGACCCGTGGCAGCAGCAAGGGCTACGACGTTACCTATCAGACCAACACCTATGGTTTCCAGGCGCAGAACATCTCGACCTTTGCCTTGAGCGAGCTGTCCGTGATCAAGGCCAACTATGGGCTGGAGTTTTTCTACGACAAGGTGCGGCCGGACTCCAACCAGATGGTGGCCGCCGATTCGGCGGTGACGGCCTCGGCGGCGGAAAGCATCACGCCCAGGGGGGATAGGGCGATGGGCAGCCTGTTCGCGCGCCTGGATTACGACTACGACAACTGGCTGAACCTCAATGCCGGGTTGCGCTACGACCGCTATCGGCTACGCGGCGAAACGGGCTTGAACACGCGCACCTTCATCATCGGCACTACGCGGCAAATCGGCTTGCCCATGACCTATGACGTGGATCGGGAAGAAGGGCATTTTTCGCCCACCTTCGGTCTGTCGGTCAAGCCAGGCGTGGATTGGCTGCAACTGTTCGCCACGTACGGCAAGGGCTGGCGACCGCCGGCAGTCACCGAAAGCCTGGTCAGCGGCCGGCCCCATGGAGGCGGTTCGGAGTCGATTCTTCCTAACCCCTACTTGAAACCCGAGACGTCCACGGCGTGGGAGGTGGGCTTCAATGTGCTCAAGGAAGACCTGCTGTTCGCGGAAGACCGGGCGGGCATGAAGGTGTCCTACTTCAATACCCGCGTCGATGATTTTTCCTACATGGCCCTGGGCGTGCAGCCACCCGGTTATGGCATTGCCAATATCGGCAATGCGGCTTACGTCAACAACCTGGAGACCACGCGTTTTCGCGGCCTCGAATACCAGTTGGATTACGACGCGGGTTTCGCCTACGGCCAGGTCAACTACACGCGCATGCTCGGCAGCAACAAGTTCTGCAGCAAGACTGCGTGGTTGGGGGGCGTTACCAAGACCCAGAAGCGGCCGGGCAACCGCACGCCGGTGGACGCGATGGTGCCGGACGACGCGGCCAATGCCGCCGTGGGCTGCAATGCCATCCTCGGCTCCTCCGAGCACATGCCGATGGATCGCGGCACCGCGACCCTGGGGGCGCGTTTCTTCGAGCGCAAGTTGGATGTGGGGGTTCGCGCCCGTTATAGCGCTGGTTATTACGTGAAAGGCGGCGTCGGCGTGACCACTTCACAGACCGGCGTCTACCCCGCCGACTGGAAGCCTTACACCGTCTATGACCTGTACAGCAGCTACCGCGCTACCGACCAATTGACCTTGCGCCTGGCCATGGAGAACGTCACCGACCGCGCCTACCTGGTGCCCCTGGGCGATGTGCTGGCCTTCACCCTGGGCCGTGGGCGCACCTTGCAGGGCACCGTTGAATATCAGTTCTGACCGATTTTGCCCAGTGACGGGCAAAACCACAGCGGGCACCGGCTTGCTGCGGAGTTACCACCCCATGACTTGGAGTTTTGCATGAGCATTTCTATTTCATACAGCACGAGCTACGCCACGAACACCGTTGCCCAGTACTTGAGCGACTGGTCGGCTTACTTTGGTGACCTGAACCACCGTGAAGGGTCGGTCAAAGAGGGTGTGAACACCGGTGGTTTCAATCCTGGGCCGTTCGACGGCACTCAATATGGCGTATCAAGCACCGTCAGCGATGCAGCGGTAGTGGCCGAGGGCAGCTTGCATTACACCTTGTTCAATCCGCCTTCGCATACGCTCTGGGGTTCGCTCGACGCACTGACCTTTGGCGATACCCTCGCCGGTGGCGCAGCCAGCGGTGGCTACACCATTGCCAGCCAGGAAGTCAGCTTCACCAACCTGGGCCTGTCGAGCCTGCAGTCCGAAGGCCGCGACGGCCAGGTGCACAAAATCGTCTACGGCTTGATGAGTGGCGACAGCTCGGCGCTGGCTTCGGCGATCGACTCCTTGCTCAAGGACATTGACCCAAGCCTGTCGATCAACTCGACGTTCGACCAACTGGCCGCTGCCGGTGTGGCGCATGTGGACTCGGCTTCGGTCGCAGCCTCCGATGTGGCGCTGGTTGGCGTGCAAGACGTGCCCCAGGACTTCGCCCTGGCCGCCTAAGCAAAAAAGCGAATGGAAGATCGCTCTCCCATTCGCCGCGTGACACACCGCCGTCGCCCAAGCCTTCTACTTCTTCAGCGACGGCGGTGCCGAATTCTGCGCAGCGTCGTACAGCCTGTCAACGCAACGACGCTGCCCGCTCAACCCTTTGAGAATCCCCAGATGCGCCACGCCGGCAACGAAACCCTGGCCGCCCTCACGGCTTATAAAAGTGGCTTCTTCAACATCGGCCTGTTCTCGGCGGTGATCAACCTGCTGATGCTGGCCCCGGCGCTATACATGCTGCAGGTGTACGACCGGGTTCTGGCCTCGGGCAACCAGATGACCCTGCTCATGCTGACGCTGATGATCCTCGGCCTGTTCGGCCTGATGGGGGCATTGGAGTGGGTGCGCAGCCAGGTGGTGATCCGCCTCGGCACGCAGATGGACATGCGCCTGAACCAGCGGGTGTACGACGCTGCGTTCGAAGCGCAACTCAAGGGCGGCATCCAGGCGGCCGGCCAGGCACTGCATGACCTGACCACCCTGCGCCAGTTCGCCACCGGGCAGGCGTTGTTCGCGTTCTTCGACGCGCCATGGTTTCCGGTGTACCTGTTAGTGATCTTCCTGTTCCACCCTTGGCTCGGGCTGCTGGCCCTGATTGGCGCAGTGCTGCTGATCGTGCTGGCGTGGGTCAACCATCACGTCAGCCAGGTCCCGATGTCCCTGGCCAGCCAACTGTCCATCAGCGCCAGCCAGCAGGCCACGGCCAACCTGCGCAATGCCGACGCCATCGAAGCCATGGGCATGCTCGCCACCTTGCGTGCGCGTTGGTTCGGCCAGCACCAGGCCTTTCTGGCACAGCAGAACCTGGCGAGTGAAAAGACTGCGACCGTCACCGCCTGGTCCAAGGGTGTGCGCCTGGCGTTGCAGTCGCTGGTGCTGGGCCTGGGTGCGTTACTCGCGGTGCAGGGCGATATCACGCCGGGGATGATGATTGCCGGCTCGATCCTCATGGGCCGCGTGCTCAGCCCGATCGACCAGTTGATCGGTGTGTGGAAACAGTGGGGCTCGGCGCGCCTGGCGTTTGATCGCTTGTCACAGATGCTGGAGGCCAACCCGGCGCGGCCCGAAAGGATGAGCCTGCCGGTGCCCAAAGGCCAACTGAGCGTCGAGCAAATCAGTGCCTGTGCTCCCGGCAGCCGTCGGCCGGCGCTGGCCAACCTTGGGTTTACTCTGGCCGCGGGTGAGGTGCTGGGGGTGATCGGGCCGTCGGGCTGCGGCAAATCCACCCTGGCTCGAATACTGGTAGGTGCCTGGGCGCCCTTGGCCGGCAAGGTGCGGCTGGACGGTGCCGACCTGGCCCTGTGGGACAAACAGCAATTGGGCCCACACATCGGCTACCTGCCGCAAGACATTCAACTGTTCGCCGGCAGCATCGCGGATAACATCGCACGGTTTGTCGAGGTCGACGCGGACAAAGTCCTCGCCGCCGCACAAATGGCCGGCGTCCATGAGTTGATCCTGCAACTGCCCCAGGGCTACGACACGCAGTTGGGGGAGGGCGGCGCCGGGTTGTCCGGCGGCCAGAAACAGCGTGTCGCCCTGGCGCGTGCGCTGTACGGCGTGCCCGCGCTGATCGTGCTGGATGAGCCCAACGCCAACCTCGATGAAGTGGGCGAGCAGGCTCTGCTCCAGGCCATCACCCAGCTCAAGCAACAGCGCCGCACGGTGATCCTGATCACCCACAAGCCCAATCTGCTGACCCTGACTGACCAACTGCTGATCCTCAGGGAAGGCCAGTTGCAGGCCTTCGGCCCAACCGCGCGCGTGTTGGAAGCCCGGCAGAAACCGGCTGCGGCCAAGCCGGTATCGACCATGAGCATGAGTTACCGCCTCGGTGAAGGAAAACAGGCATGAGCCAGAGCAAACCCGTGCTGATCAGTGATGCGCCGAACAATGTGCTGGCGCTGGATGACAAAAAGTATTCGCGCCTGGGCTGGCTGTTGGTGCTCGGTGGCTTTGCCGGGTTCCTCGGCTGGGCAGCGTTGGCGCCACTGGACAAGGGCGTGGCGGTGCCGGGCAAGGTCATGGTCTCGGGCCATCGCAAGACCGTGCAGCACCCGGCCGGGGGCATCGTCGAGCGTATCGAGGTGCGCGACGGTGATGTGGTCAACGCCGGCCAGGTGCTGCTGCGCTTGAAGGAAACCCCGTTGCGCGGGCAGATGCAGTCCCTGCGCAGCCAGTACCTGGCGTCCCTGGCCAGCGAGGCGCGCTTGAGCGCCGAAAGCGAAGGTTTAGCGGTGATCAACTTCGGTCCTGAACTGCTCAACGATCCTGAGGCGGCGGGCACCCTGGACCTGCAACGGCAATTGTTCAAGAGTCGCGCCCAGGCACTGGCCACGGAGCAACAAGGCCTGCGCGAAACCATCGCCGGGGCCGAGGCGCAGTTGCGTGGCACACGGGATTCGCAAGCGAGCAAAGTCCAGCAGCGCGCGGCGTTGAATGAGCAACTGCAAGGCCTGCGCGAGTTGGCTCGTGACGGTTACATCCCGCGCAATCGCCTGCTCGACAGCGAGCGCCTGTATTCACAGATCGACGGCGCCATCGCCGAGGACTACGGCCGTATCGGCCAATTGCAGCGCCAGGTTCTCGAACTGCGCCTGCGCATCCGCCAGCTTGGCGAAGATTTCCAGACAGACCTGCGCGGCCAGTTGGCAGAGACCCGCACCCGCAGCGACGACCTGCGCAATCGGCTGGCCTCGGCCGAGTTCGAACTGGCCAATAGCCTGGTGCGAGCGCCGGTGTCGGGCGTGGTGGTGGGGCTGGACGTGTACACCGAAGGCGGCGTCATCAAGCCCGGCCAGGCGTTGATGGATATCGTGCCTCAGGGCGAGCCCTTGCTGGTTGAAGCGCGGGTCCCGGTGCAGATGGTCGACAAAGTGCACCCGGGCTTGCCGGTGGAATTGATGTTCTCGGCGTTCAACCAATCCACCACGCCACGGGTCGCCGGCGAGGTGACGCTGGTCTCGGCGGACCGCCAGGTCGATGAGCGCACCGACGAGCCGTATTACACGCTGCGTGCCCAGGTCAGTGCGGCGGGCGTGCAGCAACTGGACGGCGTGCAGATCCGCCCAGGCATGCCGGTGGAAACCTTCGTCAAGACTGGTGAGCGCTCAATGCTCAACTACCTGTTCAAACCCCTGATGGATCGCACCCACATGGCCCTGGTGGAAGAATGAAGGCGCTGTTGTTTACCCTGTGTTTCGCGTGTTCCTCGGCGGCCCAGGCCTTGGGTTTGCTGGATGCCTACGACTTGGCCCTGCGCAATGATCCGACCTTTCAGGCAGCCATTCAGGCGCGTGAAGGCGGTGAAGAAAACCGCCTGATCGGCCGAGCGGCGTTGTTGCCGAACTTGTCGTGGAGTTACAACAACTCGCGCAATGAGTCCGAAGTGACGGCGGGTGATGTCACCAGCAACCGTGACTACCGCAGTTATGCGTCGACCCTGACCTTGCAACAACCGCTGCTGGATTATGAAGCCTACGCGCGCTTTCGCCAGGGCACTGCCCAGGCCTTGATGGCCGATGAACGCTTTCGCGGCAAGAGCCAGGAACTGGCGGTGCGGGTTCTCAACGCCTACAGCCAGGCCTTGTTGGCCCAAGAGCGCATCGAGCTGAGCCGTGCGCAGAAACGTGCGTACGCCGAGCGCCTGCAACTCAATGATCGCCTGCTCAAAGGTGGCGAAGGCACGCGCACCGATGTGCTGGAAACCCAGGCACGCCTGAGCCTGGCCCAGGCCGAAGAAATCGAATCCCTGGATGCCCAGGACAGCGCCCTGCGTGAGTTGGAAGCCATCGTCGGCCAACCGCTGCAGATCGAAGAACTGGCGCCGTTGACGCGCCAATTCGAGATCCCGCCGCTGGAACCCAACCGTTTCGAAACCTGGCGCGAACTGGCCATGGCCAACAACCCGGAGCTCCAGTCCCAGCACCATGCCTTGGACGTGGCGTCCTATGAAGTGGAGCGCAAGCGCGCCGGGCACATGCCCAAGGTCAGCCTGTACGCCACCAGCCGCCAGACCAACTCCGACTCGGAAAGCAGCTACAACCAGAAGTACGACACCAACACGGTCGGCATCCAGGTCAGCCTGCCGCTGTTCGCTGGCGGCGGAGTATCGGCCTCTACGCGCCAGGCGGCCAATCAACTGTCCCAGGCCCAATACGAACTGGATGCGCAAACCTCGGCCACGCTGGTGGAGTTGCGTAAGCAGTTCAACCTCAATACCAGCGGCGCGGCCAAAGTGCGTGCTTATGAAATGGCGGTCAGCTCTGCCACTGCGCTGGTTACTGCGACGAAAAAAAGTGTTGCCGGCGGTGAGCGGGTCAACCTCGACGTGCTCGACGCCGAGCAACAACTGTTCACCGCTCGCCGCGACCTGGCGAATGCGCGGCATGCGTATCTGCTGGCGAGGATTCAGTTGAAGTATTACGCGGGGGTGCTGAGCGAGCAGGATTTGCGCGCGTTGGCGCGGTATTTCCAGCCGTCGGCATGAGTAGGGTCTTTGCCAATACACAGGCCCCCGTAGGGGGCGGCTTAGCGGCGAGGGTGGTGGTTCAGTTAACACATGGGCTGACTGATGCACCGTCATCGCTGGCAAGCCAGCTCCTACAGGGAATCTGTGGTGTCTGGCAGATTTATCGCCGGGTCAGCAACACCCCGGACTCCATATGATGGGTCCATGGAAACTGATCAAACATCGCGCACTGTGTAATGCGGTGCGTGTCATGCAGTTGCGCAATGTTCGCCGCCAGCGTCTCCGGGTTGCAGGAGATGTACAGGATGTTCTCGAAACGCCGGGTCAGTTCGCAGGTGTCCGGGTCCATGCCGGCGCGGGGCGGGTCGACGAAGACGCTGCCGAATTCGTAGCTTTTCAGGTCGATGCCCTGCAAGCGACGGAACGGGCGCACTTCGTTCAGCGCTTCGGTGAGTTCTTCGGCGGAGAGGCGCACCAGGGTGACGTTATCCACCGCGTTTTCATCGAGGTTGCTCAACGCGGCATTCACCGAGGTCTTGCTGATCTCGGTAGCCAGCACTTTACGCACGCGGGTAGCCAGCGGCAGGGTGAAGTTGCCGTTGCCGCAATACAGCTCCAGCAAATCATCGGCGCGATCGCCCAGGGCTTCGTACGCCCAATTGAGCATCTTCTGGTTCACCGTGCCGTTGGGCTGGGTGAACGCACCTTCGGGTTGGCGGTAGCTGAACGTGCGGCCGCCGACGTCGAGTTTTTCCACCACGTAGTCATGGCCGATCACATCGCGCTTGCCCTTGGAGCGGCCGATGATGCTCACGTTCAGATCCGCAGCCAGTTGGTTCGCGGCCGTGTGCCAATGCTCGTCCAGCGGGCGGTGATAGCACAGGGTGATCATCGCGTCGCCCGCCAGGGTGGTGAGGAATTCCACCTGGAACAGCTTGTGGCTCAGGGCGGCGCTGGCTTGCCAGGCGGCCTTGAGCTGGGGCATCAGCTGGTTGATGCGCTGGCTGGCGATGGGAAATTCTTCGATCAGGATCGGCGTGCGTTTGTCATCCTGGGAGAACATCGCATAGTGGCGCTCGCCACCCTCGCGCCACAGGCGAAACTCCGCGCGCAGGCGAAAGTGCTGCAGCGGCGAGTCGAAGACCTGCGGCTCGGGGGCGTCGAACGGTGCCAGCAGGTCACGCAAGCGCGTGACCTTGTCTTGCAGTTGAACGGTGTAGCGTGCGGCATCAAAAGTCATGCGTTGAACCAGCCCAGCTTGATCACAAACAGAATCGACAGAATCACCAGTGCCGGGTTCAGCTCACGGTAGCGGCCCGAAAGCAGCTTGATGGCGGTCCAGGCGATGAAACCGAAGGCAATGCCGTTGGCGATGGAGTAAGTGAAGGGCATCGCCAGGGCGGTAATCACCACTGGCGCTGCAACAGTAATGTCTTCCCAGTCGATTTCCGCCAGGCCCGATGTCATCAGCACCGCGACGAACAGCAGCGCCGGTGCGGTGGCGAAGGCCGGAACGCTGGCGGCCAGTGGCGAGAAGAACAGCGCCAGCAGGAACAGGATTGCCACCACGATGGCGGTCAAGCCGGTACGGCCACCGGCACTCACGCCGGCGGCGGATTCGATGTAGCTGGTGGTGGTCGAGGTGCCGAGCAGCGAACCGGCCATCGCCGCGGTGCTGTCGGCGATCAGCGCACGGCCCATTTTCGGCATGTGGCCGTCCTTGCCCATCAGGCCGGCGCGCTTGGCCACGCCGATCAGGGTGCCGGAGTTGTCGAACAGGTCGACGAACAGGAAGGCGAAGATCACGCTGACCAGGCCGATATCCAGCGCGCCCTTGATATCCAGCTGCAGGAAGGTCGGGGCCAGGGACGGTGGCATCGACGTTACGCCGCCAAAGGGCGTGACACCCAGCAGGATGGAGACGACGGTCACCGCCAGGATGCCGATCAGCACCGCGCCGCGCACGGCCAGGGCTTCAAGGGCCACGATCAGCACGAAACCGAGGGTGGCGAGAATCGGTGCCGGTTGTTTCAAGTCGCCCAGGCCCACCATGGTGGCCGGGTTGCTGACCACGATCCCGGCGTTGTGCAGGGCGATCAGCGCCAGGAACAGGCCGATACCGGCGGCAATCGCCGAGCGCAGGGGCAGGGGGATGCTGTTGATGATCCATTCACGGATGCGGAAGATCGACAGCAGGAAGAACAACACCGCCGAAATAAACACCGCACCCAGCGCCACTTGCCAGGTATGGCCCATGTGCAGGACCACGGTGTAGGTGAAGAAGGCGTTGAGGCCCATGCCCGGCGCCAGGGCGATCGGGTAGTTGGCGATCAGGCCCATGACGGTCGAACCGATGGCGGCAGCCAGGCAGGTCGCGACGAAGACGGCGCCCTTGTCCATGCCGGTCTCGCCGAGGATGCTCGGGTTCACGAACAAGATGTAGGCCATGGCCAGGAATGTCGTGATGCCCGCGAGAATCTCGGTGCGCACGTTGGTGTTGTGTGCCTTGAGTTGAAACAGCTTTTCCAGCATGCCTGCTCCCTGTGACGCTATGTTGCGTCGTTATTTGTTGACCTCTAAGTCAAAGCACAAACTGCGCCAAGCGCCTGTGGTTCCAGAGAGGATCGGAAAAAGCGGCGCATCATACCAGCAGCCGAGGCTGTGTGGCGCATGGCCTTGAGGCATACTGCGGCGACGTTCAATAGCGGGTCATCGACAGCATGAAAAAAGCCAACGCGTGGAGTCTAGCCCTGATCACTTGTCTCGGCCTGTGGTTGGGCGCGGCACCGGTGTGGGGCGCGACTGCACCGCCCTTGAGCGAGGTGCGCGTGTTCAAGGTTGAGTCGGCGGGTTGCAGCGAAACCATCCCGGAACGCGCGCAAAGTACGCAGATGTGCACGCATCGTGGGCCTACCAAGGTGTCGGTGATGGAAGTCGGCCTGGGCCACAACCCCATGGGCCGCTTCAATGGTGCCGAGCTGAACGGGCAACGTACGCCCGTGTGCCAGGTCGGCAACATCAGCCAAGCCTGCAACGGGGCAGGCACCCTGATGGGCTACATCTATGTATTTGACCTGAATGTCGAAGCCCAAGGCTGGTTCGAATACAGCAACTCCTCGATCAACGGCCCGCAGAACACCTTGAAGACACAGCTCAATATCCGCTGATCAATCAGCTTGAACGCTCAAAACCCCGGGAAGTCGTACCCCTGAGACGGCGACTTTCCTGAACGCCGCGGATGTCCACCAACCCGTGAGGTGTTTATGAGCGCGACCCCCAATGGCGCGGCGACCCAACCGTTCGTCGCCCACTCGATACGCTTGACCCTGAACGGCCAGGCTCGCCAACTGGACGTGTTGCCCTGGACCACGCTGCTGGACCTGCTGCGCGAACAACTGGACCTGGTCGGCAGCAAAAAAGGCTGCGACCACGGCCAATGCGGCGCCTGCACGGTGTTGCGCGACGGCAAGCGCGTCAACGCCTGCCTGACCCTGGCCGTGATGTGCGACGGCGCCGAGCTGACCACCATCGAGGGCCTGGCCGACGGGGAGCAACTGCACCCGATGCAGCAAGCCTTTATCACCCACGATGCCTTCCAGTGCGGTTACTGCACCCCTGGCCAGATTTGTTCCGCAGTTGGCCTGGCCAATGAAGGCCGCGCCCACGACAGCGCGCAGATCCAGGAGCTGATGAGCGGCAACCTGTGCCGTTGCGGTGCCTATACCAACATCCGCGCAGCCATCGAAGACGCACTGCCGGCCTGCCGTGCCCGGGGAGGTCAGCGATGAATCCCTTCCACTACAGCAAGCCGGCCGATGTGCATGAGGCGGTGCACCTGAGCAGCGCGGCGTCGCGCTTTATTGCCGGTGGTACCAACCTGCTCGACCTGATGAAAGAAAACATCAGCCGGCCCGAGCACCTGATCGATATCACCGGGCTGCCGCTGCACGCGGTTGAAGAAACGGCCGAGGGTGGCGTGCGGATCGGTGCGCTGGTCAGCAATGCCGACCTGGCCTGGCACCCCTTGATCGAGCAGCGCTACCCGCTGCTGTCCCAGGCCATCCTCGCCGGCGCTTCGCCGCAATTGCGCAATATGGCCAGCACCGGCGGCAACCTGTTGCAGCGCACCCGTTGCTACTACTTCTATGACGCCGCCGTGCCCTGCAATAAACGACTGCCCGGCAGCGGTTGCCCGGCGCGCACCGGGTTGAACCGCATCCATGCGATCCTCGGTGCCAGCGAGCAATGCGTGGCCACCCATCCGTCGGACATGTGCGTGGCCCTCGCCGCCCTGGCGGCGCGGGTGCATGTGCAAGGGCGTGGCGGCGCGCGCGTCATCGAGTTTGCCGACTTCCATCGCTTGCCCGGCGATACGCCGCAGCGCGACAACCTGCTGGCCGACGATGAACTGATTACCGCTATCGAGTTGCCCGCCGACCACCTGGCACGCCACAGCCACTACCTGAAAATTCGCGACCGCGCGTCGTACGCCTTTGCCCTGGTCTCCGTCGCTGCGGCCTTGGAACTGGACGGCGATCGTATCGTCGACGCCCGCCTGGCCCTGGGCGGCGTGGCCCATAAACCCTGGCGTGATCGCGCGGTGGAAACCGCGCTGATCGGCCAGGCGGTCAGCCGCGAAACCTTCAGCAACGCTGCCGACGCTTTGCTGCAAGACGCCGAGCCGCTGCAACACAACGGCTTCAAGATCAAACTGGCGCGCCGCGCAATCATTCGCGCACTGAGTGATGCCGCTGTCGCAGGAGAACGCCCATGACGGCTATCGGCAAACCCCTGGACCGTGTCGACGGTCTGCTCAAAGTCACCGGCCAGGCACGATATGCCGGTGAGTTTCCCGAGGACGGCCTGCTTCATGGCAGCGTGGTCTCCAGCACCATCGCCAAAGGGCGCGTCATCAAGATCGATGCGACCAAAGCCCTGGCGCTGCCGGGCGTGGTCAGGGTGCTCGATCACCTCAACCGGCCGACAATCGCCAGCTACGATGACGCCTTCGCCGATGCCGACGCGGCGGATGGCTCGCCGTTTCGCCCGCTGTACAACGACCGCGTGCTCTACAACGGCCAGCCCCTGGCCCTGGTGATCGCCGACAACCTGGAACTGGCGCGGCATGCCGGTTCCCTGGTCGAAATCGAGTACGAAACCGAACCCTTCGACACCGACCTGCTGGCCCGGCAGGAACACGCTTATCCTTCGCCGCAGACCCCGCCCGAGCCGCGCGGCAACTTTCAGGCCCAATGGAGCGCCGCCGCCGTCAGCCTCGACCTGCACTACAGCACTCCCATCGAACACCACAACCCCATGGAGCCCCACGCCAGTACCGTGCTGTATCAGCCGGATGGCACCCTGCATATCCATGACAAGACCCAGGGGCCGCAGAACTGCCAAGCCTATGTGCAAAAAGTGTTCGGCTTGGATAAAAGCCAGGTGCGCATCTTTGCCGCCTTCGTCGGCGGCGCTTTCGGCTCGGGCCTGCGCCCGCAATACCAATTGCCGTTGGCGGTGATGGCGTCCCTGGCGCTCAAGCGTTCGGTACGTGTCACCCTGACCCGGCAACAGATGTTCACCTTCGGTTACCGCCCGCGCACCTTGCAGCGTTTGCAGATGGGCGCCGCGGCCAACGGTCGCCTGCTGGCCCTGGGGCACACCGCGATTGGCCAGACCTCGCGCTTCGAGGACTTCAGCGAGCATGTGGTGGAGTGGAGCGGCATGCTCTACCACTGCGACAACGTCCAACTGACCTACCAATTGGTGCCCCTGGACGTGTTCACCCCCTTGGACATGCGCGCACCGGGCGCTGCCCTCGGCGTGATCGGCCTGGAGTGCGCCATGGACGAACTCGCCTGCGCCTTAGGCATGGACCCGGTGCAACTGCGCTTGATCAATTACGCCGAGCGCAACCAGAACGAAGACAAACCCTGGTCGAGCAAAGCCCTGCGCGAGTGCTACCGCGACGGCGCCGAGCGCTTCGGCTGGCGCGAGCGCAACCCGGAACCGCGCAGCATGCGCGACGGCCGTCAATTGATCGGCTGGGGCATGGCCGGCGGGGTATGGGAAGCCATGCAGATGAAGGCCAGCGCCAAAGCGCGGATCGACGCCGATGGCAAGCTGACCGTGAGCAGTGCCACCACCGATATCGGCACCGGGACTTACACGGTGATGACCCAGATCGCGGCGCAGGCCAGCGGTGTGGCGGTGGAGGATGTGCGTTTTCTGCTCGGCGACTCTTCGTTACCCACCGCGCCATTGCAGGGCGGCTCGTTTACCGTCTCGTCCGTCGGCACCGCCGTGCAGCAGGCCTGCGAAGCGTTGACGAGCAAGTTGCTGAGCATTGCCCGGCAGACTTATCCGGTATTCAAGGAGGCCGAATCCGTACGCTTTGAAGACGGCCAGTTGCACACCGGTGACGTGAGTGTGACGTTGGCGCAGTTGGTCAAGGACAGCGGCGAAGACGCATTGGAGGTGCAGGTCGACAGCGAACCGGATAAAAAACGTGAGGGCTACGCTACCGCCACCCATTCAGCGGTGTTCGTTGAAGTGCGTGTGGATGAGGACCTGGGCACGATCAAGGTCAGCCGTGTCGTCAGCGCGATTGCCGCTGGGCGTGTGGTCAATCCGAAGATGGCGCGCAGCCAGATCCTCGGCGGGGTGGTATGGGGCATCGGCATGGCCCTGCATGAAGAGACCCAGGTCGACCATCAACTGGGGCGCGGCATGAACCACAGCCTGGCGGAGTACCACATCCCGGTGAATGCCGATATTGGCGAGATTGACGTGCTGTTTGTCGAAGAGCACGACGAGATCGTCAACGCCCTCGGGTCCAAGGGCGTGGGCGAGATTGGCATTGTCGGAGTGGCGGCGGCAGTGGCCAATGCGATTTATCACGCCACCGGCAAGCGGGTGCGGGAGTTTCCGATCACCCTGGATAAGGTGCTCTAACGCGGTTCTTTCAAACCCATGGCGATCCAGATGTGGCAGGGGGCTTGCCCCCGGCAGCCATGGGTATCTGCACGACTGTTCAGCCCTTGACAAATCACCCACAACTGCCCTGTCTGTCGGGTGCTCAGTATTGAGCCAACGTTGTGTAGATACCCATGCCCCCTCCCACATGGGTTATGCGGTAGTTTTTTGAGCGGGCTCTTCCACCGGCACATGCATACGGTCGCGATTGGCCAGGGTCGGGAACAGTTTGATCCACACCCCCGTCACCACCAACGTGCCGATACCGCCCATCACCACCGCCGGCACAGTGCCGAACCAGTGGGCGGTAATCCCGGATTCGAACTCGCCCAATTGATTCGAGGCGCCAATAAACAGGCCATTGACCGCACTGACCCGCCCGCGCATTTCATCCGGGGTTTCCAGTTGCACAAAGGAGGCGCGGATCACCATGCTGATCATGTCCGCCGCGCCCAGCACCACCAGCACGGCCAGGGAAAACCAGAACGAAGTGGAGAGGCCGAAGGCAATGGTCGCCACGCCAAACACCCCGACGGCGGTAAACATGACCCGGCCGACCTGTCGGTCCACCGCAAACCGTGCCAACCACAGCGACATCAGCAAGGCACCGACAGCGGGTGCCGAGCGTAGCAGGCCCAGGCCCCAGGCGCCGGTCAGCAGGATGTCCTTGGCAAACACCGGCAGCAACGCAGTGGCGCCGCCGAGCAGCACGGCGAACAGGTCGAGGGAAATCGCGCCGAGGATGTCCGGGCGGCTGCGGATAAAGCGGATGCCGGCGAGCAGCGAATCCAACGTTGCCTTGCCTGTATTGAGCGGGGTCTGGCGGGCGGGCAGGTTGAGGGTCAAGACGCAGGCAATCAGGTACAGCACCACGGTCGGGCCATACACCCACACGCTGCCAAAGGCGTAGAGCAACCCACCGAGGGCCGGCGCGACGATAGTCGCCAGTTGCTGGGCCGATTGTGACGAAGCCACGGCGCGCGGGAACAGCGCGCTGGGCACGATGCTCGGCAGCAGCGCCTGGGTGGTGGGCATCTCGAAGGATCGCGCGGCACCCAGCACGAAGGCGAGGATAAAGATCATCTCGCGGGTTACGTTGCCAGTCAGGCCACCGATGGCCAGGGACAAGGCGATCAGCGCCTGCACGGTCTGGCAGATGGCCGCGACTTTACGCCGCTCATAGCGGTCGGCCACATGCCCCGTGTGCAGCATGAACAGCACGCGTGGGACGAATTCCACCAGGCCGACCAGGCCCAGGTCGAGTACGTTGCCGGTCAGTTGGTAGAGGTTCCAGCCGATGGCCACGGTAAGCATCTGGAAGCCGCTGGCGGTGAAGATCCGCGCCAGCCAGAACGCGATGAAAGGGCGGTGGTGACGTAACAGCAACGCGGGTTCACTGGGCATCGGAAATTCTGGTCAAGGCCGGAGGGAAGGGTGAGATTAGCATCAAGCTGTAACAATTAGTTGCGAGAAGAGGGCTGAGGCAAGCTGTCACGCGGCAAAAGACCACACAGGCCAATCGCGAAAATGGGACTACTCTTTTGACTGTGATTGATCCAGATCAAAGTCATTTCAGAATTTGTTCTGGCGGCCGCAAGGCCAGGATCCCTGCGTGGTTGGTTAAAAAAAGAAACGAATTGAAATTCGCCACACTCCATATCCGTGGGGGCAGTGGATGCGGCCTCCAGCCAGCATTCGGTATTACCTGACAGAGGAAGACTTATGTTCGGTTTGGAGGCGCTAGATCTCGCCCGAATTCAATTTGCGTTCACCATCTCGTTTCACATCCTGTTCCCGGCGATCACCATTGGCCTGGCCAGTTACCTTGCGGTGCTGGAAGGTCTGTGGCTCAAGACCCATAACGACACCTACCGTGACCTCTACCACTTCTGGTCGAAGATCTTTGCCGTCAACTTCGGCATGGGCGTGGTCTCCGGCTTGGTCATGGCCTACCAGTTCGGCACCAACTGGAGCCGCTTCTCGGACTTCGCCGGCTCCGTCACCGGGCCGCTGCTCACGTACGAAGTGCTCACGGCCTTCTTCCTCGAGGCCGGTTTCCTCGGCGTGATGCTGTTCGGCTGGAACAAGGTGGGGCGCAAGCTGCACTTCTTCGCCACGGTAATGGTGGCGGTCGGTACGTTGATCTCCACCTTCTGGATCCTGGCGTCCAACAGCTGGATGCAGACGCCCCAGGGCTTTGAAATCATCGACGGCCGCGTGATTCCCACCGACTGGCTGGCGGTGATCTTCAACCCGTCGTTCCCCTACCGCCTGATGCACATGGCCACGGCCGCGTTTGTCGCCACGGCCTTCTTCGTCGGCTCCTCGGCGGCCTGGCATTTGTTGCGTGGCAAGGACACCCCCGCGATCCGCACCATGTTGTCGATGGCGATGTGGATGGCCCTGATCGTGGCGCCTATCCAGGCGGTGATCGGTGACTTCCACGGCCTCAACACGCTCAAGCATCAGCCGGCGAAAATCGCCGCGATTGAAGGCCACTGGGAAAATATCGGCAATGAGCCGACGCCGTTGATCCTGTTTGGCTGGCCGGACATGAAAGCCGAAAAAACCAAATACGCGGTGGAAATTCCCTACCTGGGCAGCCTGATCCTGACCCACTCCCTGGACAAACAGGTGCCGGCGCTCAAGGAGTTTGCGCCTGAAGACCGCCCCAACTCGACCATTGTGTTCTGGTCGTTCCGGGTCATGGTCGGCCTGGGCTTGCTGATGATCTTCACCGGGCTGTTCAGCCTCTGGCTGCGCCGGGGCGGCAAGATGTACACCTCCAGGCCGTTCCTGTACCTGGCCCTGTGGATGGGCCCGTCCGGCCTGATCGCGATCCTCGCGGGCTGGTTCACCACCGAAATCGGTCGCCAGCCGTGGGTCGTCTACGGGTTGATGCGCACGGCGGATGCGTCCTCCGGGCATAGCCTGGCGCAGATGACCATCACCCTGGTGCTGTTCGTGGTGGTGTACTTCGCGCTGTTCGGCGCAGGCCTGGGCTACATGATGCGCCTGGTACGCAAAGGCCCTGTGACCCACGAAAGCACCGAGCCGACCCACGGTGGCCCTGGCCAGAAACGCACACCGGCCCGTCCATTGTCCGCCGCCGATGATGGCGGCGATGACGACCACGCCCACATCCAGCACAAGGGGAATTGAGATGGGTATTGATCTTCCGCTGATCTGGGCCGTGATCATCATCTTCGGCATCATGATGTACGTGGTCATGGACGGCTTCGACCTGGGCATCGGCATCCTCTTCCCGTTTATTCCGGGCAAGACCGACCGTGACGTGATGATGAACACCGTCGCCCCGGTCTGGGACGGTAACGAAACCTGGCTGGTGCTGGGGGGCGCGGCGTTGTTCGGCGCCTTCCCGCTGGCCTACTCGGTGGTGTTGTCGGCCCTGTACCTGCCGTTGATGCTGATGCTGATCGGGCTGATCTTTCGCGGCGTGGCCTTCGAGTTTCGCTTCAAGGCCAAGGACCACAAGCGTCACCTGTGGGACAAGGCGTTTATCGGCGGCTCACTGGCGGCGACCTTCTTCCAGGGCGTGGCGCTGGGGGCGTTTATCGACGGCATCCCGGTGGTCAATCGCCAATTTGCCGGCGGCTCGCTGGATTGGCTCACGCCGTTCACGATGTTCTGCGGGGTGGCGCTGATCGTGGCCTATGCGTTGCTCGGCTGCACCTGGCTGATCATGAAAACCGAAGGCCCGTTGCAGGAGAAGATGCACAACCTGGCGCAGCCATTGGCCTTTGTGGTGCTGGCGGTGATTGGGATCGTCAGCCTGTGGACGCCGCTGGCGCACCCGGAAATCGCCTCGCGCTGGTTCACCCTGCCGAACCTGTTCTGGTTCCTGCCGGTACCGATCCTGGTGCTGGTGACCATGTACGGGTTGATCCGCGCCGTGGCGCGTAATGCGCACTACACGCCGTTCCTGCTGACGCTGGTGCTGATCTTCCTTGGCTACAGCGGCCTGGGGATCAGCCTGTGGCCCAATATCATCCCGCCCTCGGTATCGATCTGGGATGCGGCTGCACCGCCGCAAAGCCAGGGCTTCATGCTGGTGGGTACGCTGTTCATCATTCCGTTCATCCTGGGCTACACCTTCTGGAGCTACTACGTGTTCCGCGGCAAGGTCACCCACGAAGACGGCTATCACTAGGAGGGTCGTTCCATGTCTGGCAAACCTTCGTTGCACGAGATTGAACAGGCCGAGAAACAGCCGTTGTGGCGGCGCCTGGGGTGGTTGGCGATGATCTGGAGCGCCAGCGTGCTGGCCCTGTTCATCGTGGCCAGCCTGATGCGCATGTTCATGAGCGCGGCCGGCCTGACCACTCACTGACATCCCATCCCGTTGCCTTGCGGCACGGTTTTTTGACCCTGTTCCCTCTTTGGAGGGGCGGGGTCTTTTTTTATTTGCGCGCTTTGAGGATTACGAACTTCGGTGTGGCGGCGACTTGCTCGACGCCTCGGAACAGCCGCGCCAACTTGCTGTGATAGCCCAGATGGCGGTTGCCGACGATATAGAGGGCGCCGCCTGCCACCAAGGCCTCGCGCGCCTGTTGGAACATGCGCCAGGCGAGGAAGTCGCCGACCACCTGTTGCTGGTGGAACGGCGGGTTGCACAGCACCACGTCGAGGGACTCCGGCGCCTGGCCTGCCAGGCCGTCGCCGGCATGGACACTCACCGCGCGCGCGCCGAGGGCCGCTTGCCAATTCTCGGCGGCTGATTGCACGGCCATGTAGGACTCGTCCACCAAGGTGTACTGCGCCTGCGGGTTTTGCAGGGCGCTGGCAATCGCCAATACGCCGTTGCCGCATCCAAGGTCCGCGACGCGCGCGGCGCCCAGGCCCTTGGGCAAGTGGGGCAGGAACGCACGGGTGCCGATGTCCAGTCCTTCGCGGCAGAACACGTTGGCGTGGTTGAGCAGCTCGATGGGCGGTGTTTCCAGGGTATAGCGTGTCGGGTAGGGCGACACCGCTGCCGGGCGGTCTGCCAATGTTGCGATCAGCAAACGTGCCTTTTTTACCGCCAATGAAGCGTGCATCGGTCCGATATAGCGTTCCAGCAATTCACCGGCGGCCCGTGGGAGATGCTTGATCATCGCCCCCGCGACCACTTCGGCGCCCGGGGCCAGTTGGCCTTGCAGGCGAATCAGCTGTTCTTCCAGCAAGGCCAGGGTTTTCGGGACGCGTATCAGCACCCGGTCGAATGGCCCGATGGGCACCTGGCTGGCCGGGACAAAACTCACTGCATCGAACGCCTTGCCGTTGCGCACCAGGTTTTTCTCCAGGCCCTGGGCGGCAAGAAACGAATCACCACTGGACGTCACCTGCACCCGGCCTTCGAGGCTGGCCGCCAGGGCGCCAAAACTGTCGTTGAGTACCAGCACGCGGGTCGTTGCGCCCGGCTGTTGCTCAGCCAAGTGACTGAGCAGGTACTCGTCGGCGGCGTCGAAGGCCTGCAGCGGATCATTGTGTTGCTCTGGCTGGCGGATCAGATCGAGCTGGGCGAATGGACTGTCGAGCAGGGGCATGGCAGGGGAGGCTCTGGGTAATCGATGGGTGTTCGGCAGGGGGCGTGAGGCGCGCTGGTCGAACCGTCTGAGTGAACTGCGAGGCGGCGCCTTGGCGGCGGCATCAACACTCAGAGTTGGTCGTAAATGTTACTTATTTTTTGCAAGGATTACATGCAGCGTTTCCGGGGCGGTTAAAACAGCCCGGCTTTTGATGCCCTCAGTACAGCGGCAATCTTGTTATTGACCCCCAGTTTCTTGAACGTACGGCTGATATGAAAACCCACCGTACGCTCCGACAGGCAGAGGATGCCGGCAATGTCGGCGGCGGTCTTGCCCAGGGCTGACCATCTGAGGACTTCCGTTTCCCGCTCGGTCAATTTGCAGGGCGGGGTAATGCTTGGGTTGTCGGCAAATTTTTGTGCGACAACCGCGTGCATCGCATGGCAGAGCCACAAGACATGGCCGGCCTTTTCATACAGTTCTTCCGGGCTGACTGCGCCCTCGCTGCGTCCCAGGGACAGCATGCTGAACACACCCTGGAAGTCGTGGACCGATTGGGTCCACCCCAGATGCACACCCTGTGACCGGGCCAGTTCCCACAGGCTTGGCACGGCGGTGAAGAGTTTTTCCTCCCTGACAATGGGTAATACGCAATGTTTGCAATGGTTGACGACCGGGTCTACTTCGAAGTAGTGGGCCTGGTCATACTGCAGGTTCCATTCATTCGGATAGTTTTTGAGATGAATCGGTTTGGTTGAGTTTGTCGGTAGTTGAGAACTCATGGTGAAGGAACAGAATTGGAAGCCGAGTTCAAGGGTTCTGTTGATAACCATTTCAAATACGCTGGTGATCTTGTCCTCGCCTTCCAGTTTGGGAATCCGTGTATTTCGCCAGTTAACCATTGGTAACTCTCCATAACGTGTCGGCGGCATGGGTACATCCTGAGCCCCAGTGCTGCACGCAAATGAGTGTAGGACATGATCTACATCAATGTCGGAAATTTCTTTCTTGGTAGGGAGAGGGGAAAGATAGTTTCAGCAGTAATATTAATTTGCCATCAAGCGTTCGATGGAGGTTGCCCCTTCCATTTCACGAGGGCAGTGCACTACCTGTAACACCCAACTAACAAATGGGCCGCGCTTCAATGTAATGGCGCGGTGTTGTGTTATAGCGAAATAATTAGACGAGCAATTAAAGTGCCATTAGCTTTGGTCCCCCAAGGGGCATTCAGGATGTCACTACCGACTGCAGGTGTTTCCGCGCGTGACTTTGAGGGACACTAGGGCACCTGTAGAACGGAGTTCCCCATGACGGCCAGTGCTGAGAAATTTACCCGCCAGACCTTGCTCGACGTGCAATCGCTGACCCCCAGCCTCTTCACCTTGCGGACCACCCGCGACCCCGGCTTTCGGTTTGTCGCCGGCCAGTTCGTGCGCCTGGGGGTCACCAAGGCGGATGGCAGCACCGTATGGCGCGCTTACTCTGTGGTGTCTTCACCGTTCGATGAGCACTTGGATTTTTTCTCGATTGTTGTGCCCGGCGGCGAGTTCACCAGCGAACTGAGTCGCCTGCGTGTGGGCGACACGCTGTTGGTCGAGCGCCAGGCTACGGGGTTCCTCACCCTGAACCGTTTCGTCGATGGCCGCGACCTTTGGCTGCTGGGCACTGGCACCGGGGTGGCGCCGTTCCTGTCGATCCTGCAGGACTTCGAGGTGTGGGAAAAATTCGAGCGCATCATCCTGGTGTACAGCGCGCGGGAAGCCAGGGAGCTGGCCTATCAGTCGCTTATCCAGGGCTTGGGCGAGCGCGAGTACCTGGCTGAATATGCGCACAAACTGACCTACCTGCCGCTCGTCACGCGTGAGCAGCATCCGGGCGCGTTGAATGGGCGTATCACCACCTTGATCGAGAATGGCGAGTTGGAGCGCGCGGCCGGCGTCGAGCTGAGCCCGGAGCATTCGCGCGTGATGATTTGCGGCAACCCCCAGATGATCGACGACACCCGCCAATTGCTCAAACAGCGCGACATGCAATTGAGCCTGTCCCGGCGCCCTGGCCAGGTGGCCGTGGAGAATTACTGGTAACAAAAAAGGCGCCCCTCGAGGCGCCTTTCTGCAAGTCGATGGGGTTACAGCGGCTTGTCGTTCTGTGCCTTGAGCAGATCACGGATCTCACCCAGCAACACTTCTTCCTTGGTTGGCGTCGGTGGCAGGCTCGGCGCCACGGCTTCTTCGCGCTTGAGGCGGTTGATGGCCTTCACACCCATGAAGATCGCAAACGCGACGATCACAAAGTCGATCACGCTCTGAATGAACTTGCCGTACGCCAGCACAACCGCGGGCACGTCACCCTGCGCGGCTTTGAGCGTTATCGCCAGGTCGCCGAAGTCTACGCCACCGATCAACAGACCAATGGGCGGCATCACCACGTCGCCTACGAACGAGGAAACAATTTTGCCGAAGGCGGCGCCGATGATGATACCGACGGCCATGTCGACCACATTACCTTTGACCGCGAAGGCCTTGAACTCACTGATCACGCCCATAGGTTATTCCTTGTTACAGATTAGAAGGGTGCTGCTCAGTGTAAGTCAGTCGTGGAGGGCTTGCCTGACACAACTGTTCACACTCTTGGTTTTTATCGACACATTAAAACGCAAATAGTTTGCAAAGTGCCACCAGTCGCGCGCGAAATACGCGCCATTTCAGTGGCTTACCACATTAATTTCTTAATCGCCCTAGTGGTGTTTTTCTATTTATCTTCTGACTCGCGGGTCACTAGCCTCTGGCAAGCACAACTGAATGTGCGCTAAAAAAACCAGAGGAAACCTCGATGAAGAACCCCATTAAGCGCGGCCCAGGCCTGGCGCGACATGCAGTGGTACTGGCGACCGCCAGCCTGCTTTCCCTTTCTGTGCAAGCCGCCAACCTGACCCGCGATAACGGCGCTGCCGTCGGCGACAACCAGAACTCGCAAACCGCGGGCGCCAATGGCCCAGTGCTGCTGCAAGACGTGCAATTGATCCAGAAGCTGCAGCGTTTCGATCGAGAGCGCATCCCCGAGCGCGTGGTGCATGCCCGTGGCACTGGTGCCCACGGCACGTTTACAGTCACCGACACCCTCAGCGACCTGACCAAGGCCAAGGTCTTTGCGGCAGGCGAAGCCACCCCGGTGTTCGTGCGCTTCTCGGCCGTGGTGCACGGCAACCACTCCCCGGAAACCTTGCGTGACCCGCGCGGTTTCGCCACCAAGTTCTACACCGCTGATGGCAACTGGGACCTGGTGGGCAACAACTTCCCGACGTTCTTTATCCGCGACGCCATCAAGTTCCCCGACATGGTCCACGCCTTCAAGCCGGACCCACGCACTAACCTGGACGATGACTCCCGTCGTTTCGACTTCTTCTCCCATGTTCCCGAGGCCACTCGTACACTCACCGAGTTGTATTCCGACTCCGGTACCCCGGCAAGTTATCGGGAAATGGATGGCAATGGCGTACATGCCTACAAGTTGATTAACGCCAAGGGCGAAGTGCACTACGTCAAGTTCCACTGGAAGAGCCTGCAGGGCATTAAGAACCTCGATCCCAAGCAAGTTACCGAGGTGCAGGGGCGTGACTACAGTCATATGACCAATGACTTGGTTACCCACATCAATAAGGGCGATTTCCCCAAGTGGGACCTGTATGTGCAGGTACTCAAGCCGGAAGAGTTGGCCAAGTTTGATTTCGACCCACTGGACGCCACCAAGATCTGGCCGAATGTGCCCGAGCGTAAAGTCGGGCAGATGGTACTGAACCGCAACCCGGCGAATGTCTTCCAGGAAACCGAGCAAGTCGCCATGGCCCCGGCCAACCTGGTACCGGGTATCGAACCGTCGGAAGACCGCCTGCTGCAAGGCCGGGTGTTCTCGTATGCGGACACGCAAATGTATCGCCTGGGCGCTAATGCGCTGCAATTGCCGATCAACGCCCCACGGGTCACCGTCAACAACGGGAACCAGGACGGCGCGCTGAACTTCGGCAAAACCACCAGCGGCGTGAACTACCAGCCAAGCCGCCTGGAAAACCGTGAAGAGCCGCAAACCGCGCGCTACAGCCAGACGGCACTGTCGGGCAGCACCCAGCAGGCGAAGATCCAGCGTGAGCAGAACTTCAAACAAGCGGGTGACCTGTATCGCTCCTACAGCAAGAAAGAGCGTCAGGACTTGATCGACAACTTCGGCGGCTCCCTGGCCACTACCGATGACGAGAGCAAGCACATCATCCTGTCGTTCCTCTACAAAGCCGACCCGGAATATGGTACCGGCGTGGCCAAGGTCGCCAAGGGTGACCTGGCTCGCGTGAAGGCGCTGGCCGAAAAACTCACCGACTGACGTTGGTTTCGGTCGACGTCCTTGTGGGCGTCGACCTCTGGCAGGAGAGAACCCATGCGTGTTTCTATCGGCTTACTGATGGCCATGCTGGCCTTTTTCGCCCATGCCGAGTCCCCCGACCCGGTCGCGCTCAAGGCACAGCTTCAGGATTACTACTTCGACGCCGCTCGCCGTGGCGACCTCGACATGCTCAACACCTTTATCGACGCCGGTTTCCCCCTCAACACCCAGGACGACAAGGGCTACACCGCGCTGATCCTCGCCGCCTACCACGGCGAGAGCGCCTACGTGGAGCGCTTGCTCGCCGCCGGCGCCGACGCCTGTGTGCAGGACAAGCGCGGCAACACCGCGTTGATGGGGGCGATCTTCAAGGGTGAATTGAAAATCGCCCAGCGCCTGCTGGCCACCGACTGCAACCCCGACCAACGTAACGGCGCCGGGCAGACGGCAGCCATGTACGCCGGCCTGTTCAAACGGATCGAGTTGCTCGACGCACTCAAAGCCAAGGGTGCCGATCTCAACGCCGAAGACCCGGTCGGCAACAGTGCTTCACGGTTGGCCAGCGGTGAAATCCGGACCCCGGCGTCGCGCTGAGCTATCATCGCGGTTTTTCGGTTGGAGGTTCTCGAATGGCAAAGGCCAAGCGCATGTACGGCTGCACGGAGTGCGGCGCGACCTTTCCCAAGTGGGCCGGCCAATGCACCGAGTGCGGTGCGTGGAATACCCTCACGGAAACCATGATCGAAAGTGGCGGCGCCTCGGCCCCTACCGGCCGCGCCGGCTGGACCGGGCAACAGGCGCAGATCAAGACCCTGGCTGAAGTCAGTGTCGAAGAGATTCCGCGTTTCTCCACCGCGTCCGGCGAGCTGGACCGTGTGCTCGGCGGCGGCCTGGTGGATGGTTCGGTGGTGCTGATCGGCGGCGACCCGGGCATCGGCAAGTCGACGATCCTGCTGCAAACCCTGTGCAGCATCGCCAGCCGCATGCCGGCGCTGTACGTCACGGGTGAAGAATCCCAGCAGCAAGTGGCCATGCGCGCCCGTCGTTTGGGCCTGCCCCAGGATCAACTGCGGGTCATGACGGAAACCTGCATCGAAAGCATCATCGCCACGGCCCGCATCGAAAAACCCAAGGTCATGGTGATCGACTCGATCCAGACGATTTTCACCGAACAACTGCAATCGGCGCCGGGTGGCGTGTCCCAGGTGCGCGAAAGTGCGGCGCTGCTGGTGCGTTATGCCAAGCAGAGTGGCACGGCGATCTTCCTGGTTGGCCACGTGACCAAGGAAGGTGCATTGGCCGGGCCACGCGTGCTGGAGCATATGGTCGACACCGTGCTGTATTTCGAAGGTGAATCCGATGGCCGCCTGCGTTTGCTGCGCGCGGTGAAGAACCGCTTTGGCGCGGTGAACGAGCTGGGTGTGTTCGCCATGACCGACCGGGGGCTGAAAGAAGTCTCCAATCCATCGGCGATTTTTCTCACCCGTGCCCAGGAAGAAGTCCCCGGCAGTGTGGTGATGGCGACGTGGGAAGGCACTCGGCCGATGCTGGTGGAAGTCCAGGCGCTGGTGGATGACAGCCATTTGGCCAACCCGCGTCGAGTCACCCTGGGCCTGGATCAGAACCGCCTGGCGATGTTGCTGGCGGTATTGCACCGCCATGGTGGCATTCCGACCCATGACCAGGACGTGTTCCTCAACGTGGTGGGCGGGGTCAAGGTGCTGGAAACCGCATCCGACCTGGCGTTGATGGCGGCGGTGATGTCCAGCCTGCGCAACCGGCCGCTGCCCCATGACTTGCTGGTGTTTGGCGAAGTCGGCCTGTCGGGCGAAGTGCGCCCGGTGCCCAGTGGCCAGGAGCGCCTCAAGGAAGCCGCCAAGCACGGCTTCAAACGCGCGATTGTGCCGAAGGGCAATGCGCCAAAGGAAGCGCCGCCAGGGTTGCAGGTGATCGGGGTAACGCGCCTGGAACAGGCATTGGATGCACTTTTCGAATAACTCAGGGATGGACGCCATGCGACGATCGAATCGCTGGGGCGCGCTCGCCCTGTTTATCGCTTTGGCCGGCTCGTCCGCCATGGCGTGGGCTGAGCTGCCAGCCGGTTATCGGCTGGCGCAGAAGCTGGTGACACCCGACGGCAGTGTGCTGCAGGTGCTGGAAGACCAGCGCATCAGCGCCCAACTGCACAGCGACAGTTGGGGCAATGGGTTGGATGAAGACTCGTTCGACGAGCCTGGCGATTTGGTCGACAGCCCGCTGCGCGAAGCCCAGGTGCGGTTGGTATCAGCCTCTGGCGAGGTGATAGCTCACGAAGACCTCGGCTACCCGTTGGCCCAGGTCGAGAAAGCCCCGCTCAAAGGGCTGCCCGAACCTGTGTATTTTTTGACCATCGATCAGACCGCCCCCATGGGCAGTTACAGCGGGCCTGCCACGCAACTGTTGCTGCCTGACAAACAGCAACTCAAACCGCTGAGTTACCAGGGCACCGACGGCAAAGCCCAGGCGTTGACCCTGGCACAGACGGGCAAGGCTGCGTGGATGATAGCGACGCCAGCCAGTGGCGGCGCGGATGAGCTGCTGCAGGTGTCGTCCTTCATGGATGGCGACGGTGAGGATGACTTTGCCACGCGTTATCAGACTTATCGGTTTGTTGACGGACAGTGGCACGGCGCCTCAAGTCAGAAAAAGGGCTACTGGGACATGGAAAGCGCATTTCCCGCACGTACGGCGTTTCCCTGAGCCATCACACTTCCAGCAACGCGCCCAGCTCCCGCTCAAGTTCTTCCTGGTCGCCCAGGTTCAGCTCGATCAGCCTCCGCAAGTGTTTGATCGAGTCCAGGTCGATGTTTGTGCACACAAATCCCAGTTGGCCTTTTGCTTCGTGGGTCAGTTCTACTTGCATCTTTATATGAGCCTCGGGATCCAGGCGTATGTCGACGGTGAACGGCAGCTTTATATTTCCCTTCCAATCTTCAGGCCGTTGCGCCAACAGGCCCTTTAGCGACAAATCCACCAATTGCACCGGCCATTCATGGCCGTTTTGCTGAAGTTTGGTCTTGGCATCAAAGGCGATCCGGCGAAAACGGCGGCGATCAGACGCTTGCTCGGTCATGGTGAAACCCTCTGTGGATAGAAGGATTGTAGCCGTACGCCATCACTGGGCTGTTTTTTCTGCTTTTTTGCCTTGGGAAGGCTCTAGACCAACGTAGGGGGGTGGCCTTTAAGGCCAGTAGCGCTAAACTCCGGGTGGCTGTCCTTTCTGTCCACCCTGGCTGGAATATAAAAATGAAAAATAATAATAGCCTGCTACGCCACTTACCCTGGCTGGTGCTGGCAATCGTAGGAGCGTGCGCCCTGGGCGTAGTGGCCTTGCGCCGCGGCGAGGCGATAAACGCCTTGTGGATCGTGGTCGCCGCTGTGGCCATTTATCTGGTTGCTTACCGTTACTACAGTCTGTTCATCGCTAACAATGTGATGCAGCTCGATCCTCGGCGGGCCACCCCCGCAGTGGTCAACAACGACGGTCTGGACTATGTGCCGACCAACAAACACATCCTTTTCGGTCACCACTTTGCGGCGATTGCCGGTGCAGGCCCGTTGGTCGGTCCGGTATTGGCGGCGCAAATGGGCTACCTGCCTGGCACCTTGTGGCTGATTGCCGGTGTGGTGCTGGCCGGTGCGGTGCAGGACTTCATGGTCCTGTTCCTGTCCACCCGTCGCAACGGCCGTTCCCTGGGAGATATGGTTCGCGAAGAGATGGGCCGCATTCCCGGGACCATCGCGCTGTTCGGCTGCTTCCTGATCATGATCATCATCCTCGCGGTGCTGGCGCTGATCGTGGTCAAGGCCCTGGCCGAGAGCCCGTGGGGTATCTTCACGGTGATGGCGACCATCCCGATCGCGATGTTCATGGGCATCTACATGCGCTACATCCGCCCGGGCCGCATCGGTGAAATTTCGATCCTCGGCGTGTTGCTGCTGCTGGGTTCGATCTGGCTGGGCGGGCAGATTGCCGCTGACCCGGTCTGGGCCAAGGCCTTCACCTTCACCGGGATCCAGATCACCTGGATGCTGATCGGCTACGGTTTCGTCGCCGCGGTACTGCCGGTGTGGCTGATCCTGGCGCCACGTGACTACCTCTCCACCTTCCTGAAAATCGGCACCATCATCGCCCTGGCGATCGGCATCCTGGTGACCATGCCCGACCTGAAAATGCCCGCGCTGACCCAGTTCATCGATGGCACCGGCCCGGTATGGAAGGGCGGCCTGTTCCCGTTCCTGTTCATCACCATTGCCTGCGGTGCGGTTTCCGGCTTCCACGCGCTGATCTCCTCGGGCACTACGCCCAAGCTGCTTGCCAGTGAAAGCCACGCCCGCTACATCGGTTATGGCGGCATGTTGATGGAGTCGTTCGTGGCCATCATGGCGATGGTTGCCGCTTCGGTGATCGAGCCTGGCGTGTATTTCGCCATGAACAGCCCGGCGGCGATTGTCGGCACCGACGTGGTCACCGTGGCGCAAACCGTCAGCAGCTGGGGCTTTGCAATTACCCCCGAGGCGTTGTCGGCCGTCGCCCATGACATCGGTGAAACCACCATCCTGGCCCGTGCCGGTGGTGCGCCGACTCTCGCGGTGGGGATCGCACAGATCCTGCACAGTGTGCTGCCAGGTGAAAACACCATGGCGTTCTGGTACCACTTTGCGATCCTGTTCGAAGCGCTGTTCATCCTGACTGCTGTCGACGCCGGCACCCGTGCCGGGCGCTTCATGCTGCAAGACTTGCTGGGCTCCTTCGTACCGGCGCTCAAACGCACCGAATCGTGGACCGCCAACCTGATCGCGACTGCCGGTTGCGTGGCCATGTGGGGCTACCTGCTGTACCAAGGCGTGATCGACCCACTGGGCGGGATCAACACCTTGTGGCCGCTGTTTGGTATCTCCAACCAGATGCTGGCGGGTATCGCGCTGATGCTGGCGACCGTTGTGCTGATCAAAATGAAACGCCAACGCTACATCTGGGTGACCATGCTGCCGGCTGTCTGGCTGCTGATCTGCACCACCACCGCAGGCTTCATCAAGCTGTTCGACGCCAACCCGGCGATCGGCTTCCTGTCGCTGGCGAAGAAATACAGCGATGCCCTGGCCAACGGCCAGATCCTGGCCCCGGCCAAGAGCATCGACCAGATGCAACACGTGATCTGGAACGCCTACACCAACGCAACGCTGACGGCGCTGTTCCTGTTCGTGGTGTTCAGCATCCTGTTCTATGCGCTCAAGGTCGGTGTCGCCGCCTGGGGCAACAAAGAACGTACGGATAAAGAAGCCCCGTTCCAGGCTGTACCGGACGCTTGATCGAGGATTGCAGCCATGTTCAATGACATCAGTCGCCTCGGTAAATACCTCGGTCAGGCCGCGCGCCTGATGGTCGGCATGCCCGACTACGACACCTACGTCGAGCATATGCAAACCAAACACCCGGACAAACCGATGATGGACTACAAGGCGTTCTTCCGAGAGCGCCAGGAAGCCCGTTACGGTGGCAAGGGTGGGCCCAAGTGCTGTTGATTTAACGTAACTCTCCTGTGGGAGGGGGCTTGCCCCCGATAGTGGTGCGTCAGTGACAGATAAGTGCCTGACACACTGCTATCGGGGGGGAGCCCCCTCCCACATTTGTTTCAGTGTTCCTTCAAGGAGAATTTTTTGTCCTCTCCCATTCCAGTGACCGTCCTCAGCGGCTTCCTCGGCGCCGGCAAGACCACCTTGCTGCGCCACCTGCTCAAGGCCGAGCACGGCTTGAAAATCGCCGTGATCGAAAATGAATTCAGCGATGCCGGTATCGACACCCAGCTGTTGGGCGAAGAACCGGTGCAAGTCATGACCCTGTCCAACGGCTGCGTGTGCTGCACTATCCACACCGACCTGACCAAGGCCCTCTACCTGCTGCTCGAACGCCTGGACAGCGGCGAGATCGCCTTCGACCGCCTGGTGATCGAGTGCACCGGCCTTGCCGACCCTGCGCCGGTGGCCCAAACCTTTTTCATCGATGAGGAACTGCGCGAGCGCTACATCCTTGACGGCATCATCACCCTCGTCGACGCGGCCCACGCCGAGCACCACCTGACCCAGACCATCGCCCAGGCGCAGATCGGTTTCGCCGACCGCCTGCTGGTGAGCAAGCGTGACCTGGTGGACGACGCCACCTTCGAGGCTCTCAGTGAACGCCTCACACGCATCAACCGCCGCGCGCCGATCCGTGTGGTCGAGCACGGCAAGATTGAGTTAGCCGAACTGCTCGATGTGCGCGGCTTCAACCTTAACGCCGGCATGAGCTTGCGCCCGGTGAGCAAGGCGCCGTCCAGCGACCGTATTTCCAGCCTGGTACTGCGCACTGACCAGCCGCTGGATATCGACCGCCTCAGTGAGTTCATGAACGAACTGCTGGAAGACCATGGCAAGCAACTGCTGCGCTACAAGGGCGTGCTCAACATCGCCGGGGAGGATCGGCGCATGGTGTTCCAGGGCGTGCTCAAGCTCTACGGGTTCGATTGGGACACCGAATGGGCCGAGGGTGAGGCGCGGGAGAGTGTGATTGTGTTTATTGCCGATGAGTTGCCGGAAGACAAAATCCGCGAAGGCTTTAAGCGGGTTTACCAGGCGTAAAAAATCTATGGTCCCCCCATTTTTGCAATACTGATTAACGGGCGATGTGGTTGGCTTGCTTAAATCTATCCGGCGTCTGTTTGGGGCTTGGGCTTGCCCCCTCCCACATTTTGCTGTGTGTCCGGCTTTATTTACCGAGCTTGCGCAACTCATCCGACTCCACCACCCGCACGCCGTCCTGCTCTTCCAGCGCCAGGCGCCACATGGCGCGGGCCAGTTCGCACACTTCAATGCCGTGGTACTTGCCTGGAATCAGGCGTGACAACGGCCCGGCCAATTGCTCGGCCAGGCGCGGCTCAACACGTTCCCCCAGTAGCAGCGAAGGCCGCACGATGGTCAGTTGCGGCCAGTCCTGGGCCTTGAGTGCCTGTTCCATTTCCCCTTTGACCCGGTTGTAGAACACCGAGGATTTCGGGTCGGCGCCAATCGCACTGATCACGATCAAGTGCCGCGCGCCCATTTCCCGGGCGCGCTTGGCGAAGGCCACGACCATATCCAGGTCAACGGCACGGAAGGCCTCTTCCGATCCGGCTTTCTTGATGGTGGTGCCCAGGCAGCAGAAGGCAATATCCACCTGGCCGCTCAGTTGCGGCAGGAGCACCGCCGGGTCGCCTACCGGGTTTTCCAGGCGCGGGTGTTCAGCCAGCGGTTTGCGGCTGGGCGCCAGCACGCGGGTTACGGTGGGTTCGTTGAGCAGGCGGTCAAGCAGGTGCTCGCCGGTAAGCCCGGAGGCGCCCGCGAGCAGGATATGCTGAGGTGTCAGGTACATGGTGTTTTCCCCCCTTGTTACACAGTTCAGCTTAGTTGCCTTTGGCTTCCTTGCTATTCATTGAGACGCTTTCGAGCGCCTTTCGTGCCTGCTGTTTGCGTAATAATTGCCAATGGGCGATCACGCCTTTGGGGGCCCACATCTGCGGTTCGGAAGGCTCGAAGTTGTCCGCCTGTTCGCGTTCGCTCACGTGCAGTTGCGCCAGTTTGAAAGCTTGCTGCAAATCGTCGGTCTGGTTGAAGGCCTGGGCGAAGAGGGCGTCGCCGAAGTAGGTGAAATCGGCTTCCTCGGAGCACCCGAACGACACACGGTCGGCGCGGGAGGCGGTCATGATCAGGGTGTGTTCGTCTTTCAGTGCCGGGATGAAACCGCCGGAGTAGCAGGCGGAGATCACGATGATCTTGTCGCGGTTCTTCAGCGGCGCGAGCACGGCGGCCAGCTCATCGGCAGGCAGGTCGGCCAGCTCCATGCGCGGCTGGTCCAGCACCAGTTCATGTTCGTGGGTGCCGTGGCTTGTCAGGTAGATAAACACCAGGTCTTCCGGCCCGCTGCGTTCGGCGAGGGTCTGCACCGCGCGGCGCAGGCTTTCGCGGGTGGCCAGGGGGCGGTCGGCAATATGGTCGCGGTGGTTGACCAGGCGGATCTGCCCCCGGGCACCGAAGCGGGTGGCGAGCATATTGCTGACGTAGTCCGCTTCGCGCAGGAACACGCTTTGTTTACCGTCACCGGCCACGGCCAGGGTGTACAGCTCCACGGCCGGGGTGGAGGCGGGTACGGCGGCGAGGGCGGCTTCGAGCAAGCGGCCCTGGGCGAGCACGCCAATTTCCAGCGGGTCGGGTAGCAACTTGCCGTCGGCATCCCGCACGCGCATGCCATTGACCCAGGTGCCGGCCTGCACGGTGCCGTCGGCGAGCACCAGGGTGCCACGCCCCTGGTAGTTGTCGCTGTCGAAGCCGCCGATATAGAAGCTGCCATCGGTCAGGTTCAGGCGGCCTTCGCCGCTGAAGCGCCAGTCGGCGAACTCGCCGACATAATGGCTACCGTCCACACCAATCAATTCGCCCTTGCCGCTCAGGGCGCCTTCCTTGAACTGGCCGATCCACACGTCGCCGTCGGCGTTTTCATAACGGCCCTTGCCATTGAGCTGGTTCTGCTTGAACTGGCCGACATAAATGTCGCCGTCAGCGCTGTTGAACGTGCCGTTGCCTTCCAGTTGGCCATCGACGAAGTGGCCGCTGAACTGATTGCCGCTGTCGTCGTTGCGCTGGCCTTCGCCATTTGGTTTGCCGTGGGCGAACTGGCCCTGGTATTGGCTGCCGTCGGCCAGCTCCAGGCGACCGAGGCCGGAGTACTGGTCGTCCTTGAATTCGCCGCGATAGGTCATTTGCCCCTCTTTGAGGGTGCCTTCGCCGTTGCGTCGACCGTTCTTGAAGCCGCCCACATAGTGGCTGCCCGCCGTGCTCAAGCTGCCCTGGCCATCGAACAGGCCTTGCTTGAACTGGCCTTTATAGACTTCGCCGTTGCTGCCGTGCCATTCGCCCTGGCCGTGCCACTGGCCTTGGTCGAACTGGCCGGCGTACCAGCTGCCGTTGGGGTAGTCCACGCGGCCCTGGCCTTGCAGCAAGCCATTGACCACATCACCCCGGTAGCGGCCGCCGTCGGGCAGGCGCGCATCGGGCGGCAACAGCGATTCGCCGTCTCCGCAAGCGGTGAGCAACAGGGCAAGGGCAAGGGGAGCAAGTGGGCGCATAGCGGGATCCGGATAATTGAGCGCCGAGTATGCCGTAGCTGCGAGTTTCTTACATAAATTTACATACCCTGTGGCGAGTTTCAGTGCCTCACCACAGGGAAGGGCTTACACGAAGCAGAGCGACAACGACTCGGCGATGTAAGCGGGTTTTTCCTGGCCTTCGATTTCCAGGGTGGCGGTGGCCTTGAACAGCCATTGGCCCGGTTTTTTCTCGGTGACGTCCGTGAGGGTGACGTTCAGGCGCACCTTGGAGTTGACCTTCACTGGCTGGATAAAGCGCACGCTGTCCAGGCCATAGTTGACCGCCATCTTCAGGCCCTCTGGCATGATCAGGATGTCTTCCAACAGCTTGGGCATCAGCGACAGCGACAGGAACCCGTGGGCGATGGTGCTGCCGAACGGCGTTTGCGCGGCCTTGACCGGGTCGATGTGGATGAACTGATGGTCGCCAGTGGCTTCGGCGAACAGGTTGATTCGGGCCTGGTCGATGGTGAGCCATTCGGAACGTCCCAGTTCCTTGCCGACATAATCTTTGAGCTGCGCTACGGGTACATAGGGCATTGCGTCTCTCCTTGGTTCATCGGTTTGTCCCTCCGCTGCAGGCGCGAGCTTGCTCACGAAGGTCGTTAACGATAACGCCGGCTTTTCTGGTTCGGCGCGGCGCACTCGAGTTTTTCGCGAGCAATCTCGCTCCTGAGGGAGGCAGTTGCTGTTTTTTTGGGGTTACAGAGAACCAATGTAGATCATCATGGGCTACCCGCCCGGTCAACCCACCATGCTTATGGCGAATGCCGGAGCATAGAGCGGGCATGCTTATAATGCGGGCGAGCCTTGAGGGGGGGAGAACGGATGCTGTTACGCGGTCTGACATGGCTGGTGCTGTTTCAATTGATCGGCACCGCGATCAATCATTTGCTGGTGCCGGTACTGCCGGGGCCGATCATTGGCCTGTTGCTGATGCTGGGCTACCTGGTATGGCGCGGCGAAGTCGGTGAACCGTTGAGCCTGGCGGCCAGCAGCCTGTTGCGTTACCTGCCGTTGCTGCTGGTGCCGCCGGCGGTGGGGGTGATGGTGTATGCCAAGGACATCGCCGCGGACTTCTGGGCCATTGTCGGCGCACTGGTGCTGTCGCTGGTGATCGCCATGGGGTTTGTCGGCGTGCTGATGCAAAAGCTGGTCAAGCGCCAGGCGCAACAGGAGGAGGAACAATGACCTTCGACTGGCAGGGCGCGTGGGCGGCGGTGATTCATCACCCTCTGTTCGGCATCGGTATCACCCTCGGCGCCTATCAACTGGTGCTGGCGGGCTTTGAGAAAACTCGCTGGATTTTCCTGCAACCGGTGCTGGTCTCCATGCTGCTGGTGATTGGCGTGTTGCTCAGTTGCGGCCTGAGCTACGCCGAATACCGCAAGAGCACCGAGATCATGGGCATCCTGCTCGGCCCTGCGACGGTGGCCCTGGCAGTGCCGCTCTATTTGAACCTGCGGCGGATTCGGCAGTTGTTCTGGCCGATTTTTACTACGCTGGTGATAGGTGGCGTATTGGCCACTGGCCTATGTGTGCTGCTGGGCTGGTGGTTTGGTGCCGAACACATGATGCTGATGACCATGGCGCCCAAATCGGTGACTTCGCCGATCGCCATGCTGGTGGCTGAGCAGATCGGCGGTGTCGCCGCATTGGCCGCAGTGTTTGTGCTGATCACCGGGGTCATCGGTGCGATGATCGGTCCGGCATACCTGTCGCGACTGGGCGTACACAGCCCCGAGGCACGCGGCATGGCCCTGGGCATGACCGCGCATGCGGTCGGCACCTCGGTGGCCTTGCAGGAAAGCGAAGAGTGCGGCGCCTTTGCGGCGCTCGCCATGAGTCTGATGGGCGTGGCCACGGCGGTGTTCCTGCCGTTGGCGGTGTCGGTAATTGTTTAAACCGGGTTTAAGGAAACCTTTATGAGTCTGGCGCTGTTCCCGCTCAATACCGTGCTGTTCCCCGGCTGCACCCTCGACTTGCAACTGTTCGAGGCGCGCTATCTGGACATGATCAGCCGTTGTATGAAAAAGGGCGAAAGCTTCGGCGTGGTGTGCATCCTCGACGGCCAGGAAGTCGGCATGGCCCCGGATGGCTACGCGCTGATCGGCTGTGAAGCGCTGATCCGCGACTTCAAGCAGCAGGATAACGGCCTGCTGGGGATTCGTGTCGAAGGCGGTCGCCGTTTCCGTGTGCGTGACTCCGGGGTGCAGAAGGACCAGTTGCTGGTGGCCGAGGTGCAATGGCTGGAAGAACTGCCGGACCAGGCGCTGGAAGAAGAGGACGCCGACCTGCTGGCCTTGCTCCAGGCCCTGGCCGAACACCCGATGGTCGCCTCGCTGGACATGGGCACCCACGCCGATGGCCAGCAGGCGCTGGGCAATCAGCTGGCGTATCTGCTGCCGTTCACCGAGGCCGACAAGATCGACCTTCTGCAACTCGACGACCCACAGCAGCGGCTGGATGCGATCCAGATGCTGCTCGACGAGTTGCAGGGCGAGCTATTCACTCAATAGGCATAGCGCAGCAGCGCATGGGACATGCCGGCAAGCGCGATAAAACTCAGCACCGCCACCAGCGCCGGCAGCAGCAGCCACCAGGTTTTTTGGGGCATGGCCGGCAATGGGCTGCGGTACTGGCTGGCGTTCAGGCTGAAGGCGCACACCGTCATCGCCAGCAACGTACCGGCCAGGATGTCGGTGGGCCAATGGGCGCCCAAATAGACCCGTGACAGCGCAATGAAGGCGGCGGGGATACACCCCAGCAGCATCCAGGTCAGGCGCATCCGCGTGGGTTGCCCGCGACCGGCCAATACCGCCAGCGCCAGGAAGAACGCGAACGCACCAGAGGCATGGCCGCTGGGCATGCTGAAGC
This sequence comes from Pseudomonas fluorescens, assembly GCF_001708445.1. Lineage (NCBI taxonomy): Bacteria > Pseudomonadati > Pseudomonadota > Gammaproteobacteria > Pseudomonadales > Pseudomonadaceae > Pseudomonas > Pseudomonas fluorescens. The sequence goes on from NZ_CP015637.1 coordinate 5,746,301, forward strand.
TGGTCAGGGGGTCGGTGAGGATTTCCGGTCGGCCACGGGCAAAAAACAGCTTGGTCGCGGTGTTGATCAACGCCGCCCCTGCCAGCGTGACACCGACAAACACCGCATGCCGCCATTGTCGCGCCAGTAACAGCAGGCCGGTGAACACGGCGCTGGCGACGAACATCTTCTTGAACTCACCCAGTTGGGTGATGCGCACCATCACCTCGTCCAGCCATGGGCTGCGGTGCTCCTGCACCAGTGCGCTCAGGCCCTGGTCGAAATCGTTGAGGTGGGGGTAGCCGATGAACAGCGCGATCAACAACGTCAGGCTGGCACACCCAATCCACAAGGTTGCACGACGATGGCCTCGCAGGCTGCTGTTCAGGCACAGCCCGATCAATACCGCCAGGCAGGCCGTGACCACGCCCGCCTCTGGCCAGAACCCTTCCGGCAAGGGTAGGCGGAACGCGGCACCGGTCGCCCAGCCGGGTATCAGGTAGGCCACCGACCAACCCGCCGCCGCCAGAATGCTCACGGCGGCGAAACGTGGGAACGGCATGTCGCACATGCCGGCGACCATTGGCAGCATCGGCCGCAGCGGGCCGATGAAACGGCCGACTAACAGGCTGGCGATGCCGTACTTGTGGAAGTAGGTCTCGGCACCGTTCATCCATTCCGGATGATGGCGCAGGCCGGGTAGACGGCGAATGTTCTGATGGAAATGCCGCCCCAGGTAGTAGGAAACCCCATCGCCCAATAGTCCGCCGAGGAAGCCCATCAGCAAGGTTTCACTCAACGACAGCGCCCCGCTGCCGGCCAGCACCGCAATGGCAAACAACAACACGGTGCCCGGCACGATCAGCCCGGCAATGGCCAGGCATTCCACGCACGCCACGATAAGCACCGCCGCCGCCAGCCATTGCGGGTTCAGGGTCAGCCAGCCGGTAATGCTATCGAGCCATTGGCCCATAAAACGTCACTCCCTCTATGTCATACATAACGCGAAACGCTGAAGATTTAATGTGGGAGGGGGCTTGCTCCCGATAATGGTGTAACAGGCCGCAGGTGTGTCGCTGACCCACCGCTGTGCTGCGGCGATAGTGTTCAAACCAGAAAGTAGTCGCGGCCTTCGACCTGGCCGCGACGCAGCGGGTTCCGTGTGCAGTAGGGCGCATAGCCGGCATCGACGAAGCGATACATCAGGTGTTCATCGCGGCCGCTGGGAATGCCCAGGCGGGTGGTCTGGATAATCTGCGTCGGCACCTGGCCTATGTCTTCTACATAGAGCTGTTCCTGATCGAAGCGCTTGGCATCCCACATCGGGACTTTCAAACCCAGCGCCTTGCACAACAAGGTCTGGCCCGCGCAAAGCTTCTGCGAGGGGCGGGGGCTGCCGTCGGCATTCGGGTTGTTCAACAGCATCTGCGCCAGGCTGGCGGGACCTGAGAGTTCGTCAATCCAGGGATAGGCCGACTTGATCAGCACGGCATTGCCCGGCCCCTGGGCGCTGAAGTTCAGCGAATCACCGCCACGGGCGTAGTACATGTAGATATGCCCGCCATCCAGAAACAAAGCCTTACGCTTTTCTGTGTAGCCGAGGGAGGCGTGGCTGCCTTTTTCGGCCACGTAATACGCTTCGGTTTCAATAATTCGCGCTGAAAGCCAGATATCGCCGACGCGGTGGCGAATGATTTTTCCGAGCAATTCCCGTGCAAGCAGTTGTGCATCGCGGTCGAAGAAGCCGTCGGGCAGGGCGCTGGCGGGGAGTTGGGGGGTAAAACTGGACATGGCGTTCAGGGTTATTACGGCTAAATGTGACGGAATAATAACAACTCCCACCTTAATTACGGCTGAACCCCAGGTTTTTACAGTTCATTTCGACCATCCGCCCCACACCGCTGTCAGTCGGGCGGCGTCACAGCTATAATCTGCCGCTTTCCTCTTTGCCAAGACTCCCTGACCATGACTGAGTCCGTTCTTGACTACATGACCCGCCTGGGTCGCGCTGCCCGTCAGGCCTCGCGGTTGATCGCCCGTGCGAGCACCGCGCAGAAGAACCGTGCCCTGCTGGCCGCCGCCGATGCTCTGGATGCCTCGCGCTCCGAGCTGACCGTCGCCAACGAACTGGACCTGGCCAACGGCCGCGCCAATGGCCTGGAGCCGGCCCTGCTGGATCGCCTGGCACTGACCCCGGCGCGTATCGACGACATGATCGAAGGCTTGCGTCAGGTGGCCAAGCTGCCTGATCCCATCGGTGAAATCCGTGATATGCGTTACCTGCCGTCCGGCATCCAGGTCGGCAAGATGCGCGTGCCCCTGGGCGTGATCGGCATCATCTATGAGTCGCGCCCGAACGTGACCATCGACGCCGCGAGCCTGTGCCTCAAGTCTGGCAATGCCACCATCCTGCGTGGCGGTTCCGAGGCGATCCATTCCAACCGCGCCATCGCAGCCTGCATCCAGCAGGGCCTGGCCGTGGCCGAACTGCCGGCCGAAGTGGTGCAAGTGGTGGAAACCACCGACCGCGCAGCGGTTGGCGCGCTGATCACCATGCCGGAATTCGTCGACGTGATCGTGCCGCGCGGTGGCAAGAGCCTGATCGAGCGCGTCAGCCGCGATGCCAAGGTGCCGGTCATCAAGCACCTGGATGGCGTGTGCCACGTGTTCATCGACGTTGCCGCCGATATCGACAAGGCAATCCGCATCGCCGATAACGCCAAGACCCACCGCTACGCCCCGTGCAACACCATGGAAACCCTGCTGGTGCACGCCGGCATTGCCGAGCGCGTGCTACCGCCACTGGCTGCCATCTACCGTGACAAGGGCGTGGAACTGCGCGGCTGCGAGCGTACCCGTGCGCTGCTCGGCAGCGACGTGATCGAAGCGACTGAACAAGACTGGTACACCGAGTACACGGCACCGATCCTGTCGATCCGCATCGTTGACGACCTGGACCAGGCCATCGAACACATCAACCAATACGGCTCCAAGCATACCGACGCCATTGTTACCGAGCATTTCAGCGATGCCCGGCGTTTCCTCAACGAAGTGGATTCCGCTTCGGTGATGGTCAACGCCTCGACGCGTTTTGCCGACGGCTTCGAGTATGGCCTGGGGGCTGAGATCGGTATTTCCACCGATAAGCTCCACGCACGCGGCCCGGTTGGCCTGGAAGGCCTGACCAGCGAGAAGTACGTAGTGTTCGGCGACGGTCATGTGCGCACTTGATGGCTAAACGCATCGGGCTGCTCGGCGGTACCTTCGACCCCGTACACATCGGCCATTTGCGCAGCGCCCTGGAAGTCGCGGATGCCCTCGCGCTGGATGAGCTGCGCCTGGCGCCCAATGCCCGGCCGCCGCATCGCGACACGCCGCAGGTGTCTGCGCAGCAACGCCTGGAGATGGTACGCCTGGCCGTTGCCGGTATACCGCCGCTGGTGGTGGACGATCGTGAGCTCAAGCGCGATAAACCGTCCTACACTGTCGACACTCTGGAACTGATGCGCGCTGAACTGGCGGCAGATGACCAGTTGTTTCTGCTTTTGGGCTGGGACGCATTTTGCGGCCTGCCCTCTTGGCATCGTTGGGAGGAACTCCTCCAGCATTGCCACATCCTGGTGCTGCAACGCCCGGATGCCGACAGCGAACCGCCGGATGCCTTGCGCAACCTGCTGGCCGCGCGGTCGGTAAGTGACCCCTTGGCCCTGACCGGGCCGAACGGGAATATTGCATTCGTCTGGCAGACCCCGCTTGCGGTGTCTGCCACCCAGATCCGTCAACTGCTGGCCAGCGGGAAGTCGGTACGTTTCCTGGTGCCTGACGCGGTCCTGGCCTACATCGATGCGCACGGGCTTTACCGTGCGTCGAACTGAAAAGGCGCGCTTGAACGCACGAACAGTCGTGCAGCAAGCGCCCGAACATACGAGCAAAACGAGTTTTTTATGACGAACAAAGACGTAAGCAAAGTAAAACGCAAAGGCACGTTCAAAAGCGCGCCGCTGCCGGTTGAAGCCCATGTTGGCCCGGAGCTGGCTGGCGAAGAACTGGTAAAAGTCGCCGTTGCCGCCCTGGAAGACGTGAAGGCCCAGGACATCCAGGTCCTGGACGTGCGCGACAAGCAGAGCATCACCGACTTCATGATCATCGCCACGGGTACCTCCAACCGCCAGATCGGCGCGATGCTCGACAAGGTTCGCGAAGCCGTGAAGGCCCAAGGCGTCAAGCCGCTGGGTGAAGAAGGCAAGGGCGACAGCGACTGGGTGCTGCTGGACATGGACGACGTGATTGTTCACATGATGACGTCCAACGCCCGTCAGTTCTACGACCTGGAGCGTCTGTGGAAAGGCGCCGAGCAGAGCCGCGCCGCTGATGGCAAGCACCACAGCCCGGAAGTGGGCCACGCGCACTTCGACAAGCTCAACAAAGACCAGGAATAAGGAACGGCTGTGCGCCTGCGTCTGATTGCTGTCGGTTCACGCATGCCCAAGTGGGTGGAGGAAGGCTGGCACGAGTATGCCAAGCGTCTGCCCGCCGAGCTGTCGCTGGAACTGGTGGAAATACCGCTCAATACCCGGGGCAAGAATGCCGACGTGGCGCGCTTTATCCGTCAGGAAGGCGAAGCCATGCTGGCCAAGGTCGGCCCCAACGAGCGCATCGTCACCCTCGAAGTGCACGGCAAACCCTGGAGCACCGAGCAGTTGGCGGTGGAACTGGATCGCTGGCGCCTGGACTCGCGCACCGTCAACTTCATGGTCGGTGGCCCCGAAGGGCTGGCGCCGGAAGTCTGCGCGCGGGCGGACCAGCGCTGGTCGCTGTCGGCGCTGACGCTGCCGCACCCGTTGGTAAGGATTCTGATCGGTGAACAGCTGTACCGCGCCTGGACAGTCCTGTCCGGGCACCCTTATCACAAATAATCTGCGCCCCTCCCGATGACCCAGCCGATCCGCATCAAGGACCACGAGAAAGACGCACGTCTGGTACGCGCGCGCGTGGTGTTTGGCGCGATCATGGTGGTGACGCTGATTGGGGTGCTGATCGCTCGCCTGTATTTCCTGCAGGTGATCCAGTACGACTATCACTCCACATTGTCGGAAAACAACCGGGTGCATGTGCAACCGATTCCACCGACCCGTGGCCTGATCTTCGACCGCAATGGCGTGGTGGTAGCGGATAACCGGCCCAGCTTCAGCCTGAGCATGACCCGCGAGCGTTCCGGCGATTGGCAGCAGGTCCTCGACGTTATCGTCGAAGTACTGCAACTGACCCCGGAAGACCGGGTGATCTTTGAGAAGCGCATGAAGCAGGGGCGTCGGCCGTTCGAGCCGGTGCCGATCCTGTTCGAGCTGACCGAAGAGCAGATTGCACGCATCGCGGTGAACCAGTTCCGCCTGCCGGGTGTGGAGGTGGTGGCGCAGTTGGTGCGGCATTACCCGCAAGGGCCGCACTTTGCCCACTCCGTCGGCTACATGGGGCGGATCAACGAGAAAGAGCTGAAAAGCCTCGATCCGGTCAATTACAGCGGCACCCACCATATCGGCAAGACCGGCATCGAGCGTTTCTACGAGCCCGAGCTGCACGGCCAGGTGGGTTACGAAGAAGTCGAGACCAACGCCCGCGGCCGCGTGCTGCGGGTGCTCAAGCGCACCGATCCGGTACCGGGCAAGGACATCGTGCTGAGCCTGGACATCAAGTTGCAGGAGGCGGCCGAGATGGCGCTTGGCGGCCGTCGCGGTGCGGTGGTGGCACTGGATCCGAGGACGGGCGAAGTGCTGGCCATGGTCAGCCAGCCGAGTTTCGACCCCAACCTGTTTGTGACCGGCATCAGCTTCAAGGCCTACGCCGAACTGCGTGACTCCATTGACCGTCCACTGTTCAACCGTGTGCTGCGTGGCCTGTACCCACCGGGTTCGACCATCAAACCGGCGGTGGCGATTGCCGGCCTGGATGCAGGCGTGGTGACGGCGTCGAGCCGCGTGTTCGACCCCGGCTACTACATGCTGCCCAACTACGATCACAAATACCGTAACTGGAACCGCACCGGTGACGGCTATGTCGATTTGGATACCGCGATCATGCGCTCCAACGACACCTATTTCTACGACCTGGCCCATAAGCTGGGGATCGACCGCTTGTCCGCCTACATGGGCAAGTTCGGCCTGGGTCAGAAAGTCTCCCTGGACATGTTTGAAGAGTCCCCCGGCCTGATGCCGTCGCGGGAATGGAAGCGCGCGACCCGCCGCCAGGCGTGGTTCCCTGGCGAAACCTTGATCCTCGGTATCGGCCAGGGCTATATGCAGGCCACGCCTTTGCAGTTGGCCCAAGCCACCGCGCTGGTGGCCAACAAAGGCATCTGGAACCGTCCGCACCTGGCCAAGACCATCGAAGGCGAGAAGCCGGTGGATGAAAACCCGATCCCGGATATCGTGCTGCGCGACCCGTCCGACTGGACCAAGGTCAACCACGGCATGCAGCAAGTGATGCACGGCGCCCGGGGTACCGCACGCAAGGCGGCCCTCGGTGCGCAATACCGCATCGCCGGCAAGAGCGGTACCGCCCAGGTCGTGGCAATCAAGCAGGGTGAGAAATATGACCGCTCCAAGGTCCAGGAGCGCCACCGCGACCACGCCTTGTTTGTGGGTTTTGCCCCGGCTGACGACCCGAAGATCGTGGTGGCGGTGATGGTCGAGAACGGTGAGTCCGGCTCCGGTGTCGCCGCGCCTGTGGTGCGGCAGATCATGGATGCCTGGTTACTGGCCGACGACGGCAAGCTCAAGCCGGAATATGGCGGCCCCCCTTCAAGCACCGAGGTTACGGCCAGTGAAGAGTAATTTTGATCGCATCCTCTCCAGCGAGGATGTGATGCGTCGTCGCGCGACGTTGCTGCAACGCATGCACATTGATGGCCCGCTGTTGATTCTGCTGCTGACCCTGGCCGCCGGCAGCCTGTTCGTGCTGTATTCGGCCAGTGGCAAGAACTGGGACCTGCTGATCAAGCAGGCATCCTCGTTCGGCCTGGGCCTGTTGTCGATGGTGGTGATCGCCCAGCTTGAGCCGCGTTTCATGGCGCGCTGGGTGCCGCTGGGCTACGTCGCTGGCGTATTGCTGCTGGTGGTGGTGGACGTGATGGGCCACAACGCCATGGGCGCGACCCGCTGGATCAACATTCCGGGGGTGATTCGCTTCCAGCCGTCGGAATTCATGAAGATCCTGATGCCGGCGACTATCGCCTGGTACCTGTCCAAGCGCACCTTGCCGCCGCAGCTCAAGCACGTGGGGATCAGCCTGATCCTGATCGGCGTGCCGTTTGTCCTGATCGTGCGCCAGCCGGACCTCGGCACATCGCTGCTGATCCTGGCCGGCGGTGCGTTCGTGCTGTTTATGGGGGGGTTGCGCTGGCGCTGGATCCTCAGCGTGCTGGCGGCTGCCATCCCGGTGGCTGTGGCCATGTGGTTCTTCTTTATGCACGACTACCAGAAGCAGCGGATCCTGACCTTCCTCGACCCCGAGAGCGACCCGCTGGGCACCGGCTGGAACATTATCCAGTCGAAAGCCGCCATCGGTTCCGGCGGCGTATTTGGCAAGGGTTGGCTGCTGGGCACGCAGTCGCACCTGGACTTTTTGCCTGAGAGCCACACCGACTTCATTATTGCGGTGATGGGCGAGGAGTTCGGCCTGGTCGGCATTTGCGCCCTGTTGCTGATCTACCTGTTGCTGATTGGTCGCGGCCTGGTGATTACCGCCCAGGCGCAGACACTGTTCGGCAAATTGCTTGCCGGCAGCCTGACCATGACTTTTTTTGTTTACGTTTTCGTCAACATCGGTATGGTCAGTGGCCTGCTGCCGGTGGTTGGGGTGCCATTGCCGTTTATTAGCTACGGCGGAACTTCGCTGGTGACATTGCTGTCAGCGTTTGGGGTTTTGATGTCGATTCATACGCATCGCAAGTGGATCGCTCAGGTTTGAATAAGGTGAAGATGTCAATGCAAGTAATGCGCGGCTGGGCGACTCGGCATGCGTCCTGGATGAGCCTGATTGGGCTGCTGGGGGCAACGCAAGAGGCGCAGGCCGGTGACTACGATGGCTCACCCCAGGTCGCCGAATTTGTCGGTGAAATGACCCGCGACTACGGTTTTGCCGGTGAACAGCTGATGGGCGTGTTCCGCGAAGCCCAGCGCAAGCAGGCGATCCTCGACGCCATCTCCCGCCCCGCCGAACGCGTGAAGCAATGGAAGGACTATCGCCCAATGTTCCTCACCGACGCCCGCGTGGCCCGCGGCGTGGACTTCTGGCGCCAGCATGAGGCCGTGCTGGCCCGCGCCGAGCAGGAATATGGCGTGCCGGCCCAGGTCATCGTGGCGATCATCGGCATTGAAACCTTCTACGGGCGCAATACTGGCAGCTACCGGGTGATCGACGCCTTGTCGACCCTGGGCTTCGATTACCCGCCCCGCGCCGAGTTCTTCCGCAAGGAACTGCGCGAATTCCTGCTGCTGGCCCGCGAAGAGCAAGTCGACCCGCTGACCCTCAAGGGGTCCTACGCCGGGGCCATGGGCCTGCCGCAATTCATGCCGAGCAGTTTCCGCGCCTACGCAGTGGATTTTGACGGCGACGGGCATATCAATATCTGGAGCAACCCGGACGACGCCATTGGCAGCGTGGCCAGCTACTTCAAGCGCCATGGCTGGGTCGGGGGCGAACCCGTGGTGGTTCGCGCCGAGGTCAGCGGGGAGCGGGCCGATGAAGGCTTGACCCAGGGGATCGAACCGGTCAAGACCGTCGGGGAGTTGCGGGCGCTGGGCTGGTCGAGTCAGAATGCGCCACGTGATGACATGCCGGTGACGGCCTTCCGCCTGGAAGGCGAAAACGGCCCGGAATACTGGATGGGCCTGAAGAATTTCTACGCAATCACGCGTTATAACCGCAGTGTGATGTACGCCATGGCCGTACATCAGCTGTCAGACATGCTGGTCCAAGCACGGGGCAACAAGTAATGCGGGCATCGCTGTTCAATAAACCGCTCAAGCTGGTGGCGTTCACCGCGTTGTCCTTGCTGGTTGTCAGTTGCTCCACCAGTCGCGGTCCGGCGCAGAAGTCGGGCGGCAGCGCGATTCGTTCCCAGCCGGGCCTGGACATCAACCGCGCGCACAAAGATGGCGCGCCGTGGTGGGATGTCGACGTGTCGAAAATCCCGGATGCCACGCCCACCCTGCATACCGGCGCCTACAAGGCCAACCCGTATACCGTGCTGGGCAAGACCTACTTCCCGCTGCAGGACTCCAAGACCTACGTGCAGTCGGGCACGGCGTCGTGGTACGGCACCAAGTTTCACGGCCAGAACACCGCCAACGGCGAAGTGTATGACCTGTATGGCATGAGCGCGGCCCACAAGACGCTGCCGCTGCCCAGCTATGTACGCGTGACCAACCTGGACAACAACCGTACGGTGATCCTGCGGGTCAACGATCGTGGACCATTCTATTCAGACCGGATCATCGACTTGTCCTACGCTGCCGCGAAGAAACTCGGCTATGCCGAAACCGGCACCGCGCGGGTCAAGGTCGAAGGCATCGACCCGGCGCAGTACTGGGCCCAGCGTGGCAAGCCCGCACCGTTGATGCTCAATGAGCCGCAGACGCCGCAACCGCAGGTGACCGCTTCGGCCGGCAAGATCGAGCAGTGGACGCCACCACCGGCACAGCACGCCCCAGATACTGTCGTCGTGCCGCATGCCGCGCCGGGGGCTTCTACCGCCGGCGGCCAATACCTGCAAGTGGGCGCTTTCGCCAACCCGGACGCGGCAGAACTGTTAAGGTCCAAGTTGAGCAGCATGGTCAACGCGCCGGTGTTCATCAGCTCCATCGTGCGTAACCAGCAAACGCTGCACCGCGTGCGCATGGGCCCGATCGGCTCGCCGAGCGAGGTTGCGCAAGTGCAGAACAGCGTGCGCCTGGCCAACCTGGGGCAACCCAGTGTGGTCACCGCCGAATAAGTACCAAAAGATAGATGGTTCGGGCCCGTGCGCGGGGCCGAACCCTGGTTGTTGGCTCGTTGAACAATAAAACCCAGGGGCAAGGGGTGAGCGGGCAACCGAACACGTGACAGTCTGGCAACGGGCTGTCTGAATGAGTTTTGCCCGCGAGGGCAAGTTTCCATAAGTAATTTCGAGAGACGGATGAACATCACCACCTTAGCCAAACGCACGTGCCTGCTTATCTCGCTGATCATCACCCCGGCCGCCTGGGCGGTTGAAATGGTGCCGGCTTCACCGCAACTGGCCGCCAAGGCCTGGGTCCTCATGGATGCCGCCAGCGGCAACGTGCTGGTCGAGAACAACGGTGACCAGCGCCTGCCGCCGGCCAGCCTGACCAAACTGATGACTGCCTACATCGCGACCCTGGAAATCCGTCGCGGCCAGATCGGCGAGAACGACCCGGTGACCGTCAGCGAAAACGCCTGGCGTACCGGCGGTTCGCGCATGTTCATCAAGGTTGGCTCCCAAGTAACGGTGAGCGACCTGCTGCACGGCATCATCATCCAGTCCGGTAACGACGCCAGCGTCGCCCTGGCCGAGCACATCGCCGGCAGCGAAGACGCGTTCGCCGACATGATGAACAAAACCGTGGCCGACCTGGGCATGACCAATAGCCACTTCATGAACCCGACCGGTCTGCCGAACCCTGAGCACTACTCGTCGGCACATGACATGGCGATCCTGGCGCGCGCGATCATTCGTGTCGACCCGGTGCACTACGCGATCTACTCCCAGAAGGAATTCTTCTGGAACAACATCAAGCAGCCTAACCGCAACCTGCTGCTGTGGCGCGACAAGACTGTCGACGGTCTGAAGACCGGCCACACTGAAGAAGCCGGCTACTGCATGGTGTCGTCCGCCGTGCGTGACGGCCAGCGCCTGATCGCCGTGGTCTTCGGCACCAACAGCGAGCAGGCGCGTGCCGCCGAGACGCAAAAACTGCTGACCTACGGCTTCCGCTTCTTCGAAACCCAGACCTTCTACCAGAAGGGTGCTGAACTGGCGACCGCGCCGGTTTGGAAAGGCGCGACCTCGCAAGTCAAGGCTGGCCTGGCTGAAGACCTGACCCTGACCATGCCTAAAGGCCAGCTGAAAAAGCTCGCTGCCAGCATGACCATGAACCCGCATCTGGTTGCACCAATCGCCAAGGGTGATGTGATCGGTAAAGTCGAAGTGAAGCTGGACGACAAGGTGGTGCACAGCGCCGACCTGATCGCCCTGGACGCCGTCGACGAAGGTGGTATCTTCCGCCGCGTGTGGGATAGCATCCGTCTATTCTTCTACAGCTTGTTCAACTGATAAGTGTGCACCTGCAAAGCCCCGTGTTGATCCGACACGGGGCTTTGCCCGTCGCCACGGCTTACGCTTACGAGGCCGTTACGCCATGACCGATAAAGAAGTAAAGGCGCCAAAGATCGAATTCCCAAACGTGGATTATCCCGTCAAGGTGATCAGCGATACCGGTGTAGGCAACAAAGACACGATTCTTCAGATCGTGCGTAAACACGCGACGATCAATGACAACCGGGTGGACGAGCGTTTGAGCTCCAACGGTAAATACACCACGATCCAGCTGCACATCGTTGCGACCGGTCAAGACCAGCTCTACGACATCAACAGCGAACTGCGGGCCACCGGCTTCGTGCACATGGTGCTGTGATGCCACAGGTCCTGGGCTTTCGCGAGCTCGGCCGGATGGACTACGAGCCCGTCTGGCACGCCATGCAGCGGTTCACGAATGAGCGCGGCACTTCGGCGCCCGATGAAATCTGGCTGGTGGAGCACCCGCCGGTGTTCACCCAGGGCCAGGCCGGCAAGGCCGAACATCTGCTGCTGCCGGGGGATATTCCGGTGGTGCAGGTCGACCGAGGGGGGCAAGTGACTTACCATGGGCCCGGTCAACTGGTGGCTTACCTGCTGCTGGACGTGCGCAAGCTGGGTTTTGGCGTGCGCGACCTGGTGAGCCGCATGGAGGCTTGCCTGATCGAGCTGTTGGCCAGTTATGGCGTGAGCGCCGCGGCCAAGCCCGATGCACCCGGTGTGTATGTGGACGGCGCGAAAATCGCGTCCCTCGGTTTGCGGATTCGCCACGGTTGTTCCTTTCATGGCCTGGCCCTGAACGTGGACATGGACCTGGCACCGTTCCGGCGCATCAACCCGTGCGGTTATGCCGGGCTGGCGATGACCCAACTGAGCGACCACGCCACACCGATTAAATTTGCCGAGGTAAGTGCCCGGCTGCGTGCGCAGCTCGTCAAACACCTCGACTATGCTGAGCAGACGACCCTCACGGGCGGAATCGACTGATTATGACTACTGATGCAGTGCAAACCATGATCCCGACGCTGGACGTTACCGAGCGTCCGGCCCCGGCCCCGCGTGCCAAGGTGGAAGCCGGCGTCAAGCTGCGCGGCGCCGAAAAGGTTGCACGCATCCCGGTCAAGATCATCCCGACGACCGAACTGCCGAAAAAGCCTGACTGGATTCGCGTGCGTATTCCGGTCTCGCCGGAAGTCGACCGGATCAAGGCCCTGCTGCGCAAGCACAAGCTGCACAGCGTGTGCGAAGAAGCATCGTGCCCGAACCTGGGCGAGTGCTTCTCCGGCGGCACCGCTACCTTCATGATCATGGGTGACATCTGCACCCGTCGTTGCCCGTTCTGCGACGTCGGCCACGGCCGGCCGAAGCCACTGGACGTCAACGAACCGGAAAGCCTGGCCATCGCCATCGCCGACCTGAAACTCAAGTACGTGGTGATCACCTCGGTAGACCGTGACGACCTGCGCGACGGCGGCGCCCAGCATTTCGCCGACTGCATCCGCGAAATCCGCAAGCTGTCACCGAACGTGATGCTCGAAACCCTGGTCCCGGACTACCGTGGCCGTATGGACGTGGCGCTGGAAATCACCGCCGCCGAGCCGCCAGATGTGTTCAACCACAACCTGGAAACCGTGCCGCGCCTGTACAAGGCCGCGCGCCCGGGTTCGGACTACCAGTGGTCGCTGACTCTGCTGCAGAAGTTCAAGCAGATGATGCCGCATATTCCGACCAAATCCGGCTTGATGCTGGGCCTGGGCGAAACCGACGAAGAAGTGATCGAAGTCATGAAGCGCATGCGCGAACACGACATCGACATGCTGACCCTGGGCCAGTACCTGCAACCGTCCCGCAGCCACTTGCCGGTACAGCGCTTCGTACACCCGGACACCTTCGCCTGGTTCGCCGAGGAAGGCTACAAGATGGGCTTCAAGAACGTCGCGTCGGGCCCGCTGGTACGTTCCTCGTACCACGCCGATGAGCAAGCCAAGCTGGTCAAGGCTAGCCTGGTTTCCTGATAGGGGTTGAGATCCAGTGTGGGAGGGGGCTTGCCCCCGATTGCGGTATGTCAGTTACTCCATGTGCTGGCTGATCCACCGCTTTCGGGGGCAAGCCCCCTCCCACATTTCGTTCCGCGTTAGTTAGGGAGAGTTGTGTATGACTGCAGCCGTTCCAGCCCTTCGCTCTGAAGGCACCATCGCCCTGATCGCTCCCGCCGGCCCTGCCGTGCTGGACGTTGAAAAGGCTGGCCAATGGATGCGCACGCGCGGCTACGATCTGCGAATTTCCCCCGGTGTCTATGAACGCGACGGCTACCTCGCCGGCAGTGATGCAGTACGTCTGCGTGACCTGCACGCCGCTTTTGCCGATCCGGAAATCGACGCTATCTTCTGTTTGCGTGGTGGTTACGGCACACCGCGACTGCTCGACGCGCTGGACTTCGACCTGCTGCGCGCCAACCCCAAACCCTTTGTGGGCTACAGCGACATCACCGCTTTGCACCTTGCGATCAGCCGCTATGCGGGCTTTGTGACCTTCCACGGCCCGATGCTGAATGCCGACTTGCTTGGCGGCAAGCAACCCCCCACCGAGTCATCACTGTTCAACCTGCTGCGAGGCCAGCTGGGCGCAGGCAGTGTGTTGGTGCACCCGGTGGCCTACCCGTTGACTACGATCGAGCCTGGTATCGCCTGTGGGCGCTTATTGGGGGGCAACCTGTCAATGATCGCGGCGGTGATGGGGACGCCCTACGAAATCGATGCCGAGGGCATCATCCTGTTTATCGAAGACGTCAACGAGCCGATCTACCGCATCGACCGTCTGCTGACGCACCTGCGTCTGGCGGGCAAGTTGGCTCAGGTCGCCGGTGTGCTGGTAGGGGATGTGGCGGGGGTGGATAACGTTGCGCTGGAGCGCCTGCTGAAGCAGACGTTCGAGCCGTTGTGCATACCGGTGCTGGCCGGCTGGCGCAGCGGGCATTGCGATCCGAACCTGACGCTGCCGATGGGCGCGTTGGTGCGGTTGGATGCGGGGGAGCAGCGGGTGGTGTTGGAGCAGGATGTGGTTGTCCGGCCCTGAATCTATTGGCGTTTGCTAAACCGCTATCGAGGGCTTGCCCCCGATAGTGGTCGTCGCCATAAGCAGATCTAACGGTTCTGCAACGACTCCAGCAACTTCACCGTCGGATACCCATCCGCTGGCCAGCCCAACGATTGCTGCGCCGCCCGAATCGCCTTGCGCGTGTTCGCGCCGATAATTCCGTCCGGGTTGCCCGCGTCATAACCATTGGCGCTCAACGCCGTCTGCAGGTCGATGCGCTGTGAACGGCTCAGCGGCAGCTCATCCTTCGGCCAATCCCCACGGATCACACCGCCTCCACCAAATCGTTCCGACAGCAGGCCCACGGCCAACGCGTAGGACGATGAGTTGTTGTACTTGAGGATCGCGCGGAAATTATCCAGCACCAGGAACGCCGGGCCACGGTAGCCGGCTGGCAGCAGCAGCGCGGCGGACAGTTGCCCAACGTTGGCCGGCATGCTGGCCCCCGGTGGCAACTGGATACCCAGTTTCAGCCATTCGGCCACGGTCTTGCGTATACCGCCGTCGGCCAGGGCGTAATCGAAGTTCGCCGGCAGTTGTTGCACCTCGAAGCCCCACGGTTGGCCTTTCTGCCAGCCGGAGCTTTGCAGGTAGTGAGCGGTAGAGGCGAGGGCGTCGGCCGGGCTGTTCCAGATATCGCGGCGACCGTCGCCATCGAAGTCCACGGCGTGGGTATTGTAGGTGGTCGGGATAAATTGGGTCTGGCCCATGGCGCCGGCCCAGGAGCCTTTCATCTGGTCGGCCTGGATATCGCCATGCTGGATGATCTGCAGTGCGGCGAGCAATTGCGCCTGGGCAAAGGCCGGGCGACGGCCTTCGTAGGCCAGGGTCGCCAAGGAGCGGATCACCGAGTTATTGCCTTGGAACTGGCCGAAGTTGCTTTCCATGCCCCAGACCGAGACCAGTGCCTGGCGGTCGACGCCATACCGTTGCTCGATGCTTTGCAGGATATCGGCGTACTTGATCAGCATTGACTGGCCGTTACGCACGCGCACCGGCGACAGGGCGCCATCGAGGTATTCCCACACCGGGCGGGAAAACTCCGGCTGGCTGCGGTCGGCGCGGATCACCGCCATGTCGGGGGTAACACCGGCAAATGCATTATCGAAGACGGCGGGTGTAATCCCGGCCTTCAAGGCTTGCTCGCGGAAACCGGCCTGCCATTCGGCAAAGGTCTGGGTGGGCTGGATGTCGAGATTGTCCACGGCCAGCGGGGCCACGACAGCGGGCGCTGCGACGGGGGCGGTCTGCAATGTCGGCAGGGGTTGAGCGTCCGCGGCGGTGGGCTTTTCCGCGCAGGCGACGAGCAGTATGAGGCTGGAGGCAGCGATCAATTGGCGAAGGTGCCAACGACGGGAAAGACTAGAGGGCATGCACAGGTCCAGGGATTACAAATCAGGTGCAGACCTTATCATGCCGGAGGGGCGCTTGCCTTCAGGCAGCCAGAAAGTAAGAAGCCTCCCAGCTATTAGACTGGAAGGCTTCGCGGCGGTAGCTGCCTTTGCCCTTGCCGGCGCGTTCCTGACGGCTGCGGAATAGTGGCTGGGCGATGATGGATTTGGCCTTGTTGGGGCCATGCTTGGATGGCTTTTTGCTCATGGTTGATGCTCTCTTCAGGTGGGATGCAGCGGTGCAAATCATCTGCCGAAGCCAGGCTGCTGTAAAGCCCATGAATTGTAAACGCAGTCAAAAATGTGGGAAGGGCGGTGCGATGATTCGACTTGCTCCCGATCGTGGTGGATCAGCTAAAGATGCAGTGGCTGACACGCCGCTATCGGGGGCAAGCCCCCTCCCACATTGGTTTTGCGGTGTTTTTAAGAGGGGGGCTATTCGGCGGGGAGTGTCAGGCGCTGTCCGGACATCAACAGCGACAAACGACTCAGGCTCATCCACGGCGAACCGGCTGCCTGGCCCTTGATCTGCGCATCGATGCGCTGCGCTTCCAGCAGCAATTGCGCCCAGCGTTGCGCCGAGTGCCGTTGCAGGGCTTTGCTCATCAGGGGCTTGCGTTTGTCCCACACGGGCGGCCGGGCCTGGCTGAAGCATTTGTCGAGCGGCGTGCCCTGGCTGTATTGCAGGGCGATATTGGCCAGCACCCGCAGTTCCCGGGCCAGGGCCCAGAGGATCACCGGCGGTTCCACGCCTTCACCGCGTAACCCTTCGAGCATGCGCAGGGCGTGGGCCGGTTCGCCATTGAGGATCGCGTCCACCAGCCCGAACACGTCAAACCGCGCACTGTCGGCTACCGCGCCTTGCACGGTCTCGACGGTGATCTGCCCGTCTTCAGCCATCAGCTTGAGCTTTTCGATCTCCTGGGCGGCGGCAAGCAAGTTGCCTTCGACCCGGGCGGCGATCAGCTCGACCGCATCTTGCGTCGCCGATAGCCCCGACTGTGACAGGCGCTGACGAATCCATTGTGGCAACTGGCTGCTATCCACCGGCCAGATCTGGATGAACTGGGTCTGCGCCCCTTCCACCAGCGCCTTGCCCCACTTGGTTTTCTGCGCACTGCCGTCGAGCTTGGGCAGGCTGATCAGCAGCACTGTGTCTTCGGCAGGTCGTGAACAGTACTCGATGAAGGCGGCCGCGCCTTTGTCTCCGGGCTTGCCCGACGGCAAGCGCAGCTCCAGCAGGCGTTTTTCCGCAAACAGCGACATGCTGGCGCCGGCTTGCAGCAGCGTTCCCCAGTCGAAACTGGCGTCGGCGCTGAACACCTGTCGCTCATCGAAGCCGTGCTGGCGTGCGGCAGTGCGGATGGCGTCCGCCGCTTCCTGGCAAAGCAGCGGGTCATCGCCGCTGACGATGTATACAGGCGCGAGGCCACCTTGCAGGTGTTTGGCGAGTTGGGCGGGGGCGAGTTTCATAGGCTGGGCGAACGGGGCGCCTGGGGCGCCCCGTATGGCTTACTCGACAGGGACTTCAACAGGCGATTGTTTCGGCGTGTTGTTTTCGTACTCTTGCGCGGCTTTCAGGGCGTCGGCGTCAGCCTTGGCCTTGTTGTCGGCGTTTTGCTGCAAGGTGTCGAGTTGTTGTGGGGTCAGCATCTGCAGGCGCACGACCATGCGTTGCACCAATTCACGACGCATTTCCTTGCGCACCTGGATGCTTTCCGAGTCCGAACCCACCAGGTTGTTGCCGTCGTGGCTGACGATTTTCTGCACCTGGACCTTGTCACCCATCAATGGCAGGTGTTCGCGGCCCTGGATTTCGAAGTTGAGCTCACTGCTCAGTTCGATGTCCGAGGCGCGGCCGGCACTGGCGTAGCTGAGGTTACGCTGGGTTTCTTTCTCGTTTATCAGGACCAGCTTATAGGGCGCGCCGGTGTAGACGTGCACACCGCTGTTTTCCAGTACCTGGCGCAACTGGGTCACAGTATTGCCGTAGGCGTCGCGGGCGCTGACGTCCAGTTCCTTGATCGCCAGTTCATTGGTGCCAGTACCGCGCAGCTGGAAGCCGCAAGCGCTCAGCAGCACGGCAAGGCCCATCACCAGCAAATTGCGTTTGATCATTTTGTTGCTCCCCTTGAAACCATGTGGGCCTTATCGAGGCCCTGGAGGTTTTGTTCGGCGCAGGGCCCAAGCCCTGCGCCCGATCCGATTTAGCTCGCGACGATATTGACCAGCTTGCCGGGCACCACGATCACTTTGCGGATCGTCAGGCCTTCGGTAAAGCGCAGCACGTTCTCATTGATGCGTGCGGCCGCTTCGACGTCTTCACGGCTGGCGCTGGCAGGCATGTCGATGTGCCCGCGCAGTTTACCGTTGACCTGGATCACCAGTTGCAACGTGTCCTGTACCAGCGCGCTGTCATCCTGCACCGGCCAGCGGGCATCGATGACCGCGTCGCTGTGGCCCAGGCGGCTCCACAGTTCGTGGCTGATGTGCGGCGTGATCGGGGCCAGCAGCAAGGTGACCGTTTCCAGGCCTTCCTGAACCAGCGCACGGTCCTGTTCGGTGGCGTGTGGTGCTTTCTCCAGCACGTTCATCAGGGTCATCACCTGGGCGATGGCGGTGTTGAACTTGTGGTGCTGACCCACATCCTGGCTCGCTTGCTTGATGGCCAGGTGGGTACTGCGGCGAATGGCTTTCTGCTCATCATTCAAGCCCGCTACATCCAGCTTGCCAGGCAGGCCCTGGCTGACATGGGCATGGGCCAGGCGCCAGACGCGCTTGAGGAAACGGTGCGAACCTTCGACGCCGGAGTCGGACCATTCGGCGCTCATGTCAGGCGGCGAGGCGAACATCATGAACAGGCGGCAGGTGTCTGCGCCGAACTGGTCGATCATCGACTGTGGGTCGACGCCGTTGTTCTTCGACTTGGCCATCTTCTCGGTGCCGCCGATTTCCACCGGCAGGCCGTCGGCGATCAGCTTGGCGCTGATGACCTTGGCCTTGCTGTCGCGCTCCAGTTCGACGTCCGCCGGGTTGAACCAGGTGTAGGCGCCATTGGCCTCGCGGCGATAGTAAGTCTCGGCGACGACCATGCCCTGGGTCAGCAGGTTCTTGAACGGTTCATTGGAACTCACCAGGCCTTCGTCGCGCATCAGCTTGTGGAAGAAGCGCGCGTACAGCAGGTGGAGAATGGCGTGTTCGATACCGCCGATGTACTGATCCACCGGCAGCCAGTGGTCGGCCGCGGATTTTTCCACCAGGCCGCCTTCATAGTGCGGCGAGGCGTAGCGGGCGTAGTACCACGAGGACTCGACGAAGGTGTCCATGGTGTCGGTTTCACGCTTGGCAGGCTGGCCGCATTTCGGGCAGTTGCACTCGTAGAACTCGGGCATGCGCGCCAGCGGCGAACCGGCGCCGTCCGGCACCACGTCTTCCGGCAGGATGACCGGCAGTTGGTCTTCCGGCACCGGCACGTCGCCACAGCTTTCGCAATGGATGATCGGGATCGGGCAGCCCCAATAGCGTTGGCGGCTGATGCCCCAGTCGCGCAGGCGGAACTGGGTGCGCGAGGCGCCGAGGTTTTTCTTGATCAGTGCGACTTCGATGGCGTCGAAGGCGCCGGCGAAGTCCAGGCCGTCGAACTCGCCGGAGTTGATCAGCTCACCGTGCTCACCGTAGGCGTCTTGCCACGGGGCCGGGTTGGTGTCGCCCGAGCTGGTGCGCACCACTGACTTGATCGGCAGGCTGTATTTGGTAGCGAATTCGAAATCGCGCTCGTCGTGGGCCGGCACAGCCATTACTGCGCCATCGCCGTAGTGCATCAGCACGTAGTTGGCGACCCAGACCGGCAGCTTTTCGCCGGTCAGCGGGTGCTCGACGAACAACCCGGTCGGCAGGCCCTTTTTCTCCTGGGTGGCGACGTCGGCCTCGGCCACGCTACCGCCTTTGCATTCGGCAATGAACGCCTGCAGTTCAGGGTTGTTGCGGGCAGCCTGGGTGGCCAATGGGTGCTCGGCAGCCACGGCGACGTAGGTCGCGCCCATCAGGGTGTCTGGACGGGTGGTGAAGACTTTGAGTGCGCCGGCTTCGCCGATGGAGTCGACGTTGTACGGGAACTGAACTTCCATACCCTTGGACTTGCCGATCCAGTTGCGTTGCATGGTCTTGACCTGTTCAGGCCAGCCCGGCAAATCGTCGAGGCTCGACAAGAGTTCGTCCGCGTAGGCGGTGATCTTGAAGTAGTACATCGGGATTTCGCGCTTTTCGATCAGCGCGCCGGAGCGCCAGCCGCGACCGTCGATGACCTGCTCGTTGGCCAGTACGGTCTGGTCGATCGGGTCCCAGTTCACGGTGCCGCTTTTTTTGTAGATCACGCCTTTTTCGAACAGGCGAGTGAACAGCCATTGTTCCCAGCGGTAGTAGTCCGGCTTGCAGGTGGTCACTTCGCGAGACCAGTCCACCGCCAGGCCCAGGCTGCGCAGCTGGGACTTCATGTAGGCGATGTTTTCGTAGGTCCACTTGGCGGGGGCCACGTTGTTTTTCATCGCGGCGTTTTCCGCCGGCATGCCGAAGGCGTCCCAACCCATGGGTTGCAGGACGTTCTTGCCTTGCATGCGCTGGTAGCGGGAAATCACGTCGCCGATGGTGTAGTTACGCACATGCCCCATGTGTAGCTTGCCGCTGGGGTAAGGGAACATCGATAGGCAGTAGAAAGTCTCCTTGCCTGGCTGTTCACTGACTTCAAAGGACTTTTGCTCGTCCCAGAAGGTTTGGGCGGCATTTTCTATTTCACGGGGCTGATATTGTTCGTGCATGGCTACTTTTGAACTGGATAGGGGTGGCCTAATCCTCTTCGGTGCACTGTCCGGGTTGATCGACACCAAAAAGCGGCGCGTCCGTGCCCAAACCCTGCGGGAAGTGGAGTTACAGGAAGCGCCGTAGCATACATGACCCCACTCTATCGAGGGAAACCCTGATTGCGCCACCGAGGCCGTCTGTCGCGGCACCGGGCAGGCGCAGCCATGGGGGCTACGCTGTTTATTGGGGAGTGAGTCTTATCTTCAATGAGGTGAGGGGATGGTGGAATCGCAGCGAATGTTATCTAAATCGGATGTATACCAAGGACTGATCGACCGCTTGGGTCGGGCACTGGATGCGGCAAGTACTGCGGACCGATTGCGTGATGAACGGCCTGTGGAGTTGGAACTGCGAGGCTTGAGCCGCGCAGAGTTGGAACTGATCACGGCTTACCTGGAAAGGAATGGACGCGCGGTGTCGAGCGGTGTGGCTTCCCCGCCATACAGTGAACCCCCGCGGTCGGCCAAGGTGGTGTGGCTCAAGGATGTGTTGGCTGGTCGCGGCCCGGAAAAACGTCGGGCCGTACGGTTCAAGTAATGCACCCTCCTGTTGCTGCCTGATCATCGCAACCACAGCTTTGCTCTTAAATAGTGTCGCTCAACCCCCGTTACACCTTAGGCTTCGGGCATCTATGGAGATGCCCGATGCCTATTCGTTACTTCATCAAACAACTGTTACTGCCGCCTGGCATTCTTTTGCTGTTGCTCGCGCTTGCCTGGTGGTTTCGTCGCAGCCGTCCGCGCCTGGCGGGATGCTGTTTTGCCCTTGGGCTGGGGGGCATGTGGCTGATGAGCTTGCCGGTCGTGGTGGAGTGGGGCGCGCGGGCCCTGGAGACGCAACCGCCCTTGGTTCGCGAGGACTGGTCGACCCTGGCCGAGCGCGCTGATGCCATTGTGATATTGGGTTCGGGCCGAGAGCGTGGCGATCCGGCCTGGGGTTCGGACCAGCCCACGGGAATCGGGCTTGAGCGCCAGCGCTATGCCGCGCGTTTGGCCAAGGCATCCGGGTTGCCGGTGTTGACCAGCGGTGGTTTGCACTACGGGACGCCGCCCAGCGAGGCTGAGTTGATGGCGGTGTCGATGCAAGATGACTTTGGCGTCATGGTGCGCTGGAAGGAAGAACGCAGCCGTACCACGTGGGAAAACGCGCAGATGAGCGCCGGGATTCTGCTACCCGAGGGCATCAAGCGCGTGGTGCTGGTGACCCAGGCCTGGCATATGCCGCGTTCGGTCTGGAGCTTTGAAAAGGCCGGCTTTACCGTGGTGCCGGCGCCTGTCGGTTTCCTGGGCGTGGACAACGCCCGGCCACTGGGCGGCTGGATGCCGGAGTTCAAGTCAGTGTGGCAGAGCGGGCAGTTGCTCAACGAGGCGGTGGGGCAGGTGGGGTATCGGTTGTTCTATCGATAGCACCGCAAATCAAAATGTGGGAGGGGGCTTGCCCCGATAGCGGCATTTCAGTCAAAACGTCTGTGTCTGAACAATTGCCATCGGCGCGCGCGCCCTCCCACATTGGTTTGGTGTTGCCTGGTCAGACGGTTTTGGACATCCGGCCCGCCAGCAGTGCCCAGCCAAACAGCCCCAGGCACAGGATGATCAACGGCCATGAGCGCCATTGCAGATACGGTGTCAGGTTGTGCATCGGCACCACGTCGCCGTAGAGAATGCCGCGCTCGAACTGCGGGATTTGCGCGGTGATCTGACCATACGGGTTGATCAGGCCGGTCACGCCATTGTTGGTGGCGCGGATCATCCAGCGGCCGGCTTCCAGCGCACGCATTTGCGCCATTTGCAGATGCTGCAAGGGGCCGATGGAGGTGCCGAACCAGGTGTCGTTGCTGATGGTCAGCAGCAGGTCGCTCTGGGCCGACAGGCCAGCGGCGAATTCCGGGTACACCACTTCATAGCAAATGAACGGTGCAATCTGATAGCCCTTGGCTTGCAGCATTGCCTGGTCGGACGGGCCACGGGCGAAGTCCGACATGGGCAGGTCGAAGAAGGCAATCAAGCCGCGCAACATGTCCTGCAGTGGCACGTACTCGCCGAAGGGCACCAGTTTCTGCTTCAGGTAAGTGCCGTCCCCTTCACCCACTACGGTGATTCCGTTGAAGTAGCGCTTGTGATGATGCACTTCCTGGCGAATCGGCACGCCGGTGATCAGGGCGGTATGCCGCTCGGCGGCGAACTTGCCCATCATCCCCAGGTAACCCTCGACCGACTCCTTGAGCACAGGCACCGCTGTTTCGGGCCATACCAGCAGGTCGACGCGCTTGGAGCTGAAGCTCATGTCGCGGTACAGCGCCAGTTGCGCATTGAGCTGCTCGGGGTCCCACTTCATGCTTTGTTCGACGTTGCCCTGGATCGCCGCCACGCTTAACGGTGCGCCGGAAGGCGAGGTCCAGTCGTGATGCTTGAGGGCCAGGCCGATTGCCCAAGGCGCCACCAGCAACAGCAGGCCAGTGCCGATAAAGGCGTTGCGCCGGGTTGCGAGCAGGCGTGGCAGGTTGCACAGCAAGGCTGCGGTCAGCGCCAGCGCAAAGGAAATCAGCCACATGCCACCCACTGGCGCGAGGCCGGTGAGGGGGCCGTCGAGTTGACTGTAACCGGAATACAACCAGGGGAAACCGGTGAGGAACCAGCCACGAAAGGCTTCCTGGCCGACCCACAGTGCGGCAAAGGTCAGTGCGTCGGCCAGCGGCGCTTCATTGCGGCGCAGCCAGCGTGCCCACAGCCACGCGGGTAAGGCGAAGAACAGGGCAATGGCGGCGGTGAATGCCAGCATCAGCAGCCCGGCCAACAGCACCGAGGCGCCGCCGAAGTGGTGGATGCTGTAGTAGATCCAACTGGTGCCAGCGCCAAACAGACCGAAACCGAAACACCAGCCACGGCCCAGGGCCTGGCGTGGGGACAATTCCCGCAGCCCGACATAAAACAGTCCGACCGCCAGCAGCGCAAACGGCCACAGGTCGAACGGCGCCAGCGCCAGGGTGGTGATGGCGCCGGCCACCACGGCCAGCAGGTTACCGGGCCAGCCGGGAGCGATGAAACGGCGCATATCAGTCCTTAGCGGGCAATAGGTGTCAGACGGATCAGGTGGATGCGACGGCTGTCGGCATTCAGGATGCGGAAGCGATACGCACCGATCTCGGTGGTTTCATTACGCTTGGGCAAATGACCAAATGCACTCATCACCAGGCCGCCGACGGTATCGAACTCATCGTCGGAGAACTCGCTGTCGAAGAACTCGTTGAAGTTCTCGATCGGTGTCAGCGCCTTGATCAGGAAGTCACCGCTGGGCAGTGGCTTGATGTAGCTGTCTTCTTCGACGTCGTGCTCATCTTCGATATCGCCGACGATTTGTTCCAGCACGTCCTCGATGGTTACCAGGCCAGCCACGCCGCCGTATTCGTCGATCACGATGGCCATGTGATTGTGGTTGGCGCGGAATTCACGCAGCAGCACATTCAGGCGCTTGGATTCCGGGACGAACGTGGCGGGACGCAGCAGGTCCTTGATGTTGAAGCTGTCGCCGTTCTCCTTGAGGATCAGCGGCAGCAGGTCCTTGGCCAGCAGGACACCCATGACGTCGTCATGGCTTTCACCGATCACCGGGTAGCGCGAGTGCGCCGAATCGATCACGGCCGGGAGGAATTCCCGTGGGGTCTGGGTCGCCTTGATGCTGATCATCTGCGAGCGCGGGACCATGATGTCGCGAACCTGCAGGTCAGCCACCTGGATGGCGCCTTCGACGATGGCCAGCGCTTCGCTGTCCAGCAACTTGTTCTGGTGGGCTTCGCGCAGCAGCTCCAGCAGCTCCTGGCGGTTTTTCGGCTCGTGGGCAAAAGCCTGGGTCAGTTTACCCAGCCATGACTTTTGCCCGTTGCTCGATCGGTCTTCGCTCATAGCGATTACTCTAAATCCTTTGTTGTTTCAGTTAAGTGTCGATCAGTTTTCGTCGTCTGCATACGGATCGCGATGACCCAATTCTGCAAGCAACGTTCGTTCCAGCGCTTCCATCTCTTCGGCTTCGTCATCGTCTATATGGTCGTAGCCCAGCAGATGCAAGCAGCCGTGGATGACCAGATGGGCCCAATGGGCCTCAAGAACCTTGCCTTGCTCCCGAGCTTCGCGTTCGACCACTTCGACGCAGATCACCAGGTCGCCCAGCAGCGGGATATCCAGCAACTCGTCGGGTACGTCGGCGGGAAAGGACAGCACGTTGGTCGCGTAATCCTTCTGGCGCCAGGTGTGATTCAGTTCGCGGCCCTCGGGCTCGTCCACCAGGCGAATGGTCAGTTCCGAGTCAGCGGTGCGCTGGCGCAGGGCCAGGGTGCACCATTGACGGAACTGCTCTTCGCTGGGAGCGGGCGCGTCGGTGGCCAGCTGCAGGTCAAGCTCAAGCATCGCGGCGCGCATCCTGGGTCGGTGCGTCGTCGCGATGGTCGAAGCGCTCGTAGGCCTCGACAATGCGCTGCACCAGCGGGTGGCGGACCACGTCCTTGGGCATGAAGTGCGTGAAGCTGATACCCGGCACGTCCTTGAGCACCTCGATCACCTGGGCCAGGCCGGATTTGGTGCCTTTGGGCAGGTCGACCTGGGTGACGTCACCGGTGATCACGGCGGTGGAACCGAAACCGATACGGGTGAGGAACATCTTCATCTGCTCGACAGTGGTGTTCTGGCTTTCGTCGAGGATGATGAAGCTGTTGTTCAGCGTACGGCCACGCATGTAGGCCAGCGGGGCGATTTCGATCACTTGGCGTTCGATCAGCTTGGCCACGTATTCAAAGCCGAGCATTTCGTAGAGCGCGTCGTAGAGCGGGCGCAGGTACGGATCGATCTTCTGGGCCAGGTCGCCGGGCAGGAAGCCGAGTTTTTCACCCGCCTCGACCGCTGGGCGCACCAACAGGATGCGGCGCACTTGCTCGCGCTCCAAGGCGTCGACCGCACAGGCCACGGCCAGGTAGGTCTTGCCGGTACCGGCGGGGCCGATGCCGAAGTTGATATCGTTGCCGAGAATTTCTTTGACGTAGCGCTGCTGATTCAAGCCGCGTGGGCGAATCATGCCTTTTTTGGTGCGCAGGGCCACGCTGGCTTCGGCCACCGGGTTGTTGGCCAGGTCTTCCACGGCGGATTCCTGCAGGTACAGGTGCACCG
This sequence comes from Pseudomonas fluorescens, assembly GCF_001708445.1. NCBI lineage: Bacteria > Pseudomonadati > Pseudomonadota > Gammaproteobacteria > Pseudomonadales > Pseudomonadaceae > Pseudomonas > Pseudomonas fluorescens. The sequence continues at coordinate 5,772,130 of NZ_CP015637.1, forward strand.
TTTCCGGCGACAGCTCACTACCCTTGGTTTCGCGGTAGAGGCGGCGGAGCAGGTTTTCTGCAGACGTGGTGTGCTGGGGTTCGCCAATAAGCTCGAATTGATTGCCGCGGTTGCGGATCTCGATGCTCAGGCGTTGTTCGATCAGGCGCAGGTGCTCGTCGAACTGTCCGCACAGATTGGCGAAACGGCGAGCCTCAAACGGCTCGAGGAGGAAGCGATGGGGTTCTGCTATGGGTGCGTTCAAGGTTGCTTTTAGCCGCCCTTTGGCTGTGGAGGTGAAAGAGAGAATAGCGCCAGTGGCTCGGGTACGAAAGCATTTATCTAACCCTGATGCCATGCAATTCAAATGTGGGAGGGGGCTTGCCCCCGATAACGCAGGTGAAGATAAAACATCTGTGTCTGACACGCCGTCATCGGGGGCAAGCCCCCTCGCACATTTTGAGCCGTGGTGATTTGAGGGTTATTGCACCAGAGACCCGCGCAACGAATGCGGTTGCGCCGCATCGATGTGCACATCGGCAAACTGGCCGATCAAGGTCGGATTGTCGCAACGGAAGTTGACGATGCGGTTGTTCTCGGTGCGCCCCTGCAATTCGCCCGGGTCTTTTTTCGAGTAGTCGGTGACCAGGATGCGTTGGGTGGACCCGACCATTTGTCGGCTGATCTCGAAACCCTGCTGGTTCAGGCGATGTTGCAGGGCGTTCAAGCGCTCTTTTTTCAGTTCTTCCGGGGTTTCGTCCAGCAGGTCGGCGGCCGGGGTGCCCGGACGCTGGCTGTAGACAAACGAATAGGAGAAGTCAAAACCGACGTCTTCGATCAGCTTCATGGTCTGCTGGAAGTCTTTCTCGGTTTCGCCGGGAAAACCGACGATAAAGTCCGAGCTGATGCAGATACCCGGCACCGCCGCGCGCAATTTGCGCAGTTTGGATTTGTATTCCAGGGCGGTGTGGTTGCGCTTCATGGCCGCCAGGATGCGGTCCGAGCCCGACTGCACTGGCAAATGCAGGTGCTTGACCAGCTCCGGCACTTCGGCGTGGGCCTGGATCAGGCTGTCGGAAAACTCCAACGGGTGCGAGGTGGTGTAGCGAATGCGCTCGATGCCATCGACGGCGGCGACCACGCGGATCAGTTCCGCCAGGTCCGCCAGGCGGCCATCGTGGGTCTGGCCGCGATAGCCGTTGACGTTCTGGCCGAGGAGGGTCACTTCGCGCACGCCGTGTTCGGCCAGGTGGATGATTTCCGACAGCACATCGTCAAACGGCCGGCTGACTTCTTCGCCACGGGTGTAAGGCACCACGCAGAAGGTGCAGTACTTGCTGCAGCCTTCCATCACCGACACATAGGCGCTCGGCCCGTCGATGCGTGGCTCGGGCAAATGGTCGAATTTTTCGATTTCCGGGAACGAGACGTCGACCTGGGGCAGCCTGGTGAGGCGCGCAGCGTCGATCATTTCCGGCAGGCGGTGCAGGGTCTGTGGGCCGAACACCACGTCGACATAGGGCGCGCGGTCGCGGATGGCGGCGCCTTCCTGGCTGGCCACGCAACCGCCGACGGCGATCACCATGTCCGGGTTGGCCAGTTTCAGTTCGCGCCAGCGGCCCAGTTGCGAGTACACGCGGTCCTGGGCCCGTTCGCGGATCGAGCAGGTATTGAGCAGGATCACGTCGGCATCTTCGGCGCGGGCGGTGACTTCCAGGGCCTGGTGTTCACCCAGCAGATCGACCATGCGCGAGCTGTCGTACTCGTTCATCTGGCAACCGTGGGTTTCGATATAAAGCTTCTTGGCCATGGGAATCGTCAACTGGTGGTAAAGAACCGCGCATTATAGGGGGCATGTCCATTGGTTCCTAGCGTTGTGCATCGGGTGCCATGCTATAGTTCGCGCCCTCTTTTATATCCCCGATGTGTTGTTCGCCCACCATGACCAAACGTGAAGCTCCAATCTACAAGGTGATTTTCCTGAACCAGGGCCAGGTGTTCGAAATGTACGCCAAGCAGATCTATCAGAGCGATCTGTGGGGCTTCCTGGAGGTGGAAGAGTTCGTCTTTGGCGAGCGCACCCAGTTGGTCGTCGACCCGGGCGAAGAGAAACTCAAGGCCCAGTTCGAAGGCGTGGTGCGTAGTTTTGTGCCGATGCATTCGATTGTGCGCATCGATGAAGTCGAGCGCCTGGGAACACCGAAGATCAGCGAAGCCCGTGGCACCAGCAATGTCATGCCGTTTCCGATGCCGATGCCTGAAAAGTAAGGCGTTTGGGACGAGGACGCTTACTCCCGCCGGGGCTCGAAGCGGCCCCAATGCAATTTACAGATGCGTCAGATAGAAGTCAGTGAAGGGTTGTGAACCCGCTTCGCAGCCTGGCGAGGAGCACGCGCCCTCGCCGCAGATCGATCAGGGCAGGGGTGAGAACGGCGAACGCCCATCGGCACTCTGCAATTCCTGCAGGTAATTGCGGAAAATCTGCCCCAGCACCTGGGTCGCCACTTCCAGCTCATCGCGCTGCATGTGCTCGGCCACTTCGTCGGCGGTGTCCAGCGCGTCTTCGGCACCATTGACCGCAGCCATTTTCAGCACGATATACGCCTGGACGTTATTGGCCGGCACGCCTTCACCGTGGAAGAACATGGTGCCCAGTTGGAATTGCGCCTGGGCGTGGCCCTGCAACGAGGCTTTCTCGAAGTAGTTCAAGGCCTTGTTGAGGTCGCGGGCGGGGTTTTTGCTGTCGTAGAAGAACTCGCCCAACTCGTATTGCGCCTGCGCATCCCCGCCGTCGGCCTGTTTCTGGCACGCGCTCAGGGCTTCGGCCTGGCTGTCTGGCTGGGTATTGAGGGTGCAACGACCCATCGCTGGGATTAACAACGAGTTGCCGCCTGCTTGTGCATGTGCCAGCAGCGGCTGAAGGAGCAACAGGCAGCCCAGGACCAGGGTGCGGCCGGTGCGTTTCATGGGAATCGACTTACCTCTGACGGGGCACGCGGACCCTCGGGGGTCCAATAAGCGCGCATTATGAAATAAGCAGGCCTCTGCTTACAAAGTCTTTACTCGTTTTTCTGCTGGTTGGGCAAGTTATCTGCCGGATTGCAGGTGAATTCTCGAAAAAATAAGGAAAACGCTGTAGGCAAAGTAGAAAATCTGACGCTGCCGAGGGCAGCATCAGAGTGTGCACCTGTTTATTTCAGGGCGGCGAAGGCGCGCTCGGCGGCGTCAAGGGTCAGTTTCAGCTCGGCGTCGCCGTGGGCGATCGAGGTGAAGCCCGCCTCGAAGGCGCTCGGCGCCAGGTACACGCCGCCTTCCAGCATCAGGTGGAAGAAGCGCTTGAAGAGGTCGGCATCGCTGCCCATCACGTCCTCGAACGTGACGATATCGTCGGCACCGCTGAAATACAGGCCGAACATGCCACCGGCCTGGGTGGTGACAAACGGGATACCGGCGGCATCGGCGCGCTGTTGCAGGCCGTCCAGCAGGCGAGTGGTGTAGTCGGTCAGCTCGGCGTGGAAACCCGGGCGGCTGATCAGGCGCAAGGTGGTCAGGCCGGCCGCCATGGCCAGTGGGTTACCGGACAGGGTGCCCGCCTGGTACACCGGGCCCAGCGGCGCGATCTGCTGCATGATTTCACGCTTGCCGCCAAAGCAGCCCACCGGCATGCCGCCGCCAATGATCTTGCCAAAGGTGCTCAGGTCTGGCGTGACGCCATAGTGCGCTTGGGCGCCGCCGAGGGCGACACGGAAACCGGTCATCACTTCGTCGAAAATCAGTACCACGCCGTGTTTGTCGCACTGCTCGCGCAAGCCTTCGAGGAAGCCCGGGGCCGGCGGTACGCAGTTCATGTTGCCAGCGACCGGCTCGACGATGATGCAAGCCACGTCCTGGCCGACTTCGCTGAGCATCTGCTCGACCGCGGCAATGTCGTTGAACGGCAGGGTCAGCGTGTGTTTGGCGAACGCGGCGGGTACGCCGGCCGAACTCGGAACGCCCTGGGTCAGTGCGCCGGAACCGGCCTTGACCAGCAGGCTGTCGGAGTGGCCGTGGTAGCAGCCTTCGAATTTGATAATGCTGTCGCGGCCGGTGAAACCACGGGCCAGGCGGATTGCGCTCATGGTGGCTTCGGTGCCGGAACTGACCATGCGCACCATCTCCATCGACGGCACGATCGAGCAGACCAGGTCGGCCATCTCGGTTTCCATGGCGGTCGGCGCGCCGTAGGACAGGCCGTGCTGCAATTGCTGGCGGACGGCGTCGAGGACTTCAGGATGGCTGTGGCCGAGGATCATTGGACCCCAGGAACCAACGTAGTCGACGTAGCGCTTGTCATCTTCGTCGGTGACGTAGGCGCCTTCGGCATGCTTGAAGAACAATGGCGTGCCGCCGACGCTCTTGAACGCACGCACGGGGGAGTTCACACCGCCGGGGATGTGTTTCTGGGCATTGGCAAACAGGCTTTCGGAACGGGACATGGTCGGGCTCTCTAAACGGAATATTTAAGAAGATCGTTAAAGGCGCGGGCGCGGCGCGTGACTTCCTGGGTGCTCTCGGCGCCGAACAGGCCATGCACCACGGCCAGCAGGTCAGCACCGTGGGCCACCAGCGGTTCGGCGTTCTCCAGGGTGATGCCGCCGATCACGCAGATCGGCAATTGCAGGCGCTTGCGGGCCTGGGCCAGCATCTCGACAGTGGCGGCGGGCGCGCCAGGCTTGGTGTTGGAATTGAAGAAGCGGCCGAAGGCGACATAGCTGGCGCCTTCCTTCGCGGCCTGCTCGGCCAGTTCGATCTGGCTGTGGCAGGTGGCGCCGATGATCGCCTTGGAACCCAGCAAGGCACGCGCCGGGGTCAGTGGGCCGTCGGTCTGGCCCAGGTGTACGCCGACGCCGAGGCGCGCAGCCAATTCGGCATCGTCGTTGATGATCAATTGGGTCTTGTAGCGAGAGCACAGCTCCCGCAACTTTTCGGCTTCGCGCAGGCGCCGGGCTTCGTCGGTGCTTTTATCGCGGTACTGCAACAAGGTCACGCCACCGTCCAATGCCGCTTCGACATAGGCGAGGAATTTGCCGGCCAACAGTTGGCCGTCGGTAATGGCGTAAAGGCCACGTAATTTCATCGGGCAGGCCTCTTGGTCTTACGAGCAGAAATCCAGCGGCAGTCGGCGAGGCACGAACTGGCCCTGGCCGAGTTGTTCGGCGTCACGCAGGGTACGCCAAGTGTAGTTGAGGGCAGACTGTACGGCGCTCACCAGGCCCTCGCCCTGGGCGATCCGCCCGGCCAGTGCACTGGCCAGGGTGCAACCCGATCCGTGATAGTTGCCGGGCAGGCGCTGGCAGGTGAAGGTCTGGCGCGTGCCGTCGCGGCTGTACAGGCGGTTGTGCACTTCGTGTTCGTCGCCATGGCCGCCCGTGATCAGCAGGTGCTTGATATACGGCAGCAGCTTTTCGGCGCATTCGTCCGCGGTGCCGTCGGGCAGCTCTGCAAGGATGCGGGCTTCGGGCAGGTTGGGTGTGGCGATCAGCGACAGTGGAAACAGCCGCTCGCGCATCGCGTAGCCGACTTCATCCTTGCCCAGGCTGCCACCGCCGCCGGCACGCAGCACCGGGTCGCACACCACCGGCAGGTGCGGATGCGCCTGCAGCAGTTCGACCACGGTGTCGACCATCGCGGTAGAGCCCAGCATGCCCAGCTTGACCGCCGCGACTTCGGAGTCGCTGAGCACGGCATTGGCCTGGGCCATTACCCACTCGCGATCGAGTACGCGAAAGTCGCTGACATTGACGGTGTTCTGCACGGTCAGGGCGGTGACGGTCGGAGCCGCATGGCAGCCCTGGGCGAGCAGGGCTTCGATATCTGCCTGCAAGCCGGCGCCCCCACTGGGATCATGGCCGGAGAGACAGAGGACAACAGGGCGAGAGCTGTAGATATTCATGGAGCGCGAGCTTACCACCAAACGCTTTTGGCGTGGCCGTCTGGCGCTGGCAGAATTTTGCCCGGATACAGGGGTATTTATGGCTGTTTGCTAGTATCCGTTACGGGTTGCAAAACCCCCTGTAAGCCGCGTCCTAGAGCCTTTCAAAAAATTATTTCAATGGTGTCTAATGGCCTCTAGCGGCTATGCTAGAGTGGATCCAAACAACTTACTGTATCGCCGGTATTCGTCTTCTCAAAAGGAATGGGGGGCTTTTTGACATAACCGGACAGGTCACGCTGGGGCTCTATGCGCTATTTGCTGATTTTATTGTTGTGCGGACTGCCTATGTTCGCCAGCGCCATCGAGTTCACTCAGGACACGCGAAGCTTGCCACTGGGCCGCGCCATGCAGGTGCTCGAAGACCCGACCGACGCCCTGACCATCGCCGATGTGAGTTCCCCCGCCTACGCCGCACAGTTCAAGCCCCATGACAAAGCCACCCTCAATGCCGGCTATTCGCGCTCGGTGTTCTGGCTCAAGGTCGACCTGCATTACCTGGCCCAAGACCCGCGTTCCCCACGTACCTGGTTCCTGGAACTGGCCTACCCGCCACTGAACCACCTGGACCTGTACCAGCGCGACCCCACCGGCAACTACCGCCTCACCGCGCGCACCGGCAGCGCGCTGCCTTTTTCCAGCCGGGAGGTGCGCCAGAGCAATTACCTGTTCAAGCTCAACTTTGTGCCCAATCAACAGGAAACCCTCTACCTGCGCCTGCAAAGCCAAGGCTCGATCCAGGCCCCGTTGACGCTGTGGTCCGGCACCGCCTACCTGGAAGAACAACCCTTGCGCCTGTATGTACTGGGGGCGATTTACGGCGTATTGCTGGGGATGTTGATCTACAACCTGTTCATCTACCTGAGCGTGCGTGACACCAGTTACCTGTATTACATCCTCTACATCGCCTCGTTCGGCCTGTACCAATTGTCGGTCAATGGGGTGGCGGCGGAATATTTGTGGCCGGACAACCCGTGGTGGACCAACGCGGCGGTGCCGTTCCTGATTGGCTCGGCGGCGCTGTTTGGCAGCCTGTTCGCCCGCAGCTTCCTGCACACTGCCCAACACAGTCGCTGGATCAATCGTCTGTTGCTGGCACTGGTGGCCTGCGGGGCGGTGGTGATGCTGCTCTCGCTGATGACCAGTTACGCGCTGGCCTTGCGCCTGGCCACCGGCCTGGCGCTGGTGTTCACCGTGACCATCTTCGTCGCCGCCATCAAGGCCTGGTGCTGCGGGCAGCGCATGGCGCGGTATTTCATCATTGCCTGGACCGCGTTCCTGCTGGGCGGGGTGGTCAATACCATGATGGTGCTGGGCTACTTGCCCAACGTATTCCTCACCATGTACGCCAGCCAGATTGGCTCGGCCATTGAGGTGGCGCTGTTGTCCCTGGCCCTGGCGGACCGCATCAACGGCATGCGCGAGCAACAGGCGCAAATCCTGTTCGACGCCAGCCAGAAGCTGGAAGTGCTCAACCAGCAGTTGGCCCGCAGCAACCGGCTCAAGGACGAATTCCTCGCCACCCTGACCCACGAACTGCGCACCCCGATGAATGGGGTGATCGGCTCCCTGGAACTGATGCAAACCGTGCCTCTGGACGGCGACCTGGCGCAGTACCAGCAAACGGCCGCTGGCTCGGCGCGAGACATGATGCGCATGGTCAACGGCATCCTCACCCTCACCGAGTTGCAGGCCGGACGCCTGAGTGCCAAGCCCGAGGTGTTCAGCCTGCGCAGCGTGCTCGACGCCTTGCGCCAGCAGTTCAGCGCCAGTGCGCAGAACAAGGGCCTGGGGTTTTCCATCGACGTGGCCGATGAACTGCCCGACCGCGTGATCGGCGATGCCGACAAACTGCTTCAGTGCCTGGATTGCCTGCTGGACAACGCCTTCAAGTTTACCCACCAAGGCACGGTGCGCCTGCGCGTGGTGGGCGTACCCCGCAGCGACGGTGGCCTGCACCTGAGCTTTATCGTCACTGACACGGGCATTGGTTTCGCCTTCCTTGACGAGGCCACTCTGTACCAGCGCTTCTTCCAACTTGATGGTTCGACCACCCGCGAATACGGCGGCCTGGGTATCGGCCTGGCGATCTGCCGGCAATTGATCGAGCTGCTGGGCGGGCGTCTCACCCACCATTCCGAGCCGCACAAGGGCAGCCGCTTCCAGTTGGAGATGGACGTCGATGCCGTACCGCCCGCGCCCAAAGTCACGAGCCCGGCGCCTGAGCAGCGACGCGCGCCGCAGGATTGTGCGGTGTTGTTGGTGGATGACAACAGCGTCGGCCAGTTGGTGGTACGCGGCATGTTGCTCAAACTGGGCTATCGGGTGAAAACCGTGGACAGCGGCCCGACCGCATTGGCGGCCTTGCAGGCGGGCACCTTCGACGCGGTCTTGCTGGACGTGCCTGAAGGTGGGTTCTCGTTGTGTTGTCAGATAAGGGCGTTGCCGGGCTGTGGTGAGTTGCCGGTGATCGCCTTGAGTTCGTCGCTCAATGCGTCGGAGCGTGAGCGCTGCCATGGCATTGGTATCACTGATCGCCTGGCCAAGCCTGTGCGTTTCGAGGCGTTGCAAGCGGTGCTGGAACGTCGCGTGTTATGCCCGCAAGAGGGCGAAAGCGCCGGACATTCGGCGCGTATGCCACTTTTTTAAGGCGGTTGACGGTGCTTAACTGAAAAAACCGGCCTCAATCGATTCGTACCCTGTAGGAGCGAGCTTGCTCGCGAAAAACCTGAGAGCAACGCGTTTATCCAGGATGCACGCGTTATCGTTGACGTTCTTCGCGAGCAAGCCCACCTACAAACAGCAACAATCGACGTGGCCTTTTTCCTGGAGGCCACCATGAACCTGCATCAGTTCGCCGAAACCCACGACGTCACCAACCAGCCCCCGTCCCTGGACGGTGCCAACCTGTATCGCATCGACCTGCCCCTGCAAGACTGGTCGCGTCGCTTTGACGCGGGCTGGGCAGAGGCGCGCATCGATGCCTACGGCGCGTTGGCCGGTGGGCCGCTGATGGAGGCCGGGTTCCTGGCGAACCAGAACAAGCCGGTGTTCAACAGCCATGACCGTTATGGCCATCGCATCGACCTGGTGGAGTTTCACCCTGCCTACCACGAACTGATGCGCACCGCCGTCGAACACGGCCTGCCCTCGCTGCCTTGGGCTCATCCGCAAGCTGGCGCGCATGTGGCCCGTGCGGCGATGACTTACCTGCACAGCCAGGCCGAAGCGGGCACGGGTTGTCCGCTGACCATGACCTTCGCCTGTGTACCCGCCTTGCGCCTGCAACCGGACCTGGCGCAGGCCTGGCTACCAAAAATCCTCAACACCCAATACGACCCCCGCAACGTCGGCATCGCCCACAAGGCCGGCGCCACCATCGGCATGGCCATGACCGAGAAACAGGGCGGCACTGACGTGCGCGCCAACACCACCCGCGCTTACCCCGTAGGGGCCGGTGGCCCTGGGCAAGCCTATGAGTTGGTCGGGCATAAGTGGTTCTGTTCGGCGCCGATGTGCGACGCCTTCCTCACGCTGGCCCAGACCGACAAGGGCCTCACCTGTTTCCTGCTACCCCGGCATCGCCCGGATGACACGCGCAATGAGTTCTATATCCAGCGCTTGAAAAACAAGCTGGGCAACTGCTCCAACGCGTCCAGCGAAGTCGAGTTTCGTGGCGCCCTGGCCTGGATGGTCGGCGAAGAAGGCCGTGGTGTCCCGACCATCATCGAAATGGTCGCCATGACCCGCTTCGACTGCATGGTCGGTTCCAGCGCCTTGATGCGCCAGGCGCTGACCCAGGCCAGCCATCACTGCGCCCACCGCCTGGTGGGGGGGCGCGTGCTCAGCGAACAGCCGCTGATGCAAAACGTCCTGGCCGACCTGGCCTTGGAAAGCGAAGCCTCGTTGGCGCTGAGCCTGCGTATGGGCCACGCCCTGGATCATCTGGGCGATGAGCACGAAGCCAAGTTCGCACGGCTGGTGACGGCGGTGGGCAAGTATTGGATCTGCAAGCGTGCCCCAGCGATGATCAACGAAGCCGCCGAGTGCATGGGCGGTGCCGGCTACGTGGAGGACAGCATCCTGCCGCGTCTATACCGTGAGGCTCCGGTGAATTCGACGTGGGAAGGTTCCGGCAACGTGCAGTGCCTGGACGTGCTGCGCGCCCTGTCGAAGGAGCCGGGTGTGCTCGAGACGCTGTTTGTCGAATTGGGCGATGGACATGGCGACCGGCAGTTGGCGCGACATATCGAACAGTTGAAGTCGGCGTTTATGGATACCCAGGATATTCAATACCGCGCGCGGCAACTGACCGAGGACATTGCCGTGGCGTTGCAGGCCAAGTTGCTGCTGGAAGCCGGCAATGCGGCGGTCAGCGATGGGTTTATCGCCAGCCGGTTGGGCGAGTCGTCCGGTCGGGTGTATGGCACCTTGCCGCGTGGGGTGGATGTCGGAGTGATCGTCGCTCGCTCAAGCCCTCATTCATCTCTGTAAACGCGGTCCAGGTGTGGGAGGGCTAAGCCCCAAAAAATTAAATAACTTATTGATTTATAGGTATTTAATTTTTATTAAGCGGCCGGATTTTTGTTGGCGAGCGAGCTTGTTGTGGCGAGCGGGCTTGCCCCGCGTTGGGCTGCGCAGCAGCCCCAGAACCAGCCGCAGAGGAGTGCCTGATACTCCGCATTCCGATTGATTGGGGCTGCTTCGCAGCCCAACGCGGGGCAAGCCCGCTCGACGTCTCGGCAGAAGGCAAGGCGTCGGAGTCTGCCGCAGCGAAAAGCGGCTGGATGAACGGTTTTGAAAATCAGAATGGGCTTACGTGGGCAGCGAAAAAATCGCGTCAGTTCACCTTCAAAGGCTACTTCAAATAGCGATGCTGCTCATTGACGAACAGTGTCCATGCGCCTCTTTCAGTTGGCTCTCAAACTCAAGCAAGCCGGCCTGTACGCTCTGTAACTTGTCGATTTGTGCGGCCAACTCGCGTTTCTTGCTGGCGATGGCCCGGTCTGCCCGCTCCCAAGGCAACGCGTCGCCTTGGGAACCGCGCAAAATTTCCTGCAACTCCTTGAGCTTGAAACCCAACTGCTGCGCACACTTGATAAACATCAGCAGCTCAACGCTCTGCTCTGAATAGACCCGGTATTGGCCCCGGCGCTGCGGCGTCGGCAGCAGGCCAATCGCTTCATAGTGCCGAATCGCCTTGATGGTCGTGCCCGACAATTGCGCGGCTTTGCCGATGTACATGAAAACTCCCTTTTCCCGCTAGTACGCTGGCTCGTGTCAGCCACTTGGCTCGCTGCCCCGGCGTAGAACCCAGCACCGCTCCCAGCAGTAACGTTTTGAGCGGCTTGATCCCGCAAAACGCCAATGTAGTGCTGCGCATCTGATGCACGCCCGGCATGCGATAGAACCAGCGGTAATACCACGGCAGCGTATCCAGGGTCACTAGCAAGTGTGCGGTGCGGCCGTGTAGCAGCTTGTCAGGAAACAGCTTGCCCTCACGGTATTTGAAGGCAAAGCCAGGTAGGAAAATGCGGTCGATAAAGCCCTTTAACAGCGCCGGGATGCCGCCCCACCAAATCGGAAAGACGAACGTCAGATGAGTGGCCCAGAGGATGTCGGATTGGGCGCTGAACAGGTCGGGTTCCAAGGGCTGGATTTCGCTGTAGCCGTTGTGAAGGATCGGGTCGAAAACCAGATCACCCAGGCGTAGGACGCGCACCTCATGGCCGGCGATCTTTGCCGAGTGGCTGTAGGTGTCTGCCAGGGCCGAACAGAAGCTGGTGGTTGAAGGATGGCCAAGGATGACCAGGATGCGTTGAGCCATGGGGCGTGACCTGAAAGTTGGGGCTTTCAGGGTAGGGTGTGCTGTATAGGGGAGAGTCAAGGGGGGCAACTGCTGGCACAAAACAGCGAAAGCCTGCTTTTCAGGGCAGGCTTATCGCAACCGTCGGCTTACTTACTTCTGATGGGCCGTCAGCGCCGCATAACCATTCATCAAGTTGCGATAGTTAGGGATACGCTGGGACAACAAATTCCCCAGGCCTTCGATATCGTTGCGCCAGTCGCGATGCAGCTCACACGCCACCGAGAACCAGTTCATCATCTGCGCACCCGCTTGGGTCATCCGGCTCCACGCTGCCTGCTGCACCGTGGTGTTGAAGGTCCCCGACGCATCGGTAACCACAAACACATCAAACCCTTCCGCCAGTGCCGACAAGGTCGGGAACGCTACGCATACATCCGTTACCACGCCGGCAATGATGATCTGCTTACGTCCGGTAGCCTTGATCGCCTTGACGAAGTCTTCGTTGTCCCAGGCATTGATCTGGCCTGGGCGAGCGATGTACGGCGCGTCCGGGAACATCTCTTTCAGCTCGGGGACCAGGGGGCCGTTGGGGCCTTGCTCGAAGCTGGTGGTGAGGATGGTCGGCAGGTTGAAGAACTTGGCCAGGTCCGCCAGGGCCAGCACGTTGTTCTTGAACTCGTTGGGCGAGAAGTCCTGCACCAGGGAGATCAGGCCGGTTTGGTGGTCGACCAGCAGAACTACGGCGTCGTCTTTGTTCAAGCGGTTGTAGGTTGCAGTGCTCATGGTTGAATCCTTTTTTGTTTAGGTTGGTTGGGCGTTGCGTTCAACATGGGCACAGATTAATGGGTGGTTGCTGGGGGATAAATCGGCTGGAATGGGTAATACCGTCAACTCAAAAGCGACAATTCATGAGTTGTCAGTAGGACTGATCCTTTTAGTGGTCGGAAAAGTAAGTCAAAAAATCTCACGCGTGAGCTATTGAGCGTGGCAAAAAATGCCTGTAGATTTTCTCACGCGTGAGTTTTTCACAGCGAGGTCAGTACCATGGAACGCCGCTCTCCAACGAGTCCGCCTAAAGGGCCCGATACCGATTCAACGAGCCTTCAGGGAGAGCGCTTGAAGCCGTCCGCCAAAAAGCCATCGAGCTTTTACATGAAGCAGATGCGTGCAGGCCTGGCGGCCGCCGGCTACGTGAAACACGAGACTTGGGTGCTTCCCGAAAACCGAAGCTTGCTCAAGCAGATGGAGAAACAGCTTCGCCAGCCGATTCTGGCTGGCTCATTCATGTCGGAGAATTACATGAGCGCAGGTACCAACTGGAATATCGATCGCCTCTACACCGCTCTTCAGGCCCTGGACGACGTGGTGTCCAAGGACATTACGCTTTCTCTCGTCCAAGGCTCCGAGTCCAGTATCAAGCTGGAAATGAACGACTTCGGTGGCTTGCCGATTTACATCGCGGTGGTGGGCGAGCAGATCATCGTTGACACCGTTCTAGTCGATGTCGAATCCATCAACGATGTCACGAAATTCAATGACGCGGTGTTGCGCAGCCGGGAAATGTTCCCGCTGTCCTCGATCGGTATCGAGTCCATGCCTAACGGGCAAGTTGTCTACAACATGTTCGGTGCGTTGAGTTCCGACTCCAGCCTGACAAACATCGTCACCGAGGTGAAAACCCTGGTCGACAACGTGCAGCGCGCCAGCGAAGCCTTCGAACGTTTCTTCAATTAAGTATTCGGGAGTATCCAATGACTCAGTCCATCTGGAGCAAATTGTTCACCGCGCTGCGTGGCGGTGCCAATGAAGTCGGCGAATCGATCGTCGACCAACAGGCCCTGCGCATTCTGGATCAGGAAATTCGCGACGCCGACACCGCGCTGGCCAACGCCAAGCGTGAACTGGTCAGCATCATGGCCAAGCACAAATTGGCGACTGATCGCGTCAACGAGTACGACGCCAAGATCAAGGACCTGGAGTCCAAGGCGGTGGCTGCCCTGCAGGCCAATCGTGAAGACCTCGCCCTGGAAGTGGCCGAAGCCATCTCGACCCTGACCAACGAGCGGGATGTGGAGCACAAGCAAGCCACCGAGTTCGGTGGCTATGCCGAAAGCATGCGCAAGGACATCACCAAGGCCGAAAGCCGGATCAAAAGCCTGCGCCAGCAAGTGGATATGGCCAAGGCTCGCGAAAGCGTACAGAAGGCCCAGGTCAGCGCCTCCATCGCCAGCGGCGGTGCCAACGGCAAGCTGGAAACCGCCGTCGGTACGCTGAATCGTTTGCAGGCCAAGCAACAGCAGCGCGCCGCTGAACTGCAAGCCCAGGATGAACTGGCGGATGCATCGACCGGGACCGACCTGGAGCGCAAGCTGCGCGAAGCCGGCATCACGCCGAACGAAGGCAGCGCCAATGCGATTCTGGAGCGTCTGAAGCAAAAGTCGGCGGAGTAAGCAGCATCGCCGCAGGGAGGGCAGTGTCTGCCCTTCTTTTTTACGTCGAGGTCAGGATGGATGCCCTGAAGGGTTTCAAGACAATCGCAGGCTTGGCCTTGTTCATGGTCGCGCTGCAACTGCTCAATGTGGCGACCGGTTACAGCCTCATGGCGTTCGGCCTGATCCCGAGAACGCTGCAGGGGCTGCCCGGCATCCTCACCTCACCGTTTTTGCACGGGTCGTTTGCCCACCTGAGCGCCAACCTGGTTGCCTTTTTGATCCTGGGCACCCTGGTGATCATCGAAGGGCTCAATCGGTTCGTTACCGTCAGCGCGATCATTATCCTGCTGGGCGGTTCACTGCTCTGGTTGTTCGGTTTTGCGGGCATACACGTGGGGGCCAGCGGCTGGGTCTTCGGGTTATGGGCCTACCTGTTATCGCGCGCCTGGTTCCACCGGAGCTGGAGCAACCTGATAACGGCCGGTGTCGTAGCGGTACTGTATGGCGGCCTGATCCTTGGCTTCCTGCCGCGTCAGGGTGTTTCCTTCGAAGGGCATCTGTTTGGTGCATTCGCCGGATTTATTGCAGCCAAGGTACTTCTCTCCAAACCACGCAGCAGGTTTAATGCCGGCTGAACGCACTTGAGCATCCAGACGTCGAGGCGATGGCGTGATCAGGAATCAAGTACCCAGGGAGTCAGGGACGGAATGTCGATTTTTCTTTTGCTGCGCATGTACGCCTCCTCCCTCTTTCACCGTTTCGGCTGGGCAGGCCTGGTCGTTGCCTTGGGCGTTCACCTGAGCACGGCTTATCTGGGCCTGGTGTTCCTGGGCGAGCAGCACCTCACAGCTCTCGCCACGTTTGTTTACTTCTATCTCACCACCACGCTGACCGTCGGCTATGGCGATCTTGCGCCACAGACCTCGGCGGGGCGCGTGTTCGTAGCGACCTGGGTCATGCTCGGCGGCATTGCGCTGCTGACGGCAGCCATCGGCAAAACCACCAGCACTGTCATCGATGCATGGAGAAAAGGCATGAAGGGCAAAGGCGATTTCACCGGCAAGGTCGGCCATACCGTGCTCATCGGCTGGGAGGGCGCGTCCAGTGAGCGGGTCATCGAGTTATTGCTTCAAGACGAAACCTCGAACGACAACCTGATCGTCATCTGCGATTGCACCCTCGAAGAAAACCCGATGCCGGGCAAAGCGGCGTTCATCCGTGGTGAGAGCCTGTCCTCCACAGCGTTGTTGCTGCGTGCCGGTGTGCCCGGCGCCGAGCGTGTGCTGGTGCGAACCCCGTCTGACGATTTGACGCTGGCCACCGTGCTGGCGGTGAATCAACTGAGTCCGGTCGGGCATGTCGTCGCCCACTTCAATGAAAGTGAAATTGCCGCACTGGCCAGTTCCTACGCCCCCAGCCTGGAATGCACGTCAAGCATGGCCATCGAAATGTTGGTGCGCGCCTCCCAGGATCCCGGCTCGTCGGTGGTCATCAATGAGTTGCTGTGCGTGGGGCAGGGCGCCACCCAATACCTGATGAGATTGCCCGAGGCGTTTGAAGCAACGTTCGGCGATCTGTACACCCAAATGAAAGAGCGCCACAACGCCACCCTTATCGGCTATCGCGCCAAAGGTGCCCAGCAACCCTCGATCAACCCGCCCAGCGCTACGCGCGTTGAAGGCGGCGAACTCTTCTACATCGCCTCCACCCGCCTCAAGGAAATTTCCAATGGGATGGTTTAAACAGTTGATGGGGCTTGAGGCCCCACAAGCGACTACACAATCGAAAGGCGCCGCCGCCGAACCGCTGCCGACCAGCGGGCCTCTGGGCCTGGCACCGGGCAAAGGCGTGATATTCGATGCGACCCTGAAGTTGTTGCTCGACGGGAAAACCACAGTGGTTATCCCCGGCTCCCAGGAAATCTGGAGTAACGGCACCGTGGACCTCGGGCAGTCGACCTGGCTGTCGCGCTATTACATGAACGACGAAGACTACTGGTTGCAGGTGCACACCACGGGCGATATCGCCGGGCAGGTCGAGTCGGTGATCCTGTTCAACTACCTGAGTTACGTCACCCTCAGCAGCGAGGCTGAATTGCGTCGGCTGGCGGGGCCGCAGAGTCTGATCGGGTTGCCGACCTACACCCACAATGGCGTCGAGTACACGCGCGTGTGGGGCAGCGAGGACGGCCAGACAGAATTGGTGGCCATGAGCGAGCACGTGATAAA
This sequence comes from Pseudomonas fluorescens, assembly GCF_001708445.1. Taxonomy (NCBI): domain Bacteria; kingdom Pseudomonadati; phylum Pseudomonadota; class Gammaproteobacteria; order Pseudomonadales; family Pseudomonadaceae; genus Pseudomonas; species Pseudomonas fluorescens. Next base: position 5,788,549 of record NZ_CP015637.1, read on the forward strand.
CCCCGAGGACTCCTACAGTGTCGAGCACCGCTCGATGCTATATGCCCGTGACACAGGCCTGACCGATCGACGGGAGTTTCTGTTGTTCTCTGTCGAAGAAGACGCTGAAGGCACCGTCAGCCTGAGCACGTCGCTGGGCATTTCGCTGTACACAACCGACTTGAATGCGCTCTAAAAAAGGAAGAAGTCCATGCTAGAAGCTCTCTCCATCTCCCTGAACAAAGCCGCCGTCGTCGGCTTTGTCACCTACATTCTGGGGGCGGCGGTGCTGTTCGCGCTGTTCCAGTTCATCTACACCCGCGTTACCCCGCACAAGGAGTTCGAGCTGATCCGGGCGGGCAACGTTTCCGCGGCAGTCGCCCTGGGCGGCGCCATCGTCGGTTTCGCCATTCCAGCCAGCAACGTGATTGCCTACTCGATCAGCATCCTCGACTTCGTCGTCTGGGCGGTGATCGCCGCCGTCGTCCAACTGTTGGCGTTTCTGCTGACCAGCCTCGTGCTCAAAGGCACTTCCGAGCGCATCAAGAGAGGCGAGCTCGCTGCGGGCATCTACGTGGCCGCCGTGGCCATCAGCGTGGGCATGTTGAATGCCGCGTGCATGACGCCTACCCAGAACTGATTGCGCACGGAGCTCCCGATGAAACGAAGCAAGTACGTCCAGCTTTCGCTGGCAGCGTCGGTCGCCATGGCGATATCCGGTTGTGGGCCGACGGAAAAAACCTACGATTTGCAGAAAAAGTACAACTTCCAGTCGGTTCAGCAGTGTGCCGATGAAAAGCTTCCAGTGGACGTCTGCTCGGACGCCTACATGACCGCCATGGCCGAGCATCGCCGCATTGCCCCGGTATACGCCAGCCAGGCCGATTGCGATGCCGACTTTGTCGCGGGCTGGTGCCAGCTGGACTCCAATGGCCAGTTCATTCCCAAGCTGGGCGGTTTCGAACTGACCGCCGAAGGCCAGGTGACACAATCCCAGGTAGACGCTGCCCAGGCCCAGGTTCCCGGCTCGCAAGCCAGCAGCGGCGGCTCCGGCTTCTCCACCAGCAGCCTGCTGACCGGTCTGCTGATCGGCAACATGCTGAGCAGCAATCGCAACAGCTACCGCTCCGAGCCTGTGTATCGCTATCGCGATGATCGCGGCGACTACGGCTCCTCGACGCTCAATCAGCGGGTCTCGAATGGGGCGACGTTTGGCCGCTCGAATCAGGCCAGGTACGGCAGCAGCAATTACACCAACACGCTGCGCTCTTCCAGCCAGTCGAGCTCCGTGGCGTCGGCCACCTCCCGTGGCGGCTTCGGCAGCAAGGCCAGCGCACGCAGCGGCTGGGGCGGCGGCGGGTCGAGCAGTTAAGGAGCCGGGCCATGAAGAAAATCCATTGCGCAGAACGTGATGACTGGAAACAGACGGCTGAAAACCTTGGCTTTCTGTTCCATACCATCGACGACGAACCCTACTGGGACGAGAGCGCGTATTACCAGTTCACGCTCAAGCAAATCGAGAACGACCTCGAAGACCCGACCACCGAGATCCATGACATGTGCATGGACCTCGTGGCCCGCGTGGTCCAGAGCGAAGAGCTGCTCGAGCGCCTGAGCATTCCCGCGCCCTTCTTCGACATGATCAAAACCTCATGGCTCGAAGGCCACCCGCACCTGTACGGGCGCATGGACTTCTCCTACAACGGCACCGGGCCCGCCAAGCTGCTGGAACTCAACTACGACACACCGACCAGCCTCTACGAGGCCGCGGCATTCCAGTGGGGCTGGCTGGAGCAATGCATCGAACGCGGCTTGCTGCCCAAGCATGCCGACCAGTTCAACAGCATCGACACCAAACTCCACCAGGCTTTCGCTCAACTGCAGGTCAACCAGCCGTTCTACTTCGCCTCCATGAAAGACTCGGTCGAAGACAAAGGCACCACCGACTACCTGCGCCTGGTCGCAGAAAAAGTTGGCATCGAATCGCGCCACATCGACATCGAAGACATCGGCCTGACCGCAGAAGGTCGCTTCGTTGACCTTGAAGATCGCTGGATTCCCCACCTGTTCAAACTGCACGCCTGGGAATTCATCTTCCACGAACCCTTCGGCGCTGCGATCGCCGAGAGTGACACGCAGTTCTTCGAACCCGCCTGGAAGGCCATCCTCTCCAACAAAGGCGTCTTGCCGCTGCTGTGGGAATTCAACAAAGGCCACCCCAATTTGCTCGCGGCCCACCTGGATACCGACCCAGGTAAAGCCGTGCCAAAGGGCTGGGTGCGCAAGCCGTTCTTCTCGCGGGAAGGGGCCAACATCGAGCTGCAAACTGCTGACGGACTGATCGTGAAAGAAGACGGCCCCTACACGGACGCGCCGTTTATCCTTCAGGAATTCGCACCGCTACCGCGGTTTGGGGACAGCTATACGTTGATTGGGTCCTGGGTGATTGGGGACCAGGCGGCGGGGATTGGGGTGCGGGAGGATAATAGTTTGATTACCAAGGATTCGAGCCGGTTTTTGCCGCATTTGATATTGGATTGAGGCTGGAGCTTAAAGGGGCCAAAGATGCTCGGGTGCGCGTGGCTGAGTTGCTGAAGTGGGCGGTGGCGACTTCGCAAGTGCTCGGTGAGTCACTGGCTGCGCCGCAAACGGCGGTGATGCATTGGGTGGAGATCGCGAAGATGGTGGCGGATCGCGCTCTTGGGGGCATACAGCCTAGATAATGCTGCTGAGAGGCATATGAGGCGATAATCTGCCCGCGTTAGCTATTCAATCGTCCAACAGCTGTTGGACAATTTGGGTTTGTGATTCTTGTGGGCATTAAAAAGCCGGCTTGTGGCCGGCTTCTCGGGGACCGCCTCAGCTTGTTTTTGACAAACCTCACCAGCCTTCAAATCGCTCAGCCAACATTGCGTCTGGCTGAATAGTAGGGGCATCCGCGGGAACGTCTCCGCTTCGCCAGGCAAGGTGGATAGCCTAAGACCACCCCCTGCCAAATGTGCGGCGCATGATACCCACATTCACTTCAAATGCCCACCTCCGGATCCGATTTAGAGCCTTCCCAGCCCAGCAGGTGTTCATCCAGTGGCACCGGTGGGCGGCGGTTGTTGAGGGTGGACCACCAGAATACCCAGCCCACGACCTGGAAGTTTTGTTCGAAGCGTTCCTCGTAGGTGAGGTGTTCGTCCGGGTGCTCGTTGGCGTTGTGGCTGCGCATGCGCAGGCCGCCGCCCGGGCGGTTGTAGAGGTATTTGATGCGCAGCATGCCGTCGTGTTCGACGGCGTAGATTTCGCCGTCGATGATTTGGGTGCGGCCGCGGTCGATGGCGAGGGTGGCGCCTTGTTGGATGATGTCGATCATGCTGTTGTCGACCATATAGGCGCCTACCGCGCGGTCGGGGTTGACGGTGAGGGTTTCGAGGGTGTGCAGGGAGACGCGGATGCGCTCGGTGGAGGTGAATGACGGGTGGAGGGGGATCTCCACGTCGATTTTTTCCGGGGGGCAGGCTGGGCCTGTGAGGTATTTGCCGCTCTCTTCGCGGAAGGGGAGTGCTTTCCTTGCAGTGGGGCCGTCCAGCAGGAAGTTGGCCGGCGGATGTTTGGGGCCCAGGCCGGCGTGTAGCCAGCGGCTGGAGACGCACAGCAGCTCTGCGATCTCGTTGAGTCGGCCCATGGGGACGCCGCGTTTGAACCAGTTGTTCACGTGTTGAGGCGTGACGCCGCGGTTCTTGGCGAAGTCGGAGGCGGAAAGATTAACTTCCCGTAATAGCGCTTTTAAGCGATCACCTGATGTATTCATAAACGCAGAGTTTACTGGCCGGAAAAACAGATCAAATAAACCATGCGTTGAATCGCGCGAGTAGGATTTTGCTTAGTTGTGGCTTTATCTTTCGGACTTGCTGGTTAGTTGAACGCTGTGAGTTAAACATTGAACTTGGCGTTTAATTTTCCCCACAAAAAAAGCCCCGAATAATCGGGGCTTTTTTAATTGCCGGGGCAATGAGGAGCGGGCATCAGCCTTTGTAGGCAGCGACCGACTTCATGATCTCGGCACGGGCGGCGTCTGCGTTGCCCCAACCGTCGATCTTCACCCATTTGCCTTTTTCGAGGTCTTTGTAGTTCTCGAAGAAGTGCTTGATCTGTTCCAGCAGCAGTGGGGGCAGGTCGGTGTATTCCTTCACGTCGACGTACAGCTGGGACAGCTTGTCGTGTGGCACTGCGATCACTTTGGCATCGCCGCCGCCGTCGTCAGTCATGTTCAGGATGCCGACTGGGCGTGCGCGGATGACCGAACCTGGGGTAACCGGGTAAGGGGTTACAACCAGCACGTCGAGGGGGTCGCCGTCGTCAGCCAGGGTGTTGGGGATGAAACCGTAGTTGGCCGGGTAGAACATCGGGGTGGCCATGAAACGGTCAACGAACAGGCAGTCGCTGTCTTTGTCGATTTCGTATTTGATCGGCGCGTGGTTGGCCGGAATTTCGATGGCGACGTAGATGTCGTTCGGCAGGTCTTTGCCAGCCGGAATCTTGCTGTAGCTCATTGGGCGTTGCCCCCGTAGTTGGCCATGGAACATGGCCGGATTGGCCTAAAAGTGGCGGCGATTATAGGCATATTCTGACGCCGATGCCATGCGCCAGACGTCGTACGGTCATTCGCCTTGTGGCTGATAACGCGGGTCGCTGGCTTGCAGTTGGTTCAGGCGGGCCAGGGGATCCTGGCGATAAAAGCGGCTCAGTTGCGCATACACCTGTGGATAACTTTCCGTCAGTAAATCCGGCGCGCTGAAAAAATATTCGCTGGTGACGGCAAAGAATTCCGCCGGGTTTTCGGCGGCGTAAGGGTCGATAGCCGTCTCGGCGTCGGGGTTGGCATCGAGTTGGCGGTTGAGGTCGTCAAACGCGCTTTGCATCACGCTGGCCCACTCCTGCACGCGCATGTCGTGGTGCAACGGCGGCAGGCCGTTGGCATCGCCATTGAGCATGTCGAGTTTGTGCGCCAGTTCGTGGATAACCAGGTTGTAGCCTTCCCAGTTGCCGCTGGCCAGCACGCCGGGCCAGGCGAGGATCACCGGACCCTGCTGCCAGGCTTCGCCGCTGTGTTCGCCGTCCCACTCATGCTCGACACCGCTGGCGTCGCGATGGCGTTGCGGGCTGAGGAAGTCGTCTGGGTACAGCACGATTTCGTGGAAGCCCTGGTACCAGTCGAGGTCGCCGAGGTTCATCAATGGCAGTTGCGCCTGGGCAGCGAGCAGCAGACGTTGTTCCTGATGCAGGTCGACGCCGGGCAGGGCGGTGAGGTGTTTTTCGGCGAGGAATACCACGCAGGCTTCGCGCAGCCACTGGTCCTGTTCGGCGCTGAGGCCGTCGAGGAAGGTCAGGTGGTGGCGCACCCGATGCCAGGTGTCATCGGCAATCGGGTGCTTGGCCAGCAGGCGCCGGCGACGCCAGGCGCTGAGGGACCACATGGCCGGTCAGTGCGGCTTGGCTTCGGAGGAGGTGCGACCACCAAAGCGGCTGCGGACTACACCAATGATCATCGGCACCAGCGACAGCAGAATGATGAACACCACCAGCAACGACAGGTTTTTCTTGATGAACGGTACGTTGCCGAAGAAGTAGCCCAGCGTCACCAGGCCGCCGACCCAGAAGACGGTGCCCAGCACGCTGAAACCGAAGAAACGCGGGTAGGGCATTTTCGCGATACCGGCGACGAACGGTGCAAAGGTCCGCAGGATTGGCAGGAAGCGCGCCAGGGTCACGGTTTTGCCGCCGTGCTTGTCGTAGAAGTCGTGGGTTTTTTGCAGGTAGTCGCGACGGAAGATTTTCGAGTTCGGGTTGCTGAACAGGCGTTCCCCGGCCGTTCGCCCGATCACGTAGTTGGTGCTGTCACCGAGGATCGCCGCCAGCATCAACAGGCCGCCGAGCAATACCGGGTCCATGCCACCGCCCGCTGCGACGGCGCCGGCGATAAACAGCAACGAATCACCCGGCAGGAACGGCATGACCACCAGGCCGGTTTCGCAAAAGATGACGAGGAACAGAATGGCGTAGATCCACGGACCGTAATTGGTAACCAGCAGGTCGAGGTAGACGTCGAGATGCAGGATAAGGTCTAGCGGGTTGAAATCCATGGATGGCACCTGTGTGGACGGCCCGGCTCGGCAGGCCTGTGCGGAAGCTCGGGTAATAAGGCTACAAGTGTATGTAGTGTTTCTTACAACCCTGAAAGGTCCGCATTATACGGATTGAGAGGTGAAAAGCGTGTTGGTTTTGTAGCGGGGGATGTCGCGATGCACGGTCCACAGATCGCCAGAAATGCATTGTGGGAGCGAGTTTCCTCGCGAAAGCATTCGGTCAGTTATAAATAGTCTGACTGAAAAGCCGCTATCGGGGCAGGCCCCCTCCCACAAGGTGTCAGGGCGTCAGTCTTCGCTGATCGGCAGGGTGTAGTTCTTGAACTCGGTGTCCTCGCGAAACCCGATCGACTCATAGGTCTTCTGCGCCACTTGATTGTTACTGCTGGTCGACACCCGCAGCCGCACCGCATGAGTCTCCTTGGCCATCTTCTTCGCTGTACGTATCAGGTTATCCGCCACCAGTTGCCGACGCGCGTCTTCGGCCACATAGATGTCGTTGAGTATCCACACGCGTTTGAGCGACAACGACGAAAAGCTTGGGTACAGCTGACAGAACCCCAGCAGCCGCTTGTCGTCATCGTCGGCCAGGGCCAGGTATATCACCGACTCCTTGCGGCGCAGGCGCTTTTCCAGGAAAGCCCGCGACGAATCCGGGAACGGCAGCGCCCCGTAGAACTCGCGGTATTTGACGAACAAGGGGGTCAACAGGTCCAGGTGTTCCAGGGTCGCTTGAGTGATCCGCATGCCAGGCCTCAACTTCCAAAGGGTATGACCACGCGAGCGGCCGTGACTCGATGCTGCCTAAAGACGCAAAAAAGCGCAATCGTGCCGCGATCAGTCCAACGGCGGGCTGAGCAGGAAGTTGCCTTTCATCAGGTCCGGGTCGTCGGACTCAATGGTCTGCACCTGCGCCTCATCCTTGAGGTTGACCCCCGACAACTGCCGGCGACACGCCTCTCGCATCAAGTACAGCAGGCGGTGGGCCGCCATGCCATAACTCAAGCCTTCCAAGCGCACGTTGGAGATGCAGTTGCGGTAGGCATCGGTCAGGCCGACCTTGGGGTTGTAGGTGAAATACAGCCCCAGGCTGTCCGGCGAACTGAGTCCCGGCCGTTCGCCGATCAGGATCACCACCATCTTGGCCCCCAGCAATTGCCCGATCTCATCCGCCACCGCCACGCGGCCCTGTTCCACCAGGATCACTGGTGACAAGGACCACCCCTCGGCGTGAGTCTGTTCCTCCATGCGTGCGAGAAACGGCAAGGTGTGTTTATGCACGGCCAGCGCCGACAGGCCATCGGCCACCACCACCGCCAGGTCCACACCGCCAGGATTGGCTGCCGCATAGTCGCGCAGGCTCTGGGCCGATTCATCACTCAAGCGCCGCCCCAGGTCGGGGCGTTGCAGGTAGCTATGCCGATCGACGGCCGCACTGTGCAGCAACAGGCTGTCACGCCCGCGTTCGGCCAGTTGGCTGCTGAGGCCCCCATGGTCGAAGGGCAGGTGCACTGCGTCCCGCGCCTGGGCATGGGCGAACTGGAAGTCCAACTGTGCGCTGGTCGGGATGCTCGTGCCGGTACGGCCCAGGGCAATGCGCGCCGGGGTCAGGCGGCGTAGCTCCAGCCACGGGTTTTCAGGAAGGTCGAGTTGCACGGGTGGCTCCTTCATCCCAATTGCGCCAAGGCGTGGCGAAATGCCGGGGGCAGGCTGTTGCCGAAGCGCACCTTGCCGTCGGCTTGCGTGAAGATGCCCATCTTCGCCAGCCACTGTTCAAATTCCGGTGCCGGCTTTAAACCCAGGGTTTGGCGAGCGTACAAGGCGTCATGGAATGAGGTGGTCTGGTAGTTGAGCATGATGTCGTCGGAGCCGGGGATGCCCATGATGAAGTTGATGCCGGCCACGCCGAGCAGGGTCAGCAGGGTGTCCATGTCGTCCTGGTCGGCTTCGGCGTGGTTGGTGTAGCAGATGTCGCAACCCATCGGCACCCCCAGCAGCTTGCCGCAGAAGTGGTCTTCAAGGCCCGCGCGAATGATCTGCTTGCCGTTGTACAGGTACTCGGGGCCGATAAAGCCAACCACGGTATTCACCAGGAACGGCTTGAAGTGGCGGGCCACCGCATAGGCGCGGGTTTCGCAGGTTTGCTGGTCGACGCCAAAGTGCGCATTGGCCGACAAGGCGCTGCCCTGGCCGGTTTCGAAATACATCAGGTTCTGGCCCAGGGTGCCACGGTTCAGGCTCAAGCCCGCCTCGTAGCCTTCCTGCAACACACTCAGGCTGATGCCGAAACTGGCGTTGGCCGCCTCGGTACCGGCAATTGATTGGAATACCAGGTCCAGCGGCACGCCACGGTTGATGGCTTCGATGGAGGTGGTGACGTGGGTCAGCACGCAGGCCTGGGTGGGAATGTCGTAGCGCTGGATGATCGCGTCGAGCATTTCCAGCATGGCGCAGATCGAGGCGATGCTGTCGGTGGCCGGGTTGATACCGATCATGGCGTCGCCGTTGCCGTAGAGCAGGCCGTCGAGAATGCTGGCCGCGATACCGGCCGGTTCATCCGTGGGGTGGTTGGGTTGCAGGCGGGTCGATAAGCGCCCGCGCAGGCCCATGGTGCCGCGAAACTGGGTGACCACGCGGATCTTCTGCGCCACCAGCACCAGGTCTTGCACGCGCATGATCTTGGAGACGGCGGCGGCCATTTCGGGTGTCAGCCCTGGCGCCAATGCGCGTAGGGATTGTTCATCGGCCGCATCGCTGAGCAGCCAGTCGCGCAGGCCGCCGACGGTCAGGTGGCTGACCGGGGCAAACGCCTGTTTATCATGGGTGTCGATGATCAGTCGGGTGACTTCATCGCTTTCATAGGGGATCAGCGCCTCTTGCAGAAAGTGCGTCAGCGGGATATTGGCCAAGGCCATTTGCGCCGCCACCCGCTCGCCGTCGTTCTGCGCGGCGACGCCGGCGAGAAAGTCCCCGGAGCGTGCGGGGCTGGCCTTGGCCATCACGTCCTTGAGGCTGTCGAAGCGGTAGGTTTGTGCACCCACCGCGTGGGAAAAGCTTGCCATACAGTGTCTCCTTGACGACGCGGGCAGGAACCCGCGTCGAGGTTTACGGCAGTTAGTGCAGGGCGGCCTCTGCGGCCTGGATCGCCGCGAATTCCTCTTCCGGCGTGCCCGCTACCAAGTGATGCCGGCTGTAGAAAGCAAAGTAAGCAATTAATACTCCATAGATGATCGCGGCGCCAATCACCACCCTTGGATCCACCAGAAAGCCCGCAACGACGGCCACACAGGCCAGTACCAGGGCGACACCGGACGTGAAGATGCCGCCCGGCGTGCGGTACGGGCGGTCCATTTTGGGGCGACGGATGCGCAGCGTGATGTGCGCGGCCATCATTAGCACGTAGGAAATGGTCGCGCCGAACACCGCCACCAGGATCAACAAGTCACCCTGGCCGGTCAGCGACAGGCCAAAACCGATAATGCCGGGGATCACCAGCGCCAGGACCGGCGCCTTGCTCTTGTTGGTCTGGGACAGTTTGCGCGGCAGGTAGCCGGCGCGGGACAAGGCGAAGATCTGCCGCGAATAGGCGTAGATAATCGAGAAAAAGCTGGCGATCAAGCCGGCCAGGCCGACCAGGTTGACGAAGCTGCCCATCCAGGTCGAGCCGCCATAGGACAACGCCAGCGCTTCCACCAACGGGTTGCCGGACTTGACCAGCGCATAGGTGCCGGCGCCACCCGGTGCGATCACCAGGATCAGCAGGGCAAAACTGGTCAGCACCACAATGGCGCCGATCAGGCCGCGGGGCAGGTCGCGTTTGGGGTTCTTGGTTTCTTCAGCGGCCAGGGGCACGCCCTCGACGGCAAGGAAAAACCAGATCGCATAAGGGATCGCCGCCCACACGCCAACATAGCCGAAGGGCAGGAAGGTGCTGGCGCCCTTGGCTTCGGTCACCGGGATATCCAGCAGGTTGGCGACATTGAAGTGCGGCACCATCGACACCAGGAACACGCCCAGGGCAATCGCGGCGATGGCGGTGATCACGAACATCAGCTTCAAGGCTTCACCCACGCCAAAGATGTGGATGCCAATAAAGATGATGTAGAACGCCAGGTAGATCATCCAGCCGCCAATGCCGAACAGCGACTCGCAATAAGCGCCGATAAACACCGCGATGGCGGCGGGCGCGATGGCGTATTCGATCAGGATCGCGGTGCCCGTCAGGAACCCGCCCCAGGGCCCGAAGGCGCTGCGGGCAAAACCGTAGCCACCGCCGGCAGTGGGAATCATGGAAGACAGTTCAGCCAGGGAAAAGCACATGCACAGGTACATGGTGGCCATCAGCAATGTGGCGAGGAACATGCCGCCCCAGCCACCCTGGGCCAGGCCGAAGTTCCAGCCGGCGTAGTCGCCGGAGATCACGTAGGCAACGCCAAGGCCAACTAACAGCACCCAGCCAGCGGCGCCTTTTTTGAGTTCGCGTTGTTGGAAGTATTGGGAGTCGACTTTTTCGAAGTCGACGGAAGATCCAGTCGGTTCGCTAGGCATGAAGAAGTACCTTTCATTGTTATTGTTTTTAACTCGGCCTCTGTGTGCCGAATGCAATTGGCAAGTACTTGTGGAGAGCTAAGTGTGGGAGGGGCGGTACCCCTCCCACACTTGATTGCATTTCAAATGTGGGAGGAGGGGTTAGTTAGAAGAAGCCCAACGGATTAATGTCGTAGCTCACCAGCAAGTTCTTGGTCTGCTGGTAATGATCCAACATCATCTTGTGCGTCTCACGGCCCACACCGGACTTCTTGTAACCGCCAAACGCGGCATGCGCCGGGTACAGGTGGTAGCAGTTGGTCCACACGCGGCCGGCCTTGATCGCGCGGCCCATGCGGTAAGCGCGGTTGATGTCGCGGGTCCACAGGCCGGCACCCAGGCCGAACTCAGTGTCGTTGGCAATCGCCAGGGCTTCGGCTTCGTCCTTGAAGGTGGTGATGCTCACCACCGGGCCAAAGATTTCTTCCTGGAACACGCGCATCTTGTTGGTGCCCTTGAGCAGGGTCGGCTGGATGTAATAGCCGGTGGCCAGATCGCCGGTCAGCTTCTCCACCTTGCCGCCGGTCAGCAGCTCGGCGCCTTCGCCCTTGGCGATTTCCAGGTAGGACAGGATCTTGTCGAACTGCTGCTCGGACGCCTGGGCGCCGACCATGGTGTCGGTGTCGAGTGGGTCGCCACGCTTGATCGACTCAACCTTCTTCATCACCACTTTCATGAAGTCGTCGTAGATCGACTCTTCCACCAGTGCGCGCGATGGGCAGGTGCACACTTCGCCCTGGTTGAAGAAGGCCAGTACCAGGCCTTCGGCGGCCTTTTCGATGAACTGCGGTTCGGCGTTCATGATGTCGGCGAAGAAGATGTTCGGCGACTTGCCGCCCAGTTCCACGGTCGACGGAATGATGTTCTCGGCCGCGCAATGCATGATGTGCGCGCCCACCGGGGTGGAGCCGGTGAAGGCGATCTTGGCGATGCGCTTGCTGGTGGCCAGGGCTTCGCCCGCTTCTTTGCCGAAGCCGTGCACCACGTTGAGCACGCCGGGTGGCAGCAGGTCGCCAATGACTTCCATCAGCACGTTGATGCCCAGTGGGGTTTGCTCGGCGGGCTTGAGCACCACGCAGTTGCCGGCGGCCAGGGCCGGGGCGAGTTTCCAGGCGGCCATCAGCAGCGGGAAGTTCCACGGGATGATCTGGCCAACCACGCCCAGGGGCTCATGGAAGTGGTAGGCGGCGGTGTGCTCGTTGATTTCGGCAGTGCTGCCTTCCTGGGCACGGATGCAGCCGGCGAAGTAGCGGAAGTGGTCGGCGGCCAGCGGAATGTCGGCGTTGAGGGTTTCACGCACGGCCTTGCCGTTGTCCCAGGTTTCGGTGATGGCCAGCAGTTCGAGGTTCTGTTCGATGCGGTCGGCGATTTTCAGCAGTACCAGCGCGCGGTCCTGGGCCGAGGTCTTGCCCCAGGCGTCAGCGGCGGCATGGGCGGCGTCCAGCGCTTTGTCGATGTCTTTGGCAGTGGAGCGGGGGAACTCGGCGATGGGCTTGCCGTTGACCGGCGAGGTGTTGGTGAAATAGTTGCCATCGACCGGCGCAACGAATTCGCCCCCGATGTAGTTGCCGTACTTGGCCTTGAACGAAACGATCGCGCCTTCAGTACCGGGGTGTGCGTAACGCATGATGGGTATCTCTTGGCTTTTATGTTTATTGGAGTGCAGCGCGGCAAGCGCTTGTTAAAGCGTAGAGCAAAGGTTGGGCCACTGCTTTGCGGGCCAGGTAAATCAAGGGCTTGGTCGTTGTTGCAAAGCGTTGCTGTGGCAGCCGTGGTACAGGCGCAGTGACAGTTTGTGCCATAAACGGTACAGCCTATGACCAGTGGGTCGGCTCGGGATTGCAAAGGTCGGATGGCTGGGGGATGCTGGGGGCTCTCACGTAGAGAGAATAATAAGAACATGCAGAACGATCATTTCAGTCGCCATGCCCAGCAAGTCCTCACCGTGGCCCAAGGGCGCGACCCGTCCAGTGACCCGTCGATCGCCCGCTCCTGGCTGAGGTGCCTGGAGGACTACCACCTCGACCCTGCGCAAACCATCGCCCCTACCGTGCTCGAACATGGCCGCCTGCTGGAAAGCCGCGAGCGCCTGCAACAGGTGCTGCACATCGCCGGCAGCGAGATGAACAGCCTGCATCAACAGCTCTCGGGCGCCGGCCATGCAGTGTTGTTGACCGATGCGCGCGGGGTGATCCTCAACTGTGTCACCGCGTCGAGTGAGCGCAAGATTTTCGAGCGCGCCGGGCTGTGGCTGGGCGCGGACTGGAGCGAGGCCTGCGAAGGCACCAACGGCATCGGCACCTGCCTGGTGGAGCGCCAGTCGTTGACGATTCATCGTGATGAACACTTCCGTGGCCGGCATACCGGGCTGACCTGCTCGGCCAGCCCGGTGTTCGACCCTCATGGCGAATTACTGGCGGTGCTGGATGTGTCCTCGGCCAGGGAAGCGGTGTCGCGCCAGAGCCAGTTTCACACCATGGCGCTGGTCAATCTCTCGGCGAAGATGATCGAGAGTTGTTACTTCCTGCGGCATTTCGAGAACCAATGGTTGCTGCGCTTTCATTTACAGGCGGAATCGGTGGGCCTGTTCAGCGAGGGGTTGCTCGCGTTCGACGGCGAAGGGCGTATCTGTGCGGTCAACCAGAGCGCGTTGAACCTGCTGGGGCAGGTTCGCGGCGGCTTGCTCGGGCAGCCGGTGGAGGCGTTGTTCGAGTGTTCGCTGGATCAGCTGCTCGGTCGCGCCAGCGCAAATGCCACCGCCAGTTGGCCGTTGCGTACCCGGGATGGCCGGCATTTGTTCGCGGCCCTGCGCGGTCAGCCTCGCGGCGTAGGGGTACCCGCCCCCATTGCCAAGTTGCCGGAGCCACCACGGCTGCCCGGTATCTGCCTGGGTGACCCGGCCTTGCAAAACGATTTCCGTAAGGCGTTGCGAGTATTCGAGCGCGACGTGCCGTTGCTGATCAATGGCGAGACCGGCTCCGGCAAGGAGGCGTTCGCAAAGGCGGTGCACCATGCCAGCCAGCGCGCCGACAAAGCCTTTGTTGCGCTCAACTGCGCGGCTATCCCGGAAAGCCTGATCGAAAGCGAACTGTTCGGCTACCGCGGCGGCAGCTTTACCGGCGCGCGCAAGGAGGGCATGCAGGGCAAGTTGCAACAGGCTGATGGCGGTACGCTGTTCCTCGATGAAATCGGCGATATGCCCCTGGCGTTGCAGACGCGGCTATTAAGGGTGCTGGAGGACCGCATGGTCGTGCCTCTGGGCGGTGAGCCCCAGGCGATCGATGTCAGGATCATCAGCGCGACCCACAGGGATTTGCTCGGGCGTGTGGCGGACGGCAGTTTCCGCGAAGATCTGTATTACCGGCTCAACGGCCTGGAAGTCGGGTTGCCGCCATTGCGTGAGCGCAGTGATAAATCTCAATTGCTGGATTTCCTGCTGGCAGAAGAGGCGGGCGGGCAGGCCGTGTTGCTTGAGCTGGCGGCGCGTTCGGCGCTGCTTCGCTTTGCCTGGCCCGGCAATGTCCGGCAGATGCGTACCGTGCTGCGTACGCTGGCGGCGCTGTGTGACGACGGGCGAGTCGGCCTTGAGGACCTGCCCGCGCAGATCCGCCAGGCCCAGGCGCAACCGGTGGCCGAGGCCCTGTCCATGGAGTCGCCTCTGGAGGACGCCGAGCGCCTGGCGTTGCTCACGGCGCTGGAGCAACAGCGCTGGCACATGACCCACACGGCGGAACAGCTGGGTGTCAGCCGCAACACCCTCTATAGAAAGCTGCGCCGGCACGGTATTGCCCGCGCCTCCCTATGATCGGGTCCTACAGCTAAAAGGTGCGATTTTTGCCCCCCTGCGCTAACCTGCCTCGATGTTTTACGAGGTCGACTATGCACATTCATATTCTTGGTATCTGCGGCACGTTCATGGGCTCGATGGCGGTTCTGGCCAAAGAGTTGGGCCATCACGTTACCGGCTCCGACGCCAATGTTTACCCGCCCATGAGCACACAGTTGCAGGCCCAGGGCATTGAGCTGACGCAGGGCTACGACCCATCCCAATTCGATCCGGTCCCCGACCTGGTGGTGATCGGCAACGCCATGTCCCGTGGCAACCCAGCGGTCGAGTACGTCCTGAACAAAGGCTTGCCCTATGTCTCCGGCCCGCAATGGCTGGCTGATCACGTGCTGCAAGGCCGCTGGGTATTGGCGGTCGCCGGCACCCATGGCAAGACCACCACCAGCAGCATGCTGGCCTGGGTCCTGGAGCATGCGGGCATGAGCCCGGGATTCCTGATCGGCGGCGTGCCGCAGAATTTCTCGGTGTCGGCGCGCCTGGGCGATACGCCGTTCTTCGTGATTGAGGCCGATGAGTACGACAGCGCCTTCTTCGACAAACGTTCCAAGTTCGTCCACTACCGCCCGCGCACTGCGATCCTCAATAACCTTGAGTTCGATCACGCGGACATCTTCCCCGATTTGCAGGCCATCGAGCGGCAGTTCCACCACTTGGTGCGCACGATTCCAAGCGAAGGTCTGGTGATCCACCCGACTACCGAGCCGGCCTTGCAGCGCGTGATCGACATGGGCTGCTGGACCCCGGTGCAAACCACCGGTGCGGGCGGGCAGTGGCAGGTCAAGTTGCTCAGCGAGGACGGCTCACGCTTTGAAGTGCTGTTCGAAGGCCAGGCCCAGGGCATCGTCGAATGGGATATGACCGGCCAGCACAACGTAGCCAACGCCCTGGTGACCCTGGCAGCCGCGCGCCATGTGGGCGTGGTGCCGTCGATGGGCATTGCCGCGTTGAGCGCATTCAAAAGCGTGAAGCGCCGCATGGAGAAGGTCGCCGACGTGAATGGGATTACCATCTACGACGACTTTGCCCACCACCCGACGGCGATTGCCACCACCCTTGATGGCCTGCGCAAGCGGGTTGGGGATGCGCCGATCATCGCCATTGTCGAGCCGCGCTCCAACTCCATGAAACTCGGCGCGCACCGCGACGGCTTGCCGGAAAGTGTCAACGACGCCGACCAGGTGGTGTGGTATGCACCGGCCAACCTCGGTTGGGACCTGCCCGCGATTGCGGCGCTTTGCAGCGTGCCGTCGAAGGTCTGTGATTCCATTGAAGGCATCATCGAATTCGTCAAGCAACAGGCCAAGCCTGGCACCCACGTGGTGGTCATGAGCAACGGCGGCTTTGGCGGCTTGCATGGCAAGTTGGCCGAGGCGCTGAAATGAGCGGCCCGGAACGCGTTACCCTGGCGATGACCGGCGCGTCCGGCGCGCCCTATGGCCTGCGCCTGCTGGACTGCCTGGTGCGCGAAGAACGTGAGGTCCACTTCCTGATTTCCAAGGCCGCGCAACTGGTGATGGCCACCGAGACGGACGTGGCGCTGCCGCCCAAGGTGCAGATGATGCAAGCCTTCCTCACCGAGTACACCGGTGCGGCGGCAGGGCAGATCAAGGTCTATGGTAAGGAAGATTGGATGTCGCCGGTCGCCTCGGGCTCCGGCGCGCCAGCGGCGATGGTGGTGGTGCCGTGTTCCACCGGGACCTTGTCGGCGATTGCCACGGGCGCCTGCAACAACCTGATCGAACGCGCGGCGGATGTGACGCTCAAAGAGCGCCGCCAGTTGATCCTGGTGCCACGCGAAGCGCCGTATTCGAGCATTCACCTGGAGCACATGCTCAAGTTGTCGAACATGGGCGTGACCATCTTGCCGGCATCGCCTGGTTTCTATCACCAGCCGCAGACCATCGATGACCTGGTGGACTTCGTGGTGGCCCGGATTCTCAACCTGCTGAATATTCCCCAGGACATGTTGCCGCGCTGGGGTGAGCATCATTTGAGCAGCGATGAATAAGGCCCTGCTGGTCATCCTGGCGTTGCAACTGGCCGGCTGCGCCACCGCGCGTACGCTGGATGCGGCCAAGCCCGGCGCGCCGGTGGTGTATGCCGGCACGCGGCTGGATTTGTATGCGATGAATGGCGGCTGCTGCGCCATGGACCGGTTTGGTGCGCAGGCGCCGAGCTATCCCGGTGTCGACCTGCCAGCCAGTGCATTGCTTGATACGCTGCTGTTGCCGCTGTCGGTGTTGACGGTGCTCGGTGTGGGGTTTAACGCCACGGGCGGGCTCTAGCCTGGATTTTAAAGGCACCCCAAAACCAATGTGGGGGGCTAGTTATAGGCATAGAACGAGCAAACACTAACCTGTGGCCAGCGGGCGTGTTGTGGCGAGCGGGCTTACTGTGGCGAGCGGGCTTGCCCTAATGCCGTTCAGTTAAGGCTTTTTTGTAGGAGCGAGCTTGCTCGCGAAGAACTCAGAACGGAACGGCAAGGGTCACCAACTCGTCACCGAATACCGCTACGACTGCCAGCATCGGCTGATCGGCATTACCCAGCCCGACGGCCAAACCGCGAGCTATCGCTACGATCCGTTTGGGCGACGAATCAGCAAAACCGTCGACAACATCACCACCGAGTTTTTCTGGCAAGGCGACAAGCTCATCGCCGAACACCACGCCGAAAAGCATCGCAGCTACCTCTACGAACCGGACAGCTTTCGCCCACTGGCGCTATTGGAAGGCTTCGGCCCAAAAGAAACGAAGCCCTACCACTACCAACTCGACCACCTCGGCACCCCGCAGGAGCTCACCAACCCCGAGGGTGAAATCGTCTGGTCCGCCCACTACCGCGCCTACGGCGAAATCACCCGGCTCGACATCGGAACAGTCGACAACCCACTGCGTTTTCAGGGTCAGTACTTCGATCAGGAAAGCGGGCTGCACTACAACCGCCATCGCTACTACAATCCGGATGTTGGTCGTTACCTGACACCGGATCCGGTGAAGTTGGCGGGTGGGATCAATGGGTACCAGTACGTGCCTAACCCTACGGGGTGGGTTGACCCGTTGGGACTGAATACTTGTCCCGGTGGAGACAGATGCAAGCCATCTGTCGATGCCAAAAATCCGAAGATAAATGCTAACTCCAATCCGGGCGAACCTGCCCTGCCATCCGCATCAGGAGAGATGGTCAGGGTTAGACACTACACCAATAGGAAGGGATTGAATGGAATAGAGCAAGATGGAGAAATTTTAGCGCTTGACAACAATAGAGTTTACGTAGAACGAGCAAGAAGTAAGATTCTAAGCGCTGCTGATGTACAAAAGCGCTATCAGGTCGATATAAGCCGGGGTCGAGACTACGTAGAAACTGACGTTCCGAAACACATGCTGAAAGAGAAGAAAAACCCAAGGTACGGCTCGTTAGAGCTGACAATTTGGGGAAATCTAAAATTAATAAATCCTACTTTCGTCAGGAGAAAGTGAAATGTTGGATGCAAACAAAAAAATAACCATCTCTGGAGAAGACGCTCTGGAAGCACTGGCAGAAATCGAATTCATGTTAGTTTCACTGCGCAAAATGGGCACCTACTATATTGATAAACCCTGCGAAGACTATCAGCGAGCCACTACGGACTTTATTGACAACGCTCGAATTACATCGAGGCTCGCCAAAGTAAGAGGACTAATCACTGCAGGATTCGACACAACTTTGGGCGACGACGACATGGATGACTTAGAGCGCTACATGCAAGGCTTGGAATTCTGGAAGCCCACATAACACCAAAGCCTTGGCAGAAAGGGGACAGAACTATTTATAGACTAAAGATCCGACTCGCTGTTTTCGATCAAATAAATCTGCCCCCAGCCCCCTATCTAGCAATAAAAGTCGTACCACACTCTTACGAAGAAGGGCACGGAACCGGATTTTTACCGGGTGAAAAACATCCAGGAAGCTGATATGAAAAAAATCCCTGTGGCAGATGGAACAATTGAAAAACTGATTTGCAACCGCAATACATTGATAATGGAGTTTACAGACTGGCAGGAAAAACGTTGGAATATAACCTTTAACGACCTAGTTGCCTTTCAAGGCTTAGGCCCTGTCGGCACCGAAATATGCGACATGTACGAAGAGGAAAACACATGGCTTTCGCAAGAAGCCACTAGACTGGAGCCTGGTGAAACTGGAATAACCTACTGCTTTACATCGAGTAATGGCGGAAAAACAATTCTTCTCGTAGTTGCTGGCAGCTATAGCGCACAAGAGATATGACATTGACTGACGCGGAGTAGAAAGGGCGCAATCAAATAATTCCGCCCCCTTTTTCCAAAAACCGTATTACAAATAACTAAAAGGTTCGCAAAAAAAAATGAGCTATTTTGATGACGAGCTAATTGCGGAACTGAGATCCCACAACATTGCCTTTAATATTCTTCCTGCCAATGATCACGCTTCCATTGTTAGAGAGATCAATGAAAACATCCCTTTCTCAGGAAGCAAAATTGCCTGGAGCAAATTAAACAACAGCATGAACTTTGGGGGCGACCTTACGGACTCGCCGACCTCACGACTGGCCAAGGAAATCAAAAAAGTCGCCGACGACACAATAATTATTGTGGGTGATTCGGTTTGTGACGACGCTTACTGCATAAACCTCGAACAACTAGAAGAGGCACTCAGCGTTTTCTCCGAAATACCACAGCACACATATATAGTTCAAAAACAGCTAAACTGGATTGCTTGTATTTCATTTGAGGGCGATATCGACTTTGCACTATTGAAGCCCTCCATACCACAAACTCCCAGACGTTGAGACGTGAACAGTGATAGCCATATAGAGAAACTAGTAGACGCAGAACGAAACTTATCTTCGCAGCACAAACCTTACTCTAGACCGCAGGCGTTCGCGGACAACACCATTGAAAAAACGCTATACAAACAAATGAAACAAAGCTACGCATTAGTGCCACCTTTAGCACTAGAGATATTTGCGCACGAGTGCTTTTAACAAAAACACACCAGCCATAAATTTTATAGATCAGCAAAACAGTTTATGGAGCGGATCAAACTCAACGATCTAGTTGCCTTACAAATGATAGGCGCCGCCGGGCCTAAAATAGGCGACATGTACAATGAATAAGACTCTAGCCCCTCACAAAAAAGTCATAAAGCTTGAAGCTAGTGAAGCGAGAAAGCTACTGCTTTATGGCGAATAATACCGGAGAGGGCATCTTCCAGTGGTTGCTGATAGTTATATCGCCCAGAAGGTAAAATCAAAACCTCACATCGCCATAGCTACAGAAAATAACGACAGCCTGACTAGACCCTGAGCCGAATCCGCAGCACAATCGGTTCACAAAATGAGCCGAATAACCTCTTTATTCGGCTCACGCACCCCAGGCATTCCACCATGGCTCATCCACACTGGATCTGGCAACACGCCGACTGGCCTCATTTCCACTGGCAACCCGGTCGCCTTGCGGCTTTGCTGCGCGAGTGCGGGCACGCCCAAGGCAAGCTTTTGGGCATGCTCGGCTCCGTCAGCCAAGCAGTCAGCGCACAAAATGAACTGGATGCGCTGCTGCAAAATATCCTGACGTCCTCGGCGATTGAGGGCGAGCTGTTGAATGTCGGCTCGGTGCGCTCGTCCCTGGCAAGGCGGATGGGCCTGGAAGCAATGGAAGACGGTCAGGTAAGCCGCCGTAGCGAAGGCCTCGCCGAGTTGATGATGGATGCCACTCAACAATTCACCCAGCCTTTTACCCTCGCCCGCTTATTGAACTGGCATCACTTATTGTTCCCGGCCCCAGAAGCAGGCTATGCCGCCAGAGCGCTCAATATTGGGGCATTGAGGGGGGATGAGCCGATGCAGGTAGTGTCGGGCCGGCTTGATCGGCCGACCGTGCATTTCGAGGCGCCACCACGTCTGGGGCTGGAGCAGGCACTGGCGGATTTTCTGGAGTGGTTCGAAATCAGCCGCGATCAGCCGGAGCTGGACCCTCTGGTACGCGCCGGCGTCGCGCACTTCTGGTTTGTCACACTGCATCCCTTCGATGACGGCAATGGTCGCCTGACGCGCGCCATCACCGATTTGGCACTGGCCCAGGGTGAACACCAGGCCATCCGTTTCTATGCCATGTCAGCCAGCATCCTCGAAGACCGCACCGGCTATTACAACGCGCTGGAATCCAGCCAGAAGGCCTCACTGGATATCACGGACTGGCTGGAGTGGTTCCTTAAAACCCTGTTACGCAGCGTGCAGCAGGCCATGGCGCGGATTGACCGAGTGCTGGAAAAGAGTCGGTTCTGGCAGCAACACCGCGACCTCCCTTTGTCGGCTGAACAGATCAAGGTCCTCAATCGCCTGCTCGACGGTGGTGAGAAGGGCTTCGAACACGGCATCAGCGCTGCGCAGTACCAGGCGGTCGCAAAGGTCTCCAAGGCGACAGCGACGCGACACCTGACCGACCTGCTGGAAAAAAACTGCCTGGTCCGCCTCCCCGGAGGCGGCCGCAGCACGCGATATCAGGTCAATACAGGGGGCGAGTGACACCCCACTCATTTGCCCCCATCCCCCATGTCTGCTAGTGTCGCGCCGGTTTACCGTCTACCGGAATAGCCGCCATGGCCCGCAAAAAAGTTGCACTCGATTTCGAACAATCCCTCGCCGACCTGCAAACATTGGTCGAGCGTCTGGAGAACGGCGAGTTGTCGCTGGAGGACTCGCTGACGGCGTTTGAGCAAGGCATCGGCCTGACCCGTGACTGCCAGAGCGCGTTGGCGCAGGCGGAGCAGAAGGTCCAGGTGTTGCTGGAGCGCGACGGGGAGTTGGCCGAAGAACCTTTCGATGCGGAACAGCCGGAATGATCGACGCGTATCAGGCCAGCAGCCAAGCCCGGGTGAATGCGGCGCTGGAGCCCTTGTTTGTTGCGCCAAGCCCGGAAATGAAGCGTCTCTATGAAGCCATGCGCTACAGCGTGATGAATGGCGGCAAGCGTGTGCGCCCGTTGCTGGCGTATGCGGCCTGTGAAGCCTTGGGCGCACCGGCCGAAGAAGCGAATGGCGCGGCGTGTGCGGTTGAGTTGATTCACGCGTATTCCCTGGTGCATGACGATTTGCCGGCGATGGACGACGACGATCTGCGTCGTGGTCAACCCACCACCCATAAAGCCTTTGATGAAGCCTATGCGATCCTGGCCGGCGACGGTTTGCAGAGCCTGGCGTTCAGCGCCTTGCTGGACCCGGCGCTGAGCAGCGTCAATGCCGAGATCCGCCTGCGTATGGTGACCGCGTTGGCCCTGGCTGCGGGCCCGGCCGGCATGGTCGGCGGGCAGGCGATCGACATGGGGTCGGTCAGCCTCAAGCTGGATCAGCAAGCCCTCGAACATATGCATCGCCACAAGACCGGCGCATTGATAGAAGCTGCCGTGCACCTCGGTGCCCTGGCCAGTGGCCGGGCCGAAGCGCCGCAGTTGGCGGCCTTGCAAACCTATTCCCGGGCCATCGGCCTGGCGTTCCAGGTACAGGACGACATTCTCGACGTGGAAAGTGACACCGCCACCCTGGGCAAACGCCAGGGTGCGGATATCGCACGGGACAAACCGACTTATCCTGCATTGCTCGGGCTTGAAGCTGCCAAGGCGTATGCCATCGAGCTACGCGACCAAGCCCTGGCCGCCCTGCGACCTTTCGACGCGGCAGCCGAGCCGCTGCGGCACCTGGCGCGGTATATCGTCGAACGTCGGCACTGATAACTGCGGCCATTGCAGCCGCATATCAGCCAAGTTCGGCGCTCTGCGTGGGCAGTTTGCGATGCTTGAGGTAAACTGCCGCCTCTTCTATACCTATAACGATTCGCCTGATGCCCACGACGTTTCAAGAGATTCCCCGCAAACGCCCGTCCACGCCCCTGCTCGACCGTGCTGCCACGCCGGACGGCCTGCGTCGTCTGGGTGAAGCCGAGCTGGAAACCCTGGCCGATGAGTTGCGCCTGGAATTGCTCTACACGGTCGGCCAGACCGGTGGGCATTTCGGTGCAGGCCTGGGCGTCATCGAGCTGACCATCGCGCTGCATTACGTGTTCGACACCCCGGACGACCGGCTGGTGTGGGACGTGGGTCACCAGGCGTATCCGCATAAGATCCTCACGGGCCGCCGCGAGCGCATGAGCACCTTGCGCCAGAAGGACGGCATTGCTGCCTTCCCGCGTCGTTCCGAGAGCGAGTACGACACCTTTGGTGTCGGCCACTCGAGCACCTCCATCAGTGCAGCGCTGGGGATGGCGATTGCCGCCCGCCTGCAAGGCAGCGATCGCAAGGCGATTGCCGTGATTGGTGATGGTGCACTGACCGCCGGCATGGCCTTCGAGGCGCTCAACCACGCGCCGGAAGTGGATGCCAATATGTTGGTGATCCTCAACGACAACGACATGTCGATCTCGCGCAATGTCGGTGGCTTGTCCAATTACCTGGCCAAGATCCTCTCCAGCCGTACCTACGCGAGCATGCGCGAAGGCAGCAAGAAAGTGCTGTCACGCCTGCCCGGCGCGTGGGAAATCGCGCGGCGCACCGAGGAATATGCCAAGGGCATGCTGGTGCCCGGCACGCTGTTCGAGGAACTGGGCTGGAACTACATCGGCCCGATCGACGGCCACGACCTGCCGACCCTGATCGCCACGTTGCGCAACATGCGTGACCTTAAGGGCCCGCAATTCCTGCATATCGTTACCAAGAAGGGCAAAGGCTTCGCCCCGGCCGAAGTCGACCCGATTGGCTACCACGCCATCACCAAGCTCGAACCCCTGGACGCCCCCGCCGCCGCACCGAAAAAGGCCAGTGGGCCGAAGTATTCCGGGGTGTTCGGCGAATGGCTGTGCGACATGGCCGCTGCCGACCCGCGCCTGGTGGGGATTACCCCGGCGATGAAGGAAGGCTCCGACCTGGTGGCCTTCAGCGAGCGTTTCCCGCTGCGTTACTTCGACGTCGCGATTGCCGAACAACACGCCGTGACCTTCGCTGCCGGCATGGCCTGTGAAGGCGCCAAGCCGGTGGTGGCGATCTATTCCACCTTCCTGCAACGCGGTTATGACCAGTTGGTGCATGACGTGGCGGTGCAGAACCTCGACGTGCTGTTTGCCATCGACCGCGCTGGCCTGGTCGGCGAAGACGGCCCGACCCATGCCGGCAGTTTCGACCTGTCCTACCTGCGTTGCATCCCCGGCATGCTGGTGATGACGCCGAGCGACGAGAACGAACTGCGCAAGATGCTCAGCACCGGCCACCTGTATAACGGCCCGGCCGCTGTGCGTTACCCGCGAGGCAATGGCCCGAACGCGGTGATCGAGAAAGACCTGGCGCCTATCGAGATCGGCAAAGGGATCCTGCGTCGCCAAGGCAGCAAGGCCGCCTTCCTGGTGTTTGGCGTGCAATTGGCCGAAGCGCTGAAAGTCGCCGAGAAGATCGATGCCACCGTGGTCGACATGCGCTTCGTCAAGCCGCTGGATGAAGCCCTGGTACGCGACATCGCCGCCAGCCATGAATTGCTGGTGACGGTTGAAGAGAACGCCATCATGGGCGGTGCCGGTGCCGCCGTCAGCGAGTTCCTGGCGCGCGAGAATATCCTCAAGTCGGTGTTGCACCTGGGCCTGCCGGATATGTACGTCGAACACGCCAAGCCGGCGCAGATGCTGGCGGAGTGCGGGTTGGACGAAGCAGGAATCGAAGCCTCCGTGCGCGAGCGTATGACCCTGCTGGGGCTGTAGAAACCGGCTCAACATGTGGGAGGGGGCTTGCCCCCGATAGCGGCAGTTCAGTCAACTACGATGCTGACTGACAAGGCGCCATCGGGGGCAAGCCCCCTCCCACATTTGATTTGCGTCACCTTCAAACGCCATGGACAGCCCCATGAGACATCTTCGCCTCGCCCTCTCCCTGCTGCTTCTGCCCTCCCCTGAATTGCTCGCCGACACCCGAGACGATGCGCTGAAACTCCCCGATGTGGTCATCAGCGCCAACCGCCAGGTCCAGGCGCGCAACGACAGCAGCGCCGCCAACACCGTCTTCACCCGCGACGACATCGACCGCCTGCAACCCACCAGCCTGACCGACCTGCTCAGCCGCGTCCCCGGAGTGCAAGTTGCGCCCACCGGCGGCCGTGGCAGCCTTCCAGGCATTTACCTGCGTGGCACCAAGTCCGCACAAAGCCTGGTGCTGGTGGACGGCCAGCGCATCGCCAATACCACCTCCGGCGACAGTGGCCTGCAGTACCTGAACGTCGATCAGATCGAGCGGGTGGAAGTGCTGCGCGGTTCGCGCTCGGTGATCTACGGCAGCGACGCGATCGGCGGGGTGATCCAGGTGTTTACCCGGCGCAATGCCGAACAGGGCCTGCAACCACGCTTGAACCTGGGCTTGGGCAGCCACCAGTCCTGGGAGCGCAGCCTCGGATTATCCGGCGGTGATGAACACACTCGCTTCAACCTGGGCGCGAGCCTGGATGAAACCGCCGGCATCAATTCGACGCACACGTCATTCCCCAGCGATGGCGATCGGGATGCCTACCGCAACCAGTCCGTCAGCCTGAACCTCAGCCATGCCTTCAGTGAGGCGCTGGAGGTGGGTTTCAATCTCCTGGACAGCCGCGGCAAGTCGGAATACGACAACAGCTTCGGGCGCTACGTCGCCGCCACCGGGCAGACCGTCGGCCAGAAACCCTACACCGACTACGCCGTGAGCAGCGCCAGCGGTTATGTCGACGCCGAACTCAATGAGCACTGGCAGTCGCGCCTGGAACTGGGCCATAGCGAGAACCGCGATACCAAGCGCGATACCCTCAGCGAGGATTTCAGCGTGTTCAATACCTACCGCGACTCGGTCAACTGGCAGAACGACCTGACGCTGGATGACCAGAACAGCCTGATCCTCGGCGGCGACTGGTACGAAGACCGCTTCCACGGTTCCACCTCCTTTACCGAAAACAGCCGCTGGAACCGCGCCGCCTTCGTGCAGCACCGCTTCCACGGCCAGGGGTTTTCCACCGAGCTGGGCCTGCGCCGCGACCAGAACCAGCAATTCGGCGCCCAGAACAGTTGGAGCGGCACCCTCACCGTGCCGATCAACCCGGACAATGATGTGCTGCTCAGCTACAGCGAGGGCTTTCGCGCGCCGACCTTTAACGACCTTTATTATCCGGACACCCAGTACAGCAACCCCAACCTGCAGCCAGAGACCTCAAAGAGTTACGAGTTGCAATGGCGCAGCCAGCTCAGCGACCGCACACGCCTGGAAGCCTCGCTGTATCGCACCGACTTGAGCGACGCCATCATTCTCGACCGCACCAGCAAGCCGCAGAACGTCGCCGCAGCGCGTATCAACGGCTTTGAGGGCGCACTCAAACAGGAACTGTTTGGCTGGCAAGGCAACCTGGGCGTCTCGGTCATCGACCCGCGTGACCGCAACACCGGGCACACCCTGGCCCGCCGTGCACGGCGCACCGTGAGCCTGGACCTGGATCGGCAATTCGATCAATTCGGAGTCGGCGCGAGCTGGCAGGCGATCAGCAGCAGCTATGACGATGAAGACAATCGCCATCGCCTGGGCGGCTATGCCTTGTTGGGATTGCGCAGCAGTTGGGCGGTGAGCCGGGAAGTGTCGCTGTCGCTGAAGGTCGATAACCTGCTGGACAAGGCTTACGCGCGGGCGCGCTACAGCTATAACGATCCGGCATTCCTGAACAACCAGGATTATCGGGAAGAAGGTCGGGTGTGGAGGATTGGGGTGAGCTGGACGCCGGCGCTCTGAGCAAACATTCGAGGCCCGACCTCACAGGTTCGGCGCAATCACCTGGCACAACCGCGCCAGCGCCTCCAACATCTGCCCACTCGGCCGCTCCAGGCCTTTATCCGGCACTAACAACAAGCGCCCCTGCGCAACGGCAGCCACCTGCGGCCAGGCCTTCCAAGCCTCCAGCTGCGGCTGGTCACCCGCCAGGATCACCTCAGGATTACGCTGCAACACCGACTCGATGCTGACCTGCGGCGCGGGCAACTTCAGATCGTCGAACACATTGCGCGCGCCGCACACGCTGAGCGCATCGCTGATGATCTGCCCGCCGCCCACGGTGTACAGCGGCCGGTTCCACACTTGGTAAAACACGCGCAACGGTTCGGCACGCTGGTAGCGCTGGCGCAACTGAGCCAAGCGTTGGCGCAACTGGTCGGCCAATTGTCGACCGGTGTCGGCGCGCCCCAACTGCTCGGCGATGGCCTGCACCTGGGTGGTCAACTGTTCAAGGCTATGGGGTTCGGCGACGTACACCGGGATACTCAGGCGTTGCAATTGGTCTCGCTGCGCCGAATTGATGCTGCCGGGCCACAGCAGGATCAGGTCGGGCTTGAGGCTGAGCAGGCGCTCCATATTCAACTGCCCGTACTGCCCCACCGACGGCACTGTCGCCAGCGCGGCTGGCCGATCGCCGCCGTCCAGTACGCCCACCAAAAGGTCGGCAGCGCCCAGTTCAACCACGATTTCAGACAGGGATGGGGCCAGGCTGACCACCCGTTCGACCGCCAGGGCTTGGGCGCCGCACGCCAGCAGCAGGAGCGCCAGCCAGTGACGCATCATCCCAACTGACGCGGGATGCGATAGAGGTAAAACAGCACCAGGGTCGACAACGCCAGCAGAAACAGCGGCACCGCTTCCAGGCCGACGAACACCGCCAGTGCGCCAATCCAGGCCGGCACGGCAGCCACCAGCAACGCCGTGCGGCGCCGGGCCGCGAGGGTGATCCAGGCCGCGGGTTCTTCAGGGGTGTCGAGGGCTTTGGCGGTGGCGATCAGCGCGTGTTTATAGCCATGGAAAAAACGCAGGCTGAGAAACATCGAGGCCACACCGGCAATAAAGAACGGCATGGCCAGCACCGGCAGCAGGGATTCAGCGTGGCCAAAGACCAGGTTGATCACGAACAACGGCAGCAGCGCCAGGGCCAGGTACTGCCACCAGCTGAAGGACAGTCGCCGTTTTACCTGGCCTCGGGTCACGCGCGGTCGACCTCGCCCTGATGCTCGTTGCCCATCATGTGGTCGAGCTTGCTGGCCTTGGTGGCCAGGTAGAGTTTGTTGTGCGGGTTGTGCCCGGTGTGCAGCGGCACGCGCTCGGCCACGGTGATGCCCATCTCGGTCAAGGCTTTGACCTTGCGCGGGTTGTTGGTCATCAGGCGCAGGGATTTGACGCCCAGGTGCTCCAGCATCGGCAAGCAGATGCCGTAGTCCCGCTGGTCAGCAGCAAAGCCCAAGCGTTCGTTGGCTTCGACGGTGTCGGCGCCGCCATCCTGCAACTCGTAGGCGCGGATCTTGTTCAGCAGGCCAATGCCACGGCCTTCCTGGCGCAGGTACAGCAGCACGCCCCGGCCTTCACGGGCGATGGCTTGCATCGCGGCCTCCAACTGCGAGCCACAATCGCAGCGCTGGCTGAACAGCGCATCGCCAGTCAGGCACTCGGAGTGCACGCGGCCAAGTACCGGCGCGCCATCGGCGATATCACCCAGGCTGAGCACAACGTGCTCGCGCCCGGTTTCTTCTTCGAGAAAGCCATGCATGGTGAATGTGGCAAAAGGGGTAGGCAGCTTGGAAGCAGCGACGAAAACGACGGGCACCGTGTGCTCCTGATTTCAGATTTCACAGAGGCGGGCATTGTAACAGCACGTTCCTACAGACGCTTAAGCTGAATTATCGCTGATAAAGATCAATCGGTTCGATTGGCCTTCGTATCGGTTCTATGTGCAGGAACGAGGGGCCGCCTGGATCTTGCTCGCGAACCTCGTCAACGCTGACGCGCGCAGCCTGAATAAACGCGCTGTGCTTACGTTTTTCGCGAGCAAGCTCGCTCCTACAGGGCACCTGGGACGGATGAGACGCCTGTTCAGGGCGTCTCGCGAAAGTGCTGATAGCCACGCACGGCTGGGGTGATGTCCTGCCCGTTCGCGTCGAGCAGCGTCACCCCCTGCCCCGCCTCGACCCGGCCGATCACATGCACCGGCCAGCCGCCCGCCAGCAACGGCGCCAGCTCGGTCGGTGGCAGAGTGAACACCAGCACGTAGTCATCGCCACCACTCAAGGCCGCCACTCGCGCGGCATCATCCCCCACAAACGCGAGCAGGGCCTTGGACAAAGGCAGCGCCTGGCGCTCGATCAGCAGGCTGACGGACGACGCCTTGGCGATATGCCCGCAATCGGCCAGGAGCCCGTCGGAAATATCCATGGCTGATGTGGCCTTGCCCCGCAGCGCCAGGCCCAGGGCCAATTGCGGTTGCGGCGACCAGTAATGCGCCAGCAGTGGATCGGCGATGGCCGCCTCGGCGCTGCGCTGGCCCAGCACCAACGGCAAGGCGCCGGCAGCATTGCCCAGTTCGCCGCCCACACACAGCAGGTCACCCGGACGTGCACCGCTGCGCGTCAACGCCTGCCCGACCGGCACCCGGCCAAACACGGTCAGGGTCAGGCTCAGCGGCCCGCGCGTGGTGTCGCCGCCGACCAGGCCCACACCGCAGCTTTGCGCCATGGCGTTCAGCCCCTGGGCATAGCGTTGCAGCCAATCGGCATCGACCGTCGGCGTTGTCAGGGCAAGGGTAAACGCAAGGGGATGGGCGCCCATGGCGGCCAGGTCACTCACCGCCACGGCCAGCGAGCGCTGGCCAAGCAGGAACGGATCACAGGGGTCGGCAAAGTGCACGCCGGCCACTAAGGTATCGGTAGAGATTGCCAGTTGCTCCCCAAAGGGGAGCGCCAGCAGGGCGCAGTCGTCGCCGATCCCCAGGGCAATGCCTTCGCCGCCCTGCGCACAGGGCGCGGCGGCGAAGTATTTACGGATCAGCTCAAACTCGCCCATCGGGAACTCAAGCGCGGATCAGCGCTTGTGTTCCTTCACTTCGGCTTCACGCAGGCGCGGAGCCAGTTTATCGAGCACACCGTTGACGAACTTGTGGCCGTCGGTCGAACCGTAGACTTTCGCCAGTTCGATGCCTTCGTTGATCACCACGCGGTACGGCACGTCGACGCGCTTGAGCAGTTCCCAGGTGGACAGGCGCAGTACGGCCAGTTCAACCGGGTCCAGTTCTTCGATGGTCAGGTCCAGGCACGGCGTCAGTGCAGTGTCGATCTCGGTCAGGTTGGCCGGGACACCATGCAGGATGTCGTGGAAGTAGCTCTGGTCGGCGAAGGTGAAATCGTTGTCGACACGAAATTGCGCTTCGATTTCATTCAGCGAGGTACCCGCCATGTGACGCTGGTACAGCGCCTGGGTAGCGAGTTGGCGAGCTGCACGACGCTTTTCGCTTTTCGATGGCTTGCCGGCATCCGCAGGACGCTCGTCGCGCGGGTTGAAACGATCGCTCTCGTCGGAAATCACTTGGCCTCCAACTGCGACAGCAGGCTGACCATTTCCAGGGCGGACAGGGCAGCTTCAGCGCCTTTGTTACCGGCCTTGGTGCCGGAACGCTCGATGGCTTGCTCGATGGAATCCACGGTCAGCACGCCGAAGGCAACCGGCACGCCGAACTCCATGGACACCTGGGCCAGGCCCTTGGTGCATTCGCCGGCGACGTATTCGAAGTGCGGAGTACCGCCACGAATGACCGCGCCCAGGGCGATGATCGCCGCGTATTCGCCCTGCTGCGCAACTTTTTGCGCAACCAGTGGAATTTCGAAGGCGCCAGGGGCGCGGATGAGGGTGATGTCGCTTTCGCTCACACCGTGGCGAACCAGGGCGTCCACGGCACCGCTTACCAGGCTTTCAACCACGAAGCTGTTGAAACGGCCAACCACCAGGGCATAGCGGCCTTTGGGGGCGATGAAGGTACCTTCGATGGTCTTCAGGGTCATTCGACAAATCTCTTAAAGAGCCGGGACGCGAAAAGTGCGTCCCTCAGTGATGATTTAACCGCGAACAAGGGGCGAAAATCGCCGGCCTTTATTCGGAGGGCACGTATTCTACAACTTCCAGGTCGAAACCGGATATCGCATTAAATTTCATCGGTGCGCTCATCAGGCGCATTTTGCGTACGCCGAGGTCGCGCAGGATCTGCGAACCGGCCCCGACGATGCTGTAGGTGGTCGGCGTCTTGACCTGGGTGTTCTCGGCGGTTTCGCGAATATGCGCGAGCAATACGTCGCCATCCACCGGGTTGCCCAGCAGCAATACCACACCGCTGCCGGCCTCGGAAACCGCAGCCATGGCGGCGCGCAGGCTCCAACGACCGGGTTGCTTGACCATCAGCAGGTCACGCAGCGGGTCCATGTTGTGCACGCGCACCAAGGTCGGTTCTTCGGCGCAGATGGTGCCCAGGGTCAGCGCCATGTGCACATCGCCCTCAACGGAATCACGGTAGGTCACCAAATTGAATTGGCCCAGTTCGCTGTCCAGCGGCTGCTCGGCAATCCGCTGAACGGTACGTTCGTGGATCATCCGGTAGTGGATCAGGTCGGCGATGGTGCCGATCTTGAGGTTGTGTTCGGCGGCAAACGCCTCGAGCTCGGCGCGGCGGGCCATGGTGCCGTCGTCGTTCATCACTTCGCAGATCACGCCGCTCGGCTCGAACCCGGCCATGCGCGCCAGATCGCACGCGGCTTCGGTGTGGCCGGCGCGCGCGAGGGTGCCGCCCGGTTGAGCCATCAGCGGAAAAATGTGGCCAGGGCTGACGATGTCTTCGGCCTTAGCGTCTTTCGCGGCGGCCGCTTGCACCGTGCGCGCACGGTCGGCGGCGGAAATACCGGTGGTGACGCCGGTGGTCGCTTCAATCGACACGGTGAACTTGGTACCGAAACCCGAACCATTGCGCGGCGCCATCAACGGCAGCTTGAGCAACTCGCAGCGCTCGCGGCTCATGGGCATGCAGATCAGCCCACGGGCGTGCTTGGCCATGAAGTTGATGTGTTCGGCCTGGCACAGTTCGGCGGCCATGATGATATCGCCTTCGTTCTCGCGGTCTTCGTCATCCATCAGGATGACCATCTTGCCTTGGCGGATGTCTTCAACCAGTTCTTCGATGCTATTGAGCGCCACAGGGCACCCCCTTGGTCAGGATTTCAGGTAGCCGTTAGCGGCCAGAAAACTCTCAGTGATGTTCCCGGTTGCAGGCTCTGCGGCCTTATCGCCCAGCAACAGGCGCTCCAGGTAACGGGCAAGCAAGTCAACTTCCAGGTTCACCCGGCGACCCGGCTGGTACGACGCCATGATGGTTTCGCTCAGGGTGTGGGGAATGATGGTCAGTTCAAATTCAGCGCCGTTCACGGCGTTCACGGTCAGGCTGGTGCCGTCGACGGTGATCGAGCCTTTGTGGGCGATGTACTTGGCCAATTCTTTTGGCGCGCGGATGCGAAATTCCACGGCGCGTGCATTTTCGCTGCGCGATACCACTTCGCCGACACCGTCGACGTGGCCGCTGACCAGGTGGCCGCCCAGGCGGGTGGTCGGGGTCAGGGCTTTTTCCAGGTTGACCGGGCTGCCAGCCTTGAGGTCGTTCATCGCGGTGCAGTCCAGGGTTTCCCGGCTGACGTCGGCGGCAAAACCGTTGCCCGTCAGCTCGATGACCGTCAGGCACACGCCGCTGACCGCGATGCTGTCGCCCAATTTGACGTCGCCGAGGTCGAGCTTGCCGGTTTCAACCAGCAGGCGCACATCGCCGCCCTTGGGGGTCATGGCACGGATGCTGCCGATGGATTCGATAATGCCGGTGAACATGGCCTTCTCCTGGAAAACGGTACGGGCACTTGAGCGCCCGGTCAGAATTATACGCGCGCGGGTGGAAGCGGGATGGCAGTGACTCGCCAGTCGTCGCCTACAGCGCGCATTTCAGTGATCTTGAGTTGGGGGGCATCCGCCAGTTTCTCAAGCGGCCAGTCCAGCAAAGGCCGGGCGGCGGAGCCGAGGAACTTGCCGGCGACGAAAATCACGTATTCGTCGACCAGGCCCTGCTGGGCAAATGCACCCGCCAGGCTTGGGCCGGCCTCCACCAGCACTTCATTGACGCCACGGGCCGCCAGCGCCACCAGCGCCGAGCGTAGGTCAACCTGGCCATCGACGCCGGGCACCACCAGGCATTCGGGGCCACGGGGGAACTGGTTTTCCGCAGTGACGCAGGTAATGACCAGCGCCGGGCCGGCCTTGAAGAACGGCGCATTGAGCGGCACCCGCAGGCGGCCGTCGATCAGCACGCGCAACGGCGGGCGTGACATGGCCAGGGCGGTGGTGGCGTCATCCAGGCCCAATTCGGCGGCGCGCACGGTCAGGCGCGCACCGTCGGCCAATACCGTGTCGGCGCCGGTCAGCACCACACTGGCCTGGGCGCGCAGGCGCTGTACCGCGGCGCGGGCGGCGGGCCCGGTGATCCATTGGCTCTCGCCGCTGGCCATCGCAGTGCGGCCATCCAGGCTCATCGCCAGCTTGACCCGCACAAACGGCAGGCCGTGCTCCATGCGCTTGAGGAAGCCTTTATTGAGGGCGCGGGCTTCCCCTTCCAGCACACCGCTGTAGACCTCGATACCGGCCTGGGCCAGGCGCTGCATGCCGCGCCCGGCAACCTCCGGGTTAGGGTCCTGCATCGCCGCGACCACCCGCGCCAGCCCGGCACTCACCAGTGCGTCGGCGCAAGGCGGGGTATGGCCATAGTGGCTGCAAGGCTCGAGGGTCACATAGGCCGTGGCGCCTCGGGCTTTACCCCCCGCAGCGCGCAAGGCATGCACTTCGGCATGGGGCTCGCCGGTGCGCACATGCCAGCCTTCGCCGACGACCTGCCCATCACGCACAATCACGCAGCCCACTCGCGGGTTGGGATGGGTGGTGTACAGGCCATTACGCGCCAATTCGAGGGCGCGGGCCATGTAGTGAGCGTCGAGGACAGCCTGTTCAGCAGAAGGTGGGTTCATTTCTTGACCGGCTCACGGGCCAGGCGGTCGATCTCTTCGCGGAACTCATTGAGGTCCTGGAAGCGTCGATACACCGAGGCGAAACGGATATAGGCGACTTCGTCGAGCTTTTGCAGCTCGCCCATCACCAGCTCTCCAACCACCAGGCTCTTGACCTCGCGCTCGCCGGTCGCACGCAGCTTGTGCTTGATATGCACCAGCGCCGCCTCCAGCCGCTCGACACTCACCGGGCGTTTTTCCAGGGCACGCTGCATACCGGCGCGCAATTTGTCTTCATCGAAAGGCTGGCGACTGCCGTCGGACTTGATCAGACGTGGCAATACCAGTTCGGCGGTTTCGAAGGTGGTGAAACGTTCACCGCAGGCCAGGCATTCGCGCCGGCGACGCACTTGATCGCCCTCGGCGACCAGACGTGAGTCAATGACCTTGGTGTCGTTGGCACCGCAGAAGGGACAGTGCATGGTGGCAGGCAACAAAAAAAGGGAGGGCCATGGTAGCGCATCCCCGTGGCAAGACAAGCCATAGCCTTTACGGTATATAGGCTGACTATTATGTTTCATACTTTTTAAGCCACGGATTTTGTCCTTTCTGGAGCCGTACATGCAGTTACGACCGCTTGTTTTACTCACCCTGTTCAGTGTTCTGGTCGCCTGCAGCAGCGAAGCCCCGAAACCATCGACGCCACAACCGACGCCGCAGCAAGAGAAAAAAGTCCCAGGCATTGAAGACGTCGGCCCGCTGCCGGCCTATCAACGGGAAATCAACGGTACCCTCACCAACGTGCCCAGTGGCGCCGAGGTGGAGATGGCGCTGCTGGTGATCGACGACCGCAGCCGCCCGCAACAACTGCTCGCCAGCAGCGTGCTCAGTGGCAACGGCAAGCCCCTGGCCTTCCGCCTGCGCTTCAACCCCGAAGCGTTCCCGGCCGGTGCACGGGTTGAGTTACGCGGCCGTGCCAGCCAGTCCGGCCAGCTGATCCTGCACCTGCCCGCCGTACGCATCACCCAGGCGATCACCCAGACCACCGGCCCCCTGCAACTCGTCAAGGCACCATGACGCCACCGCTGGACCTGCAACGCGCCCTGAGCGAACTGATCGGCGACGCGCACCTGGTGCCCTGCCCCCTGCCGGGCACCGAGCTGTCGTTGTGGCTGCTCGATGCCGACAATATGGACCGCGCCTTCAGCCCCGAAGAAACCCGGCGCATCCTGCATGAACCGCCCTACTGGAGTTTTTGCTGGGCCAGTGGCCTGGCACTGGCGCGGTACCTGGCAGCGAACCCGGAATGGGTGAAGGGCAAGCGCGTGCTGGATTTCGGCGCCGGCTCCGGTGTGGCCGGGATTGCGGCGGTCAAGGCGGGCGCGTTGGAAGTGGTTGCCTGCGACCTGGATCCGCTGGCGTTAGCGTCCTGCCGCGCGAATGCCGAACTCAATGGTGTGGAACTGAGCTACTCGGCGGACTTTTTCGCCGAAGCCGACCGCTTCGACCTGATCCTGGTGGCTGATGTGCTGTACGACCGCGCCAACCTGCCCTTGCTCGACCACTTCCTCAGCCGTGGCCGCGAAGCGCTGGTGGCGGATTCGCGAGTGCGGGACTTCCAGCACCCGGCCTATCGGCGGCTGGAGATACTCGATGCGCTGACGCTGCCGGACTTGGCCGAGCCTTGGGAGTTTCGCAAGGTGAGCCTGTACCATTCGCGAAGATAACCCCCAATCGTCAGGCCATTTCCGACTTTTTGAGTATGAGGCCTCTTTCGGCGAAGCCCTCCTGTGCAAGGGTATCGACTCACTTTTTGATGAGCACCCCAACTCTGTGGCGAGCGGGCTCGCCCTGATGCCGTTCTGTTAAGGCTTTTTTGTAGGAGCGAGCTTGCTCGCGAAAAACTTCAACGATAACGCGTGTTTCCTGAATGAACGCGGTGCCTGTGAGTTTTTCGCGAGCAAGAACTAGGCGTCCCCCTCGCTCCTACAGAAGGCGATGTACGCTTAACTGAACCGCATTGGGGCTTGCGCTTGATCATCAGCACCCTGCTCCTTCCGGTAGCCTTCACCAGCCCTTATAGTTGCGCCATTCCCGCTTTATTCGAGACGCCCCATGAGTGAGCCCACGCCGTACATCTTCGACGTCACCACCGCCAACTTCGACCAGGCGGTGATCCAGAACTCCTTTGAAAAGCCCGTGCTGGTGGACTTCTGGGCCGAGTGGTGCGCGCCGTGCAAGGCGTTGATGCCGCTGCTGGCGCAGATTGCCGAGAGTTATCAGGGCGAGTTGCTGCTGGCCAAGGTCGATTGCGAGGCCGAGCAGGACATCGTCGCGCGTTTCGGTATTCGCAGCCTGCCGACGGTGGTGCTGTTCAAGGACGGCCAGCCGGTGGACGGGTTTGCCGGGGCACAGCCAGAGTCGGCAGTGCGGGCCATGTTGGAGCCCCATGTGCAGATGCCGCCGCCGGCTGCGGCGGACCCGCTGGAGCAGGCCCAGGCGTTGTTTGCCGAGGGCCGTATCAGCGACGCCGAAGCCGTATTGGTGACATTGCTGGGCGAGGACAATACCAACGCCGCCGCGCTGATTCTGTATGCCCGCTGCCTGGCCGAACGCGGTGAATTGGGCGAAGCCCAGACCGTGCTCGACGCCGTGAAGAGCGACGATCACAAGGCCGCCCTCGCCGGGGCCAAGGCGCAGATCACCTTCCTGCGCCAGGCCGGTGACCTGCCGGATGCCGCCGACCTGAAAAGCCGCCTGGCGCAAAACCCGCAGGACGATGAAGCGGCCTATCAGTTGACCATCCAGCAACTGGCACGCCAGCAGTACGATGCGGCGCTGGAAGGCTTGCTCAAGCTGTTCATCCGTAACCGCAGCTATGGCGAAGGCTTGCCGCACAAGACCTTGCTGCAGGTGTTCGAGTTACTGGGCAATGATCACCCGCTGGTGACCGTGTACCGTCGCAAGTTGTTCGCTGCGTTGTACTAGTCGCTCTGTAGGAGCGAGCTTGCTCGCGAAAAACGCCAGGGCGCCGCGTTCATCCAGAATACCCGCGTTATCGTTAACGACTTTCGCGAGCAAGCTTGCGCCTACAAGGGCTCAATCCAGGTATAGAGCGGCGTATCCCCGCCGCTGCTCACCTTGACCTTGGCGCTATGGCGCAGGCGCACCAGCAGACGCTTGCCCGCCGAGGCATCCCCCGCCAAACCTTCCAACTGGTCGAGCAGCTCCAGGCCATTGAGCTGCCCGGCATGACGCAAGAGGTCCTGGGCGTGTTGCCACAGGTCATCATTGTGCTTGACCGGAGCAACCGGTGCGGCCGCCGCGCTGTTCACTGGCGTCGCCTGTAGCTGCGCGCCGAGTCGCGCCCAATCGCCATCATCCAGCTCCAGGGTCAAATCCACCGGCAGGTCGCCGACGGTTCCACGAATTCGCAACATCGTCCTTACTCCTGCACTTTTCTGACGAGCATGCTCCCATGCGGCTTGCGCAACGCCAAGCGGACGGTCAAACTCTGCCGACTATTGTTATAAGATCACATAACAAAACTTTCATGTTCTGGAGCCTTGCCATGCGCCGTCTGATGCTTGCTTTGCCGTTCGCCTTGTTGCCACTGGCCGTCGCTCACGCCGCGGATGAACACGACCACGATCATGAGCACGGCAGCCTGGGTGCTCATGAACACGGGGTTGGCCGCCTCAACGCAGTCCTCGACGGCCAGGCCCTGGAGCTTGAACTGGACAGCCCGGCGATGAACCTGGTGGGCTTCGAACATGCGGCAACCAGCGCCGCCGACAAAGCCAAGGTCGCCGCCGCGCGCAAACAGCTGGAAAACCCGCTGGCCCTGTTCAACCTGCCCAAGGCCGCTGGCTGCGTGATCAGCACCCAGGAACTGAACAGCCCGCTGTTCGGCGACAAGCCGGAAGCGGACCATGATGATGACGATGATCACGACGCCAAAGACGGCGCCCATGAGCATCATCACGACCACAGCGAAATCCACGCCCACTACCAGTTCACCTGCGCCACGCCGACCGCCCTGAGCAATCTCGACCTGACGCAAGTGTTCAAGACCTTCCCCGCCACCCAAAAAATCCAGGTACAACTGATCGGCCCAAGCGGCCAGCAAGGTGTTGAAGCGACGCCGCAGGCAGCTACCCTGAAGTTCTGATTGGAATGCGCCCCCACAGGCGATCGGCGCCATTTTTCGTAACCTCGTTAGCAGGCGATACTGATTTCCCATGACTCAAGCGCTCATCGAACTGTCCGACCTGGGCTTCAACTGGCCCGGTCACCCCCAGTTGCTGGACATCCCCGCGTTCCGCCTGGAAGCGGGTGAAACCCTGTTCCTCAAGGGCCCAAGCGGCAGTGGCAAGACCACCCTGCTCGGCCTGCTGGGCGGTGTGCAGAAGCCCAGCCGAGGCAGCATCCGCCTGCTCGGGCAGGAGCTGACCGACCTTTCGGCCGGTGCCCGTGATCGCTTTCGCGTCGACCACACTGGCTATATCTTCCAGCAGTTCAACCTGCTGCCGTTCCTGTCGGTGCGCGAGAACGTCGAGCTGCCGTGCCACTTTTCCAAGCTGCGCGCGCAACGTGCGATCCAGCGTCACGGCAGCATCGACCAGGCCGCCGCGACCTTGCTGGCGCACCTGGGCCTGAAAGACCTCGACCTGCTGGAACGCCGCGCCGATTCGTTGTCCATCGGCCAGCAACAACGAGTCGCCGCCGCCCGCGCACTGATCGGCCAACCAGAACTGGTGATCGCCGACGAGCCCACCTCGGCCCTCGACTACGACGCCCGCGAAGCCTTCATCCAGCTGTTGTTCGCCGAATGCCGCGAAGCCGGTTCCAGCCTGTTGTTTGTCAGCCATGACCAGAGCCTGGCGCCGTTGTTCGATCGCAACCTGTCGCTGGCCGAACTCAATCGCGCCGCCACGCCCGCAGAGGTTTGAGATGTATTTGTTTCGTCTAGCCATGGCCAGCCTGGCTAACCGTCGCTTTACCGCGATCCTCACCGCCTTCGCCATCGCCCTGTCGGTGTGCCTGCTGCTGGCGGTGGAGCGCGTGCGCGTTGAGGCGCGCAACAGTTTCGCCAGCACCATCAGCGGCACCGACCTGATCGTCGGCGCGCGCTCCGGTTCGGTCAACCTGCTGCTGTATTCGGTGTTCCGCATCGGTAACGCCACCAATAACATCCGCTGGGACAGCTACGAACACTTCGCCGCCAACCCCCAGGTGAAATGGGCGATCCCGATTTCCCTCGGCGACTCCCACCGCGGCTACCGCGTGATGGGCACCAACGAATCGTACTTCGAGCACTATCAGTACGGGCGCAAGCAAAACCTCGAACTGGCCAGCGGCCGTGCCTTCGCCACCGACCCGTTCGAAGTGGTGCTAGGTGCCGAAGTGGCCGATGCACTGCACTACAAGCTGGGCGACAAACTGGTGCTGGCCCATGGCGTGGCAGCGGTCAGCCTGGTCAAGCACGACGACAAACCGTTCACCGTGGTCGGTATTCTCAAGCGCACCGGCACGCCGGTGGACCGCACGCTGCATATCAGCCTCGGCGGCATGGAGGCGATCCATATCGACTGGCACAACGGTGTGCCGGCCCAGGGCAAAGGCCGCATCAGCGCCGACCAGGCACGCAACATGGACCTGACCCCGCAAGCCATCACCGCCTTTATGCTTGGCCTGAACAACAAGATTTCCACCTTTGCGCTGCAACGGGAGATCAATGAATTCCGTGGCGAGCCGATGCTGGCGATCCTGCCCGGCGTGGCGCTGCAAGAGCTATGGAGCATGATGGGCACCGCTGAAAAGGCGCTGTTCGTGATCTCGCTGTTCGTGGTGCTGACCGGTTTGATCGGCATGCTCACAGCGATCCTCACCAGCCTCAACGAACGTCGGCGCGAAATGGCGATCCTGCGTTCGGTGGGCGCGCGGCCCTGGCACATTGCGACGCTGCTGATCTTCGAAGCCTTCGCCCTGGCGCTGTCCGGTGTGATCGCCGGCGTGGGTTTGCTGTATGTATGCATCGCCGCGTCGCGCGGATATCTACAGGCCAATTACGGCCTGGACCTGCCGATGTCCTGGCCGAGCGAATATGAGTGGACGTTACTGGCCGGTATCCTTGCAGCGGCACTGTTGATGGGCAGCGTGCCCGCCTGGCGTGCCTATCGACAATCTTTGGCCGACGGCCTGTCCATACGTTTATGAGGAAGGCTTCGATGCGTCGTGCTCTGTTTGCGTTGTTGCTGCTGGTGGCTGTGCCCGCCTGGGCGGAGGATCAGCCCAGGGATCTATCCTGGCAGGAGATGATCCCGCCGGACGCGCCGCCGGAAATCCCCAACATGAAACCGCTGCACGACCTGTCGAACATGGCCGATGCCTTGTCCGTCGAAGCGGCGCCTGCGGCCAAGCAGGACTTGCCCAATGCGCCGGTGGTGCAAAGCCTCGACGGCCAGCATATTCGCCTGCCGGGTTACATCGTGCCGTTGGAAGTCAGCGAGGAAGGCCGTACCACCGAGTTCTTGCTGGTGCCGTATTTCGGTGCGTGCATCCACGTGCCGCCGCCGCCGTCGAACCAGATCGTGCACGTGAAAAGTGAGGTTGGGGTGAAGCTCGATGAGCTGTACCAGCCGTACTGGATCGAAGGGGCGATGCAGGTCAAGCCGTCGTCCAGTGAGCTGGCGGACGCCGGCTACCAGATGGATGCCGAGAAGATTTACCTCTACGAACTGCCGGAATAACGCTTATCACCCTTTCATTGAGCTGAGTCAAAAGTCCGAACGGAACGATCTTTACCATTGGACGTACAACTTTTAAACGTCCCTTGGAGCTCCCATGAACAACAAGTCTCTGCTCGGCGCGTCCCTCTTCGCGCTCGCTCTCGCTGCCCCCGTAGCCCACGCTCACGAAGCGGGCGACATTCTGGTTCGCGCTGGTGCAATTACCGTGAACCCGAAGGCCGACAGCGGCAGTGTCAAGGTAGACCAGGGCCCGCTGGCCGGTACCAACCTGGGCGGCAAGGCGACCATGGACAGCGACACGCAACTGGGTCTGAACTTCGCCTATATGTTCACCAGCCACTGGGGTATCGAACTGCTGGCGGCTACCCCGTTCGAGCATGATGTGAAGCTCAAGAACACGGCTCTCAGCGCCGCCAACGGCAAACTCGGCACCCTGAAACACCTGCCGCCAACCCTGAGCGTTGTGTACTACCCGCTGGACAGCAAGTCGGCGTTCCAACCGTATGTGGGTGCCGGTATCAACTACACCTGGATCTATGACGAACACGTCAGCAGCGGCGCCCAACAAGCTGGCTTCAGCAACTTCAAGGCCGATAACTCCTGGGGCTGGGCCGCGCAAATTGGTGCCGACTACATGATCAACGATAAGTGGATGATCAACGGCCAGGTGCGCTACATCGACATCAGCACCACCGCCACCGTTGAAAACAACGGAGTGGCCCCAGGCACTCGCGCCAAGGTTGATGTCGATGTCGACCCATTGGTCTACATGGTCGGTATCGGCTACAAGTTCTAAGCGAAGTCGAACAAACGCCACACAACCAATGTGGGAGGGGGCCTGCTCCCGATAGCGGTGGTGAAGTGCGCCCCAGAAGTTGGACACCCATCCAATTTCTGGGGCGTTTTCATGAGCAAGTACACCACGCAGTTCAAGCTATCTGCCATCACCGCTTTCCTTGAGCGAGGCCGAGGGTTTCGCCGGGTCGCCGCTCAATTTCAAATGGACCCCACCTTGCTTCGTCGTTGGGTCGAGGCTTATCGATTACACGGTGAGGCCAGCTTGAGCAGTACCGGCCAGCGTTACAGTGCCTTGTTCAAGTTCTCTGTTCTACGGTGCATGTGGGATGACTCCCTTTCCTTGCGCCGCGCAGCGGCGCTTTTCAACTTGGGGGATTCCACTCAGGTGGGCAGATGGCAACAGCAGTATTACAGTGGCGGTATTGAAGCCCTGGAGTCAGGGAAAAGAGGACTGAGCACCGCTATGCCTAAACCACCTGCTAAACCACGCAAAACCGCTGCCCCACTCACCAGCCCTGAGCCTGAGCACAAGACGTTACTTGATGAGCTCCAATACCTACGGATGGAGAACGCTTATCTAAAAAAGCTTGGGGAGTTAGGCGAGGCGGTGATGAGGCGGGAGAAAGAACAGAAGAAAAAGCCCGATTAGTCAGTGAGCTTAAGCAACACTTTCCCTTGCGTGACTTGCTCAAGCTAGTGAGCCTTGCGCGAAGTACGTACTACTACCAACTCAAGGCGATGGGCGTTGCGGACCGACTTTCCTCGATCAAAGCTTCTATCCAGACCATCCAAAACGAGCATAAGGGCCGCTTTGGTTACCGTCGGATGACGCTAGAACTACGTAAAGAAAGATCGCTGATCAACGGTAAAACGGTACGACGACTGATGGGGGAGCTGGGTCTGAAATGCACGGTGCGGCCTAAGAAATACAGGTCGTATAAAGGGCCGATGGGCGAAGTGTCGCCCAACACCTTGGCTCGTCAGTTCGAGGCTGAGCAACCGAATCAGAAATGGGTGACGGATGTCACCGAGTTCAAAGTGGCCGGCAAAAAGCTGTACTTGTCCCCAGTTTTGGACTTGTACAACGGAGAAATCGTGGCCTATCAGACGGCAATACGTCCCCAATATGCCTTGGTGGGCGAGATGCTGGAAAAAGCTATTGAAGGCTTACCTGAGGGCGGCAAGCCAATGCTGCATTCAGATCAAGGCTGGCACTATCGATATCCAAAGTACCGGGAGAGGCTAGAAAAAGCAGGGCTGGAGCAAAGCATGTCACGCAAAGGAAACTGCCATGACAACGCCACAATGGAGAGTTTCTTCGGCACGCTGAAGTCAGAGTTCTACTATCGGGAAAGCTTTGAAAGCGTGGAGCAGTTGCAAGCGGGGCTGGATGAGTACATCCATTACTACAACCATAAGCGAATCAAAGTGAAGCTTGGCGGACTGAGCCCTGTAGCGTACAGGACCCGGTCCGCTGTAGCCTAACCAACAGCTGTCCAGCTTTTGGGGCGCACTTCACGTTTTTCGCGAGCAAGAACTAGGCGTCCCCCTCGCTCCTACAGAAGGCGATGTACGCTTAACTGAACGGCATTAGGACTTGCCCCGCGTTGGGCTGCGTAGCAGCCCCAAAACCAGCCGCTGAGGAGTGCCTGATCCTCCGCCTGTCAAGCCGCTGCCTTCTTCACCCGCAACGCCTTGGCCTTGGCTTCCACCGCGAGGTACATCACCAGCGCAATCAGCAACGGCAAGATAAAGTAGATCGCCCGATACGCAATCAACCCGGCGAGCAAGCTGCCCCGCGACGCCTCATGCTGCAACAGCGCAATAAACACCGCCTCCAGCACCCCAAGCCCGGCAGGGATATGGGTCACCACCCCGGCAATCGCACTGATCAGCAACACCCCCAGCACCAACGGGTAGTCCAGCTTCGCCGGCAGCAGGGTGAAAATCACCGCCGCCATCAATGACCAATTCAACGCACCGAGCGCCAGTTGCAAACACGCCATGCGCAGCGACGGCAGGTTGATCTCGATACCGCGAATCGCCCACGCGCGTTTTGTCGAAAACTGGCAGGCCGCCAAGTAGCCCAGGCTCGCCAGCACCAGCAATACTCCGACACCTTGCAGGGCGCCGCTGCTGAGCTTCCAGCCCGGTGGCATTGTCACCAACCCGCTGCTGAACACGACGCCGGCCAGTGCCATATAGCCGAACCAATTGGTCGCCAGGCTCAAGCCGAGGATCTTGGCAATATTGCCGGTGCTTACCCCCAGGCGCGAATACAGGCGGTAACGCATGGCGATACCACCGACCCACGCACTCAGGTTGAGGTTGAACGCATAGCTGATGATCCCCACCGGCAGGATCTGCTTCCAGCGCAGGGGCTGGCGGATGTAGGTGCGGCCGATCAGGTCGAAGCAGGCGTACACGATAAAACTGCACAACGTCAGCGTGCCTGCGATCAGCAAGGTGCGTAGCTTGAAGTCGCCCAAGGTCTGGAACACTTCGCTCCAGTCGATGCGCCGGGCGAGCAGGGTGAACAACACGATCAGCAAGAGGAAGAACGCGACAGTCAGCGGCTTCTTCCAGCGTGTAAAACGCGAGCGGTTGGCTTCAGCGGTCATGGGCCCGACTCTCAAAGGGTTTCAAACGCGGTTTGTGCGCCGGCAGCCAGCCCGTCAACGCCGGGAAATGGCGCATCACATGGAACACCAGGAAACCCACGGTCAAGCGCCAGAGCCACAGGCGCGGCGTGCGGTTTTCCGGCATGGTCTGGCAATGGTGCTTGCTGAGCACTTCGAGGCGTTCGTACAGCTGCTGGTTGAATGCCCGGTCGCGAATCAGCACATTGGCTTCCAGATTCAGCGACAGGCTCAGCGGGTCCAGGTTGCTGGAACCCACGGTGCTCCAGTCGTCATCCACCAGCGCCACCTTGCCGTGCAGCGGGCGCTGGCAATACTCGTGGATCACCACGCCATCCTTGAGCAGGTAGTCGTAGAGCATGCGCGCCGCCAGCTTGGCCAGCAGCACATCGGGCTGGCCCTGCATGATCAATTGCACGTGCACGCCCCGCCGCGCGGCGTTGCGGATCTCGCGCAGCAAGCGGTAGCCGGGGAAGAAGTAGGCATTGGCGATCACCGCGCGGCGCTGGGCTTTACTCAGGGCGTGGATATAAGCCTCTTCGATGTCATCGCGGTGCTGCACGTTATCGCGATAAATCAGGCGCACCAGGCCATCGCCGTCTGCCGAGGTCCACAGTGAGGGGCGCCGGTCGCGGCGTCGCCAGCCGCGGCGGCTGCGTACTTTTCGGCCGCTTTGGGCCAGGGCAAAGTGATGCAGGTCGGCGACCGCCGGGCCGACCACCTGCACCGCGTAATCCTGCTTGGCCTCGGGGCCATAGTCGCCCAAGTGGTCGGCAGAGAAGTTGATCCCGCCGATAAACCCCACTTGCGCATCCACCACCACGATCTTGCGGTGCAAGCGGCGGAACCAATTGGTGCGAATGCCGAGGGTCTTGGACGCCGGGTCGAACATCTGCACTATCACCCCGGCTTCGGCCAACTCGGCGAGGAAGGCCGGGCTCAGCTCGCCGCAGCCAAACCCGTCAAGGCTGGCGACGACTTTGACGCCGCGCCGTGCCGCATCGACCAGGATGTCCCGTAGCTCATGGCCAACCTTGTCTTCGAACAGGATGAAGGTTTCCAGCAGGATTTCCCGCTGGGCCTGGCGCATGGCGTCGAACACCTTCGGGAAGTAGGCCTCGCCGTTTTCCAGCAACTCGATCTGGTTGCCGCTCTGCCAGCCGTAATCCAGGTCCCGCGCCGAGGCTTCGTCCGGTGGCTGGTCGGTAGCGATATGGGCGACGGCGACTTTTTCCAGTGGGGCACTGTTCATAGCTCGATCTCCACTGACAGGGGCGCGTGGTCTGACAAATGCGACCAGGGGCGGCTGTTCAACACCTG
This sequence comes from Pseudomonas fluorescens, assembly GCF_001708445.1. NCBI lineage: Bacteria > Pseudomonadati > Pseudomonadota > Gammaproteobacteria > Pseudomonadales > Pseudomonadaceae > Pseudomonas > Pseudomonas fluorescens. The sequence goes on from NZ_CP015637.1 coordinate 5,833,495, forward strand.
GGGCGCATGCGCCTTCACATTGCGCACATAGATTCGATCCAGGCGCAGCAGGGGCAGGCGCGCGGGGAAGGTGCGCGGTGGTTTGCCATGGGCCTCGGTAAACACTTCGCGCAGGCCGCAATGGCGCAGGTCGGCGCGCAGGCGCCAGTCGTTGAAGTCGCCGGCAACGATCAGCGGTGCATCGGCGGGAATCTGCGCCACGCGCTCGGCGATCAGGCGCAGTTGCTGCTGGCGATGTTTTTCCTGCAAGCCCAGGTGCACGCAAATGGCATGCAGTTCCTTCTCCTGCCCGGGCAAGCGCATCACGCAATGCAGCAGCCCGCGACTTTCATGGCCGCTCTGGGAGATGTCGAGATTGTCGTAGCGCACGATCTGGAACTTCGACAGCAGCGCATTACCGTGATCGCCATCGGGGTACACCGCATTGCGCCCATAGGCGTACTGCGGCCAGATGCTGTCGGCGAGGAACTCGTACTGCGGCATCGCCGGCCAGTTGCTATAGCGCTTGGGGTGGCGTTCGTGGGTGCCGTGGATTTCCTGCAGGAACACGATATCGGCCGCCACACTGCGTACCGCCTCGCGTAATTCCGGCAGGATGAAGCGCCGGTTGAGGGCGGTGAAGCCCTTGTGGGTATTGACCGTCAGCACGCGAAAACGGGTGATGGTGGTGGTGGGTGTCGGGGGGATCAGTTCCGAGTGAGTCATGCCAATCCCTCAGGTATCAGTCGTCTCCGGGAGGCGTTGCGTGACGCAATCAACCACGCGCGTTGCCGCCTGTAGTGCCCGCCGGAAATGCCGATATGAATCGCCGCCATGTTTGCTCCCGTGGATGTAGGGTCGAGTGACCTCCGTTTTGGGATGACTGCGATATTTGCGCGAAAGTTTCCGTGGGCCTACAGGCGGTACCCATCCCGGAAAGACGCGCGGGTTGCCAGTGCGAGCAAGGCCATGGGCATGGCTGCAACTCCGGTGGTTTCACTCCGGCGTGCAGCGGCTGGGTGTGACTTGTGCGGAAAAGGTGGAGAACGGCATTTGATCTTTGCCTATAGGGCAAAGATGTCGACACAGGGGAACGATCAGGATTCAAACCCGTCAGTTCCTTACAGACCCTTCTGAAGGAGCTCGGAGTTTTGCTGAATCTCAAGACTGCATTACTGCTCGGCGCGCTGTTGTTTTGCACCAGTGGCGCACTGCAAGCTGCGGCCACTGCGCCTGAAGCCGAAGCGCCGGCCAAGCCGGAGTTGCTGGTCGAAGGCGGATTGCTCGGCGCCATCAGCTCCAGCATGGATGATGTGCAGCAGAAGCTCGATCTCAACCAGAACCTGATAGATGCGTGGCGGTTGCGTGCCGACCGGGCCGCGGATGAAGTCGGGCGCCTGGTGAACCAGACGGCGCAGCGTTCGCCGTGGAGCGTGGCCGGGGATTTCCTGTTGCTGTCCGGGGTGTGGATCGGCGCCTTCGCGTTGTTGACGCTGCTTGGGCGTTTTATCCTGCGGCGCCTTGGGCGGCGCACGTTCTTTGAGCAGCGTGGGCGGCTGCGTGCGGTGCTCGGGTATGTGCTGCCCTATACGATTCCCGCGCTGATCTGCCTGCCGCTGACCCTCTACTTCAGCCACTTCCTACCCACCTCGATAGGCCGCGCGCTGGCGCTGTGTTTTGCCTACGCCACCAGTAGCGGCATCTTCTCCACCTCCATGCTGCTGTGCGTCATCGTCATGTTCAACGTCGGCCACAAGCGCCCGGCGGTGCAGATTATTCGCGACTACTGCCCCAAGCCGCTGTTCCTGATTGGCTTTCTCGCCGCCCTCAGCGACGCCCTGACCAGCCCGCAAATCGCCCGTCAGTTGGGCGGCAATATCACCAGCAGTATTGCGGTGTTGACCGGCTTGTTGGCGGCAGTGATTTTCGCTGTGCTGGTGATACGCCTGCGGCGCCCGGTCGCGCATCTGATCCGCAATCGGCCCCTGGCCCAGCGTCTGAAGCATCCCGCGTTGCAGCAGTCGCTACGGGTGTTTTCCGGGCTGTGGTACTGGCCGATCCTGTTGATGGTGTTGGTCTCAGCGATCAACCTGATCGGTGCCGGCGACGACAATCAAAAAGCCCTGCGTTGCGCGCTGTTTACCACGATCCTGCTGATCGGCACGGTATTCCTCAGCACCGTGCTGCAACACCTGTTCAAATCCCGTAGCCAGGTGGCGATCCAGCGCAGCAGCGCCTACAAGGAGCGCTTCCTCAGCCTGTTGCACGCGATCTTGCGCATCATCATGGCCATCGCGTTTATCGAAATCCTCGGGCGTATCTGGGGTGTGTCGCTGTTCGAATTTGCCCAGCGCAACTCGGTGGGGCGCGCCATCAGTGATTCCCTGAGCAGCATCGGCCTGATCCTGCTGATGACCTGGCTGTTCTGGGTGGTGCTCGACACGGCGATCCAGGAAGCCTTGAAACCGCCGCTAAACAAACGCTCCAGCCGCCAGCCCAGTACGCGGGTGAAAACCATCCTGCCCCTGCTGCGCAATGCGGTGAAAATCATATTGGTGGTGATCTGCGCGATCACCACCATGGCTAACCTCGGTATCAACGTCGCGCCGCTGCTGGCGGGGGCCGGGGTGGTGGGGCTGGCGATTGGTTTTGGCTCGCAGCAACTGGTGCAGGATGTGATCACCGGCCTGTTCATCATCATCGAAGACACCCTGTCGATTGGCGATTGGGTGGTGCTCGACTCCGGTCACGCGGGCACTGTCGAGGGCCTGACCATCCGTACTCTGCGCCTGCGCGACGGCAAGGGTTTCGTGCACTCGGTGCCGTTCGGGCAGATCAAGGCGGTCACCAACCAATCGCGGCAATTTGCCTATGCGTTCTTCTCCGTGCAGTTCACCTACGACACCGATGTGGATAAGGCCGTGGAGCTGATCCGCGAAGCCGGGCAGTCGATCCGGGATGACGTGTTCCTCAAGTACAACCTGCAAGGGCCGCTGGAGGTGTTCGGCGTCGACAAGATGGACCTCAACGGCGTGGTGCTCACGGCGCAGTTCCGTACCGTGTCGGGCGGGCAATATGCGGTGAGCCGTGCGTTCAACCAGCGTTTGAAAAAGCTTGTGGATAACTGTGATGAGGTGCACTTCGCGCAAACTTATCCACAGCAGGTTTTGCTGCCGAAGCGTACATCCCAGGTGGATGAGCCGGATGAAGAGGTGCCGGCGTCGGTGGTGTTGACGGAGCAGCCTAGGTCTCAATGAGGGAGGACTGTTCTGGCCTCATCGGGGGCAAGCCCCCTCCCACATTTGATTGTGTTCACAGATCAAGCTGGGGGAGGGGCCTTCAAAGTCACTATGACTCAATGCCTGATCAACTTCTCCAGCACCGCCTGCTGATCCACCTCCAACAACACCTGCTGCTTGCCGGCGACCATCACCGCCGCTGGCAACCCGTCCCGGTACACAAGCCGATTCCCACTCACCGCCGGCACCTTGCTGCCCGGCAACAGCGTGCCCACCAGGTTCAACGGGTCGGCGCCGCACACTGCGATCAAGCTACCGTCATGGGGCCGCCGCCGCACTTCGCGCAGTAACGGGATCGCCTCCGGCAAGGCAAACTGTTCCCCGGCCAAGCCACTGACAAACCGTCCGCCGCGAATCTCACCCCGCGCCTCGAGCCGATGGAACGTGCGCAGCAATTCGCGCCAGCTCGGCAACCAATCCGCCTCGCGCTCCAGCAATCGCCAGAACACCACGCCATAACGCCGCAGCAGGGTCATCGCCACATGTTCCAGCGTCTCGGCGGAGTGCGGTGCGGCCGCTTCCGGCGGGCGCCGAATCAGCGCCCAACGCCCGGCATCGTCCATCCCGCCAACCAATGCGCCGCGCCCACGTCGGCTGCTGCGCGCCTGGCGTTTACTGGCGGGCGTGGTCAGCGCGCGCAGCCCGGCAAAACTGTCGGCATTGACCAGGCCGGCGCCGACCAATTCCTGTAGGGCGCCTTCCAGTTCGCTGCGCAGCAGATGGGCTTCGTGCACCAGTTCGTCGAAAAACAGCGCGCCGTGTTCGCGCAGGGCCAAGTGGACTTTTTGTGCCTTGGGCGACAACGTCGTGCTGTCCGTCTGTTCGGTCAGCCCGCTCCATAGCGGTACCTGGCTGCGCGGCAACAGCACTACCGGGGTGCTGCGCAACGCCATGGCGCCGGGTTTATTGCTCAGGCGTATCCACACCAGCCTGCCGCTGCGGCAGAGGTCATCGAGCCAGGTGGGAGTGTAATCCTTGATCCGCGCACTGAGCAGGTCACTGTCCCAGGCCGAGGCGGCCGCCGCGTAGCCTTCGAACTGCCCGACAATCTGGGGCAACACTGCGCAGCCCTGGCCGCGGGTGCTGTCGGACAGGTGCTGCCAATCGAACAGAAAGCGCATGAAATCCTGCAACGCCACCGGCTCTATTTCCCGGCGCAGGCGCTTGACCGTGTAGCGATGAATCCGCGCGAGCAAGTGCCGTTCGCACCATTGTTCTTCGCCGATGCCGGGACTGAAGTGCCCGCGCAGCACGTAGCCTTCTTGCTCCAGGCGTGCGAGGGCCTGGGCGATGTCGGCCACCGGCAGGCCGAGGGGCGCGGCAATTTCGATCAGCGTCAGCGGGCCGAAGCCAGCCAGGCGCGCACGCAGCAATTCCACCAGCGCGTCATCGTGAGTCCAGGGCTCATCGAACCCTGGTAGCAGCGGCAGGTGGTTGGGATAAATCGTCTGCACGCAACTCAAGCGCTCCACGGCCACCCAAAGACCGTTCGACAAACAATAAGCGCGGCCACCCTTGGCCAAGGCATGCAGCCACTGCGCCCACTGTGGCGTGACTTCGTGGCTGGCGATGCACGCCAGGCTCATCAACGCCTCATGCATTTCATCCAGGCCCTGGGGCGCCGGCCAGGCTTCTTCGCGCACGCCGGCGATGGCCTGCGCGTCCAGCGCACCGAGGTCGTCGGTGCTTTGCGGGTCGCTCCAGCGCCGGTTGAGTACGGCCTGGGTGCGGCGTTCTTCCAGCGGGGCATCGTCGAGAAAGGTGTAAGGGCGCGCGTTGAGAATTTCGGCGGCCATGGGCGAGGGCGCCGGCAAGTCGCGGCTGATCAACCGCACTTCGCCGCGCTCCATGCGCCGCAACAGGGCCAGCCAGGCGTCGCTGTCCATGGCTTCGTGCAGGCAGTCATCGAGGGTCTGTTCCACCAGCGGATGCTCAGGCACTTCGCGTTCGCCTGCGAGGTTTTCCAGGCAGGCGATCTGGTCGGGAAACACGCAGGCGATCAGGTCTTCGCTTTTCATGCGCTGGATCTGGGGGGCCACCTTGCGCCCCCCGGTATAACGCGGCAACGCCAAGGCCACGCCGGCGTTCCAGCGCCAGCGCACACCGAACAGCGGCGCATCAAGCACGGCCTGGATCAGCAGGTGTTCGGCGCTGTGGCTGTTCAAATAGCGCCAGACGTCGTCCAGCTCGAAACTGTGGCTGGTGGACAGCGACAGCACAATCGCATTCTCGCTGGCCGCCGCCTGCAGTTCGAAGTTGAAGGTGCGGCAAAAACGCTTGCGCAAGGCCAGGCCCCAGGCACGGTTGACGCGGCTGCCGAACGGTGTGTGGATGATCAACTGGGTACCGCCGGACTCGTCGAAAAAGCGCTCCATGATCAACGTGTCCTGGGACGGCAATGCGCTCAGGGCCAGGCGTGCGCGCGCCAGATAATCGAGGATTTGTTCGGCGCTGGCGCGGTTCAGGCCGAGGGTGACGGTCAGCCAGTCGTGTGCACCTTGCAGGTCGCCGGGGGTAGCGCTGAGCAGCGTGTCCAATTGCCCCTGCAAGCGCGCCACCGCGGCGGATAATTCGTTGCTGCGCCCCGGTGCCTCGCCCAGCCAGAACGGAATGCTTGGCGGCTGGCCGTGGGCGTCTTCGACCCGCACCTTGCCGGCCTCGACGCGCAGGATGCGGTAGGACGTATTCCCGAGCTGGAAGATATCCCCAGCGATACTTTCCACCGCGAAGTCTTCGTTGACGCTGCCGATATTCAGGCCCTGGGGTTCGAGCAACACGCTGTAGTCGGCGTTGTCGGGGATGGTGCCGCCGCTGGTCACTGCGGTGAGTCTGGCGCCCCGGCGGCCGCGCAAGGTGCGCGTCAAGGCGTCGCGGTGCAGGTAGGCGCTGCGAATGCCCTGGCGACCGTTGTAGCCCTCGCTGAGCATCTGCAACAGCGCCTGGTAATGGTGCTCATCCAGCGCGGCGTAGGGCGCGGCGCGGTGGATCAGGTCGAGCAGGGCCTGTTCCGACCATTCCTGGGCGCTGACTTCGGCGATGATCTGCTGGGCCAGTACGTCCAGCGGCGCAATCGGGATATGCAAGGTGTCGAGTTCGCCCCGGCGCACGCAGTCGAGCAGCGCGGCGCATTCGATCAGGTCGTCGCGGGTGGTGGCGAACAGGCGCCCCTTGGGCGTGCCGCCAACCTGGTGCCCGGAGCGGCCAACGCGTTGCAGAAACCCGTTGATGGAACCCGGCGAGCCGATCTGGCACACCAGGTCGACATCGCCGATATCAATCCCCAGCTCCAGGGACGCGGTGGCGATCAGTACTTGCAGGGTGCCGGCCTTGAGGCGTTGCTCGGCGTCCAGGCGCAGCTCCTTGGCCAGGCTGCCGTGGTGGGCGGCCACTGCGCTCTTGCCCAGGCGCTCGCTCAAGTGCCGGGCCAGGCGTTCGGCCAGGCGCCGGGTGTTGACGAAAATCAGCGTGGTGCGGTGTTCACGGGCCAGGGCGGCGAGGCGGTCGTAGACCAGCTCCCACACATCGTTGGCCATCACCGCCGACAGTGGCACCGGCGGCACTTCGATATCCAGGTCGCGGGGGCGGGCGTGGCCGATATCGACGATGTCGCACAGGCGCTCGCTGCCCACCAGAAAGCGCGACACGGCCTCGATGGGCTTTTGCGTGGCGGACAGGCCAATGCGGGTCAGCGGCTCGGCGCACAAGCCTTGCAGGCGCTCCAGGCTCAAGGCCAGGTGGCTACCGCGCTTGCCGGCGGCGATGGCGTGGATTTCATCGACAATCACCGTGCGCGTGCTGGCGAGCATCTGCCGGCCGGAGTCCGAGCCCAGCAGCACATACAGCGATTCCGGTGTCGTCACCAGGATATGCGGCGGGCGCTTGCGCATCAGTGCGCGGTCTTTTTGCGGGGTGTCGCCGGTGCGCACGGCGGTGCGGATCGCCAGCGGTGGCAAGCCCAGGCGCTGCAGATGGTCGGTGATCCCGGCCAGCGGATTTTGCAGGTTGATCTGGATATCGTTGGACAGCGCCTTGAGCGGCGACACGTACACCACCAGGGTTTCATCCGGCAATTGCCCGCCGTTGGCCAGGCCTTGGTGCACCAGGTCATCCAGTACGGCCAGGAAGGCGGTCAGCGTCTTGCCGGAACCGGTGGGCGCGGCGATCAGCGTCGAGCGGCGCTGGCGGATTAACGGCCACGCCTCGGCCTGGGCCTGGGTCACCGAGGGAAAAGTACTACGGAACCAGGCGCTGACGGCGGGGTGGAAACCGTTCAATACCGTGTCCGTTGATTCAGGAAGGTTCATAAAACAATCCTACCTCATTGGGGCCGCCGCGCAGCCCAACGCGGGGCAAGCCTGCTCACCGCCGTCCAACAACGTGCAACCCCGCACTTTATAAGTGACGGTTGCGCTACAAACCCGCAAAATGCAACGATTCTGGCAACTACCCACAGCATCGCTCACAAGGCGGCTGACAATAACCATCGTTCCAAACAGACCGGGCCTGCTCAATCTATGCGAATGCGCCTTATGTTACTGGGCGGCGGGAATGCCCTCGGGCAGGCGCTGATTCGCCTCGGTGCAGAGGAAGACATCGGTTTCCTCGCACCCAAACCGCCCCAAGACGGCTGGGATGCCGCAAGCCTCACCCAATTGCTCGACGACACCCGTCCCGATGCGTTGATCAACCTCGCCTACTATTTCGATTGGTTCCAGGCAGAGGCGGTCAGCGAAACCCGCCTGGCGTCCCAGGAGTATGCGATCGAACGTCTGGCCGAACTGTGCCAGCACCACACCATTACCCTGCTGCAACCGTCCAGCTACCGCGTGTTCGATGGCTCCCGCGCCACCGCCTACAGCGAAAAAGACGAACCGGTGCCCCTGGGCCTGCGTGGCCAGGCGTTGTGGCGGATCGAACAAAGTGTGCGCGCCACTTGCCCGCAACACGTACTGCTACGGTTCGGCTGGCTGCTGGACGACAGCGTCGACGGCACCCTCGGGCGTTTTCTGGCCCGTGCGGAGAAAGCGGAGGAATTGCTGATGGCAGACGACCGGCGCGGCAATCCGACCCCGGTGGACGATGCCGCGCGGGTGATCCTTTCGGTGCTCAAGCAACTCGATTGCGCGGCGCCGCTATGGGGCACCTATCACTATGCCGGCCACGAGGCGACGACCCCGTTGGCGCTGGGCCAGGCGATTCTTACCGAAGCGCGTCACTTTCATCCGCTGGCGATCGAATCGCCCACCGCCCAGGCTCATGCGGCACGGCCGGATGCGGGCGACGAACCGCAACATGCGGTGCTGGCCTGCAAGAAAATCCTGCATACCTTTGGCATCAAGCCACGGGCGTGGCGGGCCGGGTTACCGGCGTTGCTGGACCGGTTCTACCGCCGCGGCTGAAACCACACAAAGCAAAAATGTGGGAGGGGGCTTGCCCCCGATAACACGGTGTCAGTCAACCGATTCATTGACTGATCCATGAAGTGCGCCCCAAAAGCTGGACAGCTGTTGGTTAGGCTACAGCGGACCGGGTCCTGTACGCTACAGGGCTCAGTCGTAGTGAAACGATGCATCGCCGATGGTAGTGTGGGGTTTCCCCATGTGAGAGTAGGTCATCGTCAAGATTAAATTCCGAAACCCCATTTGCGAAAGCAGATGGGGTTTTGTTTTGGGCGGTCGAAAAGCGTTGAATGGTTTATCGCTGCTCCCTTCAGTTCAGTCCTGTGTCCGGCCTTTCTATGCAATGACCTTACGCATGGCTATCATGCGTGCCTCATTGTGAGGCGATACTTGCATGCTGACGTTGTTGAAACTACTGAAAGATGGTCGATTCCATTCTGGAGAGGCGCTAGGTGCTGCCCTTGGTATCAGCCGCAGCGCTGTGTGGAAGCAGCTCCAGCATCTCGAGGCCGAGTTAAATCTACCTATTCATAAAGTCCGCGGTCGTGGGTATCAGTTGGCTTCGCCTTTGGTATTTTTGAATGCTGAAGATATCGTTCTGCATGCGGCCTCTTTGCCTTGGCCTGTCCATATTTTCGATTCCATTGACTCTACGAATGCTGAGGCCTTGCGCCTTGTTGAGGCGAACTGCGCGGCACCTTTTATAGTGCTTGCGGAGCAGCAAACAGCAGGTAGGGGAAGGCGAGGTCGTAAGTGGGTTAGTCCGTTTGCGCAAAATATTTATTACAGTGTTGTGTTGCGTATTGAAGGTGGTCTGCGGCAGTTGGAGGGGCTGAGTCTCGTTGTAGGGTTGGCGGTCATGCAGGCTTTGCGTGACGCTGGCGTACAGGGCGCAGCCTTGAAGTGGCCGAATGACGTCTTGGTTGGACAGAAAAAAATTGCCGGCATCTTGCTCGAGTTGGTGGGGGATCCTGCTGATATCTGTCACGTCGTCCTGGGGATAGGCATCAATGTGAATATGCAGAAGGCCGTTGATGTCGATCAGCAATGGACTTCGGTGCAGCTCGAAACGGGTATTCCGATTAATCGTAATTATCTGGTGGCTCAACTGAGTCTGAGGCTGCAAGGCTATTTGCATAAACATATGACTCTTGGTTTTGCTGGGCTCCAGGAGGAGTGGGAGCAGAATCATGCGTGGCAAGGAAGAGCTGTGTCGCTGATCGCCGGTGTCAATCGAATCGAAGGCGTGGTATTAGGCGTCGACCACCAGGGTGCGTTGCGTTTGAGTGTTGATGGCGCTGAGAAAATCTATAGCGGTGGTGAGCTAAGCCTGAGGTTGCGTGATGATTCTTGAACTCGACTGTGGGAATAGCTTTATCAAGTGGCGCGTACTTGATGTGAATAAGGTGGGTGCCTCTGCAGAGGGGGTTGTTGGTTCGGATGTCGCGTTGATTGAGACGCTGGAAGCGCTTCCAGGGTTGTTGCTGACACGCTGTCGAATGGTGAGTGTACGGGCCCCAGAGGAAACCAATAAGCTGATAGCGGCGCTGGAGGAGGCATTCGGCGTTACCGTATGCTGCGCTGTTTCTTCGCGAGAGATGGCTGGAGTGCGCAATGGTTACGAAGATTTCGAGCGTCTCGGGCTTGATCGTTGGTTGGCTATGCTGGGGGGATTCAAATTAGCAGCTGGCCCTTGCCTGGTTCTGGACTTTGGTACTGCGGCTACCGCAGATTTTATCGCTGCGGATGGTGAGCATCTAGGTGGTTTCATTTGCCCGGGCATGCCGCTCATGCGCAACCAGTTGCGTACCCATACCCGCAAGATACGTTACGACGATGCGGCAGCTGAGAGGGCGCTTGAGCGGCTCTCTCCAGGGCGCACGACCGTAGAGGCGGTTGAGCGTGGCTGTACGTTGATGATCAGAGGGTTTGTGCTGACGCAGTTGGAGTTGGCTCGAGCTTATTGGGGTGATGATTTCACTGTGTTTCTCACTGGGGGGGATGCCGACCTGGTCTGGGATGCCGTGCCGCAGGCTCGACTCGTTCCGGACCTGGTGTTTGTCGGCCTTGCAATGGCATGTCCTTTATCCTGAGGTGTTTATGCGTTGGCTGTTTTTGCTATTGCTCGTACTCAATGCTTTCTATTACGTCTGGCATCAGCAGGAGGCTCCTTTGCGCGCAAAGGATGTCACGCCTTTGAGTCTCTACCGAGGCTCGCAGCAAGATATTCGACTACTGAGTGAGTCCGCTGATGCGATGGTCCGGCGTGACCGGGCAAAGACGCCGGATGCACAAAATACCTGTTTATACATAGGCGGTTTTTCTGATCTGCATCAGGCTCAGACTCTCGAGCAGCGTCTGACGAGTCTGGATATAAAGGTCAAGGTTCAATTGTTGAGCGCTTCTGACGCCTCAGGCTATTGGCTTCGGGTGGCCCCTGAGAGTCGTCGCCTGGCTGACGATCTGCCGTTTGAAAACCTTGCTAAGGAATTCAATGAGTTAAAACATAAAATAATGCTGTGCGAAGGCATTGCAACTAGCGAATAGTTTGCATAGAATGGCGCCCGCTTCGCAGTGAAGACCTTTTAGGTCAACAGGGTGAAGCGAACGTCAACGCAGCTAACCTCATATTTTTACTGAGAAAATGCTTGACAGAAGGTCGGCGTAATGTAAAATGCCGGCTCGCTTAGGAGGGGTTCCCGAGCGGCCAAAGGGATCAGACTGTAAATCTGACGTCTACGACTTCGAAGGTTCGAATCCTTCCCCCTCCACCATTTTTAGCGTGAGCTGCAAGCTCCGCGGGTATAGTTTAGTGGTAGAACCTCAGCCTTCCAAGCTGATGATGCGGGTTCGATTCCCGCTACCCGCTCCAAGTTTGCAGGTTGTGCAAGGTGTTTCGCTCTTGTAGCTCAGTTGGTAGAGCACACCCTTGGTAAGGGTGAGGTCAGCGGTTCAAATCCGCTCAAGAGCTCCATATAACAAGGCAGATATGAAAATATCTGCCTTTGTTTTAATGGCTGCCTCGGCTTGATGGCGTCTGGCCTGACCTGGTTTGGTTTTCTTGGTCATTTCAAGTCTCTTGGGGTTGGTTGTTGTAAAGTCTTTTTCAGGCCTGCATAATGGTCGGCCTGATTTTGTTTTAGGTCAGTAGCTCAATTGGCAGAGCGACGGTCTCCAAAACCGTAGGTTGGGGGTTCGATTCCCTCCTGACCTGCCAGATTCACGTGGTGTGTCTGGCTTTCTTTTCACAGGATCTTCATAGATGACTCCTAAGGCTGAAGCTCAAAGCTCTCGTTTCGATCTGGTCAAGTGGCTTGCTGTGGTCGCATTGGTGGTCGTAGGCGTTGTTGGCAATCAGTACTATTCTGCTTCGCCGATCCTGTACCGCGTACTCGCTTTGCTCGCCCTTGCTGCTGTAGCTGCCTTTGTAGGCCTGCAGACTGCCAAAGGCAAGTCTTTCGCGGTCCTGGTAAAGGAAGCTCGCACCGAAATTCGTAAAGTCGTTTGGCCGACTCGCCAAGAAACCACGCAGACCACGTTGATTGTTGTGGCTGTTGTTCTGGTTATGGCGTTGCTGTTGTGGGGGCTTGATTCCCTGCTCGGCTGGCTTGTTTCCTTGATTGTTGGCTAAGGGTGTCCCGTGGCTAAGCGTTGGTACGTTGTGCATGCTTACTCGGGTTACGAGAAGCATGTTATGCGCTCTTTGCTGGAGCGCGTAAAGCTGGCAGGCATGGAAGATGGCTTCGGCGAAATTCTGGTTCCCACTGAAGAAGTGGTTGAAATGCGGAATGGCCAGAAGCGCAAGAGTGAGCGCAAGTTCTTCCCTGGCTACGTGCTGGTTCAGATGGACATGAATGAAGGTACTTGGCACTTGGTCAAGGATACCCCTCGTGTCATGGGCTTTATTGGTGGTACTGCTGATAAGCCTGCTCCGATCACCGACAAAGAGGCAGAAGCGATTCTGCGTCGTGTTGCTGACGGTAGCGACAAGCCCAAGCCGAAGACATTGTTCGAGCCGGGCGAGGTTGTTCGTGTCACCGATGGTCCGTTTGCTGATTTCAACGGTACTGTCGAAGAAGTTAACTACGAAAAGAGCCGGATCCAAGTGGCGGTGCTCATTTTCGGACGCTCTACTCCGGTAGAGTTGGAGTTCAGTCAGGTCGAAAAGGTCTAGCTGAGCAATCATCCCAACCCCGCAGCCTAGGCTGTGGGGTTTTGTCGTCACTGGGATAAACGCGCAAGTAACCGGGGAGCCTTTCGAGGCGTTCGAACCCGTAATTGGAGTGCCTCATGGCCAAGAAGATTACCGCTTACATCAAGCTGCAAGTGAAGGCCGCTCAGGCCAACCCTAGCCCACCCGTCGGTCCTGCTCTGGGTCAGCACGGCGTGAACATCATGGAATTCTGCAAGGCCTTCAACGCCCGTACTCAGGGTCTTGAGCCAGGTCTGCCGACTCCAGTGATCATCACTGTATACAGCGACCGTAGCTTCACCTTCGAAACCAAGTCGACCCCGGCTTCGGTTCTGTTGAAGAAAGCTGCTGGTCTGACTAGCGGTTCCGCTCGTCCGAACACCGTTAAGGTTGGCACCGTGACTCGTGCTCAGCTGGAAGAAATCGCGAAAACCAAAAACGCGGATCTGACAGCAGCTGATATGGATGCAGCCGTGCGTACCATCGCCGGTTCTGCTCGTAGCATGGGCCTTAACGTGGAGGGTGTGTAATGGCTAAGCTGACCAAACGCCAAAAGGCTATCGCCGGCAAAATCGAAGCAGGCAAGGCCTACAACTTTGTAGACGCTGCTGCCCTGCTGACCGAGCTGTCGACTGTAAAGTTCAGCGAGTCTGTTGACGTTGCTGTGAACCTGGGTGTTGACCCACGTAAATCCGACCAGGTCGTTCGTAGCGCAACTGTGCTGCCGCACGGTACTGGCAAGACTGTACGTGTAGCTGTCTTCACCCAAGGTCCGGCAGCTGAAGCTGCTCTGGCCGCTGGTGCCGATCGCGTTGGCATGGATGACCTGGCCGCCGAAATGAAAGGCGGCGACCTGAACTATGACGTCGTTATTGCCTCCCCGGATGCAATGCGCGTTGTAGGTCAGCTGGGTCAGATCCTCGGTCCACGTGGTCTGATGCCTAACCCTAAAGTCGGCACTGTAACGCCAGACGTAGCTACTGCGGTTAAAAACGCCAAGGCTGGTCAGGTTCGTTATCGCACCGACAAAAACGGCATCATTCACACCTCCGTTGGCAAAGTCGGTTTTGATGCCGTCAAGCTGAAGGAAAACGTTGAAGCCCTGATCGCTGATCTGAAGCGTATCAAGCCAGCTTCTTCGAAAGGTATCTACGTCAAGCGCGTTACCCTGAGCACAACTATGGGCCCAGGTCTGGTCATCGACCAAGGCTCGCTGGACGTATAAGACATAAATTGGCACGAGAGATCGTGCCAATTGAAAAATTGGGGTCCCTGCCTGGCGGGGGCTATCCAAGACCGTAGGCGACGCAAGTCTTAAACCTCAAGCCTACGCAGATGGTGCTCCCGGTTCCTTACCGAATCAGACACCAAAACGACATCCGGCTCCGGCCAGATGAAACGGTAACAAGCAGGAGTTAAACCCGTGGCAATTAATCTCGAAGACAAGAAGGCCATCGTCGCTGAAGTCAACGAGGCTGCCAAAGCTGCTCTGTCCGCTGTCGTGGCTGATGCCCGTGGTGTGACAGTAGGCGCTATGACCGGACTCCGTAAAGAGGCTCGTGAAGCTGGCGTATACGTACGTGTTGTACGTAACACCCTGCTCAAGCGCGCAGTTGCTGACACTGAATACAGTGTTCTCAACGACGTGTTCACCGGCCCGACTCTGATTGCGTTCTCCAAAGAGCATCCAGGCGCTGCTGCCCGTTTGTTCAAAGAGTTCGCCAAGAGTCAGGAAAAGTTCGAGATCAAGGCAGCTGCGTTCGAGGGCAAGTTCCTCGCAGCTAACCAAATCGACGTACTGGCAACACTGCCGACCCGCAACGAAGCTATTTCGCAGTTGATGAGCGTGATTCAAGGCGCCACCAGCAAGCTGGCTCGTACTCTGGCTGCAGTTCGCGAGCAAAAAGAAGCTGCCGCAGCCTAAGGCTGAGCATTTTCTCTCGCGTATTTTTGTTTATTTCGATGGCCGCGTAGGCCGTCCCCCAATTCAGGAAATACAGTAATGTCTATCTCCCAAGAAGATATCCTCAACGCCGTAGCTGAAATGTCGGTTCTGCAGGTTGTTGAGCTGATCAAAGCTTTCGAAGAAAAATTCGGCGTTTCCGCAGCTGCTGCTTCCGCTGGTCCAGCTGTTGCTGCTGTCGCTGCTGAAGAGCAAACCGAATTCAACGTCATGCTGCTGGAAGCTGGCGAGAAGAAAGTAAACGTGATCAAGGCAGTTCGTGAACTGACCGGTCTGGGCCTGAAAGAAGCCAAGGCTGTAGTTGACGGCGCTCCTGCAATGGTTCTGGAAGCTGTTGCTAAAGACGCAGCTGACAAAGCCAAAGCAGCACTGGAAGAAGCAGGCGCTAAAGTCGAGCTGAAGTAAGCATCGACCTTGCGTCTCCAGCCCAAGCGTTAAGCTGAAGGCTGATGGCTGGTGGCTCTTGCCACCGGCCTTTTTCCGTTCTTGGCTGTCGACTCGGTCGCCGCCATTAACGCGCTGTAGCCACCCGAAGCGGTGGTGCAAACCATGGGGTTTGCAAGATTTTCTGGCTGCTCCCGTCGGGAGGGGCCAAACAAGCAGGTGACCAAGCTGGGGAACGCTGATGGCTTACTCATATACTGAGAAAAAACGTATCCGCAAGGACTTTAGCAAGTTGCCGGACGTCATGGATGTCCCGTACCTTCTGGCTATCCAGCTGGATTCGTATCGTGAATTCTTGCAGGCGGGAGCGACCAAAGATCAGTTCCGCGACGTGGGCCTGCATGCGGCCTTCAAATCCGTTTTCCCGATCATCAGCTACTCCGGCAATGCTGCGCTGGAGTACGTGGGTTATCGCCTGGGCGAACCGGCATTTGATGTCAAAGAATGCGTGTTGCGCGGTGTTACGTACGCCGTACCTTTGCGGGTAAAAGTCCGTCTGATCATTTTCGACAAAGAATCGTCGAACAAAGCGATCAAGGACATCAAAGAGCAAGAAGTCTACATGGGCGAAATCCCATTGATGACTGAAAACGGTACCTTCGTTATCAACGGTACCGAGCGTGTTATCGTTTCCCAGCTGCACCGTTCTCCGGGCGTGTTCTTCGACCACGACCGCGGCAAGACGCACAGCTCCGGCAAACTCCTGTACTCCGCGCGGATCATTCCGTACCGTGGTTCGTGGTTGGACTTCGAGTTCGACCCGAAAGACTGCGTGTTCGTGCGTATCGACCGTCGTCGCAAGCTGCCAGCCTCGGTATTGCTGCGCGCGCTTGGCTACACCACTGAGCAAGTGCTGGACGCTTTCTACACCACCAACGTATTCAGCCTGAAGGATGAAACCCTCAGCCTGGAGCTGATTGCTTCGCGTCTGCGTGGTGAAATTGCTGTTCTGGACATCCAGGATGAAAAGGGCAAGGTCATTGTTGAGGCTGGCCGTCGTATTACTGCGCGCCACATCAACCAGATCGAAAAAGCCGGTATCAAGTCGCTGGACGTGCCTTTGGACTACGTCCTGGGTCGCACGACCGCCAAGGTCATCGTTCACCCAGCCACAGGCGAGATCCTGGCTGAGTGCAACACTGAGCTGAACACCGAAATCCTGGCAAAAATCGCCAAGGCCCAGGTCGTTCGCATCGAGACTTTGTACACCAACGATATCGACTGCGGTCCGTTCGTTTCCGACACCCTGAAGATCGACTCCACCAGCAACCAATTGGAAGCGCTGGTCGAGATCTATCGCATGATGCGTCCTGGCGAGCCACCAACCAAAGACGCTGCCGAAACCCTGTTCAACAACCTGTTCTTCAGCCCTGAGCGCTATGACCTGTCTGCGGTCGGCCGGATGAAGTTCAACCGTCGTATCGGTCGCACCGAAATCGAAGGTTCGGGCGTGCTGTGCAAGGAAGACATCGTTGCGGTCCTGAAGACTCTGGTCGACATCCGCAACGGTAAGGGCATCGTTGATGACATCGACCACCTGGGTAACCGTCGTGTTCGCTGCGTAGGCGAAATGGCCGAGAACCAGTTCCGCGTTGGCCTGGTGCGTGTTGAGCGTGCGGTCAAAGAGCGTCTGTCGATGGCTGAAAGCGAAGGCCTGATGCCGCAAGACCTGATCAACGCCAAGCCAGTGGCTGCGGCGGTGAAAGAGTTCTTCGGTTCCAGCCAGCTCTCGCAGTTCATGGACCAGAACAACCCGCTCTCCGAGATCACCCACAAGCGCCGTGTTTCCGCACTGGGCCCGGGCGGTCTGACCCGTGAGCGTGCAGGTTTTGAAGTTCGTGACGTACACCCGACTCACTATGGTCGTGTATGCCCGATCGAAACGCCGGAAGGTCCGAACATCGGCCTGATCAACTCCCTGGCAGCCTATGCGCGCACCAACCAGTACGGTTTCCTTGAAAGCCCGTACCGCGTGGTGAAAGACGCCCTGGTCACCGACGAGATCGTATTCCTGTCCGCCATCGAAGAAGCTGATCACGTGATCGCTCAGGCTTCGGCCACGATGAACGACAAGAAAGTACTGATTGACGAGTTGGTAGCCGTTCGTCACTTGAACGAGTTCACCGTCAAGGCGCCGGAAGACGTCACCTTGATGGACGTATCGCCGAAGCAGGTAGTCTCGGTTGCTGCGTCGCTGATCCCGTTCCTGGAGCACGATGACGCCAACCGTGCGTTGATGGGTTCTAACATGCAGCGTCAAGCTGTACCTACACTGCGTGCCGACAAGCCGCTGGTGGGTACCGGCATGGAGCGTAACGTAGCTCGTGACTCCGGCGTTTGCGTCGTGGCTCGTCGTGGCGGCGTGATCGACTCCGTTGATGCCAGCCGTATCGTGGTTCGTGTTGCTGATGACGAAGTTGAAACTGGCGAAGCCGGTGTCGACATCTACAACCTGACCAAATACACCCGCTCGAACCAGAACACCTGCATCAACCAGCGTCCGCTGGTGCGTAAGGGTGATCGCGTTCAGCGTAGCGACATCATGGCCGACGGCCCGTCCACCGACATGGGTGAACTGGCGCTGGGCCAGAACATGCGCATTGCGTTCATGGCATGGAACGGTTTCAACTTCGAAGACTCCATCTGCCTGTCCGAGCGTGTTGTTCAAGAAGACCGCTTCACCACGATCCACATCCAGGAACTGACCTGTGTGGCGCGTGATACCAAGCTTGGGCCAGAGGAAATCACTGCAGACATCCCGAACGTGGGTGAAGCTGCACTGAACAAACTGGACGAAGCCGGTATCGTTTATGTAGGTGCTGAAGTTGGCGCGGGCGACATCCTGGTTGGTAAGGTCACTCCGAAAGGCGAGACCCAACTGACTCCGGAAGAGAAGCTGTTGCGTGCCATCTTCGGTGAAAAAGCCAGCGACGTTAAAGACACTTCCCTGCGCGTACCGACCGGTACCAAGGGTACTGTCATCGACGTACAGGTCTTCACCCGTGACGGCGTTGAGCGTGATGCTCGTGCACTGTCCATCGAGAAGACCCAGCTCGACGAGATCCGCAAGGACCTGAACGAAGAGTTTCGTATCGTTGAAGGCGCAACCTTCGAGCGTCTGCGTTCCGCCCTGGTAGGTCACAAGGCTGAAGGCGGTGCGGGCCTTAAGAAAGGTCAGGACATCACCGACGAAGTGCTCGACGGTCTTGAGCACGGCCAGTGGTTCAAACTGCGCATGGCTGAAGATGCTCTGAACGAGCAGCTCGAGAAGGCCCAGGCCTATATCGTTGATCGCCGCCGTCTGCTGGACGACAAGTTCGAAGACAAGAAGCGCAAACTGCAGCAGGGCGATGACCTGGCTCCAGGTGTGCTGAAAATCGTCAAGGTTTACCTGGCAATCCGTCGTCGCATCCAGCCGGGCGACAAGATGGCCGGTCGTCACGGTAACAAGGGTGTGGTCTCCGTGATCATGCCGGTTGAAGACATGCCGCACGATGCCAATGGCACCCCGGTCGACGTCGTCCTCAACCCGTTGGGCGTACCATCGCGTATGAACGTTGGTCAGATCCTCGAAACCCACCTGGGCCTCGCGGCTAAAGGCCTGGGTGAGAAGATCAACCGTATGATCGAAGAGCAGCGCAAGGTTGCTGACCTGCGTAAGTTCCTGCACGAGATCTACAACGAGATCGGCGGTCGCAAAGAAGAGCTGGACACTTTCTCCGACCAGGAAATCCTGGATCTGGCGAAAAACCTGCGCGGCGGCGTTCCAATGGCTACCCCGGTGTTCGATGGTGCCAAGGAAAGCGAAATCAAGGCCATGCTCAAACTGGCAGACCTGCCAGAAAGCGGCCAGATGCAGCTGTTCGACGGCCGTACCGGCAACAAGTTTGAACGCCCGGTTACTGTTGGCTACATGTACATGCTGAAGCTGAACCACTTGGTAGACGACAAGATGCACGCTCGTTCTACCGGTTCGTACAGCCTGGTTACCCAGCAGCCGCTGGGTGGTAAGGCTCAGTTCGGTGGTCAGCGTTTCGGGGAGATGGAGGTCTGGGCACTGGAGGCATACGGTGCTGCTTACACTCTGCAAGAAATGCTCACAGTGAAGTCGGACGATGTGAACGGTCGGACCAAGATGTACAAAAACATCGTGGACGGCGATCACCGTATGGAGCCGGGCATGCCCGAGTCCTTCAACGTGTTGATCAAAGAAATTCGTTCCCTCGGCATCGATATCGATCTGGAAACCGAATAACACGTGACGCGAATCGAGAGCGGGGTTGTTTAGCCCGCTCTCTGCTCCGCCAGGAGGAAAGGCCTTGAAAGACCTACTGAATTTGCTGAAAAACCAGGGTCAAGTCGAAGAGTTCGACGCCATCCGTATTGGGTTGGCATCGCCTGAGATGATCCGTTCGTGGTCGTTCGGTGAAGTTAAAAAGCCGGAAACCATCAACTACCGTACGTTCAAACCTGAGCGTGACGGCCTGTTCTGCGCCAAGATCTTTGGCCCGGTAAAGGATTACGAGTGCCTGTGCGGTAAGTACAAGCGCTTGAAGCACCGTGGTGTGATCTGCGAGAAGTGCGGCGTTGAAGTTGCATTGGCCAAGGTTCGTCGTGAGCGCATGGCGCACATCGAGCTGGCTTCGCCGGTTGCCCACATCTGGTTCCTGAAATCGCTGCCGTCCCGTATCGGCTTGCTGATGGACATGACCCTGCGTGATATCGAACGCGTTCTCTACTTCGAGAGCTATGTCGTTATCGATCCAGGCATGACCACCCTTGAAAAAGGCCAACTGCTGAACGACGAGCAGTACTTCGAAGCGCTGGAAGAGTTCGGTGACGATTTCGATGCCCGCATGGGTGCCGAAGCGGTCCGTGAATTGCTGCACGCTATCGACCTGGAGCACGAGATTGGTCGCCTGCGTGAAGAAATTCCGCAAACCAACTCCGAAACCAAGATCAAGAAGCTGTCCAAGCGTCTGAAGTTGATGGAGGCCTTCCAAGGTTCCGGCAACTTGCCAGAGTGGATGGTGCTGACCGTTCTGCCGGTTCTGCCGCCAGACCTGCGTCCGCTGGTGCCGTTGGATGGTGGTCGTTTCGCGACGTCCGACCTCAACGATCTGTATCGCCGAGTGATCAACCGTAACAACCGCTTGAAGCGCCTGCTTGATCTGTCCGCTCCGGACATCATTGTGCGCAACGAAAAGCGTATGTTGCAGGAAGCGGTCGATGCCCTGCTGGACAACGGTCGTCGTGGCCGCGCTATCACCGGTTCCAACAAGCGTCCTCTGAAATCCTTGGCTGACATGATCAAGGGTAAGCAAGGTCGTTTCCGTCAGAACTTGCTCGGTAAGCGTGTTGACTACTCCGGTCGTTCGGTAATTACCGTAGGCCCGACCCTGCGTCTGCACCAGTGCGGTCTGCCTAAGAAGATGGCGCTCGAGCTGTTCAAGCCGTTCATTTTCGGCAAGCTGGAAATGCGCGGTCTCGCGACCACCATCAAAGCGGCCAAGAAAATGGTCGAGCGCGAACTGCCAGAGGTCTGGGACGTTCTTGCTGAAGTGATTCGCGAACACCCGGTTCTCCTCAACCGTGCACCGACCCTTCACCGTCTGGGTATCCAGGCGTTTGAACCGGTACTGATCGAAGGTAAGGCTATCCAGCTGCACCCTCTGGTCTGTGCTGCGTACAACGCCGACTTCGACGGTGACCAAATGGCCGTGCACGTACCGCTGACACTGGAAGCCCAGTTGGAAGCGCGTGCGTTGATGATGTCGACCAACAACATCCTGTCGCCAGCCAACGGTGAGCCAATCATCGTTCCGTCGCAGGACGTTGTATTGGGTCTGTACTACATGACGCGTGAAGCGATCAACGCCAAGGGCGAAGGTCGTGTGTTCGCTGACCTGCAGGAAGTTGACCGTGTGTTCCGTGCCGGCGAAGCCGCACTGCACGCCAAGGTCAAGGTGCGGATCAACGAAACCGTCAACGACCGTGACGGCGGCAGCGTGACCAACACCCGTATCGTCGACACCACTGTCGGTCGTGCGCTGTTGTATCAAGTTGTGCCAAAAGGTCTGTCGTACGACGTCGTCAACCTGCCGATGAAGAAAAAGGCGATCTCCAAGCTGATCAACCAGTGCTACCGCGTGGTTGGTTTGAAAGAGACCGTGATCTTCGCTGACCAGTTGATGTACACCGGTTTTGCTTACTCGACTATTTCCGGCGTTTCCATCGGTGTTAACGACTTCGTTATCCCGGATGAAAAAGCTCAGATCATCGGCGCTGCTACCGATGAAGTGAAAGAGATCGAAAGCCAATACGCCTCCGGCCTGGTAACCCAGGGCGAGAAGTACAACAAAGTGATCGACCTTTGGTCCAAAGCCAACGACGAAGTGTCGAAGGCAATGATGGCTAACCTCTCGAAAGAGAAGGTTATTGACCGTCATGGTGTGGAAGTCGACCAAGAGTCGTTCAACTCGATGTACATGATGGCCGACTCGGGTGCGCGGGGTTCTGCTGCGCAGATCCGTCAGCTCGCCGGTATGCGTGGCCTGATGGCCAAGCCGGACGGTTCCATCATTGAGACGCCGATTACCGCGAACTTCCGTGAAGGCTTGAGCGTACTTCAGTACTTCATCTCGACTCACGGTGCTCGTAAAGGTCTGGCGGATACCGCGTTGAAAACCGCTAACTCCGGTTACCTGACTCGTCGTCTGGTAGACGTGGCGCAAGACTTGGTTGTGACTGAAGTCGACTGCGGCACCGAACACGGTCTGCTGATGACTCCGCACATCGAAGGCGGTGACGTTGTTGAGCCGTTGGGTGAGCGCGTACTGGGTCGAGTCATCGCCCGTGACGTATTCAAGCCAGGTACCGAGGAAATTATCGTTCCTGCTGGCACCCTGGTAGATGAGAAGTGGGTCGAGTTCATCGAGCTCAACAGCATCGACGAAGTGATCGTTCGCTCGCCGATCAGCTGCGAAACCCGCTATGGCATTTGCGCCAAGTGCTACGGCCGTGACTTGGCTCGTGGTCATCAGGTGAACATCGGTGAAGCGGTCGGCGTTATCGCTGCCCAGTCCATCGGTGAGCCGGGTACCCAGCTGACCATGCGTACGTTCCACATCGGTGGTGCGGCAAGCCGGACCTCCGCAGCCGATAGCGTTCAGGTGAAGAATGGCGGTACCGTCCGTCTGCACAACCTGAAGCACGTTGAGCGAGTGGATGGTCACCTGGTTGCCGTGTCCCGTTCCGGTGAGCTGGCAATCGCTGATGACTACGGTCGTGAGCGCGAGCGCTACAAGCTGCCGTACGGTGCTGTGATTTCGGTTAAAGAGGGTGACAAGGTCGACGCTGGCGCAATCGTGGCCAAGTGGGATCCGCACACTCACCCAATCGTTACCGAAATGAAAGGTACCGTGACCTACGTGGGCATGGAAGAAGGCATCACGATCAAGCGTCAGACTGACGAATTGACCGGTATGACCAACATTGAAGTACTCGACGCGAAAGATCGTCCAGCTGCCGGTAAAGACATCCGTCCTGCCGTGAAGATGGTTGATGACAACGGTAAGGATCTGTTGCTGCCAGGCACTGACGTAATCGCTCAGTACTTCCTGCCAGCCAACGCCCTGGTCGGTGTAGCGGATGGTGCGAAGATCGCGATCGGTGATGTTATCGCGCGTATCCCGCAAGAAACTTCGAAGACCCGTGACATCACCGGTGGTCTGCCGCGTGTTGCCGACTTGTTCGAAGCTCGTCGTCCGAAAGAAGCGTCGATTCTGGCTGAAGTCAGCGGCACCATCGC
This sequence comes from Pseudomonas fluorescens, assembly GCF_001708445.1. Taxonomy (NCBI): domain Bacteria; kingdom Pseudomonadati; phylum Pseudomonadota; class Gammaproteobacteria; order Pseudomonadales; family Pseudomonadaceae; genus Pseudomonas; species Pseudomonas fluorescens. The sequence goes on from NZ_CP015637.1 coordinate 5,856,581, forward strand.
GTTCGGTAAAGAGACCAAGGGCAAGCGTCGTCTGGTCATTACCCCGAACGACGGTAGCGATCCGTATGAAGAGCTGATTCCGAAGTGGCGTCACCTGAACGTCTTCGAAGGCGAACAGGTAAACCGCGGCGAAGTTATCTCTGACGGTCCAAGCGATCCACACGACATCCTGCGTCTGCTGGGTGTAAGTGCGCTGGCCAAGTACATCGTTAACGAGATCCAGGACGTTTACCGCCTGCAAGGCGTGAAGATCAACGATAAGCACATCGAGACCATCCTGCGTCAGATGCTGCGTAAAGTTGAAATCGCTGAATCCGGCGATTCCAGTTTCATCAAGGGCGACCAGATGGAACTGACTCACGTGCTGGTAGAGAACGAGCGCTTGAGCGCGGAAGACAAGTTTGTTTCCAAGTTCACTCGCGTGCTGCTGGGTATCACCAAGGCGTCGTTGTCCACTGAGTCGTTCATCTCGGCGGCCTCCTTCCAGGAGACCACTCGCGTACTGACCGAAGCAGCGGTAACCGGCAAGCGCGATTACCTGCGTGGCCTGAAAGAAAACGTGGTTGTGGGTCGACTGATCCCGGCCGGTACCGGTTTGGCTTACCACAGCGAGCGTAAGCGCCGCCGTGAAGCTGACAAGCCGCTGCGCGTAAGCGCCAGTGAAGTGGAAGCTGCACTGACCGAAGCACTGAACTCAAGCGGTAACTGAGTTCAGCGATAAATAAGTCCGGGCCCTGGCAGCCCCCATTCGTCGGATCGAGGCAGTATTGCCCCGGTTCAATGAGAGGGGACGTCGGGGCCTTGCCTTGACTGGGGGCAAGATCCTCTTTAGACTCTTGTACCCCTAAATTTGGCGGGAATTCGTTCCTGCCATTTTGCTTTTCTTGTAAGACAATAGCGTCGCAAGACAACAGTGGAGCTAGTAGATGGCAACTATCAACCAGCTGGTACGTCAGCCGCGTAAGCGTATCGTCGAGAAATCCGACGTGCCTGCGCTGCAGAACTGCCCGCAACGTCGTGGCGTATGCACTCGCGTGTATACCACTACGCCGAAAAAACCTAACTCGGCACTGCGTAAAGTATGCCGTGTGCGTCTGACCAACGGTTTCGAGGTTTCCTCGTACATCGGTGGTGAAGGCCACAACCTGCAAGAGCACAGCGTGGTACTGATCCGCGGCGGTCGTGTAAAAGACTTGCCAGGTGTTCGTTACCACACCGTACGCGGCTCCTTGGATACTTCCGGCGTTAAAGGTCGTAACCAGGGTCGTTCGAAGTACGGTACCAAGAAGCCTAAGTAGTAGCGGCTTTTTGCAAAACTGAATCATCTTATTTTCTGAGTCGATAAGAGTAAGGTCGGAGGCGCCCCTGAAGGGCACCAATTCCGAGCGAACCTGAAGACCGTTTGAGGGCTTATCCATGCCAAGAAGACGCGTAGCAGCCAAGCGCGAAGTGCTTGACGATCCAAAATACGGAAGCCAGATCCTGGCCAAGTTCATGAACCACGTGATGGAAAGCGGCAAGAAAGCCGTTGCCGAACGTATCGTTTATGGCGCGCTGGAAAAGGTTAAAGAACGCAAGAACAGCGACCCCCTGGAAATCTTCGAGAAAGCTCTCGACGCCATCGCTCCGCTGGTCGAAGTGAAGTCGCGCCGTGTAGGCGGTGCTACTTACCAGGTTCCGGTTGAAGTTCGTCCGTCCCGTCGTAATGCTCTGGCAATGCGCTGGTTGGTAGACTTCGCCCGTAAGCGCGGCGAGAAGTCTATGGCTCTGCGTTTGGCTGGCGAACTGTTGGACGCTGCTGAAGGCAAAGGCGCTGCAGTTAAGAAGCGTGAAGACGTGCACCGTATGGCTGAAGCTAACAAAGCTTTCTCGCACTACCGCTTCTAAATCCAGCGTCACTAATTTTGCGAGGGCTTTATGGCTCGTACTACACCGATTAATCGCTACCGTAACATTGGTATCGTTGCTCACGTGGATGCTGGTAAAACCACCACCACCGAGCGCGTCCTTTTTTACACTGGCAAAAGTCACAAGATGGGCGAGGTGCATGACGGCGCCGCGACCACAGACTGGATGGTTCAGGAGCAGGAGCGTGGTATTACCATTACTTCTGCTGCTATTACCGCCTTCTGGAAAGGTTCCGAGAAGCAGTACAAGGACGAGCACCGCTTCAACGTTATCGATACCCCAGGCCACGTAGACTTCACTATTGAAGTTGAGCGTTCCCTGCGCGTACTCGACGGCGCTGTCGTTGTGTTTTGCGGTACCTCGGGTGTTGAGCCTCAGTCGGAAACCGTATGGCGTCAAGCCAACAAGTACGGCGTTCCACGTCTTGTTTATGTAAACAAGATGGACCGTGCTGGTGCCAACTTCCTGCGCGTGATCGGTCAGATCAAGCAGCGTCTGGGTCACACTCCGGTGCCTATCCAATTGGCTATCGGTTCCGAAGATAACTTCCAGGGTCAGATCGATCTGATCGCCATGGAAGCTGTCTACTGGAATGACGCTGACAAAGGTATGGTCCCTGTTCGCAAGCCTATCCCTGCAGAACTGCAGGAGCTGGCTGACGAGTGGCGCAACAACATGGTGGAGGCTGCGGCCGAAGCCAGCGAAGAGCTGATGAACAAGTACCTCGAAGGTGAAGAACTCACCAACGTGGAAATCAAGGCTGCTCTGCGTCAGCGTACTATTGCTGGCGAGATCGTCTTGGCTGTTTGCGGTTCCTCGTTCAAGAACAAGGGTGTTCCCCTGGTTCTCGATGCTGTGATCGACTACCTGCCGGCTCCAACCGACATTCCTGCTATCAAGGGTACTAACCCTGATAACGAGGAAGAAGAGATGGAGCGTCATGCAGACGACAGCGAGCCTTTCTCGGCCCTGGCGTTCAAGATCGCTACCGACCCATTCGTGGGTACCTTGACCTTCGTCCGCGTTTACTCGGGCGTGTTGGCCTCCGGCGACGGCGTGATCAACTCGGTTAAAGGTAAGAAAGAGCGCGTGGGTCGTATGGTGCAAATGCACGCAAACGCCCGTGAAGAGATCAAGGAAGTGCGCGCTGGTGACATCGCGGCCTTGATCGGCATGAAGGACGTCACCACTGGTGAGACTTTGTGCGACGCTGCTAAGCCAATCATCCTGGTTCGCATGGACTTCCCGGAGCCGGTTATTTCGGTTGCCGTAGAGCCTAAGACCAAGGATGACCAGGAAAAAATGGGTATCGCTCTGGGCAAGCTTGCTCAGGAAGATCCATCTTTCCGCGTCAAGACTGATGAAGAGACTGGTCAAACGATCATCTCCGGCATGGGCGAGTTGCACCTGGACATCCTGGTTGACCGGATGCGCCGTGAGTTCAACGTCGAAGCCAACATCGGTAAGCCTCAGGTTTCCTATCGTGAGCGCATCACGAAGAACTGTGAAATCGAAGGCAAGTTCGTTCGTCAATCCGGCGGTCGTGGTCAGTTCGGTCACTGCTGGATCCGTTTTGCTCCTGCTGACGAAGGTCAAGAAGGTCTGCAATTCGTGAACGAAGTAGTTGGTGGTGTTGTTCCTAAGGAATACATCCCGGCTATCCAGAAGGGTATCGAAGAGCAGATGAAGAACGGTGTTGTTGCCGGCTATCCGCTGATCGGCCTGAAAGCAACCGTTTTTGACGGTTCTTACCACGACGTCGACTCCAACGAGATGGCGTTTAAGGTGGCTGCTTCCATGGCAACCAAGCAACTGGCCCAGAAGGGCGGTGGTGAGTTGCTTGAGCCAATCATGGCGGTAGAAGTTGTTACACCTGAAGACTATATGGGTGATGTCATGGGCGACCTTAACCGTCGTCGCGGCATGATCTTGGGTATGGAAGACACGGTTTCCGGCAAAGTGATTCGCGCCGAGGTTCCGTTGGGTGAGATGTTCGGTTATGCGACCGACGTTCGCTCCATGTCCCAGGGTCGCGCAAGCTACTCTATGGAATTCAAAAAATACAACACAGCTCCGGCGCACATCGCTGAAACTGTATCCAAAAAACAAGGCTGATTCAGTCCTTTAGGCAAGGAGTTAATTGTCGTGGCTAAAGAAAAATTTGATCGTTCCCTACCGCACGTCAACGTTGGCACCATCGGTCACGTTGACCACGGTAAAACCACTCTGACTGCTGCTCTGACTCGCGTTTGCTCCGAAGTATTCGGTTCCGCAATCGTTGATTTCGATAAAATCGACAGCGCACCAGAAGAAAAAGCTCGTGGTATCACCATCAACACCGCGCACGTTGAGTACAACTCTTCGATCCGTCACTACGCTCACGTTGACTGCCCAGGTCACGCTGACTATGTGAAGAACATGATCACCGGTGCTGCCCAGATGGACGGCGCTATCCTGGTTTGCTCGGCCGCTGATGGTCCGATGCCACAAACCCGTGAGCACATCCTGCTGTCCCGTCAGGTTGGCGTTCCGTACATCGTGGTTTACCTGAACAAGGCTGACCTGGTAGACGACGCTGAGCTGCTGGAACTGGTTGAGATGGAAGTGCGCGATCTGCTGAGCACTTACGACTTCCCAGGCGACGACACTCCGATCATCATCGGTTCTGCTCGTATGGCTCTGGAAGGCAAAGACGACAACGAAATGGGCACCACGTCCGTTAAGAAGCTGGTTGAGACTCTGGACAGCTACATCCCAGATCCAGTTCGCGTTATCGACAAGCCATTCCTGATGCCGATCGAAGACGTATTCTCGATCTCTGGTCGTGGTACTGTTGTTACCGGTCGTATCGAGCGCGGTATCGTTAAGGTTCAAGATCCACTGGAAATCGTTGGTCTGCGTGACACTACCGTCACCACCTGCACCGGTGTTGAAATGTTCCGTAAACTGCTCGACGAAGGTCGTGCAGGCGAGAACTGCGGCGTTCTGCTGCGTGGTACCAAGCGTGACGACGTTGAGCGTGGCCAGGTTCTGGTTAAGCCAGGTTCGGTTAAGCCGCACACCAAGTTCGAAGCTGAAGTGTACGTGCTGAGCAAAGAAGAAGGCGGTCGTCACACTCCGTTCTTCAAAGGCTACCGTCCACAGTTCTACTTCCGTACTACTGACGTGACTGGTAACTGCGAACTGCCGGAAGGCGTTGAAATGGTAATGCCAGGCGACAACATCAAAATGGTTGTCACCCTGATCAAAACCATCGCAATGGAAGACGGTCTGCGCTTCGCTATTCGTGAAGGCGGCCGTACCGTTGGTGCTGGCGTTGTAGCTAAAATCATCGAGTAAGCTCTTTTTGAGTTAGCTCCGATGCTTTGAGAAAGCCCCCGCTCAGCGGGGGCTTTTTTATTGGGTTGACACCTACTGGGGGCGTCTATAGAATTGCGCCTCCTTTTAACGGGCGTATTGCGCCCGGTGGGAATAGCAGCCGGAGTCTGAAATCCAATGCAAAATCAGCAAATCCGTATCAGGTTGAAGGCTTTTGACCATCGCCTGATCGACCAATCCACCCAGGAAATCGTGGAAACCGCGAAACGTACTGGTGCACAAGTGCGTGGTCCAATTCCACTGCCTACCCGTAAAGAGCGGTTCACCGTTCTGGTCTCCCCGCACGTCAACAAAGACGCGCGTGACCAGTACGAGATCCGTACTCATAAGCGCGTACTGGACATCGTCCAGCCAACGGATAAAACCGTTGATGCACTTATGAAGCTTGATCTGGCGGCCGGTGTGGAAGTACAGATCAGCCTCGGCTAAGACTTGGGTCTTAGTCGTGTAACGCTCTGAAATGGGCGGCCATAGCGGGTGAAAGCCCCGTACACTCATGAGGTTTACAACATGACTATTGGTGTAGTCGGTCGTAAATGCGGTATGACCCGTATTTTCACCGAAGAAGGTGTCTCCATTCCGGTCACGGTCATTGAGATCGAGCCGAATCGCGTCACCCAGTTCAAAACTGAAGAAACCGATGGCTATCGTGCAGTGCAAGTCACTGTCGGCGAGCGTCGTGCTTCGCGCGTGACTGCTGCTCAAGCAGGTCACTTCGCTAAAGCAAACGTTGCAGCTGGTCGTACTGTTATGGAGTTCCGTCTTGAAGAAGGCGACTACCAGGCAGGCGATCTGATCAACGCTGAAATCTTCGCCGCTGGTCAACTGGTTGATGTAACCGGTCAGTCCAAGGGTAAAGGCTTCCAGGGTACGATCAAGCGTTGGAATTTCCGTGGCCAAGACAACACTCACGGTAACTCCGTTTCCCACCGCGTCCCGGGCTCTATTGGCCAGTGCCAGACTCCTGGTCGTGTATTCAAGGGCAAAAAAATGTCCGGTCATATGGGCGCTGAGCGCGTGACCGTGCAGTCCCTCGAAGTAGTGCGCGTCGACGCTGAACGCAATCTGTTGTTGGTCAAGGGTGCTGTTCCTGGCGCTACTGGCGGCAACCTGGTTGTACGTCCAGCGGCCAAGGCTCGCGGTTAAGGGGAAGCTGACATGCAATTAAATGTAAATGACGCTCAAGCGATCGAAGTTTCCGAACTGACATTTGGCGGCGAATTCAACGAGACGCTGGTTCACCAAGCAGTCGTGGCCTACATGGCCGGCGGCCGTCAAGGTAGCAAGCAGCAAAAGACCCGTTCCGACGTTCGTGGTGGCGGTAAGCGCCCTTGGCGTCAGAAAGGTACTGGCCGTGCTCGTGCCGGTACTATCCGTAGCCCAATCTGGCGTGGCGGCGGTACCACTTTCGCAGCTCGTCCGCAGGATCACACTCAGAAGCTCAACAAGAAGATGTATCGCGCAGCACTGCGCTCCATCCTTGCTGAACTCGTGCGTACTGATCGTCTTGTCGTGGTTCAGGACTTCGCTGTTGAAGCGCCGAAAACCAAAGATCTGCTGAACAAGCTGAACGGCATGGGCCTGACTGACGTCTTGATCGTGTCTGAAGCTGTTGATCAGAACCTGTACCTGGCTGCTCGCAACCTGCCACACGTTGATGTACGTGACGTGCAAGGTTCCGATCCAGTTAGTCTGATCGCATACGACAAGGTGTTGATCACCGTGTCGGCCGTGAAGAAATTCGAGGAGCTGCTGGGATGAACCAGGAACGCGTATTTAAAGTTCTGCTTGGCCCGCACGTTTCCGAAAAGGCTACGGTTCTGGCTGACAAGAAAGGCCAGTTCGTTTTCAAGGTTGCGACTGACGCAACCAAGCTGGAAATCAAGAAGGCCGTCGAAAGCCTGTTCAGCGTGAAAGTAGAGCGTGTTACTACCCTGAATGTTCTGGGTAAGAGCAAGCGCACTGCTCGCGGTCTGGGCAAGCGTAATGACTGGAAGAAGGCAGTTATCTCCCTTCAACCAGGCCAAGATCTCGATTTCAGCAGCAGTGCTGAGTAAGGAAGGGGTGCATCATGGCAATCGTTAAATGCAAACCGACTTCCCCTGGCCGCCGTTTTGTGGTCAAGGTGGTCAACCAGGAGCTGCATAAAGGCGCTCCTCACGCACCGCTGCTCGAGAAGAAATCGAAGACTGGTGGTCGTAACAACAATGGTCGTATTACCACTCGTCACATCGGTGGTGGCCATAAGCAGCATTATCGTCTGGTCGACTTCCGTCGCAACGACAAAGATGGCATCGCTGCCACTGTCGAGCGTATCGAATACGATCCAAACCGTACTGCTCACATCGCTCTGCTGCTGTACGCAGATGGCGAGCGTCGCTACATCATCGCCCCTAAAGGCGTGAGCGCTGGCGACCAGCTGATCGCAGGTGCCTTGGCACCGATCAAGCCGGGCAACGCTCTGCAACTGCGCAACATTCCAGTTGGTAGCACCGTACACGGCATCGAATTGAAGCCAGGTAAAGGCGCGCAAATCGCTCGTTCCGCTGGTGCTTCGGCTCAGCTGATCGCTCGTGAAGGTGTCTACGTGACCCTGCGTCTGCGTTCTGGTGAGATGCGTAAAGTGCTGGCTGAATGCCGCGCGACCCTGGGTGAAGTCTCGAACTCCGAGCACAGCCTGCGTTCGCTGGGTAAAGCTGGTGCCAAACGCTGGCGTGGCGTTCGCCCAACCGTTCGTGGTGTTGCCATGAACCCGGTTGACCACCCACACGGTGGTGGTGAAGGTCGTACCTCTGGTGGTCGTCATCCGGTATCGCCATGGGGCTTCCCGACTAAGGGCGCGAAGACTCGTGGTAATAAGCGTACCGACAAAATGATCGTCCGTCGTCGCAAGTAAATAGAGGGATACGACAGTGCCACGTTCTCTGAAAAAAGGTCCTTTTATTGATCTTCACCTACTGAAGAAGATCGAAGTGGCGGCGGAAAAGAACGATCGCAAACCAGTTAAGACCTGGTCGCGTCGTTCGATGATCCTGCCACAAATGGTCGGTTTGACCATCGCAGTACACAACGGTCGTCTGCACGTCCCAGTTCTCGTTAACGAAGACATGGTCGGCCACAAACTAGGCGAGTTTGCCGGTACCCGCACTTATCGTGGGCACGTGGCAGACAAGAAAGCCAAGCGTTAAGGGGTAAGGAAATGGAAGTAGCCGCTAAGTTGTCGGGCGCTCGAATCTCCGCCCAGAAAGCCCGCTTGGTCGCCGACCAGATCCGCGGGAAGAAGGTGGGCGAAGCGCTCAACCTGTTGGCTTTCAGCAGTAAGAAAGCCGCCGAGATCATGAAGAAAGTGCTGGAGTCGGCCGTAGCCAACGCCGAGCATAACGAAGGCGCAGACGTTGATGACCTGAAGGTCAGCACCGTTTTCGTCAACGAAGGGCGTTCGCTGAAGCGTATCATGCCGCGTGCCAAAGGCCGTGCTGATCGCATCGTCAAGCGGTCTTGCCATATCACTGTCAAGGTTGCTGACAAGTAACGGAGTCGAAGAGATGGGTCAGAAAGTACATCCCATTGGCATTCGCCTGGGAATCGTCAAGGAGCACACCTCCGTCTGGTACGCAGACGGTCGGACTTATGCGGACTATTTGTTCGCTGATCTGAAGGTGCGTGAGTATCTCCAAGACAAACTAAAAAGCGCGTCCGTAAGCCGTATCGATATCCATCGTCCGGCGCAAACTGCACGTATCACCATCCACACCGCTCGTCCAGGTATCGTTATCGGGAAGAAAGGTGAAGATGTTGAGAAACTGCGTCAGGACCTGACCAAGCAAATGGGTGTGCCTGTGCACATCAATATCGAAGAGATCCGCAAGCCGGAGCTCGACGGTATGCTGGTTGCGCAGAGCGTAGCTCAGCAGCTGGAGCGTCGCGTAATGTTCCGTCGCGCTATGAAGCGCGCTGTACAGAACGCCATGCGCATTGGTGCCAAAGGCATCAAAATCCAAGTGAGCGGTCGTCTCGGCGGTGCTGAAATCGCACGTACTGAATGGTATCGCGAAGGTCGTGTGCCGTTGCACACCCTGCGTGCCGACATCGACTATGCCAACTACGAAGCTCACACCACTTACGGTGTGATCGGTGTAAAGGTTTGGATCTTCAAAGGCGAAGTAATTGGTGGTCGCCAAGAAGAACTGAAACCACAAGCACCAGCGCCTCGTAAAAAAGCTGCTAAGTAAGGGGTACGCCAAATGTTGCAACCAAAGCGTACGAAGTTCCGCAAGCAGATGACAGGCCACAACCGTGGTCTGGCTCAGCGCGGTAGCAAAGTCAGCTTCGGCGAATTCGCGCTGAAGTCTGTAGCTCGTGGTCGTCTCACCGCTCGTCAGATCGAGTCAGCGCGTCGTGCTCTGACCCGTCACGTAAAACGTGGCGGCAAGATCTGGATCCGTGTATTCCCGGACAAGCCGATTTCCAAAAAGCCCCTCGAAGTTCGGATGGGTAAAGGTAAGGGTAACGTGGAATACTGGGTAGCCCAGATTCAGCCAGGCAAAGTCCTGTATGAAATCGAGGGTGTAACTGAAGAGCTGGCGCGTGAGGCTTTTGCCCTGGCTGCTGCAAAGCTGCCGCTCGCCACCGCCTTTGTTAAACGGACGGTGATGTGATGAAAGCGAATGAACTTCGTGAAAAATCCGCACAGCAGCTGAACGAGCAACTGCTCGGCCTGCTGCGCGACCAGTTCAATCTGCGTATGCAGAAAGCAACTGGCCAGTTGGGGCAGTCTCATCTGCTCTCGCAAGTTAAGCGTGACATTGCTCGCGTGAAGACTGTGCTCAACCAGCAGGCAGGTAAGTGATCATGGCTGAAGCCGAAAAGACTGTCCGTACGCTGACTGGCCGTGTTGTCAGCGACAAGATGGACAAAACCATCACCGTTCTGATCGAGCGTCGCGTTAAGCACCCGATCTACGGTAAATATGTTAAGCGTTCGACTAAGCTGCACGCGCACGACGAAACCAATCAGTGCCACATCGGCGACAAAGTCACTATTCGTGAAACTCGTCCGCTGGCCAAGACTAAGTCTTGGGCACTGGTTGATGTTCTCGAACGCGCTGTGGAAGTCTAAGGACTAGGGGTCGGAGAAATTATATGATTCAGACTCAATCCATGCTCGATGTGGCCGATAACAGCGGCGCTCGCCGTGTTATGTGCATCAAGGTGCTGGGTGGCTCCCATCGTCGTTACGCTGGTATCGGTGACATCATCAAAGTTACCGTTAAGGAAGCAATTCCTCGCGGTAAAGTGAAAAAAGGCCAAGTGATGACTGCTGTTGTAGTCCGCACTCGTCACGGCGTACGTCGTGCAGATGGCTCCATTATCCGCTTTGATGGCAACGCTGCTGTTCTTCTGAACAACAAGCAAGAGCCGATCGGCACCCGTATCTTTGGGCCAGTGACCCGTGAACTTCGTACTGAGAAGTTCATGAAGATCGTCTCGCTCGCCCCAGAAGTGCTGTAAGGAGATCCGACATGCAAAAGATTCGTCGTGACGACGAGATCATCGTGATCGCCGGCAAAGACAAAGGTAAGCGCGGTAAGGTGCTGAAGGTTCTCGCTGACGACCGTCTGGTCGTTGGTGGTCTGAACCTGGTCAAGCGTCATACCAAGCCTAACCCGATGTCGGGCGTACAGGGCGGTATCGTCGAGAAAGAAGCGCCATTGCACGCTTCTAACGTCGCCATCTTCAACGGCGAAACCAACAAGGCTGATCGTGTTGGTTTCAAAGTAGAAGACGGTAAGAAAATTCGTGTCTTCAAGTCGACCCAAAAAGCGGTTGATGCTTGAACACTGCTAGGTAGATAAGACCATGGCACGACTACAAGAGATTTACCGGAAGGAAATCGCCCCCAAGCTTAAGGAAGAACTTAAGCTCGGGAACGTGATGGAAGTTCCGCGCGTTACCAAAATCACCCTGAACATGGGTCTGGGCGAAGCGATCGGCGACAAAAAAGTCATCGAGCACGCTGTTGCTGACCTGGAAAAGATCACCGGTCAAAAAGTCGTTGTGACTTACGCTCGGAAATCCATCGCTGGCTTTAAAGTCCGTGAAGGTTGGCCGATCGGCGTCAAAGTGACTCTGCGCCGTGAGCGTATGTACGAATTCCTGGATCGTTTGCTGTCGATCTCCCTGCCTCGGGTTCGCGACTTCCGCGGCCTGAATGCCAAGTCCTTCGATGGTCGTGGTAACTACAGCATGGGCGTGAAAGAGCAGATCATTTTCCCGGAAATCGACTACGACAAGATCGATGCTCTCCGCGGTCTGGACATCACCCTGACCACCACTGCCAAGAACGATGATGAAGGTCGCGCCCTGTTGCGTGCTTTCAAATTCCCGTTCCGCAACTGATTGGAGTAGGACCATGGCCAAGATGAGCATGAAAAACCGCGAGCTGAAACGTCAGCTCACGGTTGCCAAGTACGCCAAGAAGCGTGCAGCACTGAAAGCAATCATCGTTGATCTGAACGCAAGTCCAGAAGCGCGTTGGGAAGCTACAGTTGCTCTGCAGAAGCAGCCACGTGACGCAAGCGCCTCGCGCATGCGTAACCGCTGCCGCCTGACTGGTCGTCCACACGGCGTTTACCGCAAGTTCGGCCTCGGCCGTAACAAACTGCGTGAAGCGGCAATGCGTGGCGACGTACCTGGTCTGGTTAAAGCCAGCTGGTAAGTACTTTCAAAGTCCGGGTGGTCGGGATCGCAAGATACTGACCGCCGGTACCTTGAATCTGGAACAAGCCCCTTTTGGGGCTTGTTTCATTTCCGGAGTGTGTCTAGAATACCCGGCTCGCCTGAGCCCGTGTTTTCTATGCCCGGAGATACTCAGCGACATATGTAGCCGTAAGGCTAATTTTTTTGTATTAGGAGCGTCTAGCCCATGAGTATGCAGGACCCGTTAGCGGACATGCTAACTCGTATCCGTAATGCCCAGATGGCTGAAAAGTCCGTCGTAAGCATGCCATCTTCCACGTTGAAGGTAGCTGTTGCCAAAGTCCTGAAAGACGAAGGCTACATTGCGGGTTATCAGATCAGCAGCGAAATCAAGCCACTGCTGTCCATCGAGCTGAAGTACTTCGAAGGCCGTCCGGTCATCGAGGAAGTGAAGCGCGTTAGCCGTCCAGGCCTGCGTCAGTACAAGTCCGTTGAGGATCTGCCGAAAGTTCGTGGCGGTCTTGGCGTGTCTATCGTCTCCACCAACAAAGGTGTGATGACGGATCGTGCTGCGCGCGCTGCCGGTGTCGGCGGCGAAGTTCTTTGCACTGTGTTCTAAGGGGGGATAAGCATGTCTCGCGTCGCTAAGAACCCCGTTAAGCTGCCAGCCGGTGTCGAAGTCAAATTCGCAGGCCAACAGCTTTCGGTGAAGGGTGCCAAGGGTACTCTTGAACTGAACATCCATTCGTCCGTTGAGATCGTTGAAGAAGCTGGTGAGCTGCGTTTCGCTGCTCGCAATGGCGATCAACAAACTCGCGCAATGGCCGGTACCACGCGTGCGTTGGTAAACAACATGGTCCAAGGCGTAAGCCAAGGCTTCGAGCGTAAGCTCCAGCTGGTCGGTGTTGGTTACAAAGCGCAAGCAAAAGGCTCGGTTTTGAACCTGGCCCTTGGCTTCTCGCACCCAGTGGATTACGAACTGCCGGAAGGCATCACCGCTGAGACTCCTAGCCAGACCGATATCCTGATCAAGGGCATCGATAAGCAGCTGGTAGGTCAGGTGGCCGCTGAGATCCGCGACTTCCGTCCACCAGAGCCGTACAAAGGCAAAGGTGTGCGCTACGCGGACGAAGTCGTCCGTCGTAAAGAAGCCAAGAAGAAGTAGGGCATAGCAAATGACCGACAAAAAAGTTACTCGACTGCGTCGCGCTCGCAAAGCACGCCTGAAAATGCACGAACTAGAAGTCGTGCGTCTCTGCGTGTTCCGCTCGTCGCAGCACATCTACGCCCAGGTCATCTCGGCCGACGGCAACAAAGTCCTGGCCAGCGCCTCGACTTTGGATAAAGAACTGCGTGATGGTGCCACTGGCAACATCGACGCGGCCACAAAGGTTGGCCAGCTGGTCGCTACGCGTGCTAAGGCCGCTGGCGTCTCGCAAGTGGCTTTCGACCGCTCTGGCTTCAAGTACCACGGCCGCGTTAAAGCGCTGGCTGATGCTGCTCGTGAAGCTGGGCTGGAGTTCTAAGTTATGTCAAATAACGACCAAAAGCGCGACGAAGGCTACATTGAGAAGCTGGTTCAAGTTAACCGCGTAGCCAAAACCGTTAAAGGCGGCCGTATCTTCACTTTCACCGCGTTGACCGTGGTTGGTGATGGTAAAGGGCGTGTTGGCTTCGGCCGTGGCAAGTCACGTGAAGTGCCTGCTGCGATCCAGAAGGCAATGGAAGCTGCTCGTCGCAACATGATTCAAGTTGACCTGAACGGCACCACTCTGCAGTACGCAATGAAGTCTGCTCATGGCGCTTCGAAGGTGTACATGCAGCCTGCTTCTGAAGGTACCGGTATCATCGCTGGCGGCGCTATGCGTGCTGTCCTCGAAGTTGCTGGCGTTCAGAACGTTCTGGCCAAGTGCTACGGCTCGACTAACCCGGTAAACGTGGTTCACGCCACTTTCAAAGGTTTGAAAGCTATGCAATCTCCTGAATCCATTGCCGCCAAGCGTGGCAAAAGCGTCAAGGAGATCTTCTGATCATGGCTACCGTTAAAGTAACGCTGATCAAAAGCATGACCGGCCGCATCCCTAACCACAAATTGTGCGTTAAGGGTTTGGGTCTGCGTCGCATCGGTCACACTGTAGAAGTCCAGGATACTCCCGAGAATCGCGGGATGATCAACAAGGCTTACTACATGCTGCGTGTCGAGGGTTAATCGATGAAACTCAATGATCTGAGTCCAGCGCCGGGTTCCCGTCGCGAAAAGCATCGTCCGGGCCGTGGTATCGGTAGCGGTTTGGGTAAGACTGGTGGCCGTGGCCACAAAGGTCAAACCTCCCGCTCCGGTGGCACCATTGCTCCAGGCTTTGAAGGCGGTCAACAGCCGCTGCATCGTCGCCTGCCTAAGTTCGGTTTCGTTTCCCTGAAGGCCATGGACCGCGCAGAAGTGCGTCTGTCCGAGCTGGCTAAAGTGGAAGGCGACATCGTTACTGTGCAGACCCTGAAAGATGCCAACGTGATCAACGTCAACGTACAGCGTGTGAAAATCATGCTGTCCGGTGAAGTGACTCGCGCTGTCACTATCGGCAAGGGAATCGGCGCCACCAAAGGTGCGCGTTCGGCTATCGAAGCAGCTGGCGGCAAGTTCGAGGAATAAATGGCTAAGCAAGGTGCTCTCTCAGCGCTCGGCAAAGGCGGTATGTCTGAACTTTGGGCTCGTCTGCGTTTTCTGTTCCTGGCGATTATCGTCTACCGAATAGGCGCACACATCCCGGTTCCAGGTATCAATCCGGACCGACTCGCAGACCTGTTTCGACAGAATGAGGGGACCATTCTTAGCTTGTTCAACATGTTTTCTGGCGGCGCGCTGGAACGGATGAGCATTTTTGCACTGGGGATCATGCCGTACATCTCGGCATCGATCATCATGCAACTGATGACAGCCGTCAGCCCGCAGCTGGAGCAGTTGAAGAAGGAAGGTGAAGCTGGCCGTCGCAAGATTAGCCAGTACACCCGCTACGGCACTGTCATCCTCGCCCTGGTTCAAGCTATCGGCATGTCCGTTGGCCTGGCGGGGCAGGGTGTTGCGTTCACTGGTGACTTTGGCTTCCATTTCGTCGCGGTATCCACGTTTGTGGCTGGTGCGATGTTCATGATGTGGCTGGGTGAGCAGATTACTGAGCGTGGTGTTGGCAACGGTATCTCGATGTTGATTTTCGCAGGTATCGTCGCCGGTCTTCCGAGAGCAATCGGGCAGTCTTTCGAGTCTGCACGTCAGGGTGATATCAACATTTTCGCCTTGGTTGCCATCGGTTTGCTGGCAGTAGCGATTATCGGTTTTGTGGTGTTCATTGAGCGTGGCCAGCGTCGTATTGCTGTTCACTACGCCAAGCGTCAGCAGGGCCGCAAGGTTTTTGCTGCGCAGACCAGCCACTTGCCGCTGAAAGTGAATATGGCCGGTGTTATTCCGGCAATCTTCGCGAGCAGCATCTTGCTGTTTCCGGCTTCGTTGGGTACCTGGTTTGGTCAGTCTGAAAATATGGGCTGGCTGCAGGACCTCTCTCAGTCGATCGCTCCTGGTCAGCCGTTGAATATTCTGCTGTTTAGTGCAGGGATTATTTTCTTCTGCTTCTTCTATACGGCGTTGATGTTCAATCCGAAAGACGTAGCGGAAAACCTGAAGAAGTCCGGTGCCTTTATTCCGGGCATCCGTCCAGGTGAGCAGTCTGCACGCTACATTGATGGCGTTCTGACTCGTTTGACCCTGTTCGGTGCTCTATATATGACGGCCGTCTGCTTGTTGCCCCAGTTCCTGGTGGTTGCAGCAAACGTTCCGTTCTACCTTGGCGGGACCTCGTTGCTGATCGTGGTCGTGGTTGTGATGGACTTCATGTCCCAAGTACAATCGCACCTCGTTTCGCACCAGTACGAATCCCTGATGAAGAAAGCCAACCTGAAGGGTTACGGCAGCGGCATGTTGCGCTGAGTACCCATAAGGTTCGAGGAGTTGGTGATGAAAGTTCGTGCATCGGTGAAAAAGCTGTGCCGTAACTGCAAGATTATTCGCCGCGAAGGTGTTGTTCGAGTAATTTGCAGCGCGGAACCGCGTCACAAACAGCGCCAAGGCTGAGTGTGATCCGCTTGAAGCCCGGCAGCTAGTGCGCTGCCGGGTTGATTATTTGTTATTACAGCGATATTATCTCGCGCCCTATTTCTTGGCTTCCGGGGCGTAGGTAGCTGTCAATTGGAGTCCCACTGAATGGCCCGTATTGCAGGCGTTAACATTCCAGATAACAAGCACACTGTTATCTCGCTGACCTACATCTATGGTGTTGGTCGCACTACTGCGCAGAAAATTTGCGCAGTTGCTGGGGTAAACCCAGCCGCTAAGATCAAGGATCTGAGCGACGAGCAGATTGAATTGCTGCGTGGCGAAGTGGCGAAGTTCACCACTGAAGGTGACCTGCGTCGCGAAATCAACATGAAAATCAAGCGTTTGATGGACCTCGGTTGCTATCGCGGTCTGCGTCATCGTCGTGGTCTTCCAGTACGCGGTCAGCGTACCAAGACTAACGCGCGTACCCGTAAAGGTCCGCGTAAGCCGATCCGCAAGTAATCGCCCCAGCGAATCGACAGGAAAATTATCATGGCAAAACCTGCTGCTCGTCCTCGTAAAAAAGTTAAAAAGACAGTGGTTGATGGCATCGCCCACATCCATGCATCTTTTAACAACACCATCGTGACCATCACCGACCGTCAAGGTAACGCGCTTTCTTGGGCTACCTCCGGTGGTTCGGGTTTCCGCGGTTCCCGCAAGTCCACCCCGTTTGCTGCTCAAGTAGCTGCTGAACGTGCTGGTCAAGCTGCGCTGGAATATGGCCTGAAAAACCTCGACGTTAACGTCAAAGGTCCAGGTCCAGGTCGTGAGTCTGCTGTCCGTGCTTTGAACGGCTGTGGCTATAAGATCGCCAGCATCACCGACGTGACGCCAATCCCGCACAACGGGTGCCGTCCGCCGAAGAAGCGCCGCGTGTAATCCAGGAGATTGTAAAGAATGGCTCGTTACATTGGTCCAAAATGCAAACTCGCTCGTCGCGAAGGCACCGATCTCTTCCTGAAGAGCGGCGTGCGCGCGATCGAATCGAAGTGCAACATCGAAGCAGCACCTGGTATCCACGGCCAACGCCGCGGTCGCCAGTCCGATTACGGCACCCAACTGCGTGAAAAGCAGAAGGTCCGTCGTATCTACGGCGTTCTCGAGCGTCAGTTCAGCGGCTACTACAAAGAAGCTGCTGGCAAGAAAGGTGCAACCGGTGAAAACCTGCTGCAACTGCTCGAATGCCGTCTGGACAACGTTGTATACCGTATGGGCTTTGGTTCTACTCGTGCCGAATCCCGTCAGCTGGTATCGCACAAGTCGATCAGCGTTAACGGCCAGACCGTAAACGTTCCGTCCTACCAGGTTCGTGCTGGTGACGTGGTCGCAGTTCGCGAGAAAGCAAAAAACCAACTTCGCATTGTCCAAGCTCTCGATCTGTGTGCCCAACGTGGCCGCGTAGAATGGGTAGAAGTAGACACTGAGAAGAAGTCGGGCGTTTTCAAGAACGTTCCTGCTCGCAGTGATCTGTCCGCCGACATCAACGAAAGCCTGATTGTCGAGCTCTACTCCAAGTAAGGGCTAGAAAATAGGTGCATCCATGCAGATTTCGGTAAATGAGTTCCTGACACCCCGCCATATTGATGTGCAGGTTGTCAGTCCAACCCGCGCCAAGATCACACTCGAGCCTCTCGAGCGTGGTTTTGGCCACACCCTGGGCAACGCGCTGCGCCGCATCCTGTTGTCCTCAATGCCCGGCTGTGCAGTAGTCGAGGCCGAGATTGACGGTGTGCTCCACGAGTACAGCGCCATCGAAGGTGTACAGGAAGACGTAATTGAAATCCTGTTGAACCTTAAAGGTCTGGCTATCAAGCTGCACGGCCGTGACGAAGTTACGCTGACCTTGTCGAAGAAGGGTTCGGGGGTGGTTACCGCTGCCGATATTCAGCTGGATCATGATGTCGAGATCGTTAACCCCGATCACGTAATCGCTAACCTGGCGTCTAACGGCGCCCTGAACATGAAGCTCACTGTAGCTCGTGGTCGTGGTTATGAACCGGCCGACTCGCGTCAGAGCGATGAAGACGAAAGCCGCAGCATTGGTCGCTTGCAGCTTGACTCTTCGTTCAGCCCGGTTCGCCGTATCGCATACGTGGTGGAAAACGCCCGTGTCGAGCAGCGTACTAACCTGGACAAGCTGGTTATTGATCTGGAAACCAACGGTACTCTGGATCCTGAAGAGGCTATCCGCCGCGCTGCAACCATTCTGCAACAGCAGTTGGCTGCGTTCGTCGACCTCAAAGGTGACAGCGAACCAGTGGTAATCGAGCAGGAAGACGAGATCGATCCGATCCTGCTTCGCCCGGTTGACGATCTGGAACTGACTGTACGTTCGGCTAACTGCCTTAAGGCGGAAAACATTTACTACATCGGCGACCTGATTCAGCGTACCGAAGTAGAACTGTTGAAGACTCCGAACCTGGGCAAGAAATCCTTGACTGAAATCAAGGACGTTCTGGCCTCCCGCGGTCTGTCCCTCGGCATGCGCCTCGACAACTGGCCGCCTGCAAGTCTTAAGAAGGACGACAAGGCGACTGCCTGATCGTCGTAATCACCGAACGTGAGTTTGGTAAGGAATGAACCATGCGTCATCGTAAAAGTGGTCGTCACCTGAGCCGTACCAGCTCGCACCGCAAGGCCATGTTCCAAAACATGGCGGTGTCGCTGTTCGAGCACGAGCTGATCAAAACTACACTGCCGAAAGCTAAAGAACTGCGTCGCGTTGCTGAGCCGCTGATCACTTTGGCTAAGACAGACAGCCTGGCTAACCGCCGTCTGGCTTTCGACCGTACTCGTTCGAAAGCTATCGTTGGTAAGCTCTTCAACGACCTGGGCAAGCGTTATGCTACCCGTGAGGGTGGCTACCTGCGCATCCTCAAGTGCGGTTTCCGCACTGGCGACAACGCGCCTATGGCGTACGTCGAGTTGGTTGATCGTGCTACTGCCGGCGAAGCTGTAAGCGCCGAGTAAGACGACAGTCTGTAACGAAGAACCGGGCCTAGTGCCCGGTTTTTTGTGCGCGCGACAAAAGCGCGATATGTACAAGTTTCCTGCTGTGGCGTTGGGCACTATGGGGCTTGGATTGTTGGTAGAAATTTTCTATTGAGGCTCACAATTTAATGAATTTGTAGCCGTCATGTTGATGATTAATACTTCCTCCAAGCCGATTAGCCTGTAGTTCCAAGTCCGACCAGAGGAAAACTGAACATGAGCCAGAACAAAATCCTTACCACCGCCAGCGGTGCACCCGTTGCGGACAACCAGAATTCCCGTTCCGCCGGCCCACGAGGCCCGTTGCTGCTCGACGACTTTCACCTGATCGAGAAGCTCGCCCACTTCAACCGCGAAAATATTCCAGAGCGTCGTGTGCACGCCAAGGGTTCGGGCGCCTACGGTACCTTCACGGTCACCCGAGACATCACTCAATACACCAGTGCCAAGCTGTTCGAAGCCGTGGGCAAGCAAACCCCGACGTTCCTGCGGTTCTCCACAGTAGGTGGTGAGCGTGGTTCGGCTGACACTGAACGTGATCCACGTGGTTTCGCCTTGAAGTTCTACACCGAAGAAGGCAACTGGGACATCGTCGGTAACAACACCCCGGTGTTCTTCATCCGCGATCCGTTGAAATTCCCTGACTTCATTCACACCCAAAAGCGCCTGCCGCAAAGCAACTTGAAGAGCGCGCAGATGATGTGGGACTTCTGGTCGCACTCTCCAGAGGCGCTGCATCAGGTCACTATCCTGTTTTCGGACCGGGGCATTCCTGATGGCTACCGTCACATGCATGGCTTCGGCAGTCACACCTACAGCCTGATTAATGCCAAGGGTGAGCGTCACTGGGTCAAGTGGCACTACAAAACCAAGCAGGGCATCAAGAACCTGGCGCCGGCAGAAGCAGCGCGGCTGGCAGGTACCGATCCTGATTATGCACAGCGTGATCTGTTCGGTGCGATCGAGCGCGGTGACTTCCCGAAATGGCGTGTGTGCATTCAGATCATGACCGAGGCCCAGGCCAACGCTCATTACGAGAACCCTTTTGACGTGACCAAGACCTGGTCGCAGAAGGAATTCCCATTGATCGAAGTCGGTGAATTGGAGCTCAACCGCAACCCGCAGAACTACTTCGCCGAAGTAGAACAAGCAGCGTTCGGTCCAAGCAACATGGTGCCAGGTGTTGGTCTGTCGCCAGACCGTATGCTTCAGGGACGTGTCTTCGCTTATGCAGATGCTCACCGCTACCGCGTCGGTACCAATCATCAGCAACTGCCGGTAAACGCCCCACGTAGCCCGGTGAACAGCTATCAGCGTGATGGTTCGATGGCATTCGGCAGTAATGGTGGCGCGGCTCCTAACTACGAGCCGAACAGCTACGTTGACGCACCGAAGCAAGCACCACAATACGCTGAGCCTGCCTTGGCCCTGAGCGGTGCGGCGGATCGTTACGATCACCGCGAAGACACCGACTATTACAGCCACGCTGGCGCGTTGTTCCGCCTGATGAATGATGAGCAGAAAGCGTTGCTCACCAGCAACATCGCCGGAGCCATGGCCGGTGTTTCCAGCGATGTCGTCCAGCGCCAATTGCAGCACTTTTTCAAGGCTGATCCTGCTTATGGAGAAGCAATCGCAAAGGCGCTCGGTGTATCGCTTAACTGACTCTAAACGATAAGCAGAACCGCCCTCATTTGGGCGGTTTTTGCGTTAATTCGACCACTTTTCTCAGTAAATCTGCACTTTTCTGCTGTTGATCCCGTGACCTGGGAGTCATCATGGTTCAAACTACAGACTTTCAAGCAGGGAGATGTAGGGCGATGCAAGGTCACCCCGACGTAATCGATTACCTCAACACGTTGCTGACGGGCGAACTGGCTGCTCGTGACCAATATTTCATCCATTCGCGCATGTATGAAGACTGGGGCTTTACCGAGCTCTATGAGCGTATCAATCACGAAATGGAAGAAGAGGCACAGCACGCCGACGCACTGATGCGCCGTATCCTGATGCTCGAAGGCACGCCACGTATGCGTCCCGATGACCTTGATGTGGGCACCACGGTGCCTGACATGCTCGCTGCCGACCTGCGCCTCGAGTACAAGGTGCGTGCCGCGCTCTGCAAGGGCATCGAGCTCTGCGAGCAGCACAACGACTATGTCACCCGGGAAATCCTGCGGGTGCAGTTGAATGACACCGAAGAAGATCACACCTATTGGCTGGAAAAGCAGTTGGGCCTGATCAAGTTGGTTGGCTTGGAGAATTACCTGCAATCGCAGTTCTGATTCCCGGCTACAAAAAAGCCCCCGTCACTGCTGAAGTGACGGGGGCTTTTTTATCGGGCTTGATAAATCAGGCCCGGTCGCGCGCCAGCAAGGGCTTGAGATAGTAACCCGTGTGGGACTGTGGCATTTCGGAGACCTGCTCCGGCGTGCCCACCGCAATGATCTGGCCACCCTTGGAACCGCCTTCCGGGCCGAGGTCAACCAGCCAGTCGGCCGTCTTGATCACATCCAGATTGTGCTCGATCACCACCACGGTGTTGCCGTGGTCGCGCAGGCGATGCAAGACATCCAGCAACTGTTGAATATCCGCGAAATGCAGGCCGGTAGTTGGCTCATCCAGAATATACAAGGTCTTGCCGGTATCGCGCTTGGACAGCTCGCGAGACAGCTTCACCCGTTGCGCTTCACCACCGGATAGAGTGGTCGCGGACTGCCCAAGTTTGATATAGGACAAGCCCACATCCATCAGCGTTTGCAGCTTGCGCGCCAGCGCCGGGACCGCATCGAAGAACACCCGCGCTTCCTCGATAGTCATTTCCAGGGTTTCGTGGATGCTCTTGCCCTTGTACTTGATCTCCAGGGTTTCGCGGTTGTAGCGCTTGCTCTTGCACACATCGCACGGCACATAGATGTCTGGCAGGAAGTGCATCTCCACCTTGATCAAGCCATCACCCTGGCATGCTTCGCAGCGCCCGCCTTTGACGTTGAACGAGAACCGGCCGGGCCCGTAGCCCCGCGAGCGAGATTCCGGAACGCCAGCGAACAGTTCGCGAATCGGCGTGAACAGCCCTGTGTAGGTTGCCGGATTGGAGCGTGGTGTGCGGCCAATCGGGCTCTGGTCGATATCGACCACTTTGTCCAGGTGCTCCAGGCCCTTGATGCTGTCGTGTGCCGCCGCTTCCAGGGTGGTCGCGCCGTTCAGGGCGGTGGCACTCAGTGGGAACAGGGTGTTGTTGATCAGTGTGGATTTGCCTGAACCGGAAACACCGGTTACGCACGTCAGCAAGCCCAGGGGAATTTCCAGGTCGACATTGCGCAAGTTGTTGCCCCGCGCGCCCTTGAGGTGCAATGCCATCTTCTTGTTACGTGGCGTACGTTTGGCTGGCACTTCAATCTTCACTCGGCCAGACAGGTACTTGCCGGTCAACGAGTCAGGGTGAGCCATGACTTCGGCGGGCGTGCCCTCGGCGACAATATGACCGCCATGCACGCCAGCCCCAGGGCCGATATCGACTACGTAGTCCGCCAGGCGGATAGCGTCTTCATCATGCTCGACCACAATCACCGTGTTGCCGATATCCCGAAGGTGCTTCAGGGTGCCCAGGAGACGATCATTGTCGCGCTGGTGCAGACCGATCGACGGCTCATCGAGGATGTACAGCACACCCACCAGGCCGGCGCCAATCTGGCTGGCCAGGCGAATCCGCTGGGCTTCGCCGCCTGATAGCGTATCGGCGCTGCGATCCAGCGATAGGTAGTCCAAGCCAACGTTGACCAGGAACTGCAGGCGCTCGCGGATTTCCTTGAGGATCTTGTCGGCAATTTCCCCACGGCGCCCGGTCAGCTTGAGTGCACCGAAGTACTCGCATGCATCGCCGATTGGCAGGTTGGTGACTGCCGGCAGCGTCTTCTCGCCAACCCACACATGCCGCGCCTCACGGCGCAGGCGAGTGCCGCGGCAATCCGGGCAGGGTTGAGTGCTGAGGAACTTCGCCAGTTCTTCGCGCACGCTCGCCGATTCAGTCTCGCGGTAGCGCCGCTCCAGGTTCGGCACGATGCCTTCGAACGGGTGGGAGCGCTTGACGATATCGCCACGGTCGTTCAGGTATTTGAAATCGACGTTCTGCGAGCCACTGCCATTGAGGATGACTTTCTGCTGTTCTGCCGACAGTTGATTGAATGGCACTTCAAGGCTGAACTTGTAGTGGGACGCCAGCGACCCCAGCATCTGGAAGTAGTAGACGTTACGCCTGTCCCAGCCGCGTATCGCGCCCTCCGCCAATGTCAGCTCCCCGTTAACCAGGCGCTTGATGTCGAAGAATTGCTTCACGCCCAGGCCATCGCAGGTCGGGCAGGCGCCGGCCGGGTTGTTGAAGGAGAACAGCTTGGGTTCCAGCTCGCTGATGGCATGGCCACAGATCGGGCAGGCAAAGCGCGCGGAGAAGATGATCTCTTCGCCCGGCTCGTCATCCATCGGCGCCACCAGGGCTATACCGTCTGCCAGCTTCAACGCAGTCTCGAACGATTCTGCCAGACGCTGCTGCAGGTCGGCCCGCACTTTGAAGCGGTCGACCACCACATCGATCGAGTGCTTCTTCTGCTTGTCGAGCTTCGGCGCTTCGTCCAGTTCGTAGAGCTTGCCGTTGATGCGTGCGCGCACAAAGCCTTGCGCACGCAGCTCTTCGAATACGGAAAGGTGTTCACCCTTGCGTTCGCGAATCACCGGCGCCAGCAGCATCAGCTTGGCGCCTTCCGGTTGGGCCAGCACCAGGTCGACCATCTGGCTGACGGTCTGGGCTTCCAGTGGAATGTCGTGGTCCGGGCAACGGGGAATGCCCACTCGCGCGTACAGCAGGCGCAGGTAGTCGTAGATTTCGGTGATGGTGCCCACGGTGGAGCGCGGGTTGTGGGACGTCGACTTCTGTTCGATGGAAATCGCTGGCGACAGGCCTTCAATGGTGTCGACGTCGGGTTTTTCCATCATCGACAGGAACTGGCGGGCATAGGCCGACAGCGATTCCACATAGCGACGCTGACCTTCGGCATACAGCGTGTCGAACGCCAGGGAAGATTTGCCGGAGCCGGACAAGCCGGTGATGACGATCAATTTGTCCCGGGGCAGGGTCAGGTCGATGTTCTTCAGGTTGTGGGTTCTAGCCCCACGAATCAGGATCTTGTCCAAGATGGCCTCGCACGGCGGGCGTAAATAATGCAGGAGTATACGGCTAAAGACTGGATGAATATACACTGTCAAAGTGCCGGGTGCAGCCTTACATGAAAGCTGCGCGGCAAAGCGCCGCATATACCCTCTCAATCGATGGGACTGGTAGAATCGCCGCCGGTTCACACGAGGTTTTTCCATGCACGATCCCCACAGCGAACGCATGAGTAGCGGCGAGACCCGAGCAGCAAGCGGTCTGGCCCTGGTGTTCGCCTTCCGTATGCTTGGCATGTTTATGGTGTTGCCAGTGCTGGCGACCTATGGAATGGATCTCGCAGGAGCGACCCCCGCCTTGATCGGCCTGGCCATTGGCGCCTATGGCCTGACCCAGGCGATTTTCCAGATTCCATTCGGCATCATTTCCGACCGTATTGGCCGCCGCCCTGTGATTTACCTGGGGCTGATCGTGTTCGCTCTCGGCAGCGTGCTCGCGGCCCAGTCGGATTCGATCTGGGGCGTGATCGCCGGACGTATCCTGCAGGGGGCCGGGGCAATTTCCGCAGCGGTCATGGCGTTGCTGTCCGACCTCACCCGCGAGCAACACCGCACCAAGGCCATGGCCATGATCGGCATGACCATCGGTCTGTCGTTCGCCGTGGCGATGGTGGTCGGCCCGTTGCTGACGCGCGCCTTTGGCTTGCACGGCTTGTTCCTGGCCACCGGCGGCATGGCGTTGTTCGGGATCGTGATCGTGGCCTTCATGGTGCCGCGCTCCACCGGCACGTTGCAGCACCGTGAGTCGGGCGTCGCCCGCAAGGCCCTGTTGCCGACACTCAAGCATCCGGATTTGCTGCGCCTGGATTTAGGTATCTTCGTATTACACGCAATGCTGATGTGCAGTTTCGTCGCCTTGCCCCTGGCCCTGGTGCAAAAAGCCGGGTTGCCCAAGGAGCAGCACTGGTGGGTCTACCTGACTGCCCTCCTGATTTCGTTCTTCGCCATGATCCCCTTCATCATCTACGGCGAGAAGAAACGCAAAATGAAACGAGTTTTACTCGGCGCCGTCGCGACGCTGATGCTCACTGAGCTATTCTTCTGGCAGTTCGGCGACAGCCTGCGGGCACTGGTAGTCGGTACGGTGGTGTTCTTCACCGCATTCAACCTGCTGGAGGCCTCGTTGCCTTCGCTGATCAGTAAAGTTTCACCGGCCGGTGGCAAGGGCACGGCAATGGGGGTGTACTCCACCAGCCAGTTCCTTGGTTCTGCACTGGGCGGCATCATGGGTGGCTGGATGTTCCAGCACGGCGGTTTGTCGGTTGTGTTCCTGGGATGTGCCGGGCTGGCTGCACTTTGGCTGGCCTTTGCTGTTACCATGCGCGAACCTCCCTACGTCACAAGTCTGCGTTTGCCGCTATCGCCCGAGGCGATCCGTGAAAGCGGTCTGGTAGAGCGCCTCAAGGCCGTCGTTGGGGTAACCGATGCAGTCGTGGTTGCTGAAGAAGCAGCCATTTACATCAAATTGGACACCGAATTATTGGATCGCGCGACGCTCGAGCAACTGGTCAACCCAGTGCCGACAGCGCGCCCAGCTTAGGAGAACGTTATGGCCCGTGGGGTTAACAAAGTCATATTGGTCGGTACATGCGGCCAGGATCCCGAAGTTCGCTACTTGCCTAACGGTAATGCCGTGACCAACCTGAGTCTGGCGACCAGCGAACAGTGGACCGACAAGCAGACCGGCCAGAAGGTCGAGAAAACCGAATGGCACCGCGTGTCGATGTTCGGCAAGGTGGCAGAGATCGCCGGTGAATACCTGCGCAAAGGCTCGCAGGTCTACATCGAAGGCAAGCTGCAAACCCGCGAGTGGGAAAAAGACGGTATCAAGCGTTACACCACTGAAATCGTGGTCGACATGCAAGGCACCATGCAACTGCTGGGCGGCCGTCCACAGGGTGACCAACAGGGCCAGGGCGGCATGTCCAACTCGGCACCGCGCCCACAGCAGTCCCGTCCGCAGCCAAGCCAGCAGCCACAACGTGAGTCGCGCCCAGCGCCACAACAGGCCGCTCCGCAACCGGCTCCGGATTTCGACAGCTTTGATGACGATATCCCGTTCTGAGGTCGCAGACCCGCAACGAGCGATACTCAAGAACCCCCGCTGGCGCAGGCCGCGGGGGTTTTTTATGGCTACTGATCAGGCGTCTGTTGCCGCCGTGGTCAGCACCATGTCCTTGAACCGCCGCAATACGGCCGAGTCATCACCGGCTCGCGTCGCCAGGTGGAGCGGCGCCACCAGGTTCTGGCAATCCGTCAGTGGCCGATAGACGATGCCGTCTCCACGCAGCCGTTGCATCGACGCCGGCACGATGGATACGCCAAGGCCCGCTGCCACCAGGCTCAAGGTTGCTGTCATGCGCGGCGCTTCCTGCACCACTTGCGGGCTGAACCCCGCTTCACGGCAGGCCACCAGGATCGCGTCATACAAACCCAACCCCACGCGCCGTCGATAGAGTACGAAGGACTCAGTAGCCAGTGCCGCCAAAGGCAGGGGGGAGGCGGCGTCGAGTGCCAGGGGATGATCGGTGGGCAGTGCCAACAACATGGGCTCCACGAGGATCGGTTGGTCCTGCAGCGATTGAATCCCGCTGAGCGGTGAGCGGATAAAGGCTGCGTCGAGTTTTTCATGCACCAGCGCATCCAGCAGTTCGCCGGTACCTGCTTCCTCCAGCACCACCGAGACGCCCACGAAGGTTTCGCGAAACAGCCGCAGCACACTGGGCACGAATGGGTGCAGGGCGGCCGAACTGGTAAACCCGATGGCCAGCCGTCCGCGCTCACCTCGGGCAGCGCGACGCACGAACTCCGCCACGCCGTCGACACGTGCCAACACCTCGCGCGCTTCCTCCAGCAACGCCAGCCCGGCAGGGGTTGGGCGCACGCCACGGGGCAGGCGTTCCATCAGCACAACGCCCAGCTCGGCCTCAAGGCTTTGCAGCAGTCGCGTCAGCGGTGGCTGCTGCATCCCCAAACGTTCCGCCGCGCGGGTGATATAGCCTTCTTCGGCAATGGCGACAAAGGCTCTGAGTTGGCGCAACTCCAACATAGGGATACTTTTCAGGTATGGGAGGTCGTCAATCCTGGCATTTGTTCTCATGGCTCACAAGATTTAGGCTGTCTTCACCCTTTAAAAAGCCGCCTCTAAAAAAGAAGGAAAGCCGCGATGACCTGGTCTGCCAAGCAATACACGATGTTTGAACAACAGCGCACTCGCCCGGTTCGTGACTTGGTCGCGGCCATTCCCAATACCGAGGTGCGCACCGCTGTCGACTTGGGCTGTGGCCCCGGTAACTCCACTGAAGTGCTGGCCGGGCGTTTCCCGCAAGCGCAGGTCACCGGCATGGACAGCTCCGATGACATGCTGGTCGACGCCCGTAAACGCCTGCCGGGGCTGAACTTCGAACGGGCGGATATCGGTGCCTGGAGCCCCGAGCAGGCCTTCGACGTCATCCTGGCCAACGCCTCCCTGCAATGGCTGCCCGATCACGCCACGCTCTACCCGCACCTGGTCAACCAACTGACGCCCGGTGGCACGCTGGCGGTGCAAACCCCGGACAACCTTGATGAGCCTGCCCACCGGCTGGCACGAGAGGTATCGGCAGATGGCCCCTGGTCCGCGAAGATCGGTGCGGTTAAACACAATGAGCGGCACACCGCGAGCTACTACTACGAGCTACTCAGCCAACACTGCAGCGTCGTCGACGTGTGGCGCACCACCTACCTGCATCCGTTGGCGGATCATGCGGCGGTGGTGGAGTGGTTTAAAGGTTCTGCATTGCGGCCATTTCTTGCGCCGTTGAGCGACGGGGAAAAGGCCGCATTCCTACGGGAATACCAGGCACGGATTACGCAGGCTTACCCAGCCCTGGGCGATGGCACCGTGCTGCTGCCGTTTCCGCGCCTGTTCGTCATCGCCACGCGCTGAAGCCAGCAGCATACGGGGGGGCGGTCACGCGGCCGCCGTTTGTGTCTTGAGGTATTCATCCGCCGACACCACGCCTGCATAGCCGAATGCCAGCGATGCCATATAAGCGTCATGCACCTGCGCCGCCGGGATGACTTTGCCATTGAATTCCAGGTCGCGGGTGGCGCAGGCGTCATGGATCAGCGTGACCTTGTAGCCCAGGTCCGCCGCCGCTCGCACCACCGCATCGATGCACATGTGGCTCATGCTGCCGACCACCACCAGTTCGGTAATGCTGCGTTGTTCCAACAGCTCACGCAGGTTGGTTTCACGGAACGCATTCACGAAATGCTTCAGTACCACTGGCTCATTGCCCTCGTTCAACACCTTGGGGTGCAAGTGCGCCCCCTCGGAGTTCGGTGTAAAGAAGGGAGCATCCTGCGAGGTGAACTCATGGCGCACATGTATCACCGCATCGCCCGCCTGGCGAAAGGCCTGGAGCACTTGTGCAGCCTTGTCCGCCGCGGCTTCCACGCCGCTGAGCGGCCACTTGCCCTGGGGGAAGTAGTCGTTCTGGATATCGATTAGGATGAGTGCTTGCTTGGCCATGGGTGTTGCCTCGTGATGGGTTGATGGGGCCAGTATCTTAGCTGGCGCCGCTGCCGAGGATTGGCTGCACCGACAATAACAGGGGGAAAACTGACAATGGCCGTGGAACGCTCGATCGTCGAGCTGGGTGTATTGATCTATCAAGGGGCGCAATTGGCTGCGGTGCATGGCTTGACCGACCTGTTCGGCGTGGCCAACCGGATCGCCGCCGAGCATCAATCCGCGCAACTGCCGCTGCTGCGGGTCAGCCACTGGCAGGTGGATGCCCAGGGTACCCCCGCGCGGGTATTCGACAGCCATCCCGGCCCTGACCTGCCGCTGATGGCCGTGCTGGTGCCGCCCTCGATTGGCGAGTTCACCGACGAGCAAGCGCCGCCTGCGTTGCTGGCGTGGATTCGCCAGCAACACGCGGCGGGCACGGTTCTCGGTGGCGTGTGCATTGGTTCGATCATGCTGGCGCGTAGTGGCCTGCTGGACGGGCGCAGCGCCACCACGCATTGGTCCTCCGCCACATCCTTCGCCGCTCGTTACCCAGCCGTACGCCTGGAGGCGGATAAACCGATTGTCGATGACGGCGACCTGATCACGACCGCCGGGCTGATGGCCTGGTCCGAACTGGGCCTGCGCCTGGTTGACCGCACCATGGGCCCGAGCATTGCGGCCCAGACCGCCCGGTTCCTGGTGATCGCGCACAGTGACAGCGCCAGCCACTGCGGCAGCAACTTTGCGCCGATTCTCGGGCACGGCGACAGCGCGATCCTCAAGGTGCAGCACTGGTTGCAGGCCAGTGGTGCGGTGGATGTCAGCGTGGCGGCAATGGCCCAGGAGGCGGGTCTGGAAGAGCGTACATTCCTGCGGCGCTTTCGCGGCGCAACAGGGTTGAAGCCCACCGAATACTGCCAGCACTTGAGGGTCGGCAAGGCTCGGCAGATGCTGGAGTTCACCAACGGCACCATCGACCATATCGCCTGGACCGTGGGTTATCAGGACCCCAGTGCCTTTCGCGCCACCTTCAAGAAAATCACCGGCCTGGCCCCCAGTGATTACCGCAGCCGGTTTGGGGTGTGAATCGTGCAGAACGCCGCGTCCATCCGCGGCTGTCGTGCAGAATCAAACAGGCCAACTGCCATCGCTTTTCAGCTAACCACTTGATTTCCACGCCATCGCCTTGAGCCAGGCCTTGGCTTGATCCCTGCAACAGTGTCTGCACACACATGGCGGGACAATCAAGGGGGACGCATGACCCCAACGCAGCGCAAAAAGCTGGTCGTTGCCCATTCCACGCGGGAGGGCGCGCCCCAGCATGAAGTCGAAACCAATCGCGCCCTGGCGCGCTGGCTGGCGCAGATCCTCGGCCTCAAGTTTGGCGGCAGCTACGACCCCAACCGGCACGCTGGGCGTGATCTGTATGTGCTGCCCACCCAAACCCTGGTCGGCCCGGACCAGGCTCGCCCATTCGGTATTAGTGGCCCTGACGACCTGTGGGGCGGCTATGTCGATCACGACTTCATCTGTACCAAGGCGATCAGTCACGGCGTGTTGGGCCCCGAAGCCGTCGCCCCGGAGGGCTGGTCGACGTTATTTGGTGAGCGCGTGCGCGATGTGGTGTTGGACGGCCTGAGCGTGTTTGCCCTCAAGGATGCGCGGGAAGCTGCGACACGCCTGCTCTACAGTGGGCCGATCCGGTTGAAACCTGTGCACGCCAGCGCCGGGCGTGGCCAGCAAGTGATCCGTAGCCTGGATGAGTTCGACGCGTTGCTGGCGCGCCCCGAAGCGGCGCAGCTATTCGACGACGGTGTGGTATTGGAACAGGACCTTCAGGATGTGGTCACTCATAGTGTGGGCCAGAGTTTCATCGGCGCGCACCGGTTCAGCTATTGCGGCGAGCAATACTTGACCCAGGACGGGCAGGGTGAAGAGGTCTACGGTGGCTCGAACCTGATCGTGGTCCCGGGTGACTACGACGACCTGCTCCAACTCGACCTGTCCGACGACGTACGCCTGGCCATCCGGCAAGCCCAGGTCTTCGACGCCGCCGCGCTTGAGGCCTACCCTGGTTTTTATGCCTCACGGCGCAACTACGACATCGCCCAGGGCGTGGACAGCAACGGCCAGCGTCGCAGCGGTGTACTTGAACAGTCCTGGCGCATGGGCGGGGCCAGCAGCGCGGAAGTCGCGGCGCTGCAAAGCTTCATCAACCACCCGGGCCTTAAAGCCATTCATGTGTCCTCGGTAGAAACCTACGTGGACCAGCCACTGCCGGCGGATGCCATCGAGGTTTACCGCGGCCCGGCCGAAAACAGCGACTTTCTTCTCAAGTACGTGACGGTTAAACCTTATGACGGCTAGAAGCGAAAGCATTGCGATCGATATCGACGGCGAACAGATGAGCGGCACGTTCTTGAGCCCCAAGTCCAAAGTGCCTGGGGTGTTGTTCGTGCACGGCTGGGGCGGTAGCCAGGAGCGTGATCTGGAACGGGCCAAAGGCATCGCCGGCCTGGGCTGCGTGTGCCTGACCTTCGACCTGCGTGGCCATGCGGGCACTGGCATTCCGTTGTCCCGCGTGACCCGCGAAGACAACCTGCGCGACCTGCTGGCCGCCTACGACCGCCTGCTGTCGCACCCGGCCATCGACACCTCGGCGGTGGCGGTGGTGGGCACCAGTTACGGCGGTTACCTCGCCGCCATTCTGACGTCGTTGCGCCCGGTGCGCTGGCTGGCGCTGCGCGTGCCGGCACTGTACCGCGACCAGGAATGGCTCAAGCCCAAGCGCGATTTGGACAAGGCGGACCTGATGGATTACCGCAGTACGCTGGTGCACGCGCAAACCAACCGCGCCTTGCATGCCTGCGCGCAATTTACCGGCGATGTGCTGATCGTCGAATCGGAAACCGACGACCATGTGCCCCACGCGACCATCATGAGCTACCGTGCGGCGTGCCAGCGGACACACTCCCTGACCCACCGCATCATCGACGGCGCCGACCACGCCCTGAGTGACCCAGTCTCCCAGCAGGCCTACACCTCGATCCTGGTGGACTGGATCACCGAGATGGTGGTGGGCGAACGGTTGAGCATCATCCAGTCCCAATAACCTGGCGCCCACGAATTGGGCACTCTGTAACCAGCGGGCTTGCCCTAATGCCGTTCAGTTAAGGCTTTTTTGTAGGAGCGAGCTTGCTCGCGAAGCACTCACAGGCACCGCGTTCATTCAGGAAACACGCGTTATCGTTGACGTTTTTCGCGAGCAAGAACTAGGCGTCCCCCTCGCTCCTACAGAAGGCGATTGACGTTTTTCGCGAGCAAGCTCGCTCCTACAGAAGGCGATGTACGCTTAACTGAACGGCATTAGGGCAAGCCCGCTCGCCACAGGGAATGGGTTACTGCGCAGTCGGCCCCACTTCACGCAGCGGCTTGCCACGCACCGGCGCCGTGCCTGCCACGTAGTAGTCGGCGGTGCTGCGCGGCAGCGGCTTGCGACCACGGATCTTGTCGGCGATTTTCTCGGCGATCATGATCGTCGGCGCGTTCAGGTTGCCGGTGGTGATGATCGGCATGATCGACGCATCGACCACACGCAGGCCTTGCATGCCATGCACGCGGCCTTCGCCATCGACCACGGCCATCTCATCGGTGCCCATCTTGCACGAGCAGGACGGGTGGAACGCGGTTTCGGCGTGTTCGCGGATGAACTTGTCGAGTTGCTCATCGGTTTGCACCTCGATGCCCGGGCTGATTTCGCGGCCGCGGTACGGGTCCAGCGCCGGCTGTTGCATGATTTCGCGGGTCAGGCGGATGCCGTCGCGAAACTCCTGCCAATCCTGCTCGGTGGCCATGTAGTTGAAGAGGATGCTCGGGTAGTCCCGTGGGTTCTTCGACTTCAGTTGCACGCGGCCACGGCTTGGCGAGCGCATGGACCCCATGTGCGCCTGGAAACCGTGCTCTTTCACGCCGTTGCTGCCGTTGTAGTTAATCGCTACCGGCAGGAAGTGGTACTGGATGTTCGGCCAATCGAATTCTTCACGGGTACGGATAAAACCGCCGGCCTCGAACTGGTTGCTGGCGCCGATGCCGGTGCCGTTGAACAGCCACTCGGCACCGATGGCCGGCTGGTTGTACCAGAGCAGCGATGGGTACAGCGACACCGGTTGGGTGCAGGCGTATTGCAGGTACAGCTCAAGGTGGTCTTGCAGGTTTTCGCCGACACCGGGCAGGTCATGGACCACCGGAATGTCGAGGCTTTCCAGCAGTTTGGCCGGGCCGACACCGGAGCGTTGCAGCAGTTGCGGCGAGGCGATTGCGCCGCTGCACACCAGCACTTCCTTGCGGGCGCGGGCTTCGACGCGCTCTTCGGCAGCACCGATCAGGTAACGCACGCCAACGGCCCGCTTGCCTTCGAACAACACTTTGTCGGTCAGGGCGTGGGTGACGATGGTCAGGGTCGAACGCTTTTTGGCCGTGTCCAGGTAACCGCGCGCGGTGCTGGCGCGTCGGCCGTTTGGCGTGACGGTACGGTCCATCGGGCCGAAGCCTTCCTGCTGGTAGCCGTTCAAGTCTTCGGTACGCGGGTAACCGGCCTGTACGCCGGCTTCGACCATGGCGTGGAACAGCGGGTTGTTGCCGGCTTTGGGCGTCGTCACGCTGACCGGGCCGTCGCCGCCATGGTAGTCGTTGGGGCCGATGTCGCGGGTTTCGGCTTTACGGAAATACGGCAGGCAGTCGAGGTAGGTCCAGTCTTCCAGGCCGGGCAGTTTCGACCAGTTGTCGTAGTCCAGGGCGTTGCCACGGATGTAGCACATGCCGTTGATCAAGGAAGAGCCACCCAGGCCCTTGCCGCGCCCGCATTCCATACGGCGGCCGTTCATGTGCGGCTCTGGATCGGTTTCGTAGGCCCAGTTGTAGCGGCGGCCTTGCAGCGGGAATGCCAGGGCGGCGGGCATCTGGGTACGGAAGTCGAGACGGTAGTCAGGACCGCCGGCTTCCAGCAGCAGGACGGTGACGCCTTCGTCTTCGGTCAGACGGGTCGCCAGGGTGTTACCGGCGGAGCCGGCACCCACAATGATGTAATCGTATTCTTGGGACATAAATGCACCCTCTTTGATGTGTGGTCAGGTCGGGCCTCATCGGGGGCGAGCCCCCTCCCACACTGACTGTGTTCACAGTTTCAGATGTGTAAACACAGTCAAATGTGGGAGGGGGCTTGCCCCCGATGACGGCCTGACAGGCAATACAAAACTCGGGTCTTAGAACACCGAGGCGTAGTCGCCCAGCTCAACCTGTACCGATTTGATGCGAGTGAAGTTGTTCAGCGAGCTGATCCCGTTCTCACGGCCCACACCCGACTGCTTGTAGCCACCGACCGGCATCTTCGCGTCGGACTCGCCCCAGGCGTTGATCCAGCAGATACCCGCTTCCAGCTGGTGAATCACGCGGTGGGCGCGGTTCAGGTCCTTGGTGACCAGGCCGGCGGCCAGGCCGAAGTCAGTGTCGTTGGCGCGGCGGATCACTTCTGCTTCGGTCTCGTAAGTGAGGATGCTCATCACCGGGCCGAAGATTTCTTCACGGACGATGGTCATCTCGTCGGTGCAGTCAGTGAATACGGTCGGGGCCACGTAGGCGCCTTTGGCGAAGGCACCATCGGTCAGGCGATCGCCGCCGCACAGTACGCGGGCGCCTTCTTCCTTACCTTTGGCGATGTAGCCCAGCACGCTTTCCATGTGGGCGAAGCTGACCAGCGGGCCGAAGTTGGTGTTGGCATCTTGTGGGTCGCCCACGCGGATGCGCGCAACACGCTCGGCAATCTTGGCTTCGAACGCGGCTTGCAGGTGCTTTGGCACAAACACGCGCGTACCGTTGGTGCAGACCTGGCCGGAGCTGTAGAAGTTGGCCATCATCGCAATGTCGGCGGCGCGATCCAGGTCGGCGTCGTCGAAAATGATCAGCGGGGACTTGCCGCCCAGTTCCATGGTCACTTCCTTGAGCGAAGAGCTCGAAGCGCTGGCCATGACTTTTTTACCGGTGTCGGTGCCGCCGGTGAACGAGACTTTCTCGATGCGTGGGTGTTCGGTCAGCCAGGTGCCGACTTCACGGCCGCTGCCGGTCAAGACGTTGAATACACCGGCTGGAACGCCGGCCTCGGTGTAGATCTCGGCCAGTTTCAAGGTGGTCAGCGAGGTGACTTCGCTGGGCTTGAAGATCATCGCGTTACCGGCGGCCAGGGCTGGCGCGGATTTCCACAGGGCGATCTGGATCGGGTAGTTCCACGCGCCGATACCGGCGACCACGCCCAGCGGCTCGCGACGGGTGTAGACGAACGAGGTATCGCGCAGTGGGATCTGCTCGCCTTCGATGGCCGGCACCAGGCCTGCGTAGTATTCCAGCACGTCGGCACCGGTGACGATGTCGACGTACTGGGTTTCAGAGAAGGCTTTACCGGTGTCCAGGGTTTCCAGGGCGGCCAGTTCGTCGTTGCGCTCGCGCAGGATGTCGACGGCGCGACGCAGGATGCGCGAACGCTCCATGGCGGTCATGGCGGCCCAGATTTTCTGGCCTTTTTCAGCGCTGACCACGGCACGTTCAACGTCGTCTTTCGTGGCGCGTTGCACTTGGGCGAGAACTTCACCGTTAGCCGGGTTGATGGCTTCGAAGGTGGCATCGCTGCCAGCGTCGCTGTAGCCGCCGTCAATGTAGAGTTTTTGCAGGTCGAAACGGGCCATAAAGTCCTCGCAAGTGCATAAGTGGTTGGCGTTACCCGCCGCAAAGTGGGCCATAAGGGTGTGGCAACACTGAGTGGCGGACGTTCAGGGGTTGAGCGGTTATGTGTGCTCTAACTCACCTGCTTGGCCAATTGGAAATCCATGTATTCGTAAGCGATCCGTTGCGCCTGCGCCGTGTCGAAAGCGTCTCCCGACAGGGCGCCGCGCAACCACAAACCGTCGATCAGGGCCGCCAGGCCTCGGGCTGCTTTGCGTGCGTGCGGCAGCGGCAGCACTCGGCGGAACTGGCAGCACAGGTTGGAATACAGACGTTGATCGTTGATCCGCTGCAACCTGTGCAAAGACGGGTGGTGCATGCTGGCGGCCCAGAAGGCCAGCCAGGTTTTCATTGCCGGTCCATTGACCTGGCTCGCATCGAAGTTCCCCCCGATGATCACCTGAATGTGGGCCCGTGGGCTGTCATCCTTCAGCGCCAGCCTGCGTTCATGGACGTTCTCGATCAGCACGTTCATCAGGTAGCGCATCGTCGCGGCGATCAGGCCGTTCTTGTCCTGAAAGTAGTGACTGATGATGCCGTTCGAAACACCGGCCAGACG
Source organism: Pseudomonas fluorescens (assembly GCF_001708445.1). Lineage (NCBI taxonomy): Bacteria > Pseudomonadati > Pseudomonadota > Gammaproteobacteria > Pseudomonadales > Pseudomonadaceae > Pseudomonas > Pseudomonas fluorescens. The sequence continues at coordinate 5,892,754 of NZ_CP015637.1, forward strand.
GGCAATCAGCGCAATGCTGGCATCTCCCATCCCGACCTGATCGATGGCCGTCAGCGTGGCTTCGATCAACTGTTGGCGGCGTATGGGTTGCATACCGACCTTGGGCATGTAGCACCTCTCCTTAGGCCTGCCGACGCGCGATCAACGTTCGTCGACTTGAAGGCCAGTCTATTTTGTTTTGATTGAACGTTCAATCAACAAAGAATAAGCTCTGCGACAAATGGTCGCTGCCTACAGGTATTTCCTACCCGAGGCCAACGACATCTGACACCTGGAAAACCCTTGAAACACCCGCTGTACCGCTACGGCGGGGGCCATGGATTTTCGGGGTGTCTTTATAACACCCGTCCGTCGACTGCCGAAAAATCGATGGCGCGGGATAACCGCTGCCTTGTGTTTCTCTCTCGCACTGCCTGGAGCATCTGCGCCATGAGTTCTGCCTCTCTTATAAAGACCCCGCCAGAAAAGGTGCGGGTCAACGGTTGGGTGTTCTACACCTCCACCGCATTGATTCTGTTGTTGACCGCCATCCTGATCATCGCCCCGCAAGAGGCCGGGCGCATGCTCGGCATCGCACAGGCGTGGCTGTCGAAAAGCTTCGGCTGGTACTACATGGTGGTCATCGCCGCCTACCTGGTGTTCGTGGTGGGCCTGGCGTTTTCCTCCTACGGCAAGCTGAAACTAGGCAGCAAGGACGACACCCCGGACTTCAGCTACGGCGCCTGGGCCGGCATGTTGTTTTCGTCGGGCATCGGCATTTCGTTGCTGTACTTCGGTGCATCGGAACCGTTGGACCACTACTTCAACCCGCCTGAAGGCGCAGCGGCCAGCAACGGTGCGGCACGCCAGGCGTTGCAGCTGACCTTCCTGCACTGGGGCCTGCATGGCTGGGCGATCTATGCGTTGGTCGGCCTGGCCGTGGCGTACTTCGCGTATCGCCATAACCAGCCGCTGGCGCTGCGTTCGGCGCTGTACCCGCTGGTGGGCGAACGGTGGGTCAAGGGTGCGGCCGGGCATGCCGTGGACGGTTTCGGCATGTTCGTGACCCTGCTGGGCCTGGTGACCAACCTGGGCATCGGCTCGATGCAGGTGTCGTCCGGGCTGGAAAACCTGTTCGGCATGGCGCACAGCAACACGAACCTGTTGATCGTCATCGTCGTGATGAGCACCGTGGCGACCATTGCTGCCGTGTCGGGCGTGGAGAACGGCATTCGTCGCCTGTCCAACCTCAACATCGTGCTGTTCAGCGGCCTGCTGATCTTTGTGCTGTTGTTCGGCCCGACCCTGCACTTGCTCAACGGCCTGGTGCAGAACACCGGTGACTACCTCAACGGCATCATCCTGAAAACCTTCGACCTGTATGTGTACGAAGGCGACGCCGACAAGACCGAGCGCTGGATGGGCCTGTGGACCCTGTTCTATTGGGCCTGGTGGATTTCCTGGGCGCCTTTCGTGGGCATGTTCATCGCGCGTATTTCCCGGGGCCGCACGGTGCGTGAACTGGTCGCCGGCGTGCTGTTGATCCCGCTGGGCTTTACCTTGGCGTGGCTGTCGATCTTCGGCAACTCGGCACTGGACCTGGTGCTCAACCACGGTGCGGTAGAGTTGGGCAAGACGGCGCTGGAACAACCGTCCATGGCCATCTACCAACTGCTGGAGCATTACCCCGCGTCGAAAATCGTGATTGGCGTGTCGATCTTTGTAGGCTTTGTGCTGTTTTTGACCCCGGCGGACTCCGGCGCGGTGATGATGGCGAACCTTTCCTGCAAGGGTGGCAACGTGGATGAGGATGCGCCGCACTGGCTGCGGATCTTCTGGTCGGCGGTGATCACCCTGGTGACGATCGGCCTGCTGTTTGCGGGTAACTTCGAAGCCATGCAAACCATGGTGGTGCTGGCGGGGCTGCCGTTCTCGGTGGTGCTGATCTTCTTTATGTTCGGTTTGCACAAGGCGATGCGCCAGGACGTGGCGACGGAGCTGGAGCAGGCGCAGTTGGCCGAGCGTGGTCGTCGTGGTTTCAGCGAGCGCCTGAGCGCGTTGGACCTGCAACCGAGCCAGGCCACCGTGCAACGCTTTATGGACAAGCATGTAACGCCGGCGTTGGAAGAAGCCGCGACGGTGTTGCGCGAGCAGGGGCTGGAAGTGCAGACCCTGTTGGGCAAATCCAAGCGCTGCATTGGCGTGCGCATCGAGAGGGAAGAGGGGAATCCGTTTGTCTACGAAGTCAGCCTGGATGGCTACTCGACGGCGTCGGACGACCTGCCCGAGGAAGAGCGCACCCGTTACTACCGTGCTGAGGTGTACCTGCATAACGGGCCTCAGGAGTACGACCTGATGGGCTTCGCCCAGGAACAGATCACCCGGGACGTGCTCGATCAGTTTGAAAGCCATCGGCAGCTCCTTGGCCGTGTCTATAGCTGATAGTTGAACGCCTGGCAGTGTCCTCACTGACGCTGCTGGGTCTAAATGTGTAAACAGAGCTAAATGTGGGAGGGGGCTTGCCCCCGATAGCAGTGGATCAGTAATAAATGTACTGACTGACATACTGCAATCGGGGGCAAGCCCCCTCCCACATTGACCCGGCTTCTACATTGGGATTTGCAGTGTTTGTTAGCCCAGGTTCTTGCCTAGCAAGGCGTGGTACAGCTCACTGTCGCCCAAGATCCCCACCACCTGGTTGTTGTCATGCAACACCAGCTTGTTCCCCGTCTGATAACGAATCTGCAGCGCATCGCGCATGCCGATATTCGAATCCACCAGCGTCGGCAACCGCCCCAGGCCTTCCACCGCTTGCCCGGGTGCCCAGTTCTGCAGGTTCATCACTGCGCCATTCTGGCGGGCGCCCTTGATGGTGTTGCCTTCGGCCAGGTCCAGCCACGAGTCGCCGCCCGGATCGAGACACACCGAACCGTTGACGCGCTTGCAGTTGTCCAGGGTGCGCATCAGGCTGCGCCCGCACAGTACGTTCAGCGGGTTGGTGTGGGCGACGAAGGTGCGCACATAGTCATCCGCCGGGTTCAGCACGATCTCTTCCGGCACGCTGTACTGGATGATCTTGCCGTCTTTCATGATCGCGATACGGCTGCCGAGCTTGAGGGCTTCGTCGAGGTCGTGGCTGACGAACACAATGGTCTTGCTCAGCTTGCTTTGCAGTTCCAGCAGTTCGTCCTGCAGGCCCTGGCGGATCAGCGGGTCGAGGGCCGAGAAGGGTTCATCCATCAGCAGGATATCGGCGTCCATCGCCAGCGCGCGGGCCAGGCCGACGCGTTGCTGCATGCCGCCGGACAGTTCGTCGGGCTTCTTGTTGCGCCACTGGGTCAGGCCCACCAGTTCGAGTTTCTCGTCCACCAGCTTGCGCCGGTCTTTCTCCGGGCGGCCCTGCATTTCCAGGCCGAAGCTGATGTTCTCGCGCACCGTCAGCCAGGGCATCAGGGCGAACTTCTGGAACACCATGGCGATGCGCTTGGTGCGCATCATTTTCAGCTCCGCCGGGGTGCAGGAAGCGATGTCGATCTGGCGCCCTTCATGCTCCACGAACAGCTGGCCACGGCTGACCGTATTGAGGCCGTTGATGCAGCGCAGCAGGCTCGATTTGCCGGAACCGGACAGGCCCATCAGCACGCAGATTTCACCTTTCTCGACATCCAGGCTGGCTTTTTCTACGCCGACAATCTGCCCGGTTTTTTTCAGGATCTCGTTACGGCTCATGCCCTGGTCCAGCAGCTTGAGCGCTTCGCGTGGGTCTTTGGAGAAGATCACATCGACATTGTCGAATCGGATAATGCTCATGCATCACCCCCTACTTTGGCGTCGGGTTGTTTGCAGATGCGGTCGAGCATGATGGCCAGCAATACGATCGCCAGGCCGGCTTCAAAGCCCAGGGCGATATCGGCGGTGTTCAGCGCGTTGACCACCGGCTTGCCGAGGCCATCGGCACCCACCAGGGCGGCGATCACCACCATCGACAACGACAGCATGATGCATTGGGTAATGCCGGCAGCGATGCTCGGCATGGCGTGGGGCAGTTCAATGCGCGAGAGCAACTGACGGCGCGAGCAGCCAAAGGCCTTGCCGGCGTCCATCAACTCTTGCGGTACATCGCGGATACCCAGGTAGGTCAGGCGGATCGGCGCGGCAATCGCGAACACCACCGTGGAAATCAGCCCGGGCACCACACCCAGCCCGAAGAGGGTCAGGGTAGGGATGAGGTAGACGAAGGTCGGTACGGTCTGCATCAGATCGAGCACCGGCCGCATCAGGGTGTAGAACATCGGCTTGTGCGCGGCAACAATGCCCAGCGGCACTCCGATGACCACGCAGACCAGGGTGGCGAACAACACCTGCGCGAGGGTTTCCATGGTTTCCTGCCAGTACCCAAGGTTCAGGATCAGCAGGAAGGAGGCGACGACAAAAACCGTCAGGCCCCATTTACGTTGAATAAAGTGAGCCAGCAGCGCAATCAGACCGATCAATGCCAGCGGATTGAACCAGGTCAGCGCGAACGTCACGCCGTGGATCATCGTTTCCAGTGTCGATGCGATTGCGTCGAAATAGTTGGCACCGTGTTTGGTCAACCATTCGACGAAGGCAGCGATGTACTGGCCTAGTGGGATTTTCTGTTCAGTCAGCATGGTAGTGAATGTCCACATGCGAAGGGGAAAACATCCCGGGGCAGCGCACCGCCCCGGGGTCAGCGGTTACTTGTCGAGGTAAGCTTTGACGGCCTCCAGGCCGGGTTTGCCATCAACCGTGGTCACGCCGGCCAGCCAGGTGTCGAGCACCTGAGGGTTCTTCTTCAGCCAGGCCTTGGCCGCGGCGTCGGGCTTCATTTTGTCGTCCAGGACATTCCCCATCAGGGTGCTTTCCATGTTCAGCGTGAACACCAGGTTTTTCAGCAGTTGGCCGACGTTGCTGCATTCCTGGGTGTAGCCCTTGCGGGTGTTGGTATAGATGGTGGCCTGGCCGTAGTTGGGGCCGAACGAGTCGTCACCGCCGGTCAGGTACTTCATCTTGAAGCGGGTGTTCATCGGGTGCGGTTCCCAGCCGAGGAACACGATGGCCTGGTCGCGCTTGGTGGCGCGTTCCACCTGGGAGAGCATGCCGGCTTCGCTGGATTCGACCACTTTGAAGCCCGCGGTTTTCAGGCCGAAGGCGTCTTTGTCGATCAGCGTCTGGATGGTGCGGTTGCCGTCGTTACCTGGTTCGATACCGTAGATCTTGCCGCCCAGCTCATCCTTGAATTTGGCGATATCGGCGAAGTCTTTCAGGCCTTTGTTGTACAACGCCTCGGGGACGGCCAGGGTGTACTTGGCGTTTTCCAGGTTGGCGCGCACGGTTTCCACGGTGCCGGCATCACGGTACGGCTTGATGTCGTTTTCCATGGTCGGCATCCAGTTGCCGAGGAAGATGTCCATGTTCTTGCCGTCTGCCAGTGACTTGTAGGTCACCGGTACCGAAATCATCGTGGTGCGTGGCTTGTAGCCCAGGCCCTTGAGAATTTCGCTGGTGGTCGCAGTCGTGACGGTGATGTCGGTCCAGCCGACATCGGAGAAGTTGACGGTCTTACACTGTTCCGGTTCTGCAGCGTGTGCCATGACTGGCAGACTCAGCATGGCGGCCAACAACAACGAGGGTGAACCTTTCATCGGGGTAGACTCCTGTGTCTTTTCTGGCGGCATTCGCCGCGCTTTATTAGGTGTTGCGGTTGGGGCGTGCGACGACAGCTCTGGCACGGTGCCTTGCAAACGAGTCGAGACTGATCATGTACCAGTGAAAATCTGACGCCTACAGGGGGCGTCGTATCCAGTACAGGGAGGGTCGTATCCAGTGTCGGTGACGTCGCTTACAGGTTTTTCCCAAGTCAAAACTGCTGTTTTTGCCCATCTGCACCGCTAAAAACGGCCAAAACAGGCGATCGCACGGGAGCGACGCTGGTGAGCATGAGTGCGTCGGTGTGAGACGCCGTGAGGGCAGGTAAAAGCTTGATGATGCCGCCATCTGGGCGATCTGAGCGTAGCACCTCGTTCAAGCCTGGCCGTGCTTATCGAGGAGTTCTACCGCAATGGCTATCAGTGTTTTCGACCTGTTCAAGATCGGCATCGGGCCTTCGAGTTCTCACACCGTCGGCCCCATGCGCGCCGCGGCGTTGTTCGTCCAGGCTTTGCGTGAGCGTGAACTGTTGGAACAGGTCCGACGCGTCGAAGTTCAGCTCTACGGCTCCTTGTCGGCTACCGGCATCGGTCACGGCAGTGATACCGCGACCATCATGGGCCTGATGGGCGAGTGGCCAGACGCGATCGATCCGGCGCAAATCGGCCTGCGCATTCACACCCTGCGCGAGACCGATACCTTGCTGCTGGACGGACGTTTGCCCGTGCCGTTCGTATGGGCCCGGGACATGCGCCTGCTCGACGAAAACCTGCCGTTCCATCCCAATGCCATGACCCTGGTGGTGTTCGGCGATGACGGCGAGCTGCACCGCGACACTTACTATTCAGTGGGGGGCGGTTTTGTGGTGGATGAAGCCCAGGCCCGCAGCGGTGTGGCCGATATGGACAGCACCGCCTTGCCCTATGATTTTTCCAGCGCGGTGGAGCTGTTGCAGCTGTGCAAGACCCACAACCTGCGCGTCGCCGAGCTGATGATGGCCAATGAAAAGGTCTGGCGCTCCGAGGACGAAATCCGCAGCGGCCTGATGAAGCTCTGGCGCGCCATGCAAGAGTGTGTCGAGCAGGGCCTCAAGCACGAAGGCATCCTGCCCGGCGGCCTCAACGTGCGTCGCCGTGCCGCCAAGTTGCACCGTAGCTTGCAGGAATTGAACAAGCCCAATGTGATCGGCTCGACCTTGAGCGCGATGGAGTGGGTCAACCTGTTCGCCCTGGCGGTCAACGAAGAAAACGCCGCCGGTGGACGCATGGTCACCGCCCCCACCAACGGCGCGGCGGGGATCATTCCGGCTGTGTTGCATTACTTCATGAAATTCAGCGACGAAGTCACCGAAGCCAACGTGGTCGACTACCTGCTCAGCGCCGCGGCGGTGGGGATCCTGTGCAAGAAGAATGCATCGATCTCCGGTGCTGAAGTCGGCTGCCAGGGCGAGGTGGGCTCAGCCTGCGCCATGGCCGCCGCCGGGCTGGCAGAGGTTCTTGGCGCCACGCCGGAGCAATTGTGCAACGCCGCCGAAATCGGCCTGGAACATAACCTTGGCCTGACCTGCGACCCGGTGGGCGGCCTGGTGCAAGTGCCGTGCATCGAACGCAACGCGATTGCGGCGGTGAAGGCGATCAACGCGGCACAGATGGCCCTGCGCGGCGACGGCCAGCACTTCATCTCCCTGGATCGGGTGATCCGCACCATGCGCGATACCGGGGCGGATATGCATGACAAGTACAAGGAAACATCGCGGGGTGGGTTGGCGGTGAGTGCGGTGGAGTGCTGAGACCGCGTTGCCTGCATCGGGGGCAAGTCGAATCGTCGCACCGTCCCTCCCACATGTTGAATTGTGAATACCTTCAAATGTGGGAGGGGGCTTGCCCCCGATGGCTGTAATCCAGGCAATGCTGCTCAAAAAGTGAACACTCCAACCTAAATCGCCACCTTTTAGCGCGTCGCAAACAGATAAGTAGCTCGCGAACGATTTCCCCTCCGACCACCCGTCACCTGTGCGTGCGGTGACAGACTTTTCCTACGCCCTGAAAGCGCCTTCCCACAAGTGCTACCGAACTGCTCACAGCCCTTGAGTAGGCTCGCTCCTACGACCAATTCGGGTCGTATTCCGCACTTCCTGCGTGGGCTTATATAGACGCGTCATGAGGTCGTTTTCAGGAGTTATTGAATAGCCATTCAATTTTAGGCATGGCATTTGCTCTATCAATTCAAAGCGTCGCTCTGCATCGCAGACGCGCGCAATAACAAGAGCCTCGCCTGAGGCCATCACCCGCTTTGTGTGAGGAGATACCGCCATGACGTCGTTCAACTCCGGGACTCAACCCCAGAACCGTGCGCCTCAATCCATCGGCTTTTTGCTGCTGGACAATTTCACGCTGATTTCCCTGGCTTCGGCAGTGGAACCACTGCGCATGGCCAACCAGTTGTCCGGTCGCGAGTTGTATCGCTGGACGACCCTGAGTGTCGACGGGAACCAGGTGTGGGCCAGCGACGGCCTGCAAATCACCCCCGATGCCTCCATGCACAAAGCCCCGGCCCTGGACACTGTGATTGTGTGCGGCGGCGTGGGCATCCAGCGTACCGTCACTCGTGAACACGTGTCGTGGCTGCAAAGCCAGGCGCGTCAGTCCCGTCGCCTTGGCGCGGTGTGCACCGGCAGTTGGGCCTTGGCCTGCGCCGGCTTGCTCGACGGGTTCGATTGCAGCGTGCACTGGGAGTGCCTGGCGTCGATGCAGGAAGCCTTCCCCCGCGTGTCGATGAGCACCCGCCTGTTCACCCTCGATCGCAACCGTTTCACCAGCTCCGGCGGCACCGCGCCGCTGGACATGATGCTGCACCTGATCAGCCGCGACCATGGCCGTGAACTGTCGGCGGCGATCTCCGAGATGTTCGTGTACGAGCGCATCCGCAACGAGCAGGATCACCAGCGCGTGCCGCTCAAGCACATGCTTGGCACCAACCAGCCGAAGTTGCAGGAAATCGTGGCGCTGATGGAAGCCAACCTCGAAGAGCCGATCGACCTGGATGAGCTGGCGGTGTACGTCGCCGTGTCGCGGCGCCAGTTGGAGCGGCTGTTCCAGAAATACCTGCACTGCTCGCCGTCGCGCTACTACCTCAAGCTGCGCCTGATTCGCGCCCGGCAGTTGCTCAAGCAAACGCCGATGTCGATCATCGAAGTGGCGTCGGTGTGCGGGTTCGTGTCCACGCCGCACTTCTCCAAGTGCTACCGCGAATACTTCGGCATTCCGCCACGGGATGAGCGCGTAGGCTCCAACACCACCCAGCAGGTGGCGATGATGCCGATTCCGCAGGCGTTGGTGTTGTCACCGTTGTCGGGGCCGATGTCGGCGTTGAGCCAGGCGCGCAACGAGTCGACATTCGCCAGCGTACGGCTCTAACTGTAGGAGCGAGCTTGCTCGCGAAAAAAGCAAGAGCGCCGCGGGGCACCTGGTGCCCCGCGTCATTGTTGGCGATCTTCGCGAGCAAGCTCGCTCCTACAGGGAGGGTGGCTGTCAGGCGCCAGCGTTCTGCTTGAACTGCACCAACGCCGGCAACAACTGCTTGTCGATCGCCTGGCGCACCGCCGGCAGAATCGTCGCACTGCCGGTGTACATCTGCTCAACCATACCCTTGAGCGCCTTGGCCCGTGCTTCGCTCAAACCGCGTACCGCGCATTCGCACGCCTGTTCGGCGCTGGCACCGCTGGATACCTCGAAACCCAGCGAGCGCAGTTGGCTCAGCAGGTCATCCTGGTCAATCAAATCCGCATGCATCATGACGTTTATCCTGGTGAAGGGAGCGGGGGATTGATCTGGATTCTGGTAGGCCCCCGGCTGGTCGGCAAGGGCAGAATGCACGAATGGCTCAGATGGCTATGAGCGTGTCGTTTTCGGGTCATTTACCCACCCAAGGAATAGGCACACTGGCTACCAGCAAGCAGCTTGAAGGTTTGGTCACCCTCGGGATGTACGGCTCACACAAAGCGCTCTGCCCCGATCCCGTCACGGCTGGATCGGGGCTTTTTTTTGCCTGGGGTTTTTGCGCTGCCGCGCCGCGATCTACCGCTGCAACACCAGGATCCTCGAGAGCAACTCGTCGCGATCGATGTAGCACCCCTGAAAGTGCCGCGCCCCGGATGTTGGATCAAACGCATTACGCGCATGCAACGTACGGCGGTTATCGAAGCACCACAGCTCGCCCGGGTTCAGGCGCTTGACCAGCCGAAAGCGCGCCTCGCGCGTCATCGCGATAAACCGCCGATAAGCCCGATACAGCAACGGCATCTGCGCCACCGACGTTTCGAACGGCCCGCGCAAAAAGTTGGCCATGCGAATCTCCACCACCTCGCCCAACGCGTCCAGGGCAATGATCGGCGCAAGGCGGCGATAGTCGCTGTGACGGTCTTTGTTGCGAAACTCCACGGGTATTTCACACAAGGCGCGAAACGCTTCGGGATCTTCCTCGCGCAGGGCATTGGCGATGGCAAACCCATCGACAAAAAGACTCTCGCCACCGTCCGCATCGTTCACCAGGCAGTGCAAGAATTGCAGCCCCGGTTGCAGCTCCCGGGTCGGCAGATCGCTGTGCAACGGCAGGTTGAAAGCGGTGTAGGCATTGCTGTCGGCATCGGCCTTGGATTGCACGTTGAACAGCACACCAAAATTGCTCTCGCGGATAAACGAAATGCGCTTGGCGATCAGTGCCAGGGAACCCGGTTCGGTGGGCACGCCACGGACTTGGGTAAGGCCCTGGTCGCGCAGTGCCAGTAGCCATTGCAGCAGGGCCTTGGGGTCTTCCATCACGGCGGTATAGTCAAACACCGGGAGATCGAAGGTGCTGTCCCACAACTGGGGTTGGGGCTTTGCCGCCCTGCGTTCGGCGCGGGATTCATCGTCATAGGCATGGGCGCGCAGCCAGCCGGGATCGTATTGGCTGCGATGGCCGCCACGCCATTCCACGCTGAGAACACCGTGCTCGATCCGCGCACCGATGGCGCTGAGGTCGTCATCCACGTCGACAATTTCCAGCACCTGCTCACGCGTCACGCTGTACACGCATTGTGCGCACGGGCAGTTGTCCCGCAGCCACTGATGATGAAACGGGCTGACCCGGCCATCGGCCCAGCGTACGCGAATCTGATCTTCCAACACCTGCGCCTCGGCGAGGTCGCAGCGCTTCGGGTAAGTACGGAAATCGGCAACAGCGGCGGCGGTTTGCATGATGGCTCCTTATTTTTTTGGTGGCAGTCCAATCACTCGGCCGAGGAGGGCGGGCCTTGGCAGATCGGCGTGCTCAGCGCTGATCGCAACGAGTTTTTCCAGCGTCGCCTCGGCAAACGGCGCCGAATGCGGGCCTGCCAGGTCAACGTGCAGCAGCATCTGTTCGTTGCCGGCCAGTTCTTTCTCGTCGCCCACTAAATGCAGGCTGTGATAAAGGTGCAGGCGCTTGGCGTCGTGGGCGATCAGTTGCGTATGCACCTCCACCGCGGCGCCGAGTTTCACTTCGTGCAGGTAGTTCAGGTGCAGTTCCAGGGTGAACAGCGAATGGCCGGTGGCTTCGCGGTTGTCGCTGGTAAGGCCCAGCGTATCCATCAGCGCGTCGGTGGCGTAGCTGAAGATCAGCAGGTAGAACGCGTCGCGCAGGTGGCCGTTGTAGTCGACCCAGGCGGGTTGGATTTTGGTGGCGTAGGTGGTCAGTGCAGGCATCACATGAATTCCGGCTATGTACGCGGTCAGGAATGTGGGAGGTGGCTTGCCCCCTCCCACAGGGTTATTCGGCGAAGGTCATGCCGTGTTTTTCCTTGGTCGCCTTCACCGCTTCGAGCACCGCCAACAGGCAATCGTCACGATAGCGTTCCAGCGCCGAAATGCTGTGTTTGCCCAATTGGTCGCTGGTGCCCTCGACCACGTCGTCGATCAGCTTGTCGGTCAGCTCCGGTGCTGGCAGGTAGGTCCACGGCAACTGCAACGCCGGACCGAACTGCGCCATGAAGTGCCGCATGCCCGCATCACCGCCTGCCAGGGTATAGGTGAGGAAGGTGCCCATGAACGACCAGCGCAACCCGGCGCCAAAGCGAATGGCGTCGTCGATTTCGCCGGTGGTCGCCACGCCGTCATTGACCAGGTGCAGCGCCTCGCGCCACAGCGCTTCGAGCAAGCGGTCGGCGATAAAACCGGGGACTTCCTTGCGCACATGCAGCGGGCGCATACCGAGGGCTTCATACACCTTGATCGCGGCCTGGATCGCTTCCGGCGCGGTGTGCTTGCCGCCCACCACTTCCACCAGCGGCAACAGATAGACCGGGTTGAAAGGGTGGCCGACGACACAGCGTTCCGGGTGAGTCGAACCCTCGTAGAACTCGCTCGGCAACAGCCCGGAGGTACTCGAGCCGATCAGTGCATTGGGCTTGGCCGCTGCGCTGATCTTGCTGTGCAATTGCAGTTTCAGCTCCAGGCGTTCCGGGGCGCTTTCCTGGATGAAGTCGGCGTCTTTCACGCATTCTTCAATGGTGGCCACAAAGCGCAGGCGGTCTTGCGATGCGCCGGGTGCGAGGCCCTGTTTTTCCAGGGCGCCCCAGGCATTGGCGACGCGTTTGCGCAGCGCCGCTTCGGCACCCGGCGCGGGGTCCCAGGCGACCACATCGAGGCCATGCGCCAGGGCGCGGGACACCCAGCCGCTGCCGATGACACCGCTGCCGAGGGCGGCGAAGGTTTTGATTTCTGTAATAAAGCGCATGGCAAATTCCTAAAGCGTTCAGTGATCCCTTGTGGGAGGGGGCTTGCCCCCGATTACGGTGTGTCAGCCAATAGATCCTTCAACTGACACACCTCTATCGGGGGCAAGCCCCCTCCCACATTTTTTGATTAGCGGCGTTTGGTGAGGCCCATTTTTATGCGGCCTTCGGCCGGGGTCATGACCCGCGCGCCCAGGCGGCTGAGGATTTCACTGGCGCGTTCCACCAGTTGGCCGTTGGTGGCGAGTACGCCCTTGTCCAGCCACAGGTTGTCTTCCAGGCCCACGCGCACGTTGCCACCCAGCAGCACTGCCTGGGCCGCCATCGGCATCTGCATGCGGCCGATCCCGAACCCTGCCCACACCGCGTCGGCAGGCAGGTTGTCGACCATGGCTTTCATGGTGGTGGTGTCGGCCGGCGCGCCCCACGGGATGCCCAGGCACAGCTGGAACAGCGGGTTGTCGAGCAGGCCCTCCTTGATCATCTGCTTGGCGAACCACAGGTGGCCGGTGTCGAAGATTTCCAGCTCGGCTTTTACCCCCAGCTCCTGGATGCGTTTGGCGCCAGCGCGCAGCTGGGCCGGAGTGGACACATAAATGGTGTCGCCATCGCCGAAGTTCAGGGTGCCGCAATCGAGGGTGCAGATTTCCGGCAGCAGTTCTTCCACATGAGCCAGGCGGGTCAGTGGGCCGACCAGGTCGGTATTGGGGCCGAATTCCATCGGGTTCTCGCCGCCGCCGATCTCCAGGTCGCCACCCATGCCAGCGGTGAGGTTGACGATGATGTCGATGTCAGCCTCACGAATGCGCTCCATCACTTCGCGGTACAGGGCGACGTCGCGGCTGAACTTACCGGTTTCGGGGTCGCGGACGTGGCAGTGCACCACGGTAGCGCCGGCTTTGGCGGCTTCCACGGCGGCGGCGGCAATTTGCTTGGGGGTGACCGGCACGTGAGGGCTTTTGGCGGTCGTGTCGCCAGCACCGGTGAGTGCGCAGGTGATGATGACGTCGTGGTTCATGAGGTGGGTTCCTTACAGGCGTGTGATTTCAAGGCGTAGGACGCCGTTCGCGGCCAGGGATGACCGCGACGCGGGGAGTCCAAAAAGGTTATTTGCTGGTCAATTGCAGGTTGGCGGCGGCCGGTTTGCCGTCGAAGGTGGTCACGCCTTCAAGCCAGCGCTGCTGGTCCTGCGGGTGATCCTTGAGCCACTGTTTGGCGGACTCCAGAGCGTCCTTGTGATCCAGCAGCGGCTGCATCATCCGGCTCTCGTCGGCGGCGGTGAAGGTCAGGTTGCTCAGCAGCTTGTGCACGTTGGGGCACTGCTCGGCGTAGGTCGGCGAGGTGACGGTCCAGACGGTGGCCATGCCTTCGTTCGGGCCCAGGGCGTCCTCGCTGCCGGTCAGGTAGGTCATTGCCACGTTGACGTTCATCGGGTGCGGCGCCCAGCCGAAGAACACCACGGCTTCCTTGCGGCGCACGGCGCGGTCCACGGCGGCGAGCATGCCGGCTTCGCTGGACTCCACCAACTGGAACTTGCCCAGGCCGAACTGGTTCTTGGCGATCATCGCCTTGATCTGGGTATTGGCGCCCGAGCCAGGTTCGATGCCGTAGATCTTGCCACCCAGTTCTTTCTCGAACTTGGCGATATCGGCGAAGGTTTTCAGGCCCTTGTCCGCCAGGTAAGTCGGCACGGCGAGGGTGGCGCGGGCATCTTCCAGGCTCGGTTTGTCGAGGACCTTGACCTGCTTGGCGTTGACGAACGGTGTGATGGTCTGGGTCATCAGCGGGTTCCAGTAGCCGAGAAACAGGTCCAGGCGCTGGTCGCGGATGCCGGCGAAGATGATTTGCTGGGAGGCGCTGGTTTGCTTGGTCTTATAGCCGAGGCCGTCGAGCAATACCTGGGTCATGGCGCTGGTGGCGATGACATCGGTCCAGTTCACCACGCCCATGCGCACGTTCTGGCAGGACGCCGCGTCGGCGGCCAGGACATTGGTGCTCAAGAGGGCGCTGGCACTGAGTGCGAGTACGCAACGGCTGATCAGTCGATTCATGGTGGATCCCTCGGCAGGTCGTTATTGTGGGGGCCGGCGTCTTTGTGCGCCGTGGGATCACGTTACGCAGCTTGGAGGGCGGCAAAACGCACGGCGGCGACTCACTCTTGCACTGCAGCGACCTGCCCCCTTGAATCCACCCGAGAACGGGAGTATCACAGTGCCACGCTGCCCGTCCGACGAGAGCGCCACCATGTCCCAGGATTTCTACTTTTTGCTGATGCCGGGCTTTTCGGCCATCGGTTTTATTTCGGCGCTTGAACCGTTGCGCGTGGCCAACCGCTTTCGTGGCGAGTTGTACCGCTGGCACGTATTGAGCGCCGATGGCGGCGCGGTGCTGGCGAGCAATGGCATGTCGGTCAACGCCGACGCCGCGCTGGAACCGTTGAAGAAGGGTGCCACCTTGATGGTGGTCGCCGGCTTCGAACCGCTCCAGTTCGCCACGCCCGCCCTGGAGCACTGGCTGCGCCGCCTCGACCACGACGGCGTCACCCTTGGTGCCATCGACACTGGCGCCTGTGTTCTCGCCGAGGCGGGCCTGCTCGACGGCCATCGCCTGACCCTGCACTGGGAAGCCATTGATGCCTTCAAGGAATCGTATCCGCACCTGAGCGTGACCCAGGAACTGTTCGAGATCGACCGCCGCCGCATCACCTGCGCCGGCGGCACCGCATCCATCGACCTGATGCTCGACCTGATCGCCCAGGCCCACGGCCCGGACCTGGCCATCCAGGTCTCCGAACAATTCGTGCTCGGGCGCATTCGCCCACGCAAAGACCACCAGCGCATGCAGATCGCCACGCGCTACGGCATCAACAACAAGAAGCTGGTGCACGTGATCGGCGAGATGGAGCAGCACACCGAGCCGCCCCTGAGTACCTTGGCCCTGGCTGACACGATCAAGGTCACCCGGCGCCAGTTGGAACGCTTGTTTCGCCTGCATTTGAACGACACGCCGAGCAACTTCTACCTGGGCCTGCGCCTGGAAAAAGCCCGGCAGTTGCTGCGCCAGAGCGACATGAGCGTGCTGGAGGTGAGCATTGCCTGCGGGTTTGAGTCGCCGTCGTATTTCACCAGGAGTTATCGGGCCAGGTTTGCCAAGTGTCCGAGGGAGGATCGGCGACGGGAGGTGGTTTGACGGGCAATTATAGTCAATTATACTCGCTACTATAATTTATAGTCCTTTACATAATTGAGTATAAAACCATGCCCAAGCACAGCGGCTTTGTGTTTCGCCGCCCCACCCTGGCACGCAGTATTGCCGATGGCCTGGTGGGGGCCGGTATTCAGGATTTCACCTCTGGCCTGTTCCTCGCGGCGCCCCGTCGCACCGGCAAAAGCACCTTTCTGCGCGAAGACTTGATTCCGGAATGTCAGCTCCGGGGCTGGCTGACGGTGTATGTGGATCTCTGGGCTGACAAAGAGAAAGATCCTGCAGAGTTGATTGCCAGTGCTATTGCGGCTGCTCTGGTTCCCTATGAAAAGGGCATTCGCAAACTGGCCAAGAACATCGGCATCGAGAAACTGAGCTTTCTGCGTACGCTCTCCTGGGACTTTACCAAGCCACAATTGCCTGTCGGGGCGACGCTGACCCAAGCGTTGGAATTGCTCCACAGCGCTGCTGAAAAACCCGTTGTGCTGGTGATTGACGAAGCGCAGCACGCATTAACCACCGAGTCGGGTATCAATGCGATGTTCGCGTTGAAGGCTGCCCGGGATCAGCTCAACCAAGGCCGTGACGAGGAAGGCAGCGGCTTGCGCCTGGTGTTTACCGGCTCCAACCGCGACAAGCTGGCTCACTTGGTGCTCGGCAAGAGCCAGCCGTTCTTCGGCTCCAGCATCACGCCGTTCCCCTTGCTCGGCAAAGAGTTCACCCAGGCGTACACCGTGCACCTCAACGCTCATTTGGCGCAAACCAATCAGTTCAACCCTGCCGACATTGATGAGGCGTTTGAGCTGGTAGGCCGGCGCCCCGAGATGTTGCGTACGATCATCGGTGAAGTCGCGTTGGAGTTAGGCGAGGCCAGTAACCTCGGCCAACTCCTGCACAGCCGCGCCGAGCTGTTGCGCGCGGGTGTATGGACCGAGTTCGAAAGCGCCTGGAACGCCCTGACCATCCCGCAGCGCGCCGTGCTGGAGGTGATGGTGGAGCGCTCTCAAAACAACGAACCCTTCGCGCCATTTACCGACAGCACCCTCACGGCTGTCAGCAAGGCGCTGGAAGATATGGGCAGCGACGTGGTACCGGGTACCCAGACCATCCAGGCCTGCATCGATGCCCTGCGCGACAAGGAACTGGTGTGGAAGTCGAGCCGGGGCGGGTATGCCCTGGAAGACAAGACATTCGGCGACTGGCTGCGGCACAAGCGCCATGCCCCCCACTAAAGACACCACACATCCCATGTGGGAGGGGGGCTTGCCCCCGATAGCGGTGGGTCAGCCAAAGCTGTATCAACTGACCGTCCGTCATCGGGGGCAAGCCCCCTCCCACATGGGGTGTTTGGTGTGGTTTATTTCTTCAGCAGTGCCGAACACGCCGTCTTGAAGGCCTCATGCTGATACTTGTTCAGTGTCGCCGGCAGGTCAAAGTTGTGCTTCTTGTTCTGCGCGTTGATGGTCTGTGGTGACAGCAGCGTCACCTCAACCCCCTCCAGCAGTTGAAACACCCCTTCAATCTTGAACGTGGTCGGGCCGCCGGCGAATTCGCCTTTCTTGCTGCGCTTCTTGATGGCGATGCGCTGGATAGCGTTTTCCTGCACGAACGCCTTCACCTGGGCGGCGAAGGCTTTGACGTTGGCGGCTTCATCGTCGTCTTCAAGGGCGATTTTCTTGGTGGCCAGGGCGACGTGGGTCAGTGTCTGGTCGTCCAGGGAGGCAACGGCGAAGATCGCTTCGCTGCCTTTGATTTCGATGCCGCAGAGAGTCATGAGTAGCCTTGGTTCAAAGAGAGAGGCAGGGATTGTCGCTTATTCCTGTCCAATCGACTCCAGAAACTCCGACCGCTCATCACTCATCCGCGCCAGGCAATCATTCTGCGCAATTGCATATTCCTTGGTGCCTGTCACCGCCGGGAAGGTATCCACCGCGCAATCGGCGTCACGCAGCTTTTCCCACTTCTGCTGGGCGTCCTTCAGACGAGCGGTAATGTCGGCGAGCTGTGACTTGTTGCGGCCATAGGTCGAACCCATGCGCTCCAGCAGGACCTGGTAGTTATCCTTGAGCAATTGTTCCGCGGTGGTTTTGTTGTAGGTGGCGCATTCCAGGGTTTGCTTGTCGTTTTCGATGCCGTCGCACGGCGTGCTGTCGGTGTCTTCGGCGGCGTGGACGCCGGTTGCGATGAGTGCCAAAGCCAGGAAAATCGATTTCATTGCGCCGTCTCATATCAGTGGATGACCGAATTCTGGCTCAAGCGTAAGACAAAGAACAGCCGCCAGTCAGACACCTCTTAACAGCCTTTGTCGCGGATTGACGCTTTCGGCAATTCCCCTGTCGTTTTTGCACCCGGCTCAGGTTGCCCCTGGGCATATGCTGGCCCCAAAGCGCCGGCAGACGATTCGGCGCATGAATCGCCAATAAGGGGACGCCTGATGAGCCCAGCGCAATTGCACGCCGACAGCATCGTTATCGACGGGCTGATCATTGCCAAGTGGAACCGCGAGCTGTTCGAGGACATGCGCAAAGGTGGCCTGACCGCCGCCAACTGCACCGTGTCGGTGTGGGAAGGGTTCCAGGCCACGATCAACAACATCGTCGCCAGCCAGACCTTGATCCGCGAGAACAGCGACCTGGTGATCCCGGTGAAGACCACCGCCGACATCCGCAAGGCCAAGGAACAGGGCAAGACCGGCATCATCTTCGGCTTCCAGAACGCCCACGCGTTTGAAGACCAGCTCGGCTACGTCGAGATCTTCAAGCAGCTCGGCGTCGGTGTGGTGCAGATGTGCTACAACACCCAGAACCTGGTGGGCACCGGTTGCTACGAGCGCGACGGCGGCCTGTCGGGCTTCGGTCGCGAGATCGTCGCCGAGATGAACCGCGTCGGCATCATGTGCGACCTGTCCCACGTCGGCTCCAAGACCAGCGAAGAAGTCATCCTCGAATCGAAGAAACCGGTGTGCTACTCCCACTGCCTGCCATCGGGCCTTAAGGAGCACCCGCGCAACAAGTCCGATGAAGAGCTGAAGTTCATTGCCGACCACGGCGGTTTTGTCGGTGTGACCATGTTTGCGCCGTTCCTGGCCAAGGGCATCGATTCCACCATCGACGACTACGCCGAAGCGATTGAATACACCATGAACATCGTCGGCGAAGACGCCATCGGCATCGGCACCGACTTCACCCAGGGCCATGGCCAGGATTTCTTCGAAATGCTGACCCATGACAAGGGCTACGCCCGCCGCCTGACCAGCTTCGGCAAGATCATCAACCCGCTGGGCATCCGCACCGTGGGCGAGTTCCCCAACCTCACCGAGACCCTGCTCAAGCGCGGCCACTCTGAGCGTGTGGTGCGCAAGATCATGGGCGAGAACTGGGTCAACGTCTTGAAGGACGTTTGGGGCGAATAAGCCAAACACCCCCAGGCATACCACTACGAATTTTTCTGGAGTTAAGTTTCCATGGCCAAGATCGCCCCGCAATTGCCAATCGAAGTCGACAGCGAAACCGGTGTCTGGACTTCCGACGCCCTGCCGATGCTGTACGTACCGCGCCATTTCTTCGTCAACAACCACATGGGCATCGAAGAAGTGCTGGGCGCCGAAGCCTACGCCGAGATCCTCTACAAGGCCGGCTACAAGTCCGCCTGGCACTGGTGTGAAAAAGAAGCCGAATGCCACGGCCTGGAAGGCGTCGCGGTGTTCGAGCACTACATGAAACGCCTGTCGCAACGCGGCTGGGGCCTGTTCAAGATCCAGGACATCGACCTCGACAAAGGCACCGCCAGCGTCAAGCTGGAACACTCGGCGTTCGTCTACGTGTACGGCAAGGTCGGGCGCAAGGTCGACTACATGTTCACCGGCTGGTTTGCCGGTGCCATGGACCAGATCCTGCAAGCGCGTGGTAGCCAGATTCGCACCGTGGCCGAGCAAGTCTACGGAGGCTCCGAAGAGGGCCACGATGACGGCCTGTTCATCGTCAAGCCGTTGTAAGCCGAGGACCCTGCCATGGCTTTCGAAGCAATGTTCCAGCCGATCCAGATCGGCAAACTGACCATCCGCAACCGCGTGCTCAGTACCGCCCACGCCGAGGTGTATGCCACCGACGGCGGCATGACCACCGACCGCTATGTGAAGTACTACGAAGAGAAAGCCAAGGGCGGTATCGGCCTGGCGATCTGCGGCGGTTCCTCGGTGGTGGCCATCGACAGCCCCCAGGAATGGTGGAGTTCGGTGAACCTGTCCACCGACCGCATCATCCCGCACTTCCAGAACCTGGCCGACGCCATGCACAAGCATGGCGCCAAGATCATGATCCAGATTACCCACATGGGTCGCCGCTCGCGTTGGGACGGCTTTAACTGGCCAACCCTGATGTCGCCGTCCGGCGTGCGCGAGCCGGTGCATCGCGCCACCTGCAAGACCATCGAGCCGGAAGAAATCTGGCGCGTGATCGGCAACTACGCCAGCGCCGCCAAGCGCGCCAAGGCCGGTGGCCTGGACGGGGTGGAACTGTCCGCGGTGCACCAGCACATGATCGACCAGTTCTGGAGCCCACGGGTCAACAAGCGTACCGACGAGTGGGGCGGTACCTTCGAAGGCCGCATGAAATTCGGCCTGGAAGTGCTGAAAGCCGTGCGCGCCGAGGTCGGTGACGACTTCTGCGTGGGCATGCGCCTGTGCGGTGACGAGTTCCACCCGGACGGCCTGTCCCACGAGGACATGAAGCAGATCGCCAAGTATTACGACGACACCGGCATGCTCGATTTCATTGGCGTGGTGGGCTCGGGTTGCGATACCCACAACACCCTGGCCAACGTGATCCCCAACATGAGTTATCCACCGGAGCCGTTCCTGCATTTGGCGGCCGGTATCAAGGAAGTGGTCAAGGTTCCGGTGCTGCACGCGCAGAACATCAAGGACCCGAACCAGGCCACCCGTATCCTCGAAGGCGGCTATGTGGACATGGTCGGCATGACCCGTGCGCACATCGCCGACCCGCACCTGATCGCCAAGATCAAGATGGGCCAGATCGACCAGATCAAACAGTGCGTCGGCGCCAACTATTGCATCGACCGCCAGTACCAGGGCCTGGATGTGCTGTGCATCCAGAACGCCGCGACGTCGCGTGAATACATGGGCGTGCCGCACATCATCGAGAAGTCCACCGGGCCCAAGCGCAAAGTCGTGGTGGTCGGTGCCGGCCCGGCCGGGATGGAGGCCGCGCGCGTGGCTGCCGAACGTGGCCACGACGTGACCCTGCTCGAGAAGAAAGAATTTATCGGCGGGCAAATCACCACCGCCTCCAAGGCTCCGCAGCGCGACCAGATCGCCGGTATCACCCGCTGGTTCCAACTGGAGCTGGCGCGTTTGAAAGTCGACCTGCGCCTGGGGGTTGCCGCTGACGCTGAAACCATTCTGGACCTGCGTCCGGACGTGGTCGTGCTGGCGGTCGGCGGGCATCCGAATGTCGAGCAAAACGAACACTGGGGCGCAGCCGAAGGCCTGGTGGTGAGCAGTTGGGACGTGCTCGACGGCAAGGTGGCGCCGGGCAAGAACGTGCTGGTGTACGACACCATCTGTGAGTTCACCGGCATGTCAGTGGCGGATTTCCTCGCGGACAAAGGCAGCCAGGTCGAGATCGTCACCGACGACATCAAACCCGGCGTGGCCATCGGCGGTACGTCGTTCCCGACCTACTACCGCAGCATGTACCCCAAGGAAGTGATCATGACCGGCGACATGATGCTGGAAAAGGTCTACCGCGAAGGCGACAAGCTGGTGGCGGTGCTGGAGAACGAATACACCGGCGCCAAGGAGGAGCGGGTGGTGGACCAGGTGGTGGTGGAGAACGGTGTCCGTCCGGACGAGGAAATCTACTACGCCCTCAAGCCAGGTTCGCGCAACAAGGGCCAGATCGACGTTGAAGCCCTGTTCGCGATCAAGCCGCAGCCGTGCCTGAGCGAAACGGGCGATGGGTACTTGCTGTTCCGCATCGGTGACTGTGTGGCCCAGCGCAATACCCACGCTGCCATCTATGACGCCCTGCGCCTGTGCAAGGATTTCTAAGCCGGCCTTGAACCAATGTGTACTCGGTCCAAATGTGGGAGGGGGCTTGCCCCCGATGGCGGAGTGTCAGTTGATACAGCTGTTGCTGAACCACCGCCATCGGGAGCAAGCCCCCTCCCACATTCAGGGCCGGTTTCACAGTAGACCTGTGTGGTCTGTGGGAGCTTCACCATGTTGAACACCTTGCTGCCTATTCTTTTGTTTGCCGCCCTGGGCCTCGCCGTCCTCGGCGCCCTGCGCCGGGTGAACATGTGGCGCCGTGGCCGCGCGTCCAAGGTCGACCTGCTGGGCGGCCTGCTGGCCATGCCCAAGCGCTACATGGTCGACCTGCACCACGTGGTTGCCCGCGACAAATACATCGCCAACACCCACGTCGCTACGGCGCTGGGCTTTGTGCTGTCGGCGCTGCTGGCGATCCTGGTGCATGGCTTTGGCCTGCACAATCGCATCCTCGGCTACGCCTTGCTGTTGGCCTCGGTGCTGATGTTTGTCGGCGCCACGTTCGTCTACCTGCGTCGGCGTAACCCACCGTCACGCCTGTCCAAGGGCCCGTGGATGCGCCTGCCGAAAAGCCTGATGGCGTTCTCGGTGAGCTTCTTCCTGGTGACCTTGCCGGTGGCCGGGATCCTGCCTGCCGACTTCGGCGGCTGGCTGCTGGCAGCGTTGCTCAGCGTTGGCGTGCTGTGGGGCGTGTCCGAGATGTTCTTCGGCATGACCTGGGGCGGCCCGATGAAACACGCCTTCGCCGGGGCTCTGCACCTGGCCTGGCACCGCCGCGCCGAGCGTTTTGGCGGTGGCCGATCCACAGGTTTGAAGCCGCTGGACCTGACCGACAAAAGCGCGCCACTGGGCGTGGAAAAACCCAAGGATTTCACCTGGAACCAACTGCTCGGCTTCGACGCCTGTGTGCAGTGCGGCAAGTGCGAAGCCGCGTGCCCGGCATTTGCCGCCGGCCAGCCGCTGAACCCGAAAAAGCTGATCCAGGACATGGTGGTCGGCCTCGCCGGCGGCACCGATGCCGCATTCGCCGGCAGCCCGTATCCCGGTAAGCCGATCGGCGAACACAGCGGTAATCCTCATCAACCGATCGTCAACGGCCTGGTGGACGCCGAGACCCTGTGGTCGTGCACCACCTGCCGCGCCTGCGTGGAAGAGTGCCCGATGATGATCGAGCACGTGGACGCCATCGTCGACATGCGCCGCCACCTCACCCTGGAAAAAGGCGCCACACCGAACAAGGGCGCCGAAGTCCTGGAGAACCTGATCGCCACCGACAACCCGGGCGGCTTTGCCCCGGGCGGGCGCCTGAACTGGGCGGCAGACTTGAACCTGCCGCTGTTCAGTGAAAAAGGCAGCGCCGATGTGCTGTTCTGGGTCGGCGACGGTGCCTTCGACATGCGTAACCAACGGACCTTGCGCGCCTTCGTCAAAGTGCTGAAAGCGGCCAAGGTCGACTTCGCCGTGCTTGGCCTCGAGGAGCGCGACAGTGGCGATGTGGCCCGTCGCCTGGGCGATGAAGCGACCTTCCAGCTGTTGGCCACACGCAATATCCAGACCTTGGCCAAGTACAGCTTCAAGCGCATCGTCACGTGCGACCCGCACAGTTTCCACGTGCTGAAAAACGAATACGGCGCCTTCAACGGTGACTATGTGGTGCAGCATCACAGCACTTACATGGCCGAACTGATCGGTGACGGCGCATTAAGTCTGGGCCAGCACAAGGGCAACAGCGTGACCTATCACGACCCTTGTTACCTCGGCCGCTACAACGGCGAATACGAAGCACCGCGCCAAGTGCTGCGGGCGCTGGGGATCGAGGTCAAGGAAATGCAACGCTCGGGCTTCCGTTCACGCTGCTGCGGTGGCGGCGGCGGTGCGCCGATTACGGACATTCCCGGCAAGCAACGTATCCCGGATATGCGCATGGACGACATCCGTGAAACCGGCGCCGAGCTGGTGGCCGTGGGGTGCCCACAGTGCACCGCGATGCTCGAAGGCGTGGTCGAACCGCGCCCACTGATCAAGGACATCGCCGAGTTGGTGGCTGACGCCTTGCTCGAAGATGCCACGCCGGCCAAGGCTCCCATCCCGCGTGAACCTGCGGAGGTGCACTGATGAGCGACATTATCCGCCGCGACCCACGGGCCGAATGGATTGCCCGTAACCGTCTGCACCCGCTGCATGCGGCGATGCAGCCGCTGCAACACAGCTGGATGGGGCCCAACGGCGTCATTCGCAAGAACGTGCACGGTGTCGGTTTTATCGGCCCCAACGGCATCAAGCGCATCGACCGCAGCGGCGCCCAGCAGGGTGGCGCGACCAAGCGTACAGCCGCGGTAGAAGTGCAGTTGCCGTTGCACCAGGTGCCCAGCCCGGCGTTCTACATCAACGTGGTGCCGGACATGGTCGGCGGCCGCTTGAGCAGCCATGACCGAGACCTGCTCGGCCTGGCCCGGCAACTGGCTGGCAGCGACGGCGCGGTACTGGCGGTGGTGTTTGGCGAGCATAAGGAAAGCGCGTTTGCCACGGCCGGTGTCGATCGTCTGCTGGTGCTGGAAGGCCACGAGTTCGACGGTTACTCACCGGAGCAGCGCGTCCAGGGCCTGCGGGCCGTGGATCAGCAATTCAACCCGCGCCACTGGTTGCTGCCCGACAGCCGCAGTGGTGGTGGCGAACTGGGTCGGCGTTTCGCCGCCAGCCTCAAGGAGCGCCCGGCCACGCGGGTGTGGCAGATCAAGGGGGAGGAATGCATCGGCCGCGCGGGTGCCGGCCAGCAAGACTTGGCTCGACCGCTGCCGCGCCTGATCCTGGCCGCCGCCGAGTGTGCCGATCCGGTCAGCGATACCCGTCACGAAGTGCTGCCGGTAGCGTTATCCACAGCCCTGGCGCGCAGCCTGCCGCGTATCGAGGACCTCGGCGCAGTGGCGGTGGACCCGGCGGCGATTCCCATGGCCGAGGCCGAATTCATCTTCTCCGGCGGCAACGGGGTCAAGGACTGGGCACTCTTCCACCAGACCGCCGCCGCACTGGGCGCGACCGAAGGCGCCTCACGGGTAGCGGTGGATGACGGTTTCATGGCGCGCGACCGCCAGGTGGGCGCCAGCGGCACCTGGGTCACCGCACGGGTCTACGTGGCCGTGGGGATCTCCGGGGCGATCCAGCACCTGCAAGGTATCGGCGCCTGCGACAAAGTGGTGGCGATCAACCTCGACCCGGGCTGCGACATGATCAAGCGCGCCGACCTGTCGGTGATCGGCGAAAGCGCCGCGATACTGCAAGCCTTGATCGACGCGGTCCAGACATACCGCAGCGGCGCCAAGCGCGATGCGGCTTAAGGAAATGGCCATGACGACGAATGTAATCAGCCTGGTGTCCATCGGCGCCCACCCGACCTCCGGCCGGCCGCGCCGCGCCGAACAGGATGCACGCGCTGTGGAACTGGGTTTGCAACTGGCAGGGGATACGTTGCAGGTACTGCATGCCGGCAACATCGCCGAACCCACGTTGCGCAGCTACCTGGGCATGGGGTTGCCGCAACTGCAAGTCCTTGAGCAACCGCTGGGGGCCGACGTGTTGCCGGCGCTCAGCGACTACCTGCGCGACGCGGGGGCACACATCGTGCTGACTGGCAGCCAGGCGGAAACCGGCGAGGGGTCGGGCATGTTGCCGTTCCTGCTGGCCGAGCATCTGGGCTGGCCGTTGATTGTGGGGCTGGCGCAGGTGGAGTCCATCGACGCGGGCGTGGCCCATGTACTGCAAGCCTTGCCCCGTGGCCAACGCCGCCGCTTGAAGGTGCGCCTGCCGTTCCTGGCGACGGTGGATAACGCTGCGCCCAAACCTCGGCAAAGTGCCTACGGCCCTGCGCAACGCGGTGAGCTGGCGGCCCATGAGGTTGAGGTTCAAGAGGATGAGTTATTCGGCAGTGCGCTGTTGCAACCGGCCAAACCTCGGCCCAAGCGGCTCAAGGTGATCAAGGCCAAGAGCGGCGCCGACCGCATGAAGGCCGCCACGGCCAAGGCCAGCGGCGGCGGTGGGCAGGTGCTCAAGGGCGTAAGCGCCGAGGAAGGCGCCCAAGCCATTCTCAAGTTGCTGATCGAAGAAGGCGTGGTGCGTTAACGCCTAAACACTGCAAAACAAATGTGGGAGGGGCTTGCCTCCCCTTTTATCTCAAACGACCGCACTTTTGTGGTAGCGGGCTTGTTGTGGCAAGCCCCAATACCCGTCAGTTAAGCACCTATCGCCTTCTGTAGGAGCGAGCTTGCTCGCGAAAAACGTCAACGATAACGCGTGTTTCCTGAATGAACACGGCGCCTGTGAGTTTTTCGCGAGCAAGCTCGCTCCTACAAAAAGCCTTAACTGACTGGCATTGGGGCAAGCCCGCTCGCCACAGGGGTTCCAGTTTGCTGCGCGACGGCGCTAAGTCGGGTATTCAGCGGGACCTCATCTCCATCAGACCATGAAATCAAGGCGATGCCGGTGCGGGTGCCTGCGCGGGTTTGGGCACCAGGTCTGGCAAGGCTGACGGCAATGGCGGCGGCGGCAATGCCTGCCAGGTGCCATCCGACGGCTGCATCGGCGCGGGCAACGCCGGGGTAGGGTCGCCCCCAGTGGGCTTGAGGATCATTTTCTCGGTGGTATCGCGCAGGATCATGCCCTCGGTCGAACTGCGTGCCTCCGTGCCGCTGTGGAAGGTGCTGATCTGGGAAATCGGCAGGTCCAGGTTGCGTTCGATCCTCGGCGTCAGCAGCAGGATGATCTCGGTTTTCTGCTGGGTGTTCTGGTTGCTGCCGAACAGTTTCTTGCCAATCCACGGGATCTGGCTCAACCACGGCAGCCCTGAGCCTTCGTCGATATCCGCCGTGCGGATCAGCCCCGAGACGATCTGGGTTTCATTGTTGCGCGCGGTCAACAAGGTCTTGGTCGCGCGGGAGCCCAGCTCGAAGGTGGCCGGCACATTGTCCGAGCCGGGAATGCGCTTGGTGATATGGCTCATTTCCACGTTCAATTCCAGGTTCACCTCATCGCTCACGCTGATATTGGGCTTGACGTTGATCTGCAGCCCCACGTCCTGGTATGTCACCGACGACGTGGTGACCTGGTTGGCGGTGGTGGTGGTCACCACCGGGATCTTGTCGCCAATATTCACCTGGGCTTCTTCACGGTTGCGCACGCGGACCCTGGGGTTGGCCAGGGTCACCGTATTGCCGCTGCGTTGCAGCATGTTGATGCGCGCCGAGGTGCTGCCCGCGTCGAGCAGGATGTTGTCGCCGTTCACGCCGCGCAGTGCGCTGATCGGTGTGCCCGCCAGCCCACCGGGCAGGTTGCTGAAGTTGCCCAGCGACAGGCCGATACTTTCTGGGTAGACGATGCCCAGGTTCCGTTCGTCATTCAGGCTGACCTCCAGCACCTGGATATCGATGGTCACTTCCGACTGTGCGATATCAATGGCCTCCACCAGTTTTTCCACGGCGCTGAGGGTGTCGAGGCCATCGCGCACGATCACCGCGTTGAGGCGTTCGTCCACCAGTACTTCCTTGGGCTTGAGGACTTGCTTGATTTCGGCGCCGACGACCTTGGGGTCGCCATGGCTGAGGTAGAACGTGCGCACTGCCAGCTCACGGTATTCACGCTCTTTGTCCGCCCGCCGGGGATAGATGAGGATGGTGTTGGGGTTGAGGATTTTCTTGTCCAGGCCCTGGGTGGTCAGCAGCAGGTTAAGCGCGTCTTCGGCGGTAGTTCTGCTGGCGCTCATGCTTGCCGAGGCGCTGGGATTGACGTCCTTGTCGATGACGAAATTGACCCCGGACAGCCGCGCAATCGTTTCGAAAATCGTGCTCAGGCTCTGCGAGCTGAAGTCCAGGCTGAGCGGTTTGCGCATTGCGTCACTGAGGTCGGGGCTGAGGTAGTCGGCGCTGACCAATTGGCGGGTGAGGGCACTGCGTAAATCGAGGGCGGCGCGGTAATTGGGTTTTTGCGCGATAACCTGGCGCACCAGGTTCAATGCTTCCACGGGTCTCGATTGTTGCAGGGCATAGGCCCGCTCCAGCTGTGGCCGCAGCTGCTTCATCGCCTGGATGCTCTGGATTTCCTGGCGTGCGCCGAGGTTGCTGGGGTCGTACTTGAGGATGGTTTCCAGCGCGCGGATGGCGGCTGCATCATCGCCGCGCAGCAAGGCGGCACTTGCTTCCCGGCTGTATTGGGCGACCAGCAACTCCAATTTGCCGAATTGTGCCGTGCGCAACCGCACATCGTCAGGCGCTTCCTTGGCTTCGGCTTGCAGCACCTCGACCGAGCGCACGATGTCGCCCTGTTGGCGCAACGCGTCGCTCTGCTCGATGGCGCGCTGGGTTTCACAGGCCCCCAGCAGCGTCAGGGCCAGGCTCAGGGGAAATAACGTATGTCTCGCCATGATCCTGTCCTTCCCCGGTCAGTGTTTGTCCAGGCGCAAGGTGCTGGCATGCTTGAGCGGCATGAAGGTCAGCACCACGGCGGTGTCGGTGAGCTTATCCAGCCGGTACTGGGCATCGAGCATCTTGCCCGGCTCAATGTGCCCGGGCACCGCGCAGCGGTGGCACAGGGTGTACTGGCGGCCATTGCCGCGCAGCACCACGATTTTCGGCTGGTTTTCGTAGCGCCACTGCGCGCTCACGCTGAACGGCAACGGCGGTGGTTGGGGCGGCGAAGTGTCGACCGGTGTTGGCGGCGGCGGTGGCGTCCAGGTCTGGGCGGGAAACAGGTCGACCCCTTCAACCTCGTCCGGGGGGCCGGGGGCGACGGGGGCCGAGGGCGCTTCGACGGCCCGCGCGATCGCCGGCGTCGAGGCTGTCTCGGGGCTGTCTGCAGTGTCCTCCCAGAACAGCCAGGCGCAGCCGACCAGGGTCAGCAGCAACAGCACGCGCAAGTACAGCGGCAGTTTCATTCCACCACCCCCAGCACACTCAGCTTGAGGCTGATGTCCAGCAGGCCGTTGCTGATTGCCTTGCGCTCCAGGGTCACGCTTTCAATGCGCACGCCTGGCTCTTTAGCGATGTCGACCAAGGTACTGCGCAGCAGCAGGTAGGGGCCGGAGAGGGGGATCTCCAGGTCCAGGCGCTGCAACCCGGTGTCGCCGGGGGCGGAGTAGGCCAGGGTGGTCTGTTCGATGATGAAGCCGCGTTGAGTGACCAGGCCCAGCAGTTTTTCCAGGCGCGGGGCGAAGTCCTCAGCGCTGGGCAAGCGCTCAACCACGGCCGGCTCGGTGACCTGGACCTGCTCGGGGTGTGCGGCGATGCCAGCTTCCAGTGCCTGGCGACGCAGGCTGTCGGCCACGCCGGCCGGGTGAATCAGCGTGACCTCGATCACCAGCGTCGCGGCCATCACCCCCAGCGCCAACAGGCCCCAAAAGCCCAGGCGCTGTTGCGCTTGCATCAAGTGCCAACGCAGGCGCGGCCAGTGGCGGGTGAGCGCGTCCATGGCGGGCTACCTCGCGCCAACGCTGAGTTTGACCTGCACCGGGTGCTGTGGGTCAGTGGTTTTGCGCGCGCTTTGTTGCAGGTTCACCTGGACACCGGGTTGGGCCTTGAGCCGCTCGACAAAGCGAAACGCGTCACCCAGCCCTTTGGCTTCCAGGTCCAGGTGCAGCAACTGGGCCTGGGTGTTGACCTCTACGCGCGTCAAGGCGACCTCGCCGGACCAGGCCCGCGCCACGGCGTTCATCAGCGCAAAGGGTGTGCTGGACTGTTGGGTAAAGGCCGCCACCTGTTGTTTCTGCCGGGGCGACAGGCGAATAGCCGCCTGGATCAATTGCTCCTGGCGGCGGGTCAACTGGGTAAAGCGCTGCTCCAGGGCATCGGTCTGTTGTTGCTGTTGCGCCATGGCGTCCCATTGCTGCCATGCCTGGATGATCAGCAGGGTCGCCACCAGCCACAATGCCGCCACCAGCGGTCGATGGGTGGCGCTGGCCCGTTGGAAGTCGACGTGGGGGGCGTAGCCCTGTTGCCGGGCGCGAGCGAGGCGGGCAGTCAGCCGGGTAATCATGGTAACGGCGCTCCCAGCCACGGGTGCAGGGGGCCCAGCCAGTGCTCGGTGGGGCTGTTGGCGACGACCCGGGTAGCGGGCGCCTGTCGCTGGGCCAGCAGGTCGGCGGTGAACAGGTTGTCGCTCAAGGTGCTGCCGGGCTGTGTCGATATCACGCACACTTGATCGGCGCGCCCCTGGTGCCGATAAAGGCAACTGAGGCTCTCGGCTTCCGGCACTGCCAGTACGCAATCAGCCGGCAATTGCCGCCAGTACTGCTGCGCCATCGCCGTCAGCAGCGGTGCGCAAGTCACCAGGGGCAACCGCTGCAGCTTGAACAGCTCGCGCAGGTCGTGCAGCAGGTCCCGTGGGGCGGCAACGGCCAGGCGCTCATCGCCGAACGCACCCGCGGCGACCTGCACCTGCCAGCGCTCAGGGTCGATGCCGGCCTGTTGGTTGAAGGTGGCCTCGGCGAAACCTTGCCAGTCGCCTGCGCTGTACAGGCCGGTTTGCCACGGCAGCATCAGGTAGTGCACGTGGGGAAACCCCAGCAGCACCTTGGCCCGATCAAGCAAGCGCACGCGGCCGCGAGGGGCCTGTGCCAACAGTTCGGCGCAGGCGCCCAGGGGGTCGCCGGCCTGCTGGGCACCCCACACCTTCGCATTGCGCCCGCAGGCGCGCGCGGCCCAGGCGACACCGGTGCTGTGCAGCCACACCACGTGCTCAATAAAGGGAAATGACACGGTGCAGCTCCTTGAGCGTGGTGTCGCCCTGGGCCGCGTGGGCCAGGGCGATATCGCGGATGAACACGTGGCCGGCTTCGCGCGCCAGTTCGCGCAGGGTTGACGCCGAGCTGCGATGGAGCAGGCCCTCCTTGATGCTGTCGGTGACGCTCAGCACCTCCGCCAGGGCGAGCCGGCCGCGATAACCGGTATGGCGACAGGCCTCGCAGCCTTTGCCTTCGCGGTAATGGCCTTGCCTGAGCTGGGTTTCGGGCAGCTGGGCCAGGCGCGCGAGGTCCGCGTCGGGCTCCGCGTCCACGCCGCAGTCCGGGCAGATGCGCCGCACCAGGCGCTGGGCAACCACGCCATTGAGGGCTTCGACGAAACTGGCCGGGTCCACGTCCATATAGGTAAAACGCTCCAGCACGCTGAAGGCGCTGTTGGCATGCACCGACGACAGCACCAGGTGCCCGGTCAACGCCGCCTGCACGGCAATGCCCGCTGTTTCACCGTCGCGGATTTCCCCCACCAGGATGGTGTCCGGGTCATGGCGCAGGATCGAGCGCAGGCCACGGGCGAACGTCAGCCCCTTCTTGTCGTTCACCGGGATTTGCAGTACGCCGGGCAGTTCGTATTCCACCGGGTCTTCTATGGTGATGATTTTTTTCTCGCCGGTATTGGTCTCCGACAAGGCGGCGTAGAGCGTGGTGGATTTGCCGCTGCCGGTGGGCCCGGTCACCAGCAGCATCCCATAAGGCTCGCTGGCCAACACACGGATGCGCGTTATGGTATCGGCGTTCAAACCCAGGGTTTCCAGGCTCAGGGACTCGCCGCGCTGGGATTTGTCGAGGATCCGCAGCACCGCATCTTCACCGTGGATGCTGGGCATGATCGACACGCGAAAATCCACTTCGCGCCCCTGGATTTTCATCTTGAAACGCCCGTCCTGGGGCACCCGTCGCTCGCCGATATCCAGCTCCGACAACACCTTGATCCGCGACAGCGCCTGTTCGGCCATGTCCATCCCGCTGGCCTGGCCCATCTGCTGCAACACGCCGTCGATGCGGTACTTGATCACCAGGCCCTGGGGCGTGCTTTCCACATGGATATCGCTGGCGCGGCTTTGCAGTGCATCGAACAGCATGGAGTTGACCAGGCGCACCACCGGGTTGTCGTCGCGGGCGATGCTGCTCAGGGAAATTTCCTGGGCGGCTTGGCTGACCCGGACGTTTTCGTCGTCCTCGCCAAAGGGTTGCATGACCCGCTGGCTCGCTTCGGCCAGGCTCAATTGGGCCTTGACCGCATCGGGCAGGCTCATGGCCAGGGGCAAGGCACGCAGGCTTTGGGTGGATTGAATCCAGTGGCGATCACGCAGGGTGAAAGGCTCTCCGAGTACCAGGCAAGGCCGGCCCTGATAGTCCACAGGCAGCACGTTGTGGATCAGTGCCTGGGGCAGCGCCAGCAGGTCGAAGCGCCAGTGCTCGGCCAGGTGTGCGGGCTCGATGGGGATCAGGCCCAGGGTGGTGGCGATCATGGGCAACTGGTCGGGCACGGTGTGCAGCACTTCGCGCAGGTAATCGGCCAGGGACAGGCCCCGTTGCGCCGCGAGTGCTTGCCATTGCCGTGTCTGTTCGCTCATCGCGCTACCCCTGGATGGAACCCGCCAACTCGAAAATCGGCATGTACAACATGAACACGATCAAGCCGATCAGCCCGCCCACCACCAGCATCAGCAGGGGCTCGAAGACTTTGCTGAACAGCTCGATGGCGCGTTCCAGCGCTTCATCGTGGAACTGCGCGATACGCTCGCACATGGCCGCCAGCTCGCCGCTCTGCTCACCCACGCGCAACAGGCGCTCGGCGACGGCGGTGGTCAGTTGGTGGCGGGCCAGCGAAGTGGACAGGGGCTGGCCGGCCTGGATATCGGTCAGGGCCTGGTGCAGGTCGGCTTGACGCTCGACGGGCAGCAGCGCACCGGACAATTGCACGGCCGTGACCACCGGTATCCCACCCATCAGCAGCATGCCGGCGGTGCGATAAAACCGCGCGAGCACGAACAACGTGCGCTGGGCGCCCAGGCTGGGGATTTTCCAGAACAGGCTG
This sequence comes from Pseudomonas fluorescens, assembly GCF_001708445.1. Lineage (NCBI taxonomy): Bacteria > Pseudomonadati > Pseudomonadota > Gammaproteobacteria > Pseudomonadales > Pseudomonadaceae > Pseudomonas > Pseudomonas fluorescens. The sequence continues at coordinate 5,925,248 of NZ_CP015637.1, forward strand.
GCGGCGCGACGTTTGAAACCGGCACTGCGAAACAGCAACGCCAGCCCGGCAATCGCCAGCACCACGCCAAGCAGCAGCGCCATGCCGCGCGCCTCCACCAACGCGCCCCACCACACCATGAAGCGCGCCGTCGCTGGCAGGTCGGCGACCGCGTCGAACACCGAGGCAAAACGCGGGATCACGAAAAACAGCAGGAACAACAGGATCAACGCGCCCACGCTGAGCACCACCAAGGGGTACATCAGGGCGCCGCTGACGCGTTTTTTCACGGTTTCCAGGTGCGCCTCGAAATGGTGGTAGCGGCGCAGGGCGACGGCCAACTGGCCGCTGTGTTCCGAGGACGCCACGGTGGCGATCAACAGCGAAGGAAAGGTCTGTGGCTTGAGCTGCATCGCCTTGGACAGCGAGTTGCCTTCGTACATGGACGCGAGCAGATCGCTCATGACCTGCCGGTTGATGCCCTGGGGGGCTTTGTCGCGCAGGGTTTCCACGGCTTCCACCAGCACCAGGCCGGCATCGAGCAGCACCACCAGTTCCTGGATAAACAGGCCCAGGGCGAACCGGGTGCGGCGGCTGGGCAGTTTGAGTGGGCGGCGGGCTTTCAACGAAATGACCTGGGCGCCGTCGGCCTGCAGTTGCTGGCGTGCCTGGGCGATATCGAGGGCTTGCAGGCGCAGGGACTGCAAATGGCCGTCGCGGATGATGCGCGCGTCGATGTCGATCATGGTGATTGCCTGGCCAGTTGCTGGCGTTGCTGCAACAACTCGGAGTAGTAGCGCCATACCGCCAGGGCATAGCGTGAACGCTGCGCTTGTCGATCCGCCTTGGCCCCCGCGTTATAGGCGCCGATTGCCTGCCAGCCGTAACCCTGCTCGCGGATAAAACCGGCAAGGATCCATGCGCCGACCATCACACTGGTGCAGGGCTGGGTGAGCAGGTGCTGTTCGGAGATGCCGAATCGAGCCAGTGCGGGCAAGTGGCGGCTGTTGATTTGCATCAGGCCGATGTCCTGGCTGCCGTCGCTGTTGATATTGCGCGCGCTGGGGTTGAGGCCGGATTCGACCTTGGCGATGGCGTACAGCAAGAGGGGGTCGACGTGGTAGCGGCTGGCTGCCAGCTGCCAGCAGTCGGCCTCGGCGACGCCGGAAAGGCACAGCAACGTCAGGGCGATTCGTAGTGTGTGCATGGTGGGTCACAAGCCGTACACGATGTCGGCGTAGGTGTTCACGCCACCGGCCTTGCCGTCGCGCCCCAAGGAGATGATTTCTGCATCGTTGGGCGGTGTACCGGGATTCTTGTAGAGATAAGGGTTGCCCCAGGGGTCTGGCGGCAACACTTTCAAATAGGGGCCTTGCCAATTGTTCGCGTTGGCGGGGCGTGTAGTGAGCGCATTCAAGCCGAGTGTTTCGTCCGGGTAATTGCCGTTGTCCAGGCGGTACTGGTTCAGGGCATCGGCGAGGGACTTCATTTGGCCTTGGGCGGTCTGGACCTTGGCCAGTTCCAGGCGATCAAACATCTTCGGGCCGACGTAGCCGGCAAGCAGGGCGATGATCAGCAGGACGACCAGCAACTCCAGCAACGTGAAGCCGCGAGCGGGGCTGTGGATAAAGGTGCGAGTGCGCATGGAGAGATACCCTGTTGGGAGTGCCAAGGTACGGCGGTTGTGTGTAACTCTCCCGGCCCGCTGTTTGGCGGGCACCGCCGGTAGGACTTCATATGTTCTATAACGCTGGGTCTTGTGACACTTAGTCTCTTCGCGGTTTTTGCATGGGTTCAATTATAGCGTTGATAAATATAGGGGGACGGGGATTTGGCTATAACCTTTGGCTCTTATATTGGGCCGGTGACTGAATAACGCCTATAAAAACGCCGCATAAGGTATGCGGCGCTGAATGTATCAAGTAGGCGGCTTAATGGTTATAGCTTGTCCCAAGCGTTTACCCAATTGCCATTTGCGTGCCCCGGTTCATACGCTGGAAGTGAGCACCAACCGGTTGCCGGCCAAGGTTTGCATTCATAGTTGCTGCCATTATGGGACACCTTGTCTCCGGCCTTGTAATTGGTCCCCGGCACATACGCAGGGTATTCCCCTCCACCGCTGCCGGGGTTGACCGTAACCGTAGTCGTTGCTCGGTCATTTTTATAGTTGCTGCCGTCATATACCGTCAGGCTGATATTGACGGTGGTGGTTTTATCCACCGTTGGCGCAGTGAACGTGGCTGTCGATTCATGAAAGTTACCGCCGAGGAAGTCGTTGTCCCACTGCCACCGGATTGGACCGTTGTTGTAAAACTTGGAGTTTCTGCCGTTCATGGTGAACGTGTCACCTGATTTAACGGGCGCGTGGGAGTCGATCACGGCTTCAGGTGCGCGTGGATCGATCGGCTTTTCGCCGCCTGGGATAATGGCCATCGCCTTGGAGTAACCCTTGGCCGTTGTGAACACGGAGTTGACGCTCGGATCCGTTGGGTTGAACACAATGTTACTACCCTGTTTTTCCCCAACTTTGGCGATGCTTGGATTGATTTGGTCCGCCAACTGCCGGCCCCATATTTTGGGGTCCAGGTTGCTTGGGGTAATGGGGAGGGTGATGTCTACGACTTCTTTGGCTTGCGGTGTGTTGTCCAGGATACGGAAGTGCACGGAATCACCGGCTTTGAGCTCGTTCATGACAGCATCGATGAATTGACCCAGATCCACCCATGGTGCCGGGACTCCACCCCCTGCAATGTTGATATCGCTGCAGTTATAGAAACCCTCGCCTGCCGGATCGATACGTTGCCACTGAACGAACAGGGTCGCTTTGCCTATTTGCCCCGAGGGGATAGGTACCGGGAACTTGAAATACCCGGAGGAAGGTAGCGCAGGAGGATTGCTGCCCCAGTTGGTTTGGGCCGTGGGCAGTTGTTCGGTGTGAATAAGGACCAAGTCATTCCAGGTCAACGGTGATCGGGTCGGGTCAAAACCAGGTCTTGTCAGGAACACTTTCGCAAAGCTGGGAACGTGCGGCGCCGTACCGATGATGCGAACGTCGATCATGCCATTGGAGGGAACGACGTCGGTCCGATACCAATCATCTGACACAATGTTCAGGCCGTCTTTTTTTATATCTGCCGCCGCGCAAAGCGTGCCGTCTGGCACTTCTCTTTTAACCGTTTCCGGATCGTTATAACCGGGCTCCTTGATCAAATGCGCCACTTCGTTCCACTGCTGGCCTGGATACTGACCACTTTTCTTGGCTAAGGCAGCGCAACCGGCATCGCTGGGGTTGCCCGACCAGAAATCCGGGAGCGTTCTGCAGTAGACCTGGCGTGATATGGGCTGATCCACCGCGCCATGTGCCCAACTCAAGGCCGGCGCCAGACACAGCGCCGCCAATGTCCATGTGCAAAGTCTTTTCGCGTAGTTATTCATGTTCGAATCCACCTTCAATTCAGATAAACAAGTTCCGAACTGCTGGAACGATCAGTTGTGTGAGTGCATTGGCATCATCGGGTCGTCTGATCTCCCATGGGAGTGGTGCGGGTTGCGGGGTTACTCTGTCCAGGACCGTACAGAAACACCCACCCTTGATAACTACCTTGCCCTGTAAAACTCTGATCCTTGACTGAAAAATTGCCTTGTTTGAACGGCGTGCCCTTGGCCTTGCTGAACACCCCCATGATGGTTTCGCCGGGGCCCGCCACCACGCCCCATTCGGTGCTGCCGCTCAGCGGGTCGGCATAGACCCGGCGCAGGTAGCGCTTGACGGTCGGTTGGCGGCGGTCGAGCACCAGGTCATCGAGGGATTTCGGAAAGGTGTGGCCGGCGCTGTAATACAGGCCGATCGCGCGGCGGATTTCATTCCCCCGCGCCAGCAGCTCCAGCTCGCGCTCACGCTGCAACACGCTGGCCGTGAGCGTGCCCACTTCCATCAGCATCACGGCCACCACCGCTACCGTCACCAACATGCCCATGAACACCGAACCGTGTTGACGCTGTTTACCAATCCGCATAGGCGCTCCCGTCATTCGCATTGCCGGGGGCGCCACTGCGCACATCGCCCAGGCCTTGTTCGTCGGAGGGTTGCAATTGCCAGGTATCGCGCTTGCCGGTCAGCGGGTCGAGGGGGATTTCGCGCAGGTAGCGGCGGTCCACCAGGGCTTGCAGGGACTCGGGATTGGCACCGTGGTCTTCGCGGTATTGGTCGAGCGCCTGGCGGATGGAAGACAGGTTATGGCGCAGCACGGTTTCCTGGGCCTTGGCGTGCTGGCGAAAGTACTGGGGGGTCACCAGGGTCATGAGGGTGGCGATAATGGCCATGACCACCAGCAGTTCAATCAGGGTAAAACCCCGATTACCACTGGCTGTATAACGTTCCATTCAAACTCTCCCGTGTGCTGCGGGATGAAACGTCAAAGACATCTTTCCCCTCTTGTGGGTTATCGGCGCTGCTCTGGTAGCTGCGCAGTTGCCAGGTTTGGGCAGGCGACAGTTCGGGACACTCGCAGACGGGGTCGCGGGGAATGCGGCGCAGGAAGAAGAGTTTCTTGCCTTTGAGGTCGGTCTGGTCGGTGACCCCCTCGACCAAGGCTTGCAAGGTGGGTGGATAGCCGCTGTCGCCGATACTTTTTTGGATACGGCCGTCGTCGGCGGCCTCTTTGTAGGAATCAATCGCGCGGCGTATTTCCCGCAACGACCGTTGCAAGTCCAGTTCTCGATCGCGTTTACCCATCAACGCCGTCAGCGGATAAGCCACTGTCGACAGCGTGGCCAGCAAGGCCAGCGTCAGTAGCAATTCAATCAGCGTAAAACCTTTAGCGCAGTGATGGCTGGGAGGCCCCTGCCACATCACTGTTCAACCTCCCTCTAACCCGCCAAGGACTTCAGCACTAACCCAGGCCAATGGACGTAACTGCAAGGGTGAGTGTAGATGAAGTTTTAAACAGAGTGTTTTTTGTACAACTGGCGGATAAACGGTGGTTACCCACAATGGCTGTGCACGTGGCTGTGGATAAGGTGTTCGCGGTTGTCCACAGGCCACGTAAAATCACACCTGTAGCGCGCTGTATGAAAAGTGATCACCCTAAGTGACGGTTTTTACGGGGATTTTAGTGTGGATAAGGCCGCTGCCTGCGGTCGACTTGCCCCCAAAGTCTGTTGGCGGTTCTGTGGATAAGATGTTCGCTATCGGCTACGGGCCAGGTAATACGTGGCTTTGCCAGTCTTGGTTAAATATTGATCGATTGTGTGTTTTTGCGCCTGTAAAAGGCTGAAAGCCCCTATTTATCGCGTCTTGCAGCAGTTTTCCACAGAAGGCGTGAAGTTGCCCCCAAAGTCTGTTGGCGGTTCTGTGGATAAGGTGTTTGCGTTCAGCTACAGGCCATAGGCGACGGGCCTTTCAGGGTGTTGATCGAAAAGTGATCAATGGGCGGCGAAACCCGGTGATCTGAATAAGTCACGGATTTTCTTCGGTTTATTTTGCGGGGTGAGCGCAGTTGCCCACAATTGCTGTGGGTGGCTTTGTGGATAAGTTGTTGGGCAAAGGCTGGAGGGCAGGCTGGCAGTGGTCTGCGAGAGATTTGATCAAATATTAAGCAGTGTGAGGTTCAAGTGTGGGAGGGGGCAATCCCCCTCCCACATTTTTGAGCGGTGGGTATCGGTTATTCGTGTGCAGCCACGCCCTTGAGGTAAGGCGCCGGCGCCGCGCCCAGGTTGCTCAACATGCGCTCGCTGTACCAATCCACAAAGTTCACCACGCCGAACTCATAGGTCTTGGAGTACGGGCCCGGCTGGTAGGCGCTGGAGTTGATGCCGCGCTGGTTCTCCTCGGCCAGGCGACGGTCCTGGTCGTTGGTGGCGTCCCACACCTGGCGCATGCGTTCCACGTCGTAGTCCACGCCTTCCACGGCGTCCTTGTGCACCAGCCACTTGGTGGTGACCATGGTTTCCTGGGCGCTGATCGGCCATACGGTGAACACGATGATGTGATCGCCCATGCAGTGGTTCCACGAGTGCGGCAGGTGCAGGATGCGCATCGAGCCCAGGTCCGGGTTCTTGATACGGCCCATCAGCTTGGCGCAGCCCTGCTTGCCGTCCATGGTCATGGACACGGTGCCCTTGAGCAGCGGCATGCGCACGATACGGTTGCGCAGGCCGAAGCTGGCGTGGGCGTAAGGGATCTTCTCGGCGTCCCAGGCAGCGGCGGAGGCGGCCACGTGGTCCTTGAAGGCCTGGTCGGCGCGCGGGTCGGTGACGTCGTCCCACTCCAGCAGGGTTTTCAGCAGTTCCGGGTGCGACGCGTTGCAGTGGTAGCACTCGCGGTTGTTTTCCAGCACCAGTTTCCAGTTGGCCTTTTCCATCAAGGTGGTTTGCACCGCCACCTTGGTGTTCTCCATGTCGTAGGGTTCCATGTAGTGGTTCAGGGTCGACAGGAAATCATCGATGGCCGGCGGGTTCTCGGCCAGGCTGATAAAGATATAACCGCCGGCGGTCTTCACGTTCACCGGCTTCAAGCCGTACTGCTTCATGTCGAAGTCGGCGCCCATCTCGGTGCCGGCGAACAGCAGGCGCCCGTCCAGTTCGTAGGTCCATTGGTGGTAGTGGCAGACCAGCTTGGCCACCTTGCCCTTGTCGCTGGTGCACAGGCGCGAACCGCGGTGGCGGCAGACGTTGTGGAACGCGTGCACCACGCCTTCGGCGCCACGGATCACGATGATCGGGTTCTTGCCCACTTGCAGGGTCAGGTAGTTGCCCTTGGTGGGGATCTCGCAGGTCATGCCGGCGATCAACCACTCTTTCTGGAAGATCTCCTGCATGTCGATATCAAACAGCCGGTCATCAGAGTAGAACGGCTGTGGCAGCGAAAACGTGCGCTCGCGCTCTTGCAGCATCTGCGCGGTGGCCTTGCGTGCGGGTTCCAGCGGATCGCCCAAGCTTAAGGTTGCGGTGACGTCCATCGTGTGTGTCCTCATGGCCATTCTGTGTGGCCGGCGAATAGTGGCTGATCAGGTGTGCAGCAAGGCGTAAAGAAAGCGTCGTTGTTGGGAGCGAGTGTGGGGCTGCTGATGCGGCGAACCTTATCCATGAGCGACATGGCCCACTCTGATCCCGACGCGCAAGCCCCGTGGTATGGGGGCTGGTCGCGATAAGTATGTGAATGTCGCAGATAGGTAAGTGGGCGGTTCTCGCGTTACGCAGAATCGCCACCATAAGGCCGACCTCGGCGGTGGAGAACAACATGTCCAATAATTTCCTGAATCCGGTAACCACCCAGACCTGGGCCAATGGTCGGCACATTGTCCGTTGCGTCAAAGTCATCCAGGAAACCTGGGACGTGCGCACCTTCTGCTTCATGGCCGACCAGCCGATCCTGTTCTTTTTCAAGCCGGGGCAGTTCGTCACCCTGGAGCTGGAAATCGACGGCCAGCCGATCATGCGCTCCTACACCATTTCCAGTTCGCCGTCGGTGCCCTACAGCTTCTCGGTGACCATCAAGCGCGTGCCGGGCGGCAAGGTCTCCAATTGGCTGCACGACACCCTGCATGAGGGCCAGGAGCTGGCGGTGCACGGGCCGGTCGGGCTGTTCAATGCCATCGACTTCCCCAGCCCGAAAGTGCTGTACCTCAGTGGCGGCGTGGGGATTACCCCGGTGATGTCCATGGCCCGCTGGTTCTACGACACCAACGCCAACGTCGACATGACGTTTATCCACAGCGCCCGCTCGCCCAAAGACATCATCTACCACCGCGAGCTGGAGCATATGGCGTCGCGGATCGATAACTTCAGCCTGCACCTGATCTGCGAGAAACACGGGTTGGGTGAGCCTTGGGCGGGTTATCGCGGTTATCTGAACCACAAGATGCTGGAACTGATGGTGCCGGACTTCCTGGAGCGCGAAGTGTTCTGCTGCGGGCCTACGCCGTATATGAACGCGGTGAAGCGCCTGCTGGAAGTGGCCGGTTTCGACATGGCGCGGTATCACGAGGAGTCCTTTGGCGCTACGCCGCCGGAAGCGCGGGCGGATGCCGTGGAGCAGGCCGAACAAGCCGCCGATGCGCCGGAAATCGATCTGGCAGACCTGCACCAAGTGGAATTCATTGCCTCGGGCAAGAGCATTCGCGTGGCCCCGGGTGAAACCGTGCATGCGGCGGCCGCCAAGCTGGGCCTGTTGATCCCGAAAGCCTGCGGCATGGGGATCTGCGGCACATGCAAGGTGCTGAAGCTGGGTGGCGAGGTCGAGATGGACCACAACGGCGGGATCACCGAGGAGGACGAAGCTGAAGGCTACATCCTGTCGTGCTGCAGTGTGCCGAAGGGCGATGTGCGCATCGAGTTCTGAGGCTCAGTACAGCCCCGGCCGACGATCCCGATGAACATGGTTGTGGTCGCTGATTGACTTGTTCCTGGCCTGTGCCAGTGGCAGGTCGGCCACCCATTGTTGTTCCATCGGCTGGGAGGCTGCTCCGGCCAGCGGGTAGCCATCGGCGTCGACGATGACCGAACCGCCTACCCAATTGACGCCACGTTCTTCGCCATAACGGTCGCACGCAGCGATGAACATGCGGTTGACCGCCGCATTGGCCTGGACCCGCACGATCTCTGCCGGCCGTTCACCCACGGGGCGCGGGCCGTCCGGCCAGTTCACCGGGGCGCAGAGCAGGTCGGCTTCCGCCAGTGCTGCCAGGCGTACCCACTCCGGCAGTTCCAGGTCGTAGCAGATCATCATGCCGATCCGCCCGACGGCGGTGTCGACCACCGGAGGCGGCGCATCACCGGCGGTGAAGATCAGTTTTTCGCGGTCCCACAGGTGCGCCTTGCGATACACCGTCAACCGCCCGCTGGGCTCTACCAGCGCGGCACTGTTGGCTACGCGTCCCGCGCTCAGGCGCTCGCAGAAGCCTGCGACGATGATGATCCCCAGCGCTTGCGCGAGGCTTTTCCACAGGCTCAGGGTCGGACCGTCGCGTGTCTCGGAGGCCTCGTGGGCTTCCTCCAGGTCCGTGAACATGTAGCCGCTCTGAACCAGCTCAGGCAGGACGATCACCTGCGCGTTAAGGCTGGCCGCTGCGCGAATCGAGCGCTCGGTCAGCGTCCGGTTGTAGTGGGTATCGCCGATACGCGGCGCCAGTTGATGACAAACCACGCGTAGCAGGGTCACGACAGGTCTCCTTCCAACGCTCGCTCACTGGCTTGCACGGCCCGCGCTTCGGCGGCGTGGTCGAGGTGGCGGCTCATCATGCAGTAGACCATTGCCGAGACCGCCAGGCCGACGACGAACGCAACATCCGCGCCGCCCAGCATCACGCTGATCGGTCCTTGATAAAAACCCAGCGACATAAACGGAATCATTGCCGCCAGGCCGAGGAAATAGGCAATGAGCCCGGCGCTCGACCAGCGCCCATAGATACCGGCCGGGTTGAAAATGTCGCTGATTGCGTAGTGCCCTTTTCGTATGGCATAGAAATCTGCGAGGTTGACGGCTGTCCAGGGCACCAGGAAATACAGCATCAAGAGGACGAAGGTGTTGAAGCTGTTCAGGTAGCTCTCGGGGATGCTCAAGGCAATCACAAAAATCACCGCGGCCACCAGGCTGATCCCAACGATGCGGCTCCTGATCCGCGGCTTGATCGGTACAAAACCGTCAATGGCACTGATCCCGGTGAGCATCGCGCCGTAGCAGTTGACCGCCATGATGCCGACCAGCGCGGGTACTGCGATCAACACGGTAAAGGTGCCAAACCCCGGAAGCAGTTGGTTGCCCACGGCCTGTACGCTGCCGATGGCGTCGGGCGAGGGCAGCGCCGAGGCGAGGAAGGCCCCCAGCGACATCAGCCACAGCGCCGAGCCGGCGGCCCCCAGGTAGGTCCAGAAGATGACGCTGCGCGACGGCGTGTTATGCGGCAGGTAGCGCGAGTAATCCGAGACGTAGACGGCGTAGCTGATCTGGTAACCCGCGGCGGCTGAAAGCTGGATCAGAAAGGCCGACCAGGAAAAATGTGCGTCGACCACCGCGGTGTCGGCCTGCAGGTACATCACGGCGGCGACCGTGAGGACCGCGAACACGCTGATCATCACGTAGGTCAGCCAGCGTTGCACAGTGTGCAGGAGGTCGTGGCCGATCACGGCGACCACCACTGCCAGGATGATCATCAAGGCGTACCACGGTGCACGGTTGCCGGGCAGCACGGTATTGATGGCGTCGGTCGCCAGGATCACGTTGAACACGTTAAAGCCGATGTACACGAACACCACGGCGATAAAGGGCACGATGGCCCCGCGCAGGCCGAACTGTGCCCGCGACTGGATCATCTGCGGCAACCCCATGCGCGGCCCCTGGTTGGCATGGAACGCCATGGCAAACGTGCCCAGGCCCACGCCGATGACTATCGCCAGGATCGCGTACACCAGGCTCAGCCCCAAGGCGGCGCCGGTAAACCCGGTGACCAGGGTGGTCAGTACGAAGTTACCGGTGAACCAGAACGGCGCCTGATGCCAGACCTTGCCGTGGCGTTCATTGCGCGGCACGTAGTCAATGGAACGGGTTTCGATTTTCAGCGTAGCGGAGGGCGGGGCAGCCGATCGGTTGGAGGGCGCGTTCATAGGCATCACGGTCTGTTTTTATTAAGTGAGGCTACGAAGAGTCTTGTAACTAAAAAGACAATTGAATCGCTATTCGCAAATAATCACTTCACGAATTTCTGAACTGATTGCCTGAAGCCTGCTGACACAAGGCCTGTATGACGCATCAGTTTTTTATTCCCAAGTGATATAGAGACATTTCCTACAACTAACTACGCTGAGCATCTCAGCCGTCGTATTCGCCCTTCGCATTGAAGCAGTAGGTGGACGTCCTCATTTCATGCCAAGGATGATGACCATGTCTGCTATTCCCTCTCGCAGTAAAGGTGCAGCGCGCTTGCTTGCCAACGATGTCACTGCACTGATTCCAGACTTTCCTTTTCATTACGCCCGGTTTCTTGAGACGGCCGCCAGTCAGGGCACGCCGTTGGCGCGGGTATCCCACCTGGCGTATGGCAGCCAGGTATTGATCGTCGGGGGCGGGGTCGCCGGCCTGGTGACGGCCTATGAAGTCATGCGCATGGGGTTGCACCCGGTGGTGGTAGAGGCCAGTGACCGCATCGGTGGGCGACTGTATTCCCATGTGGCAGGTAATCCGCAAGATCCGGATAACAGCGTCATCTGCGAGCTGGGCGCCATGCGCTTTCCTGTTTCAGGCAAGGCGTTGATGCACTATTTCAACAAAGTTGGCATGACGGCCCGTTCGACCGATTTTCCCAATCCGGGGTCGGCGTTTACCCCCAGTACGGTCGTCGACTATCAGCAGCAACAGGTCTATTACGAACGCGATAACCTGCCGCCTGATTACGCTGAGATCGAGGATAAGTTATTCAACGTGTTTCTTGAGCAGAACCCGATCAAGTTCACTGAGATGGAAACGGCAATGTCCGAGGGCAGCCTGGATCAAGCCAAGATCAAAGCCCTGTGGAACGCGATCCTTGATGCGGGTTGGGACAACCTCAGTTTTTTTGCTGCGATGGTCGAGCAGGCGGGTTGGAGCCGCGAAGATATCGATCTGTTCGGCCAGATCGGCTTCGGCACAGGCGGTTGGAACACCGATTACCCGAACTGCTTCCTGGAGGTGTTACGGGTGCTGTATACCGGGCTGGATACCAACCACAAGCTGATGTACGACGGCTCCAGTGAGCTGCCAAACCGACTTTGGACGCGTGCCCCGGAGACTTTTGGCGACGCTATGGTTCATTGGCCTGCGGGTACCACCGTCCGAGGCCTGACCACCCAGGTCATCGCTCAGCCTTTGAAGCAGGAAGTGCGGCAGATCCTGCGGCGGCCGGATGGCAAATTCGACGTGTGGGTGTTTGATCATCATCTGGCAGGCGAGCGCCAATACACCTTTCCTGCCGTGGTCTACACCCCTCAAAAGCGGATCCTCGATAAATTCCGTTATATGGACGGCGCTGCCCGCTTCAATCAGATGAATGACCTGTTATCCCCCAAGGAATGGGAAGCGGTGATGTACACCCATTACATGCAGTCGGCAAAAATCTTCGCGCAAACCAAACGACCGTTCTGGACCGACGTGGGCGTGGATTTGCAGCACAAGATGAGCGTGACGTTGTCGGACCGAATCACCCGTGGCACCTACCTGCTGGACTATGGCCGCAGCGAAGGGCCTCACAGAGGCAGTGGCATGTTTTTGTCTTACACCTGGAATGACGACAGCCTCAAATTCCTGGGTGATCGCAGTGCGCCGCTGCCGTCTCATGTGCAGTTATGCACAAGCTTGCTGGATAGCGTGTACGCCCCTCATCAGTTGAACCTGGCGGCTGAGTTCGGCATGACCAATCCCTTTGTCGAGATCAACTGGGAAGAGCAGCCGTTTTTCCTGTGCGCGTTCAAAATGAACCTGCCGGGACAATACGAGTACCAGCGCTTGCTGTTTTCCCAGTTCATGAACGGTGTGTCGAGTGGGCAACCCGATGGGTTCATTCTCGCCGGGGACGATGTTTCCTGGACGGGGGGCTGGGCGGAAGGGGCGGTAACGACGGCCTTGAACGCCGTAAATAAACTGGCGGTGCACTTCAACGGTGGGACCTTGCTCACCAACCGCGGCCCCATTGATGAATGGCAAGCGCTTCAGCCCAAAGCCTTGTGAGCATAGGTGTGTGAGTGAGGTGCGGGAGCGATAGGCGCGCAAGTGGCTCCAGTTGCGCGTCGCAGGTCATGAGGCTGCGACGCGGGCTTGCGCGGCCGTCGTTTCAGGCACCCATGACTTCGCGAATATCCGCCGCCAGTTCGCGCACGCGTTCTTCTTCGGTATCCCATGCACACATGAATCGCGCGCCGCCTTTGCCGATAAAGGTGTAGAAGCGCCAGCCCTTGGCCGTCAACGCTGCAATCGCCGGTTCCGACAGTTGCAGGAACACGCCGTTGGCCTGCACCGGGAACATCAACTCCACGCCGGGAATATCCGCCACCAGGCTGCTGAGCAACTGCGCGCAGTGGTTGGCGTGGCGTGCGTGTTTGAGCCAGGCGTCGTTTTCCAGCAGGCCCACCCAGGGGGCGGAGAGGAAGCGCATCTTCGAGGCCAGTTGGCCGGCCTGTTTGCAGCGGTAGTCGAAGTCTTCGGCCAGCTTGTGGTTGAAGAACAGGATGGCTTCACCCACGGCCATGCCGTTCTTGGTGCCGCCGAAGCACAACACGTCCACCCCGGCTTTCCAGGTCAGGTCGGCGGGTGAGCAGCCGAGAAACGCGCAGGCGTTGGAAAAGCGCGCGCCGTCCATGTGCAGGTTCAGGCCGAGTTCCTTGCAGGTGGCGCTGATGGCGCGGATTTCTTCCGGGGTGTAGACGCTGCCGACTTCCGTCGCCTGGGTCAGGGTCACTACGCGCGGTTTGGGGTAATGGATGTCCTGGCGCTTGAGGGCGATCTCGCGGATCGATTCCGGGGTCAGCTTGCCGTTTTCAGTGCGGGCAGTGAGCAGTTTCGAGCCGTTGGAGAAAAACTCCGGTGCGCCGCACTCGTCGGTTTCGACGTGGGCGGTTTCCGAGCAAATCACGCTATGGTAGCTCTGGCACAGCGAAGACAGCGCCAGGGAGTTGGCGGCGGTGCCGTTGAAGGCGAAGAACACTTCGCAGTCGGTTTCGAACAGGTTACGGAAACCGTCGGCGGCGCGGTGGGTCCATTCATCGTCGCCATAGGCGCGCTGGTGGCCGTGGTTGGCTTGTTCCATGGCGGCCCAGGCTTCCGGGCAGATGCCGGAATAGTTGTCGCTGGCGAATTGCTGGCTCTTGTCGGTCATGGCCCATTCCTGTGGTCGATGTTGGTGCGCACTTTAACCAAGATTGTCGGGCGTGCGCACGCACTGTAAATGCAAAGTCACTGGGGAATTATGCACGGTACTGAAACGATGGCTGTCGGACGTGTCCGTGATGGCGCTTTGGATTTGCTCAAGTGGCTGGCGCTGCTGTGCATGGTGCTCGATCACCTGCGCTACGTCGGCCTGAGCCTGGATGGCCTGTATGTACCAGGGCGCCTGGCGTTCCCGTGGTTTTGCCTGGCGATTGCGGCGAATCTGCATCGGGTCAGGAACGCACCCGTGACCGGCCAGTGGCGCTACCTGGGTTGGTTGTTGCTGTTCAGTGTGATCAGCGAAGTGCCGTACCGGATGTTTATCGACGATGCCGATACGTTGAATGTGCTGCCGACCCTGGCCTTGGGGTTGCTGGTTGCCCGAGGATGGCAGCAGAAGGCGCTGGTTGATCGAGGATTGGCGCTGATCGCTGTCACGATAGCCGCGGTATTTTCGACGCAGTTAATGTTCGGTTTCTTTGGTGTATTGCTGCCACTGGCGATGCTGCTGGTGTTTCGCAGGCCTTGGTATTTCAGTCTGTTGCCGGGCCTGGTGTGCGTGGCCGCCAACCAATGGCAGATCCTGCTCGATAGCGGCACGCCGGTGGCGCTGATGGGGTTGGCGGCGTGCCTGATTGCGCCGTTGGCGGGATTGGTCCTGTTGCGACATGCCCGCAGCGCCTCGCCGCCAGCCATGCGCCGCTGGGCCTATTCCCTCTATCCCCTGCATTTCCTGCTGCTGCTACTCGTCCGCAAGATCATCGCCTGACCTCCTGTAGGAGCGAGCTTGCTCGCGAAAAACGTCAACGATTATGCGGATTGCCTGAATGAATACCGCGCCCTCAGGTTTTTCGCGAGCAAGCTCGCTCCTACAGGGGCCAGGGTCATTTGCAGGCAATGTCGTAAACGCACCTTTGCGTGGCGTCCGTAGGCATTTGACCTGCCTGCGCCAGCCCTACCATCGCATCAAAGGGCTATGCCACCGTGCACGGGCCTCAACAATACGAAAGGCTGGGAGAGACGCGATGTTCAGCAAGAAAGACCAGATCCAGGGTTATGACGATGCACTGCTGGCGGCGATGAATGCCGAGGAGCAACGTCAGGAAGATCATATCGAGCTGATCGCGTCGGAGAACTACACCAGCAAGCGCGTCATGGAAGCCCAGGGCAGCGGCCTCACCAACAAATACGCCGAAGGCTACCCAGGCAAGCGCTACTACGGTGGTTGCGAGCACGTGGACAAGGTCGAGGCCCTGGCCATCGAGCGCGCCAAGCAGCTGTTCGGCGCCGATTACGCCAACGTACAGCCGCACTCCGGCTCCTCCGCCAACAGTGCGGTTTACCTGGCGCTGCTGAACGCCGGCGACACCATCCTCGGCATGAGCCTGGCCCACGGCGGCCACCTGACCCACGGCGCCAAAGTGTCGTCCTCGGGCAAGCTGTACAACGCCGTGCAGTACGGCATCAACACCGACACCGGCCTGATCGACTACGACGAAGTCGAGCGCCTGGCCGTAGAACACAAACCGAAGATGGTAGTGGCCGGTTTCTCCGCCTACTCCAAGACCCTGGATTTCCCACGTTTTCGCGCGATCGCCGACAAGGTCGGGGCGCTGCTGTTCGTCGACATGGCCCACGTTGCTGGCCTGGTCGCCGCTGGCCTGTACCCGAACCCGCTGCCGTACGCCGATGTGGTCACCACCACCACCCACAAGACCCTGCGCGGTCCCCGTGGCGGTTTGATCCTGGCCAAGGCCAACGAAGAAATCGAGAAGAAACTCAACGCTGCCGTATTCCCCGGCGCCCAGGGCGGCCCGCTGATGCATGTGATCGCCGGCAAGGCGGTGTGCTTCAAGGAAGCCCAGGAGCCAGGCTTCAAGGCCTACCAGCAACAAGTGATCGACAATGCCCAGGCCATGGCCAGCGTGTTTATCAAACGCGGCTACGATGTAGTGTCCGGCGGCACCGATAACCACCTGTTCCTGGTCAGCCTGATCCGTCAGGGCCTCACCGGCAAAGAGGCGGACGCCGCCCTTGGTCGCGCCCACATCACCGTCAACAAGAACGCCGTACCGAACGACCCGCAGTCGCCGTTCGTGACCTCGGGCCTGCGCATCGGCACCCCGGCGGTGACCACGCGCGGTTTCAAAGTGCCGCAGTGCATCGAGCTGGCCGGCTGGATCTGCGACATCCTCGACAACCTCGGCGATGCCGACGTCGAGGCCAACGTGGCCAAGCACGTGTCTGCCCTGTGCGCTGATTTCCCGGTTTATCGCTGAGCGCGGTTTTGGAGTAATGACTATGCAACGCTACTCGGGCTTCGGCCTCTTCAAGCACTCACTCAGCCATCACGAAAACTGGCAGAAGATGTGGCGCACGCCGACCCCTAAAAAGGTCTACGACGTGGTCATCGTCGGCGGCGGCGGGCATGGTCTGGCAACCGCCTACTACCTGGCCAAAGAGCACGGCATCACCAACGTGGCCGTGGTCGAGAAAGGCTGGCTGGGCGGCGGTAACACCGCGCGCAACACCACCATCGTGCGCTCCAACTACCTGTGGGACGAGTCGGCGCACCTGTACGAACACGCGATGAAACTGTGGGAAGGCCTGTCCCAAGACCTGAACTACAACGTGATGTTCTCCCAGCGTGGCGTCTACAACCTGTGCCACACCCTGCAGGACATCCGTGATTCCGAACGTCGCGTCAGCGCCAACCGCCTTAACGGCGTGGATGGCGAGTTGCTGAATGCCAAGCAAGTGGCCGACGAGATTCCGTACCTGGATTGCTCGAAAAACACGCGCTACCCGGTACTCGGCGCCACCGTGCAACGTCGCGGCGGCGTGGCCCGTCACGATGCCGTGGCCTGGGGCTTTGCCCGTGCGGCCGACGCCCTCGGCGTGGACTTGATCCAGCAGACCGAAGTGATCGGCTTCCGCAAGGAAAACGGCGTGTGCATCGGCGTGGAAACCAACAAGGGTTTTATCGGCGCCAAGCGCGTCGGTGTGGTCACCGCGGGTAACTCCGGGCACATGGCGTCCCTCGCCGGCTTCCGTTTGCCGATCGAATCCCACCCGCTGCAAGCGTTGGTGTCGGAGCCGATCAAGCCGATTATCGACAGCGTGATCATGTCCAACGCCGTGCACGGTTACATCAGCCAGTCCGACAAGGGCGACCTGGTGATCGGCGCCGGTATCGACGGTTACAACGGCTATGGCCAGCGCGGCTCGTACCCGGTGATCGAACACACCATCCAGGCCATCGTCGAGATGTTCCCCGTGCTGTCGCGGGTGCGCATGAACCGCCAGTGGGGCGGTATCGTCGACACCACCCCGGATGCCTGCCCGATCATCTCCAAGACCCCGGTGCCGAACATGTTCTTCAACTGCGGTTGGGGTACCGGTGGCTTCAAGGCCACCCCAGGCTCAGGCAACGTGTTTGCCGCCAGCCTGGCCAAAGGTGAGATGCACCCATTGGCTGCACCTTTCTCCATCGACCGTTTCCACAACGGTGCATTGATCGACGAACACGGCGCTGCGGCCGTCGCCCACTAACAGGAGAAATTCCCTATGTTGCATATCTTCTGTCCTCACTGTGGCGAACTGCGCTCCGAAGAGGAATTCCACGCGTCCGGCCAAGCGCACATCCCGCGCCCGCTGGACCCGAACGCCTGCACCGATGAAGAGTGGGGCGACTACATGTTCTTCCGCGATAACCCGCGTGGGTTGCACCACGAACTGTGGATTCACGCCGCCGGTTGCCGCCAGTATTTCAACGCGACCCGCGACACCGTGACCTACGAAATTCTTGAAACCTACAAGATTGGCAGCAAGCCGCAATTCACCGCCAAGGCTTCTGGAGAGAAGGTATGAGCCAGATCAATCGCCTGTCCAACGGTGGCCGGATCGACCGTAACAAAGTCCTGACCTTCAGCTTCAACGGCCAGAGCTACAAAGGCTTCGAAGGTGACACCCTGGCCGCTGCATTGCTGGCCAACGGCGTCGACATCATCGGCCGCAGCTTCAAGTATTCGCGCCCACGCGGCATCTTTGCCGCCGGCGCCGAAGAGCCGAACGCGGTGCTGCAGATCGGTGCCACCGAAGCCACCCAGATTCCCAACGTGCGTGCTACGCAACAGGCGCTGTACCAGGGGTTGGTTGCCACCAGCACCAACGGCTGGCCGAGCGTGAACAACGACATGATGGGCATTCTTGGCAAGGTCGGCGGCAAGCTGATGCCGCCGGGTTTCTACTACAAAACCTTCATGTACCCGCAATCGTTCTGGATGACCTACGAGAAGTACATCCGCAAGGCTGCCGGCCTTGGCCGCTCGCCGACCGAGAACGATCCGGACACCTACGACAACTTCAACCGTCATTGCGACGTGCTGGTGGTCGGCGCCGGCCCTGCTGGCCTGGCGGCTGCACTGGCCGCCGCGCGCAGCGGTGCCCGCGTGATCATCGCCGATGAGCAGGAAGAGTTCGGCGGTTCCTTGCTCGACTCCCGCGAAAGCCTCGACGGCAAGCCCGCCACGGAATGGGTCGCCAGCGTTATCGCCGAACTGAAAGCCCTGCCGGACGTGGTGCTGCTGCCCCGCGCCACCGTCAACGGTTACCACGACCATAACTTCCTGACCATTCACGAGCGCCTGACCGACCATCTCGGTGACCGTGCACCGATTGGCCAGGTGCGCCAGCGCATCCACCGTGTGCGTGCCAAGCGTGTGGTCCTGGCGACCGGTGCGTGTGAGCGTCCGCTGGTGTACGGCAACAACGATGTACCGGGCAATATGCTCGCCGGCGCGGTCTCCACCTACGTGCGCCGCTACGGCGTGGCACCGGGCAAGAAACTGGTGCTGTCGACCAACAACGATCACGCCTACCGCGTTGCCCTGGACTGGTTTGACGCTGGCCTGCAGGTGGTCGCCGTGGCCGATGCCCGTCACAACCCACGTGGCGCGCTGGTGGAAGAAGCGCGCGCCAAAGGCATTCGTATCCTCACTGGCAGCGCCGTGATCGAGGCCCGTGGCAGTAAGCACGTCACCGCCGCTCGCGTGGCTGCCATCGATGTGAAAGCCCACAAAGTCACCAGCCCCGGCGAGTGGCTGGACTGCGACCTGGTGGCCAGCTCCGGCGGCTACAGCCCGGTGGTCCACTTGGCCTCGCACCTGGGCGGCAAACCGACCTGGCGTGAAGACATCCTCGGTTTTGTACCGGGCGAAGCCCCGCAGAAACGCGTGTGCGTCGGTGGCATCAATGGCGTCTACGGCCTTGGCGATTCCCTGGCGGACGGTTTTGAAGGCGGCGTGCGCGCGGCCAGCGAAGCCGGCTTTACCCCGGTGGAAGGCACGTTGCCCAAAGCCTTGAGCCGTCTTGAAGAGCCGACCCTGGCGCTGTTCCAAGTGCCTCACGAGAAAGCTACCGCACGGGCGCCGAAGCAATTTGTCGACCTGCAAAACGACGTCACCGCCGCCGCCATCGAGCTTGCTACCCGCGAGGGTTTCGAGTCGGTCGAGCACGTCAAGCGCTACACCGCGCTGGGTTTCGGCACCGACCAGGGCAAGCTGGGTAACGTCAACGGCCTGGCGATTGCCGCGCGCTCGCTGAACGTGACCATCCCGCAGATGGGCACCACCATGTTCCGTCCCAACTACACGCCGGTGACCTTCGGCGCGGTAGCGGGCCGTCACTGTGGGCATATCTTCGAGCCGGTGCGCTACACCGCGCTGCACGCCTGGCACGTTAAAAACGGCGCCGAATTTGAAGATGTCGGCCAGTGGAAACGCCCATGGTACTTCCCACGCAATGGCGAAGACCTGCACGCCGCCGTGAAACGTGAATGCCTGGCCGTGCGCGACAGCGTCGGCCTGCTGGATGCCTCCACCCTCGGCAAAATCGACATCCAGGGCCCGGATGCGCGTGAGTTCCTCAACCGCATCTACAGCAACGCCTGGACCAAGCTCGACGTGGGCAAGGCGCGCTATGGCCTGATGTGCAAGGAAGACGGCATGGTCTTCGATGACGGCGTCACCGCCTGCCTTGCCGACAACCACTTCCTGATGACCACCACCACCGGCGGCGCGGCTCGCGTACTCCAGTGGCTGGAAATCTACCAGCAGACCGAATGGCCGGACCTGAAGGTGTACTTCACCTCGGTCACCGACCACTGGGCGACCATGACCCTGTCCGGTCCCAACAGCCGCAAGCTGTTGGCGGAAGTCACCGACATCGACCTGGACAAGGACGGCTTCCCGTTCATGACCTGGAAGGAAGGCTTGGTTGGCGGTGTGCCGGCGCGGGTGTTCCGTATCTCGTTTACCGGTGAGTTGTCGTACGAAGTCAACGTGCAGGCCGACTACGCCATGGGCGTGCTGGAGCAAATCGTCGAGGCGGGCAAAAAGTACAACCTGACCCCGTACGGCACCGAAACCATGCACGTACTGCGTGCCGAGAAAGGTTTCATCATCGTTGGCCAGGACACTGACGGCTCGATGACCCCGGACGACCTGAACATGGGCTGGTGCGTAGGCCGCACCAAACCGTTCTCGTGGATCGGCTGGCGCGGCATGAACCGTGAAGACTGCGTGCGCGAAGAGCGTAAGCAACTGGTGGGCTTGAAGCCGGTCGATCCAAAAGTGTGGCTGCCGGAAGGCGCGCAGTTGGTGTTCGATCCGAAGCAGGCGATTCCGATGAAGATGGTTGGCCACGTCACCTCCAGCTATGCGCATAACTCCCTGGGTTATTCGTTTGCGATGGCGGTGGTCAAGGGCGGCTTGAAGCGTATCGGTGAGCGGGTGTTCTCGCCGCAAGCGGATGGCAGTGTGATCGAGGCGGAGATCGTGTCTTCGGTGTTCTTTGACCCGAAAGGCGAGCGGCAGAACATCTGATAGACCGGGTCGCCTGCATCGCAGGCGAGCCCCCTCCCACAGGGAATGCATTCCAAATGTGGGAGGGGGCTTGCCCCCGATGAGGCCAGAACAGTCACCACAGAATTCAAAACAGGTGCTTTATGACAGCAGCCAATGTTTACCAACAACGCCCCACCACCGGCGCCAAGGCCGAGTCGTCGCTGCACCATGCCGACCTCGCCAGCCTGGTCGGCAAGGGCCGCAAGAACGCCGGCGTGACCGTGCGTGAAAAGAAACTGCTCGGCCACCTGACCATCCGTGGCGACGGCCATGACGCCGCCTTCGCCGCTGGCGTACACAAAGCCCTGGGCATCGAGTTGCCTGGCGCCCTGCAGGTCATCGTCAAAGGCGAAACCAGCTTGCAATGGCTCGGCCCGGATGAGTGGCTGCTGGTCGTGCCCAGCGGTGAAGAATTCGCCGCCGAACAAAACCTGCGTGCTGCGCTGGGCGACCTGCATATCCAGGTCGTCAACGTCAGCGGCGGCCAGCAGATCCTCGAACTGAGCGGCCCGAACGTGCGTGATGTGCTGATGAAGTCCACCAGCTACGACGTGCACCCCAATAACTTCCCGGTGGGCAAGGCGGTGGGCACGGTGTTCGCCAAGTCGCAACTGGTGATCCGCCATACCGCTGAAGACACCTGGGAGCTGGTGATCCGTCGCAGCTTCTCGGATTACTGGTGGCTGTGGTTGCAGGACGCCTCGGCTGAATTCGGCCTGAGCGTTCAAGCCTGATATGACCCTGTAGGAGCGAGCTTGCTCGCGAAAAACGTCAACGATAACGCGCGCATCCTGAATGAACGCGGCGCCCTTGGATTTTTCGCCAGCAAGCTCGCTCCTACAGTCAGCAGCATCGCTGTATGAGGAGTTAACTGTAATGAGCCGCGCACCCGATACATGGATTTTGACTGCCGACTGCCCCAGCGTGCTCGGCACGGTGGACGCGGTCACCCGCTACCTGTTCGAGCAGGGCTGTTATGTGACCGAGCACCACTCGTTCGATGACCGCCTCTCGGGCCGATTTTTTATTCGCGTGGAGTTCCGTCAGCCCGACGGTTTCGACGAGCAGGCGTTTCGCGCCGGCCTGGCCACGCGCGGCGAAGCCTTTGGCATGATCTTCGAGCTGACGGCGCCGAACTACCGGCCAAAAGTGGTGATCATGGTCTCCAAGGCCGATCACTGCCTGAACGATCTGCTGTACCGCCAGCGGATCGGCCAACTGTCGATGGACGTGGTCGCGGTGGTGTCCAACCACCCTGATTTGAAACCGTTGGCCGACTGGCACCAGATTCCCTACTACCATTTCCCTCTCGACCCGAACGACAAACCGTCCCAGGAGCGTCAGGTGTGGCAAGTGATCGAAGAGACCGGCGCCGAACTGGTGATCCTTGCGCGCTACATGCAAGTGCTGTCGCCGGAGCTGTGCCGCAAGCTGGATGGCAAGGCGATCAATATCCATCACTCCTTGTTGCCGGGGTTCAAGGGCGCCAAGCCGTATCACCAGGCGTACAACAAGGGGGTGAAATTGGTCGGCGCCACGGCGCATTACATCAACAACGATCTGGACGAAGGGCCGATCATCGCCCAGGGCGTGGAGGTGGTGGATCACAGCCACTATCCCGAGGATTTGATTGCCAAGGGGCGCGATATCGAAGGGCTTACCTTGGCCCGGGCGGTGGGGTATCACATTGAGCGGCGGGTGTTTCTGAACGCCAATAGGACGGTGGTGCTCTGACTGACGCCAATCGGGGGCAAGCCCTCTCCCACATTTGGAATGCGGTCGAATGTGGGAGAGGGCTTGCCCCCGATGAGGCCCTCACAAACAACACAAGAAACAGCATCTGTACCCGAGCACTCAACGCGCTGCCCACCCTACGGGCAACGCAGTTCCATAAAAACAACAGCGAGGTGAAAGCATGTCTGGTAATCGTGGTGTCGTGTATCTCGGCAACGGCAAGGTCGAAGTACAGAAAATCGACTATCCCAAAATGCAGGACCCCCGTGGCAGGAAGATTGAGCACGGCGTCATCCTGCGCGTGGTCTCCACCAACATCTGCGGCTCCGACCAACACATGGTGCGTGGCCGCACGACTGCCCAGACCGGCCTGGTGCTCGGTCACGAGATCACCGGTGAAGTGATCGAGAAGGGCAGTGACGTCGAAAACCTGAAGATCGGCGACCTGGTTTCCGTTCCCTTCAACGTCGCCTGCGGCCGCTGCCGCTCCTGCAAAGAACAACACACCGGTGTGTGCCTCACCGTCAACCCGGCCCGTGCCGGCGGCGCCTATGGCTACGTCGACATGGGCGACTGGACCGGTGGCCAGGCTGAATACGTACTGGTGCCCTACGCCGACTTCAACCTGCTGAAACTGCCGGACCGCGACAAGGCCATGGAGAAAATCCGCGACCTGACCTGCCTCTCCGACATCCTGCCCACCGGCTACCACGGCGCCGTCACCGCCGGCGTGGGGCCAGGCAGCACGGTGTACATCGCCGGTGCCGGTCCTGTCGGCCTGGCTGCCGCCGCCTCCGCGCGCCTGCTGGGCGCGGCGGTGGTGATTATCGGCGACGTCAACTCTATCCGCCTGGCCCACGCCAAGGCGCAAGGGTTTGAAGTGGTCGACCTGTCCACCGACACCCCGCTGCACGAACAGATCGCCGCCCTGCTGGGTGAGCCTGAAGTGGACTGTGCCGTTGACTGCGTGGGCTTCGAAGCCCGCGGCCACGGGCACGACGGCGTCAAGCACGAAGCCCCTGCCACGGTGCTCAACTCACTGATGGGCGTGGTGCGCGTGGCGGGCAAGATCGGCATTCCCGGTCTGTATGTCACCGAAGACCCAGGTGCTGTCGACGCTGCCGCAAAAATGGGCAGCCTGAGCATCCGCTTCGGTTTGGGCTGGGCCAAATCCCACAGCTTCCATACCGGCCAGACCCCGGTGATGAAGTACAACCGCCAGCTGATGCAGGCGATCATGTGGGACCGCATTCACATCGCCGACATCGTGGGGGTTGAAGTCATCAGCCTGGATGACGCCCCGCGTGGGTATGGCGAGTTCGATGCGGGCGTGCCGAAGAAGTTTGTGATTGATCCGCATAAGTTGTTCAGCGCGGCATAAATCCCAGGCATACGAAAACCCAAATGTGGGAGAGGGCTTGCTCCCTCCCACATTTGGGTTGTGGTGTTTGGGATCTCAACGGTTGGCCAAGGCACCTTGGTAGACGGTCGGGCCCGTCGGTTGCTTGCTCACCGAGCCCCCTTTGCTCTCCGCACTCACCATCAATTCCACGGGCTTGCTGATCGAGGCCTGCTGCCTTGGGTTCAAGCCGATGATGCCTTCGCCATCTTCCGGTAACAGCCCAAGTGACACGGGCTTGCCGCCATTGGGAATCGCCCACAGTTCCAGGCTCTGGTCCGGCGCGGGTGTGGTGATGGCGATGGGTTGCACTTCCAGGTAATCCTTGTGCGCCATGATCTGCGCCGCCGGCTGTTGGGTGGTGGTGATCAGGGTGGCGGTGGACTTGACGTTGTCCTGAGTGTAGAACGCGACGCCGAGGCCGGCGATCACGGCCACGCAGACGCCGATAAACAGGCGTGGACGGCTCCAGAAGGGTGGTTTTGGCTCAATCATGGGGGGGCGGGTCGCGCTCATGGAATTGTTCCTGACAGGTTTTGGAGTCATTTCATTGACTCTGCCCCAGCCATTGGGTTCCTGGGACGCCTCGGAACAATGTGCCGGATACCCAGTCAAACGTCTGCTTTTACCCCTACATCCAGAGGTTGTTTCGATGAAGATTTCACGCGGTTTCGCCCTTTCCTGCCTGATGAGCCTGGCCGCCGCCCCGGTGTTTGCCGCAGGGTTCAGCCTTGGCGACGCGGCCAATGCCATCTCCGGCATGCAAGGGGGTAACAACAAGGCCGCAGCCGCCGCACCGTCGTCCGAGACGGCGGACCTGCTGACCACGCTGACCTCGCAACTGAACATCACCCCCGAACAAGCCGTGGGCGGTACGGGCGCCATGCTGGGCCTGGCCAAGAACAAACTGAGCGGCAACGACTATTCGCAACTGGGTAACAGCGTGCCGGGCCTTGACCAACTGTCGGGCAACAATGCATTGGGCAGCCTCGGGGCCTTGAGCGGGATGCTCGGCCAGAACGGTGGCAGCAAGACCAGCGGCCTGGACGGCCTGCTGGGTAACGTGAAGAACACCAACGACCTGAATACCGCGTTCAGTGCCCTGGGCATGGACAGTGGCATGGTCGGCCAGTTTGCCCCGCTGATCCTGCAATACCTGGGCGGGCAGGGTGCCAACAGCTCGCTGCTGGGTAAACTGGCCCAGGCCTGGGGCACCGGTAGCTAAATACGCTCTGCGCGCAGTTGAGCGATGCGCGCATCCTTCTCCTTCCAGAGCTGGTTCACCCAGTTCTGGACGCTCTGGCGAAACGCTGGATCGTTCTCGTAATCCCCTTGCCACAACGCCGGGTCCAGCTCACGGGTGTGGATATCAATGATCACCTTCGGTACCGCGCCGCTGATCAAATCCCAGAACCCCGGAATCTTTTGCTGCGGGTAGACCACGGTTACGTCAAGCACCGCGTCCAATTGTTCACCCATGGCCGCCAGCACAAACGCCACGCCGCCCGCCTTGGGCTTGAGCAAGTGCGTGAATGGCGAATCCTGCTGCTTGCGCTTGGCCTCGCTGAACCGCGTGCCTTCCAGGTAATTGACCACCGTCACCGGCTGGCGCTTGAACAGCTCGCAGGCTTGCTGGGTGATCTTGAGGTCCTGGCCGGCCAGTTCCGGGTGCCTGGCCAGGAACGCCTTGGTGTAGCGCTTCATGAACGGGTAATCCAGCGCCCACCAGGCCAGGCCGAGGAAGGGTACCCAGATCAGCTCTTTTTTCAGGAAGAATTTGAAGAACGGCGTGCGGCGGTTGAGGGCCTGGATCAGCGCCGGGATGTCCACCCAGGATTGGTGGTTGCTGATCACCAGGTAGCTGGTGTCGCCGCGCAGTTCGTCGCCGCCGCGAATGTCCCACCGGGTGGGGATGCACAAGGAGAAAATAAGCTTGTCGATCTCGGCCCAGGTCTCGGCGATCCACATCACCGCCCATGAGGCATAGTCGCGAAACCGCCCTGGGGCCACCAGCTTGAGCAGGGCAAAGACCATCAGTGGGCCAAACAGCACCAAGGTGTTGAGCAATAGCAGCAGTGTGACCAAACAGCCGGTGAGCAGGCGGCGCATAAGTAACTCTTGGAATCTTGTGGGCGGGCCATCATAAGCAAGCTGAGTCTATAGGCCAAATCGCAAATGGCCGTACGAATGTTTCACAATGTGCCGGTTATGGTGGGGGTGACTAACTAAGTGCTGTCTTTGCGGTCTAGAATCCGCCTACTTCTTTCCGAGGAAATCACTTCGTGAAACTGCTTCTTGCCTCCCTCGCCCTGGCTGCCCTGCCTGTCATGGCCGCCGAGCCGACCCTTTACGGTCGCTACGAATACATCCAGTTGCCGGAGATCGGCGAAACCTTCAAGGCCAAGATGGACACCGGCGCGCTGACCGCCTCACTGTCGGCCCGGGATATTGAGACGTTTACCCGTGATGGCGACGACTGGGTGCGCTTCCGCCTCGGTGGTAAAGACGCCGGCAACAAAGTCTACGAGCACAAGGTGTCGCGCATCAGCAAGATCAAGAGCCGCGCCGACGAAGACGACGAAAAAGACGAAGCCACCGTGGCCAAGCGCCCGGTGATCGACCTGGAAATGTGCCTGGGTAACGTCAAGCGTACCGTCGAGGTCAACCTCACCGACCGCAGCAGCTTCAACTACCCGTTGCTGATCGGCGCCAAGGCCCTGCGTGAGTTCGGCGCGGCGGTCAACCCGGCCCGTCGTTACACGGCCGACAAACCGGACTGCTGATTTGAACCCATGCCCCACATCCTGATTGTCGAAGACGAAGCGGCGATAGCCGACACATTGATTTTCGCCCTGCAAGGCGAGGGTTTCACCACCACCTGGCTGAGCCTTGGCCAGGATGCGTTGGCCCATCAACGCCAGACCCCGGCCGACCTGATCATTCTCGACATCGGCCTGCCGGACATCACCGGCTTTGAAACCTGCAAGCAATTGCGCCGTTTCAGTGAGGTGCCGGTGATGTTCCTCAGTGCACGGGATGGCGAGATCGATCGGGTGGTGGGGCTGGAGATCGGTGCCGACGATTATGTGGTCAAGCCGTTCAGCCCGCGGGAAGTGGCGGCGCGCGTACGGGCGATCCTCAAGCGTGTCGGCCCCGGCGTGGCGCCCGCTGTGTTCCAGGTCGACCTGGAGCGCATGCAGATCAGCTTTCGCGGCCATCCCTTGAGCCTGACGCGCCATGAGTTTCGCCTGCTGCAAAGCCTGCTGGAGCAACCTGAGCGCGTGTTCAGCCGCGAGCAACTGCTGGACGCGGTGGGCGTGCCCGCCGATGCCGGCTATGAGCGCAATATCGACAGCCATATCAAGAGCCTGCGCAGCAAATTACGCAGCGTGGCCGCCGATGCCGAGCCGATCCAGACCCATCGCGGCCTCGGCTACAGTTACAGCCCGAGCCACAGCTGATGCGCCTGGGGCTGCGGATTTTCCTGGTGTATGCGCTGTTCATCGGCCTGACCGGCTACTTCGTGCTCAATACGGTGATGAAGGAAATACGCCCCGGCGTGCGCCAGTCAACCGAAGAAACCCTGGTGGATACGGCCAACCTGCTGGCTGAAGTCCTGCGCGATGACGTCAGGAATGGCACCCTCGGCCAAAGCCACTGGCCGGAGCTGCTCAAGGCCTACGGCAACCGCCAGCCCGGCGCGACCATCTGGGGCCTGCCGAAAAACCAAGTCAACCATCGCATCTACGTGACGGACGCCCAGGGCAAGGTGTTGCTTGACTCCAGTGGCGAAGCGGTGGGCCAGGACTACTCCAAATGGAACGATGTGTACCTCACCCTGCGCGGTGAATACGGCGCGCGCTCCACCCGCAGCGAAGCCGACGACCCCACCTCCTCGGTGATGCACGTGGGGGCGCCGATTCGCGACAATGGCCAGATCATCGGCGTGGTCACCGTGGCCAAGCCCAACAGCTCATTGCAGCCGTATATCGACCGCACCGAGCGGCGCCTGCTCTGGTACGGCGCCGGGCTGGTCATCCTCGGCTTGCTGCTGGGCGCAGTGTTGTCGTGGTGGTTGAGCGTTGCCCTGCGGCGCCTGACCGCCTACGCCGAAGCCGTCAGCGAAGGCCGGCGTGCCGAGTTGCCGCATTACCGCGGCGGCGAGCTGAAGCAGTTATCCACCGCCGTGGAGCATATGCGTACGCAGTTGGAGGGCAAGGCGTACGTCGAGCATTACGTGCACACCCTGACCCACGAATTGAAAAGCCCATTGGCCGCAATTCGCGGCGCGGCGGAGCTGTTGCAGGGTGATATGACCCGTGAGCAGCAGCAGCGCTTCGTCGGCAATATCGACAGCGAAAGCGCGCGTTTGCAGCAGTTGATCGAGCGTCTGCTGAGCCTGGCGCAGGTGGAGCAGCGCCAGGGCCTGGAAGAACAGGTGAGCATCCCGCTGGCGGCCTTGGTCGATGCTGTACTCAACGCCCAATGTGCGCGAATTGAAGGCGCTGGGCTGCAAGTCGAACAGACGATTGCCGCCGATGTGCAGGTGTTCGGCGAGCCCTTCCTGCTGCGCCAGGCCCTGGGCAACCTGCTGGACAATGCCCTGGACTTCACCCCGCCTGGTGGCGTCTTGAGATTCAGCGCACACACCCGGCACAACGATGTACAGATCAGCCTGTTTAACCAGGCCGCGGCGATTCCCGACTACGCCTTGCCGCGCCTGAGCGAGCGTTTCTACTCGTTGCCGCGACCGGCCAGCGGGCGCAAGAGCACCGGCCTGGGTCTCAATTTTGTCGAGGAAGTGATGAAGCTGCACGGCTGCGCCTTGCAGATCGGCAATGTACCTGGTGGCGTGCAAGTGGTGCTGCATCTCCACACAGTCTCCACATTGCCCACATAAATCGCCCACATGGGCTGCGCAGACTCTCCCCATCAAAACAGGGAGAGACCCCATGAACCGCAGCCTGCTTTTCAAACTTGGCGCGATTGCGCTGCTGATCCTGCTGTTGCTGATTCCGTTGCTGATGATCAACGGCATCATCAGCGACCGCCAGCAACTGCGCGATGGTGTCCTGATGGACATCGCCCGCAGCTCCAGCTATGCCCAGCGCCTCACCGGCCCGGTGATGGTGGTGCCGTATCGCAAGACCGTGCGCGAGTGGAAGTTCAATGAAAAACTCAACAAGCGCTACGAGGTCACCCGTGAAGAGCGGGGTCGTCTGTATTTCCTGCCGGACCGTTTTGAGCTCGACGGCAAAGTGCAGACCGAACTGCGCGCACGGGGTATTTACCAGGCGCGGCTGTTCCATGCCGACAACCGTATCAGTGGGCGTTTCGAGCTGCCTGCACAGTTGGGTATCACCGAAGACTTCGCCGATTACCGTTTTGAAGCGGCGTTTCTGGCAGTGGGCATCAGCGACATTCGCGGCATCGAAAATGCGCTGAAGTTGGAGCTGGGCGGCCAGCGCCTGGAATTCGAACCAGGCTCCCTAGTGGACTGGCTGGGGGAGGGCGTGCATGTGACGTTGCCGGAGCAGGACAGTAAAAAGCCAGGTGTGATCGACTTTGCTTTCGACCTGCGCCTGCAAGGCACCGAGCAACTGCAAGTGGTGCCGGTGGGCAAGACCAGTCAGGTGTCCCTGGCCTCCAACTGGCCGCACCCCAGCTTTATCGGCAACTTCCTGCCGGCCCAGCGCGAAGTGACTGACAACGGCTTCACGGCCAACTGGCAGACCTCCTTCTTTTCCACCAACCTCGAACAAGCCCTGCAAACCTGCCTGGACGGGCAGGGCTGCAACGACTTCAACAACCGCAGCTTTGGCGTGAACTTCATCGACCCGGTGGACCAGTACCTCAAGAGCGACCGCGCGATCAAATACGCGCTGCTGTTTATCGCCCTGACCTTTGCCGGTTTCTTCCTCTTCGAAGTGCTCAAGAGCCTGGCGGTGCACCCGATTCAATATGCATTGGTGGGTGTTGCCTTGGCATTTTTCTACTTGCTGCTGTTGTCATTGTCCGAGCACCTGGGCTTTGCCCTGGCGTACCTGATATCGGCAAGTGCCTGCGTGCTGTTGATCGGTTTCTACGTGTGCCATGTGCTGCGCAGCGTTGCCCATGGCATGGGGTTTTCGGCGGGGTTGGCGGCGTTGTATGGCTTGCTGTACGGGTTGTTGAGTGCCGAGGATTACGCGCTGCTGATGGGCTCGCTGCTGCTGTTCGGGCTGCTGGGTACGGTGATGGTGCTGACGCGCAAACTGGACTGGTATGGCGTGGGCAAGCGCAAGCCGGCCGAGCCGTTGACGTTCGACCTAGAGGCGGTGCAATGATCGGGTTGCGGGAGGATCAGCAAGTAGGGGCGCAGTTAGCCGCAAGGATCGCCACATTCCTCAAAACCACCACCGTCCAATGTGGGAGTGGGCTTGCCCGCGATAGCGGTGGTTCAGAAACAGATGTGCTGAATGACATACCGCGATCGCGGGCAAGCCCGCTCCCACATTGGGTCGGTGTGAACATCAGGTCGGCGGCTGGGTCTCCAGCATCGAAGGCCGTTGGCTGACTTCGGCGTACCAGGCGGCAAGCTTGGGGTTATCCGAGCGCCATTGCAGGTCCGGGTGGCGGAAGTCGAGGTAGCCCAGGGCGCAGGCCACGCTGATGGACGCAATGTCGAAGTGGCTGGCCAGTTCGGCGATGGCATCCTGCTCCAGTTCGGCGACGGCGCGGCGGATCTTGTTGCGCTGCTCGTCGAGCCACGGTGCCCAGTGTTTTTCCACTGGACGCAGGGCGGTCTCGTAACGCACCAGCACGGCGGCATCCATGATCCCGTCGGCCAGCGACGCCAGGGTCAGGCGGCGCCAGCGGGCCGAGCCGTCACGAGGGATCAGCGGGTTGCCGACATGCTGGTGGTCGAGGTAATCGAGGATCACCCGGCTGTCGTGCAGCACACTGCCGTCGGCCAGGCGCAGGGCCGGGATCTTGCCCACGGGGTTGCCTTGTACCACCTGCGCGTCAGGGGTGACCGGTGTCGGCATGCAGGCCTGCAACGCTACACGGTCCTGCTGGCCGGTCTCGATCAGCAACACGCGCACTTTGCGTACGAACGGGGAAGCGGGGTTATGGAACAAGGTCATGCTGGGAGCGGACATGGGCATTCCTCTGAATGGGCTGTGGCTAGCCTAGAGGGTTGCGCGGTGGCTGGCGAGGGGGAGTGCGGGGGTTTTTGAGGGCCTCATCGGGGGCAAGCCCCCTCTCACAGTTGACCGAGTCGTCATGACGAGCGCAGAACGCATGTGGGAGGGGCGGTGCGACGATTCGACTTGCCCCCGATAGCGCCCTCAGCCACGCCGCTTGAACAACGCCCAACTACCAATGGCAGCCGGTATGCCCAACCCCACCCAACTCAACGAATCCCACCCCCCATCCCCCAGCAACGCTGCAAATAACCCGGCGGCGCTGAGCAGGCCGATCCCCAGCGGAATGCCAAACACCTTCCAGAAACTCGACTGCCTTGGCTTCATGCCTTGCCTGCCTTGCGCCGCACGACCCACAGGTAAATGCCACTGCCCAGCACGATGAGGGTCAGCACATCCAACACCGCCCACAGGACCTTCATCGGCATGCCGCCATAGTCACCAAAGTGCAGGGGCTGGGACATGCCCATGGCGTCCATGTACCACGGCCGTGCGGCGATGGCGGTGACGGCCAGGGTGCTGGCGTCGATCAGTACCGGTGTGAGCAGGTGCGAGGTCAGGTGCGTGCTGCCCTTCATGAACACCGCGTAATGGTGCTCGCTGGAAAAGCGCGTGCCGGGGAAGGCGATAAAGTCCGGCTGCATGCCGGGTGCTGCCTCGGCGGCAATCTTCAGCAGCTCGGTGGCCGGTGCGCGTTGGGTCAGCGGCGGGGCGTTCTTGTAGGGTTCGATCATTGCGCTGAGGCTGTCGGTACGCCAGGCGGCGATGATCAAATCGGCACAGGCGCTGATCACCCCGGTCACGCCGACCACCAGCGCCCAGGTCAGGGTGACCACACCGATCAGGTTGTGCAGGTCAAGCCAGCGCAGGCGCGTGGACTTGTCCTGGCGCACGGTGGCGAACTTCAAGCGGCGCATGAACGGCAGGTACAGCACCGTACCCGAGACGATGGCCACCACAAACAGCAGGCCCATGAACGCCAGCAGCCACTTGCCCGGCAGACCGGCGAACATATCCACATGCAAGCGCAGCAGGAACAGCGTCAGCCCGCCGTTCGCGGACGGCATCTCCACGGCTTCGCCGGTGCGCGCGTCGAGCATGAAGGTGTGGGATGAGTTGGGCTCGGTGCCGGCGGTGGCGGCCATGATCGCGATCACGCCGTTCTTGTCGTCTTCGTCCCAGGCGAGGTATTGCAGGGCTTCACCGGGGCGATGGGCCTGGGCCTTGGCCACCAGTTGTTCCAGGTTCAACTGCGGGGTGTCGACGGGCATCGCTTGCAGTTGCGGCTCATTGCCCAGCAGATGATCGATCTCATGGTGAAAGATCAGCGGCAGGCCGGTGAGGGCGAGCAGCAGCAGGAACACCGTACAGATCAGGCTGCTCCAGGTGTGGACGAAGGACCAGCGGCGGATGGTTTTGCTTTTCATGTGTATAGCCTTCAGACACACCCAGGCCGCCCACAGGGGCGGCCTGGGTGCTGACTCAGCTGATTACCACTGGTAGGTGGCACTGGCGACGACGCTGCGTTGGTCGCCGAAGTAGCAGTAGTTGCCGTCACAGGTCGACAGGTAGTCCTTGTTGAACAGGTTGGTGGCATTCAATTTCACCGACGCGCCCTTCAGGCTGTTGTCGAGGCGGCCGAGGTCGTAATGCACCGCGCCGTCGAACACGGTGTAGGCGTTAGCCTTGCCCAGCCAGGTGTTGGCCTGGTCGCCATAGGTATTGCCGGTGTAGCGGGCGCCCAAGCCGATGCCGAAACCGTCCAGTACGCCGCTGTGCCAGGTGTAGTCAGTCCAGAGCGAGGCTTGTTGATCAGGCATCAATGTCAGGCGGTTGCCTTTGTAGATACCTTTTTGCACCTCCGACTTTGCCAAGGTGTAGGCGGCAATGACCTTGAGGTTTTCGCTTACGTCAGACACCGCTTCCAGCTCCAGGCCCTTGACCTTCACTTCACCGGTCTGGTCGTTGATTTGCTGGCCCCCCGCACCGAGGGTGGTCACCTGCACATTCTTTTGGGTCAGGTCGTAGACCGCCGCACTCAACAGCGTATTGGAGCCGGGCGGCTGGTACTTGACCCCCATTTCCCATTGCTTGCCTTCCGTTGGTTTGAATGTCTTGAGCGCGTTTGTATCTGCGTTGCTCGCCGGTTGGAATGACTCGGCGTACGATACGTAGGGGACGAACCCCGAGTCGAACACATAGCTGAGCGCCGCGTTGCCACTGAAGTGTTTGATGCGGTCGGTGTTGGTCGCATCGCTATCGTTGAAGTAGGTGGTGCCCTGATGCACCCAATCCTCACGCCCGCCCAAGGTCAGGCGCCACTTATCCAGGGCCATCTGGTCTTGCACGTAGAGGCCGGTTTGCACGGTTTTCTGGTTGTAGTCGTAAAACGGCCTGACATCTGTCGGGCGCAGGGTTGGCTGGGTGTTGACCGGGTTGAAAATGTTGATACCCGAGGCTGTGCCGTATATCGCGCGATAGGAGGTATCGGTGCGCTGGTGATCCAGGCCCAGCAGCAGGGTATGGGTGATGTCGCCGGTGGCAAAGTCGGCCTGGAAATTGTTATCCACAGCGAACTGGCCAATGTTTTCGTCAACGTTGGTGGTCGAGCGGCTGATATTGCCCGCGGCATCAGCCGGGGAGAACGCGTAGGAACCGACGGTCAGTTGCTGGAACGACAACTCCGACTTGGTGTAGCGCAGGTTCTGCTTGAACTGCCAGGTATCGTTGAAACGATGCTCGAAGGCATAGCCCAGCGCGTAGTAGGTGCGGTCGTAGAACTCGTAGTCCGGGTCGCCCAGGTTTTTGTGGTGGGAGACCTCGCCCAGCGGCGATTTGATCTTGGTGCCCTGGATCGGCATGAACTGGCTGGTGGTGCCGGTATCGTCGCGAGTGAACTGCGACAACAGGGTCAGCTTGGTATCGGTGTCGATGTTCCAGGTCAGGCTGGGCGCGATGTTGTAGCGCTTGTTGTCGATGTGATCGACCTGGGTGCCGGCATCGCGCACCACGCCGCTGAGGCCATAGAGGAACTGGCCTTCATCATCGATCTTGCCGGTGCTGGCGAAGTTGATCTGGCGGTAGTTGTCACTGCCGTATTGCAGTTGGATGGCATGGCTTGATTCTGCGCTGGGACGGCGGCTGACCATGTCCAGCAGGCCGCCCGGTGGGGTTTGGCCGTATACCGACGAGGCCGGGCCACGCAGCAATGCGAGGCGGTCGAGGTTCCAGGTTTCGGCTTTCGGGTTGGCGTACACGCCGCGCGGCAAGGGCAGCCCGTCGAGGAATTGCGTAGGTTCGAAGCCGCGTACGCGCATCCAGTCGTAGCGGGTGTCGCTGCCGTAGCTGGCGGACACAATACCGGGCATGTACTTGACCGCGTCATCCAGGTTCTGGACGTTGCGGTCCTGCATTTGCTCGCGGGTGGCAATGGAGATCGAGCGCGGTGCTTCGACCAGCGCGGTGTCGGTCTTGGTCCCGGCGGCGGTGCGAGTCGCGACGTAGCCGTCTACGGGCCCCCAGGCACTTTCCGCATCACCCTGGCCGGTGATGTTGGTCATCGGCAATGCCACCACACCCTCAGGAATCGCCACCAGGGTGTACGTGCCGGCACTGCTCTGCTCCAACTGCAACCCGGTCCCACGCAACGCTTCGCGCAACGCGCCCGGTGCATCGAACTGGCCTTTAACCGGCGCCGAGGTCTTGCCCGAGGCCAGCGTCGGGTTGAGGGTCAGCGCCAGGCCGGCCTGGCTGGCGATCTGGTTCAAGGTGCTGGCCAAGGGCGCGGCGGGCAGGTTGTAGGCACGCAGGCTGGAGGTTTGTTCGGCGGCGATCAGCGCAGGGCTGGCCAGCGGTGTGCTGAGGGCAATGGCCACGGCTAACAGGCTGGGGCGCAACAAAGTGTCTAGCATGCGGGACATACGGCGGCTCCTGAATGGAAATATTTCTCAATTGCCTAGGTGCCGAACGAGAATCGAAAAGTGATAGGGCCGGGTGAAACTATTTTTTGCGGTGTGCTTGCGGGCCTCATCGGGAGCAAGCTCCCTCCCACATTTGAAGGTATTCCCACCTCAAAATGTGGGAGGGGGCTTGCCCCCGATAGCGATAGCCCAGCTACACAGAACCTAAGGCTTACCCGTGACCGTCACCCACCACGGCGTGTGTTGCTCGATCTGCACCGGCAAGGTCGGCAACAACGCGTTGAGCGCCAAGGTGGTGTCATGCAACGGGAAGCTGCCGGTGATGCGCAGGTCGGCCACGGATTTATCCACACCCAGGTGGCCGCGGCGATAACGGCTCAGTTCCGCCACCACATCTTCCAGGCGCGCGTTGTCGACCACCAGCATGCCGCGCGTCCAGGCGTCGGTGGCGGGGGGGACGGCCAGCAGCGGGCCGAGGCCGTCGCTGCGCATCAGTACTTGCTGGCCTTGCTTGAAAATCTGTTCCTGAGGCAATGCCTCGGGCTGGGCAGCGACCGCCGATTGCAGCACGCTCAGGCGTGTGGCGTGGTCTTCGCGCTTGACGATAAACCGCGTACCCAGCGCTCGCAGGTTGCCGTCGCGGGTTTGCACATAAAACGGACGCGCATCGTGGTGGCCGGTTTCGACGAGGATCTCGCCTTCCTGCAGCACGATCAGCCGGCGCTGTTCATCGAAACGCACGTCAATGGCGCTGTGGGTATTGAGGTTGATCAGCGTGCCGTCCGCCAGTTTCAGCGTGCGCTGTTCACCGGTGGCGGTGCGTTGGTCGGCCAGCCAATAGTGAATCGGCACGTAGCGTTCACCGGCAAACAAGGCCAGGCCGCACACCAGCGCAATACTCGCCAGGCCGCTGCCAAGCTTGCGGACGCGCTGGCGAATGCCCTCGCGCGATTGCAGCAACGCCGCCCGCGCCGGGCCCGAGGCCATGCTGAAACGCTGGTCAAGCATGCCCAGTTGGCGCCAGGCGCGCGCATGTTCTTCATCACTGGCCAGCCATTTGGCGAACTCTTCCTGCTCCACCGGGCTGCCGTCACCGGAGTCGAGGGACAGTTGCCAGGCAATGGCGGCATCCAGCACACGGGCCGAAACCGGTTTTGAACTGATCGCGCTCACAACGGCTCGCCATACAGGGCGATATAACACTGGCGAATGCCCTGGGCCAGGTACTGGCGCACCCGCGGTACCGACACACCGAGGCGCTGGGCGATTTCGGCGTGGCCGAGGCCGTCGAGGCGGTTATAGAGAAAGGCGGCGCGGGCTTTGCTCGACAGCTTGCCGAGCAGGCGGTCGATGGCCTTGAGGTCTTCGAGGATCAACTGCTGTGCTTCCGGCGAGGGGTGTTCGCTTTCCGGGATCAGCATCAGTTCGGTGAGGTAGGCCTGCTCCAGGGCGGCGCGCCGGAAGTAGTCGAACAGCAGGCCTTTGGCGATCGCCACCAGGAACGCCCGGGGCTCGCGGGGTTCACGCAACTCGGCACGGCACAGCAGGCGCATGAAGGTGTCCTGGCTCAGGTCTTCTGCGCGGCTTGGGCAGGCCACGTTACGGCGCAGCCAGGCCAGCAGCCAGCTGCGATGGTCGCGATACAACGCGCCAACAAGCTCACTGTGTGGGGACTGGACCGACGACAAGGCATCACCGAATAAACAAGTTTAAACTAACGAGAATTATTCGCGATTGTGTCAGAGGCGTGGGGCGGGCGCAATTGGTGTCTGTCGGGCGGTTGCTATTAAAACGATGGCGCTTGTTTACGCCGTTTCCATTGGCTCAAACGCTCTTGCAATGCTTGGGGGGTGTCGATCTGCTGCTGGCGCGCGCGGCTGAACAGGATCAGCATCAGTTCCGCCGTGGCCAGGGCATCGGCACTGGCGTGGTGGCGTTCACCGACTTGCAGGTTGAAGTGCTCGAGCCAGTGGTCCAACCCGGCTTCGCGTATGTTCGCCTCGGGGCACAGCAGTGGCGCGATGTCGGCCACGTCGAGAAACGGATGGGCCAGGCGGTAACCCAGGCTGTCCTTGAGCGCGCGGCCGAGCATGTGTTGGTCGAACGGTGCATGGAAGGCCAGCAGCGGGCTGTCGCCGACGAACTCCATGAAATCCAGCAGCGCCTCCACCGGGTCGCTACCGGCGGCGATAGCGCTGGGGCCAAGGCCGTGGATCAGTACGCTGGGGCTGAGCTTGGTCTCGGTGCGTTGCAGGGTGCGCTCGAACAGCTGGGAAAAATCCACCGCGCCGTCCTCGATCACCACGGCGCCGATCGACAGCACCAGGTCGCGGTTGAGGTTCAGGCCGCTGGTTTCCAGGTCGACCACCACCCAGCGCTGCTGACGCAGCGACACGTCGCCCAGCGGCGCAGGTTTGGGTAACTGTTCCAGGCGCCGCTGTTGCGCCGCGTCCAGTCCGGGTTTTGCCGCACGCAGCCAACCGAACAGGCTCACAGTTGATACCGCAAGGTCAGGCTGCTTTGCAGGCGCTGGGCCTGGCGCAGGGATTCGCGCAGGATACGTCGGTCCAGATGGTTGAGGCTGTCGGGGTCGACACGGTTGGAGTACGCCTGGTTTTCCCGGGTCTGCAACTGGTGCTGCTGCATGCGGGTTTGCTGGATAAAGTGGTACGCCTCTTCATAGGCGGCACCATCCAGTGGTTCAATCACGCCCTTGGCCACCAGCTGGCGCAGACGCTCCAGGGTGTTGATGGCGTGGACATCGTTGGCCAGGGCCAGCAGGCGCGCACCGTCGACAAACGGCGTGAGGCCCTGCACCTTGAGGTCCAGCGTGGCTTTCTCGCCACCTTTGCGCGTCAGCACGAACTCGCGAAAACGTCCCACCGGCGGGCGTTGGCGCAAGGCGTTTTCGGCGAGCATGCGCTGGAACAGCCGGTTGTCCGCGACCTGGTCGAGAATGCCTTGGCGCAGTTGCTCGCAGCCTTGCTCGTCGCCCCACACCACCCGCAGGTCGAAATAGATGCTCGAGCCCAACAGGTTCTCCGGCGTCGCCTCGCGGATAAACGCGGCAAACCGGCGTGCCCATTCGGCTCGCGATAGGCACAGCTCCGGGTTGCCGGCCATGATATTGCCCTTGCACAGGCTGAAGCCACACAGCGCCAGGCTCTGGTTGATCTGCTGCGCCAGCGGCAACAAGCGGCCACGAATCTCGGCGGCTTCGGCGGCGTCCTTGGCGTCGAACAGAATGCCGTTGTCCTGGTCGGTGTACAGCGTCTGCTCGCGACGGCCTTCACTGCCGAAACACAGCCAACTGAACGGCACGCCGGGGTCGCCTTTTTCGGCGAGGGTCAGCTCGATTACCCGGCACACGGTGTGATCGTTAAGCAGGGTAATGATGTGGGTGATCTGGGTGGATGATGCCCCATGGGCCAGCATGCGTTCTACCAACTGGCCGATCTCGCCGCGTATCGCCACCAGGTTCTCCACCCGGGGGGCGTTACGAATGGTGCGGGCCAGGTGGACCAGGTCGACACGTTGCAGGGAAAACAGATCGCGCTCGGACACCACCCCACACAGGCGCTGGTCTTTAACCAGGCACACATGGGCGATATGCCGCTCGGTCATGGCGATGGCGGCGTCGAAGGCGCTATGGTCCGGGGTCAAGAAGAACGGCGCCTGGGTCATAGACCCTTTGATGCCCTGGGTGAAATCGCTGGTGCCGTCGGCCACCACCTGGCGCAGGTCACGCAGGGTGAAAATCCCCAAGGGCGCCTTGTGCTCGTCGACGATCACGATGCTGCCGACCTGTTGCTCATGCATCAGCGTCACCGCTTCGCGTAGCGGTGTGTCGGGGCTGCACGTGACCGGATGGCGCATGGCCAATTCGCCCAGGCGGGTGTTCAGGGAATATTGGGTGCCGAGGGTTTCCACGGCTTTTTGCTGCACTTGCTGGTTGACCT
This sequence comes from Pseudomonas fluorescens, assembly GCF_001708445.1. NCBI lineage: Bacteria > Pseudomonadati > Pseudomonadota > Gammaproteobacteria > Pseudomonadales > Pseudomonadaceae > Pseudomonas > Pseudomonas fluorescens. The sequence continues at coordinate 5,964,222 of NZ_CP015637.1, forward strand.
GGTCCAGCAGGCTGCTGACGCCGCGCAGGGCAAAGTCGCGAAACGGGCTGGACAGCGCGAACAGTTTGATAAAAGCCGGTTTGTTCAGTTGCAGGCAGAAGGTGTCTTCGGCCGCCTTGTGCTCGGTGCGGGTCGCTCGTTCGCCAAGCAGTGCGGCGAGGGGGAAGCACTCGCCGGTGGTGATTTCGAAGGTGGTTTCGGCCGAGTCGGGCCTTTCGCCGACCACCCGGCCCTGTTTGACAATATAGAAGTGCTCGACCGGCCCACCCGACGGTTTGAGGATGCTCTCGCCGGGGGCGTAGAAGCGCAATTGGCACTGTTCCACCAGAAATGCCAGGTGGGCGTTTTCCATCTGGTTGAACGGCGGGAAGCGTTGCAGGAACTGCAGGGTGCCGTGGATATTCTGCAATACCGCTGTTTTTCCTGCCTGGGCGAAAGCATCAGCTTTACTCATAACCATGACCGCAATTTTTTTGTCGTTATCGTCCTGCATGGTCGACTCCTGCGCGGCGGGTGCCCATTGGACGTAAGTCTAGGTCGACCAACGAGGTGTAAATCTAGGGAAAAACCTTACATGGCTATCGTCCAAACCCCGTAGAACACCCACTAGGCAAACTTTCCGACGAAGTGCACATTGATCGCCCTTCCGCAGATGTCTGACGAGTGTGCTGGGAGTTGAATAGAACTGCTGAGAAACGTATGTCCGACCACGATATTTTGAGCGATGCCGAGCGCGAGGCGCTGAGCGCCGTGATGCTGGAGCCTGATTTACCGCCACAACGCGTGTTGATTGTTGACGACGACAAGGACGCGCGGGAATTGTTGGCGGAGATCCTGAGGCTGGATGATATTGGCTGCATGACCGCTGACAGCGGTGAGGCGGCGTGGGACTTGTTGAGCTCCAGCAGCTCCATCGGCTTGTTGATCACTGACCTGCGCATGGAGCCCAGCAGTGGCTTGGAACTGATCCGCAAGGTACGTGGATCCACTCGCGCGGCATTGCCGATCATCATCATGTCGGGGGACGCGGACGCCAAGGACGTGATTGATGCTATGCATGATGGTGTATTGGACTTCCTGCTCAAACCGATCGATAGCGTGAAGTTGGCGAAGATGGTCAAGCGTGAGTTGGGGATGACGCAGTAAAGCCCGTGAAACAAAAAAAGCCCTGATCGTGAGATCAGGGCTTTCTTTTACCTGGAGGAGCGAGCTTGCTCGCGAAAACCGTGAACGAAAACGCAGTGTTATCAGATAGCCCGCGTTGCCTGTTGGTTCTTCGCGAGCAAGCTCGCTCCTACAGGGGCCGCGTTGGTTACAGGCCGTTTTTGGCCTTGAACTCCCGACGCTTGCGGTGCAATACCGGCTCGGTGTAACCATTCGGTTGCTTGGTCCCTTCAATCACCAATTCCACCGCCGCCTGGAACGCGATATTGCTATCGAAATCCGGCGCCAGCGGGCGGTACAACGCATCCCCGGCATTCTGACGGTCCACCACCGGTGCCATGCGCTTGAGGCTTTCCATCACCTGGTCCTGAGTCACAACGCCGTGGCGCAGCCAGTTGGCGATGTGCTGGCTGGAGATGCGCAGGGTGGCGCGGTCTTCCATCAGGCCGACGTCGTTGATGTCCGGCACTTTGGAGCAGCCAACGCCTTGGTCGATCCAGCGGACGACGTAGCCGAGGATGCCCTGGGCGTTGTTATCCAGTTCGTTGCGGATCTCTTCCTCGGACCAATCAGTGTTCTTGGCCAGGGGAATGGTCAGGATATCGTCCACCGACGCGCGTTCGCGCTTGGCCAGTTCGGCCTGGCGCGCGAACACGTCGACCTTGTGGTAGTGCAGTGCGTGCAGCGCCGCAGCGGTAGGCGATGGAACCCAGGCGGTATTGGCGCCGGCCAACGGGTGGGCGATTTTCTGTTCGAGCATCGCCGCCATCAGGTCGGGCATTGCCCACATGCCTTTACCGATCTGTGCACGACCTTGCAGGCCGGTGCTCAAGCCGATATCGACGTTCCAGTTTTCATAGGCGCCGATCCACTTTTCGGTTTTCATGGCGGCCTTGCGCACCATCGCACCGGCCTCCATGGAGGTGTGGATTTCGTCGCCGGTACGGTCGAGGAAGCCGGTGTTGATAAACACCACGCGCTCGCTGGCGGCCTTGATACAGGCCTTGAGGTTGACCGTGGTGCGGCGCTCCTCGTCCATGATTCCGACTTTGAGGGTATTGCGCGGCAGGTTCAGCACGTCTTCGATGCGACCGAACAGCTCGTTGGTGAACGCGGCTTCTTCCGGGCCGTGCATCTTCGGCTTCACGATGTATACCGAACCGGTACGGCTGTTCTTGCGGCTGCTGTTGCCGTTGAGGCTATGGATCGCCGCCAGGCTGGTCAGCAGGCCGTCGAGGATACCTTCCGGTACTTCGTTGCCCGCTTTGTCGAGGATCGCGTCGATGGTCATCAGGTGACCCACGTTGCGCACGAACAGCAGCGAACGGCCGTGCAGCGTCACGTCCTGGCCATCCACGCCGGTGTAGACGCGGTCGGGGTTCATGGTGCGGGTGAAGGTCTTGCCACCCTTGGCCACTTCCTCGGCCAGGTCACCCTTCATCAGGCCGAGCCAGTTGCGGTAGATCACCACTTTGTCGTCGGCATCGACGGCGGCGACGGAGTCTTCGCAGTCCATGATGGTGGTCAGCGCGGCTTCCATCAGGACGTCTTTGACGCCGGCAGCGTCGGTCTGGCCGACTGGGGTGCTGGCGTCGATCTGGATTTCGAAGTGCAGGCCGTTGTGTTTCAGCAGGATCGCAATCGGCTGGGCCGCGGGGCCCTGGAAGCCGATCAACTGCGCGTCGTCGCGCAGGCCGCTGTTACTGCCGCCCTTGAGGCTGACAATCAGCTTGCCATCAGCGATTTTATAGCCGGTGGAGTCGACGTGGCTGCCGGCGCTGAGCGGCGCAGCCTCGTCGAGGAAGGCGCGGGCGAAGGCGATGACCTTGTCGCCGCGCACCTTGTTGTAGCCCTTGCCCTTTTCGGCGCCGTCGGCTTCGCTGATGGCATCGGTGCCATACAGCGCGTCATACAGCGAGCCCCAGCGTGCATTCGAGGCGTTGAGGGCGAAACGGGCGTTCATCACCGGCACCACCAGCTGCGGGCCGGCCATGCGGGCGATTTCGTCGTCGACGTTTTGGGTCGAGGCCTGGAAGTCTGCGGCTTCTGGCAGCAGGTATCCGATATCTTGCAGGAAGGCCTTGTAGGCCACCGGGTCATGGGCCTGGCCGGCGTGGGTCTGGTGCCAGGTGTCGATCCGCGCTTGGAAATCGTCGCGTTTGGCGAGTAGGGCTTTGTTCTTCGGTGCCAGGTCGTGGATGACCTTGTCGGCGCCGGCCCAGAACTGGTCGGCAGTGATGCCGGTACCGGGAATGGCTTCGTTGTTCACGAAGTCGAACAGGACTTTGGCGACCTGCAGGCCACCGACTTGAACGTGTTCAGTCATTGCTTGCCTCACTCTGCGGAGCTTATGCGCTTTTCAGCTTTTCAATTTACCAATGAAGCCTCTGGCCATTTAAACCACGAACCCGATCCCCCAGTACATGCCGTCGAGGCGGCTGGGCTGGCGGGTTATCGTGATACGTTGGCGCCTTGGCAGACATCGACCTAACGTTATGTAGTGCGCGACTTGGCATACTACATGATGATTTGCGGTTGTGAAAATTAGACTAAATACGTCGTTTAGCGACCCACTTTGGTCGTACGGTCACAGTGGGGTATGGGATGTTCTCAAAAAACCATGAGATTGTTCCATATAAATATAAAAATGGTACACGATTTGTTTTCATGGGCTGCGGCGTCCACCTTGTAGGAGCGCGCTCGCTCGCGAACAACCTGAGGGTGCCGTTGGGTGTCAGTATTCCCGCGCTATCGTTAACGACCTTCGCGAGCAAGCTCGCTCCTACCGGTATCAGCACCAGAGGGCTTTGCCATGGACCATCTTGTACTCACTATTATCGCCGCCGACAAACCCGGCCTGGTCGAACGCGTCGCGCAGAACATCGCGGTCCACGGCGGCAACTGGCTCGAGAGTCGCATGGCTCACATGGCTGGCCAGTTTGCCGGGATTCTGCGAGTCAGCGTGCCGGCGGAGAACCGTCAGGCGTTGGTCGATGCGCTGGAGGATTTATCCACACACGGCATTCGCGTGCTGGTGGGGGAGGGCAGCACTGGCCAGGCTGTGGCGTCCAAATCGATTCTGATGACGCTGGTGGGCAATGACCGTTCGGGCATCGTGCGCGAGATCACGGCGCTGTTGAGCAAGCAGGGCGTGAACCTGGGGAGCCTGAGCACCGATGTGCGCCCAGCGCCCATGAGTGGCGACCCACTGTTTACCGCCGAGGCGCTGTTGCAGGTGCCGGCGACGTTATCCCTGGATGACTTGCAGCAATCCCTGGAAACCTTGGCAGACGACCTGATGGTGGAACTGCACAACGAGGAATAATCTGCCCACCAGGTTATGCATGGAAATCTTGCATGGGCCTGTGGATAACCTGTAGAGACTCGGCCCCAGGCCACGCCGGCCGGCCGTCTTCCTTATCTGAGCAAAAAACGAGCAGTTTCAACGGCTTGTGCACAAATGACGGGGACCAGGCTGTGGATAACCTTGGGGTGAATGCCTGCAAGCCACTCGGGCCGTGGCTTGCACAGGTTTGTACGTTATTTGATCAGCGTTTGCGCACGGTCAGCCAGGCGTCCACGCTATAGACCACCAGGCCGGCCCAGATAAAGGCGAAAGCGAGCAGGGTGCTGGGCGCCAGGTGTTCACCGAACAGCAGGACGGCTTCCAGCAGCACCAGGGTCGGCGCCACATACTGCAAAAAGCCCAGGGCGGTGTAGGGCAAATGCCGTGCGGCGGCGTTGAAGCACACCAGCGGGATCAGCGTCACCGGGCCCGCCGCTACCAGCCACCAGGCTTCGGACGTACTCCAGAATGCCAGTTGCGCACTGTGGGCCGACGGATTGAACAGCAACCATGCCACGGCGATCGGCACCAGCATCCAGGTTTCCACCACCAGCCCCGGCAGCGCCTTGACCGGCGCCTGCTTGCGGATCAGGCCGTAGAAACCAAAGGTCAGCGCCAGCACTAAAGATACCCACGGCAAGCTCCCCACCTGCCATACCTGTTGCGCCACACCCACCGCGGCCAGCCCCACGGCCACCCATTGCAGGCGACGCAGCCGCTCGCCGAGCAGCAGCATGCCCAGCAGCACATTCACCAGTGGGTTGATGTAGTAGCCCAGGCTGGCTTCGAGCATGCGCCCGCTGTTCACCGACCAGACATAGGTCAGCCAGTTACCGGCGATCAACGAACCGCTGAGGGCCAGGATCGCCAGGCGCTTGGGGTTGTCGCGCAGTTCGCGGAACCAGCCGGGATGTTTCCAGACCATCAACAGCAAGCTGCCAAACAGCGCCGACCACAGCACGCGGTGCACGATGATTTCGGCGGCGGGAACACTGGCGATGGCTTTGAAGTAGAGCGGGAACAGACCCCAGATGACGTAGGCACTCAGGCCCAGGATGTACCCCTTGCGGGGGTTGGCGGCGTGCATTGCAGAATCCTTGCTTAGGCAGCTAACAAAGCGCGATTGTAAGGATATTTGTCAACCAATGGGACTGGATTGGTAATGAGGTCTGCTTTGTGTGGGAGGGGGCAAGCCCCCTGCCACATTAAAAACAATCAGAAGAGTTTCAGCGGCTCTTCGTTGAGGGCTGAGAGCTGCTCACGCAATGCCAGCACCTGGTCACCCCAATACCGCTCGCTGCCAAACCACGGGAAGCTGTGGGGGAACGCCGGGTCGTCCCAGCGTCGTGCCAGCCAGGCGCTGTAGTGCATCAGGCGCAAGGCGCGCAACGGTTCGATCAGGGCCAGTTCGCGCGGGTCGAAGTCGTGGAACTCCTGATAGCCGTCCATCAACTCGGACAACTGGCCGAGGCATTCCTGGCGGTCGCCGGCGAGCATCATCCACAGGTCCTGCACCGCCGGGCCCATGCGGCAGTCATCCAGGTCGACGATGTGGAACATTTCGTCGCGACACATCATGTTGCCGGGGTGGCAATCGCCGTGCATGCGGATGTTCTTGTGCGGCGTGGCCTTGTACACCTCTTCCACACGCTTGAGCAGGTCGCGGGCGACGGACTCGTAGGCCGGCAGCAGGCTTTTGGGAATGAAATTGCCTTCGAGCAGGGTCGTGAGGGAGTCGTGCCCGAAGTTCTTCACCCCGAGGGCTTCGCGGTGTTCGAAGGGGCGGGTGGCGCCGACGGCGTGCAAGCGCCCGAGCAACTGCCCGAGGCGGTACAACTGGTCGAGGTTGCCCGGCTCCGGCGCGCGGCCGCCACGGCGAGGAAACAGGGTGAAGCGGAAACCGGCGTGTTCGAACAGGCTCTTGCCGTTATGGATCATCGGCGCGACCACCGGCACATCGCACTCGGCGAGCTCGAAGGTAAAGCTGTGTTCTTCGAGGATGGCTTCGTTGGTCCAGCGCTGCGGACGATAGAACTTGGCGATCAGCGGCTCGGAGTCTTCGATGCCCACCTGATAGACGCGGTTTTCGTAGCTGTTGAGCGCCAATACGCGGGCGTCGCTGAGAAAACCGATGCTTTCGACGGCGTCGAGCACCAGGTCGGGAGTGAGTGTTTCAAACGGATGGGCCATACGAACTCCTGCGCGCAGCAGGTCGCCGCGTCCGGCCGGGTATGGTAACGCACCGGGCTTGAGATAGGGGGTGACTGTGCGATTGCTATCGGGGGCAAGCCCCCTCCCACAGTTGACCGCGTTTAACCTGTAGGAACGCGGACCAATGTGGGAGGGGGCTTGCCCCCGATAGCGGCCCGTCAGGCGCCGACAATCCCGCCGTCTTCTCGCCGAATCGCCATCACCGACGATCGCGGCTTGCCATTGGGCAGGTGCTCCGGCCAAGTCGAACCGCCGGTTTCACCTGGATGCTGAATCCCCACAAACAGGGTCTTCTGATCCGGCGAAAAGCTGATCCCCGTCACTTCACAGGCCACCGGCCCCACCATGAAGCGGCGAATTTCTCCGGTGCTCGGGTCGGCGCAGAGCATCTGGTTGTTGCCCATGCCGGCGAAGTCGCCGCTGTTGCTGTAGTCGCCGTCGGTGAGAATCCACAGGCGCCCGGCCTTGTCGAAACCCAGGCCATCGGGACTGTTGAACATGTTTTGCGGGTTGATATTGGACGAGCCGCCCTTGGGTGTGCCGGCGTGTACGCCTGGGTTGCCGGCGACCACAAACAGGTCCCAGGTAAAGTCCGGGGCACCGTGGTCATCGGCGTTGGCCTTCCAACGCAGGATCTGGCCGTAGACGTTTTTCTCGCGCGGGTTAGGGCCGCCCACTGGCTGGCCGTCTTCGCCCCGCTTGGCGTTGTTGGTCAGGGTGCAATAAACCTGGCCGTCAGTGGGGCTGACCACGATCCATTCCGGGCGGTCCATGCGCGTGGCTTTCACCACGCTGGCGGCCAGGCGTGCGTGGATCAGTACTTCGGCCTGGCTGGCAAAACCGGTGCTGGCGTCGATGCCGTTTTTGCCATGGGTCAGCTCGACCCATTGCCCTTTGCCCTTGGGATGATCGGCGTTGCCGTCGCCCGCATCGAAGATGGCCACGTACAAGGTGCCGTGGTCGAGCAGGTCTTTGTTGGCCTTGGGGTTCTTGTGGTTGATCTTGTCGCGGCTGACGAACTTGTAGATAAATTCGCCGCGTTCGTCGTCGCCCATGTACACCACGGCGCGGCCGTCGCGGGTTTGCGCCAAGGCGGCGTTCTCGTGCTTGAAACGGCCCAGGGCGGTGCGTTTGGCCGGGGTGGATTGCGGGTCGAACGGATCGATTTCCACGACCCAGCCGTGGCGGTTGAGTTCATTGGGGTTCTTGGCCATGTCGAAGCGCGGGTCGTGCAAGTGCCAGTTGATCTCTTTGCTGGCGGCCACCACGCCATAGCGTTTCTGCCCGGCATCGAACGCTTGCTGGGGGTTGCTGCTACCAAAGCAGTCGGTGAAGTTCTCTTCGCACGTCAGGTAAGTGCCCCATGGGGTCTTGCCGTTGGCGCAGTTCTGGAAGGTACCGAGGACTTTTTTGCCGGACTTGTCGGCGCTGGTTTTCAACCATTCGTGGCCAGCGGCGGGGCCGCTCAGGCGGGTCGGCGAATTGCCGTGGATACGCCGGTTGTAACGCGAGTCCTGGACGAACTGCCAGGTGTCGCCCTGGCGCCGCACTTCGATCACTGACACACCTTCGCTGGCCTGGGCCTTGTGCACGTCTTCGGCCGATTGCGGCGCGCCGCCGTGGGCGAAGAGGTAGCGGTAGTTGGTGTATTCATTGTTGATCGCCAACAGCGCGCGGTTGTCATCGCCGGGGAAGGCGAACAGGCTCATGCCGTCGTTGTTGTCACCGAACTGCTGCTCCTGAGCCTTGGCCGTGCCGTTGCCGGACGGGTCGAAGGCCGGCGCGTTCTTGTGCAGCGGCTGGCCCCAGCTGATCAGCACCGAGGCGGTATAGCCGGGTGGCAGGCTGATGGCGTCGCTGGTGGCGGCGGCGATACTGGCAAAGCCCAACAACGGGCTGGCGGAGGCGGCGTTGACGGCGAGTGCGCTGCGGGTCAGCAGGTTGCCGCCGAGGAACATCGCGGCACCGCACAGGGCTCCGGCGCCGATAAAGCGACGGCGGGTCAGGCCAACCATCTGTTCGAGGTCGGTGGCTTGGTTTTCTTCTAATAGGCTCATGTCAGGCTCCCTGCGGTTTTTGCAGACACCATAAGGAGCGGGCGTGACGAAATTGTTGCAGTTTGAAGGTGGGCGCAGCAGGACGCGCGCCTAGACCGGCGTCCCCAGCAGTACATTGCTCGGTGCGAATTGCACTTGGACGGTTTTGCCTACGGCAGTGCCCAGCGCCTTAAGGGCGTCAGGCTGCGCCAGGGCGCATAAAACCTGGCCACTGGGCAGGGCGATGCGCACTTCGCTGGGGCCGTCCTCGGCGGCGAGAATCGCGTCGACGGTACCGCTCATATAATTGTGTCCGGGTGTTGCTGGCGCCCCGGCGGCGAGCAATTCGAGCCAGCCGGCCTTGATCAGCGCGACCACTTCCACGCCGTTCTCCAGCTCCAGTCGTTGCGTGCTGTCGTGAGTGATCTGCGCATGCAAACTCAGGCCGCCGGCCAGTTGCAGGTGGATCAGGTCATTACGGCCATGGCTGTCGATGCCGATGACCTGGCCGTGCAATTGGTTGCGGGCGCTGGTGCGCAGCATCAAGCGGCCCAGCAGGTTGAAATCGCTGGCGGCTTCGGCCGACCCCAAGACCTCGGCCTGCAACACTTGCAGGCGTTGGTAGAGGCGCAGTACACGCTCACCTTCGGCTGTCAGCTTGGCGCCGCCGCCGCCCTTGCCGCCGACACTGCGTTCCACCAGCGGCTTTTGCGCCAGGTTGTTTAGTTCATCGATCGCGTCCCAGGCGGCCTTGTAACTCAGGCCGGCGCTTTTGGCGGCGCGGGTGATGGAGCCCTGCTCGGCAATGTGGCCCAGCAAGGCGATGCGCTGGGGGCGGCGGATGATGTGTTGGCTGAGGGAAGTGGGCAGGGACATGGGAATACGCTTCGATGAGATGCAGGGACGTTGCCGCCCTGGCGCCCGGGAGTCAAGTCAGGCGCCTGGTTTGGGCGTGCGGGCCAGGCAGTACACATCGACCTGCCGCGCGCCGGCCTCCATCAACAGTTGCGCCAGGCTGTGGGCGGTGGCGCCGGTGGTGAGCACATCGTCCACCAGCGCCAGGTGACGGCCCTGCACCTGGGCGCCGGGTGCCAGGGCAAAGGCGCTGAGCAGGTTGCGCCTGCGAGCCTTGGCGTCGAGGGTTTGTTGCGCCACGGTTTCATGGGGGCGTAGCAACAGGTGCTCATCGTATTCGAGGTCCAGCTCGGCGCTGAGCCAGCGAGCCAGCATCAGTGCCTGGTTATAGCCACGTTCGCGCAGGCGCTTGCGGGCCAGGGGCACGGGCAGCAGGCAGTCCGGGCGGCTGAGGTCGGCCTGCTCGAAGCGATGTTGCAGGTAGCGCGCGAGCAAGCGCCCCAGCAGATGCCCGAGCGGCCAGCGAGCCTGGTGCTTGAAGCGGCTGATGAGGGTGTCGACCGGGAAACTGTAGGACCAGGGGGCGACCACCTGTTTAAAGGCCGGCGGGTATTTTTGGCATTGGCCGCAGACCAGACCCTCCATCGGCAAGGGCAGGGCGCACACTTCGCAATGTTCCATCAGCCACGGCAGCTCGGTTTCGCAGACGTTGCACACGCAATCGGCGGTTTCGGTCGCCTCATCGCAGATTAAACAGGTTTGTGTGTTTTTTAACCAGATGTAAACCTGGCGTTTGTATCTCGGTTGACAGTGCATGATTCTTCCTTAAATATGCCGAGCATCCGTGTCGTGCCTGTGGGTATTGCCCTTCCCACAGCGAAAGCCCAAGCATAATCAAGGAATCGCCCATGAGCGCCAGCACCACTGCAACCCTGCGTCACGATTGGTCCTTAGCCGAAGTCAAAGCCCTGTTCGTGCAGCCGTTCAATGACCTGTTGTTCCAGGCGCAGACCGTGCACCGTGCGCATTTCGATGCCAACCGTGTGCAGGTGTCGACGTTGCTGTCGATCAAGACCGGTGCCTGCCCGGAAGATTGCAAATATTGTCCGCAGTCGGGCCACTACAACACGGGCCTCGAAAAAGAAAAGCTGCTGGAAGTGCAGAAGGTCCTCGAAGAGGCTGCCCGCGCCAAAGCCATCGGCTCGACGCGCTTCTGCATGGGCGCTGCATGGAAACACCCGTCGGCCAAAGACATGCCCTACGTGCTGGAGATGGTCAAGGGCGTGAAGGCCATGGGCCTGGAAACCTGCATGACCCTCGGCCGCCTCGACCAGGACCAGACCCAAGCGCTGGCCCAGGCCGGCCTGGACTACTACAACCACAACCTCGACACCTCGCCGGAGTTCTACGGCTCGATCATCACCACCCGCACCTACGCCGAGCGCCTGCAAACACTGGCCTACGTTCGGGACTCGGGAATGAAGATCTGCTCCGGCGGCATCCTCGGCATGGGCGAGTCCCTCGACGACCGCGCCAACCTGCTGATCCAGCTGGCCAACCTGCCCGAGCACCCGGAGTCGGTGCCGATCAACATGCTGGTAAAAGTCGCCGGCACGCCGCTGGAAAACGCCGAGGACATCGACCCGTTCGATTTCATCCGCATGCTGGCGGTAGCGCGCATCCTGATGCCGCAATCCCATGTGCGTCTTTCGGCCGGCCGTGAAGCGATGAATGAGCAGATGCAGGCCCTGGCCTTCTTTGCCGGCGCCAACTCGATTTTCTACGGCGACAAGCTGCTGACCACCGCCAACCCGCAGGCTGACAAGGACATGCAACTGTTCGCGCGCCTGGGCATCCAGCCTGAAGCCCGCGAAGAGCATGCCGATGAAGTGCATCAGGCGGCGATTGAACAGGCGCTGGTGGAGCACAAGAGCAGCGAGCAGTTCTATAACGCCGTTGTTTGATTGAAATACAGAACAACGGTGGGAGGGGGCTTGCCCCCGATTGCGGCGTGTCAGTCGACCTAGGTTTCAACTGACGAATTGCTATCGGGGGCGAGCCCCCTCCCACCTGTTCTGATCGAGTTGAACCTGCCAGTCCGAGGCCTGCATGTCTTTTGATCTCTCCGCGCGCCTCGCTGCCCGCCGTGCCGAACACCTTTACCGGCAACGCCCGCTGCTCCAGAGCCCTCAAGGCCCGGAAGTGGTGGTCGACGGCCAACCCCTCCTGGCGTTCTGCAATAACGATTACCTGGGCCTTGCCAATCACCCGCAGGTGATCGAGGCCTGGCGCGCCGGGGCGTCCCGTTGGGGCGTGGGCGGCGGCGCTTCGCACTTGGTGGTGGGCCATGCCACGCCGCACCATGAGCTGGAAGAAGCCCTGGCCGACCTCACCGGTCGCCCGCGGGCATTGCTGTTTACCACCGGCTACATGGCCAACCTCGGTGCAGTCACCGCGCTGGTGGGGCAGGGCGATACCGTGCTGGAAGACCGCCTCAACCATGCTTCGTTGCTGGACGCCGGCCTGCTGTCGGGCGCGCGCTTCAATCGCTACCTGCACAACGACGCCGCCAGCCTGGCCAAGCGCCTGGAGAAAGCCAGCGGCAACACCCTGGTGGTCACCGACGGCGTGTTCAGCATGGATGGCGACCTGGCCGACCTGCCAGCGCTGGCCCGTGAAGCGCGAGCCAAGGGCGCCTGGTTGATGGTGGATGACGCCCATGGCTTTGGCCCGTTGGGTGCCAACGGTGGCGGGATCGTCGAGCATTTCGGCTTGAGCCAGGACGACGTGCCGGTGCTGGTCGGTACCCTGGGCAAAGCGTTCGGCACCGCCGGGGCGTTTGTGGCGGGCAGCGAGGAGCTGATCGAAAGCCTGATCCAGTTTGCCCGGCCGTATATCTACACCACCAGCCAGCCACCGGCGCTGGCTTGCGCCACCCTCAAAAGCCTGGAATTGCTGCGCACCGAGCATTGGCGACGCGAGCACCTTAATCGCCTGATCCGCCAGTTCCGCCAGGGCGCCGAGCAGCTCGGGCTGGACTTGATGGACAGCTTTACACCGATCCAGCCGATCCTGATCGGCGACAGTGCCAAGGCCGTGCGCCTGTCGCAGATGCTGCGCGAGCGTGGCCTGATGGTCACCGCGATCCGCCCGCCCACCGTGCCCGCCGGCAGCGCGCGGTTGCGTGTGACATTGACGGCTGCCCACAGCGAGGCGCAGGTGCAGCTATTGTTAAATGCGTTGGAGGCGTGTTTCCGCTTGCTGGGTGCCACGGAGCCCGACCATGCGTGATCGACTGATTCTGTTGCCCGGCTGGGGCCTCGGCGTGTCACCGCTGGAGCCGTTGGCCGCCGCCCTGCGTGGGCTGGACGAACACTTGCAGGTGCAGATCGAGCCGTTGCCGGCGTTGGATTCCAGCGACCTGGAGGAGTGGCTCGACGAACTCGACGCCACGCTGCCGGACAACGCCTGGCTGGGCGGTTGGTCGCTGGGCGGTATGCTCGCTTCCGAGCTGGCTGCAAGGCGTGGCGAGCGCTGTTGCGGCCTGCTGACCCTGGCGAGCAACCCGTGTTTCGTCGCCCACGATGGCTGGCCGAATGCGATGCCCGGCGAGACCTTCGATGCTTTTTTGGCGGGCTGCCACGCCGATTCCCAAGTCACGCTCAAGCGTTTTGGCCTGTTGTGCGCCAAGGGTGCCGAGGACCCACGCGGGCTTTCGCGATTACTGGTCAGCGGTGCGCCGAATTCACCCGCCAGCGTGTTGATGCCAGGCCTTGAGTTGCTGGCCAAACTCGATACTCGCGCCGCCCTGCAAGCGTTTCGCGGCCCCCAGTTGCACCTGTTTGCCGGCCTGGACGGGCTGGTGCCGGCCGAAGCCGCCAGTGATCTGCTGGCGTTGCTCCCCGATGTGGAAATCGGCCTGATTGAACAGGCCGGTCACGCTTTTCTTCTGGAAGACCCCCACGGCGTGGCGGGGGCTATCCAGGCTTTTTTGCATGAGTGTGTTGATGACTGATTTATCCCATCCTCCCCTGCCAGGCGCCTTGCCGGACAAGCGTCAGGTAGCGGCCTCGTTTTCCCGTGCGGCGGCCAGTTACGACAGTGTCGCCGAGTTGCAGCGGGCGGTGGGGCATGAACTGCTGGCCCGCTTACCGTCTGCCGGGGCGCCGCAACGCTGGCTGGATATGGGCTGTGGCACGGGGTATTTCAGCCGGGTGCTGGGCGGCTTGTGGCCCGCCAGCCACGGCGTGGCGCTGGATATTGCCGAAGGCATGCTCAACCATGCACGGCCTCTGGGGGGCGCCGAGCATTTCATCGCCGGCGATGCCGAGCGCCTGCCATTGCGGGATGGCAGTTGCGGGCTGATCTTCTCCAGCCTGGCGGTGCAATGGTGTGCGGACTTCGCGGCGGTGCTCAACGAGGCGTATCGAGTGCTGCAGGCCGGTGGCGTGCTGGCGTTCGCAAGCTTGTGCGTGGGCACCCTGGATGAGTTGCGCGAAAGCTGGCGGGCAGCGGATGGCCTGGTGCACGTCAATCGCTTCCGGACCTTCGAGGCTTACCAGCAGTTGTGCGCGGCCAGTGGCTTGCGTGTGATCAGCCTGGAGCGTCAACCCCATGTGCTGCACTACCCGGATGTGCGCAGCCTGACCCATGAATTGAAGGCGCTGGGGGCGCACAATCTCAACCCTGGGCGACCGGGAGGGTTGACGGGGCGTGCGCGGATTGTTGCACTGGTGAACGCTTATGAGCGGTTCCGTCGGGCCCAGGGCCTGCCGGCGACTTACCAAGTGGTGTACGCCGTACTGGAGAAACCTTTATGAGCGCCGCTTATTTCATCACCGGTACCGACACCGATGTCGGCAAGACCACCGTCGCTGCCGGCCTGCTGCGCGCGGCGCGCCAGGCTGGCAAAAGCACCGCCGCCGGCAAACCGGTTGCCTCCGGTTGCCAGGTCACGCCCAAGGGCCTGCGCAACGCCGACGCCCTGGCGCTGCTCGCTGAGTGTTCATTACCGCTGACGTATGCCGAGGTCAACCCGGTGGCGTTCGAACCGGCCATTGCCCCCCATTTGGCCGCGCGAGAGGCGGGTGTGGCGCTGACGGTGCAGTCGCTGCTCAAACCCATGCAGCAGGTCCTGGCACGGCAAGCAGATTTCACCTTGATCGAAGGCGCGGGCGGCTGGCGCGTGCCATTGGCTGATCAGGACAACCTGTCGGACCTGGCCATGGCGCTCAAGTTACCGGTGATTCTGGTGGTGGGCGTGCGCCTGGGGTGCATCAGCCATGCGTTGCTGACTGCCGAAGCTATCGCAAGGGACGGTTTGCCCCTGGCGGGCTGGGTGGCGAATATCATCGACCCCAAGACCTCTCGTCTGGAAGAAAACCTCGCCACCCTGGCCGAGCGCTTGCCCGCTCCTTGCCTGGGCCGGGTGCCGAAACTCAAGCACGCCAGTGCTGAGGCGGTGGCCGAGCACCTGCAACTGGACCTGCTTGACTGATTTTGGCTATCGATAAGGCATTATGCCATTAGCGTTTTTGACGGGCCTTTTGACAGGATCTCTGCTTCAATTCAACTTCACGATTCTCTTAGCAGGGCCACGCCATGGAAATCTCTGGCAGCAGTGCGTTTTATTCAGGCTTGAGCACCATTCAGGCCGGGCAAAGCCGTGTCGACCAGGCCGCCGGCAAGATTGCCAGCGCCGCGACAACCCAGCCCTCGGATGCGCAGGTAGACCTTCTACGTGCCAACGCCCGTGCCCAGCCGTCCAATTCGGCGAGCAACATGGTGGAAATGGCGCAAGGCAAGTTTCAAGTGGAGCTCGGCGCGAAAGTCGCCAAGGCTTCGGACGAAATGCTCGGCACGTTGATCGATACCTTCGCTTAATCCCCGACCCCCTCTAAGCGCGGGCCCTCGTGGCGAGCGGGCTTGTTGTGGCGAGCGGGCTTGCCCCGCGTTGGGCTGCGAAGCGGCCCCAAAACCAACCACCCAGGTAATACCTGATACACCGCATTCAGATTTATTGGGGCTGCTGCGCAGCCCAACGCGGGGCAAGCCCGCTCGCCACAATAAGCCCCGCATTGCCACATGCCTTCCCTCTGAATTTTCTGCATATCCTTCTGATGTGGCATCCCGCCGCAGGCCTGGCCGTGTCTGCCCATAACCTGCATCAGGACAAACGGTGTCGGGTGGACGCTTGACAACCCCAGGTCGTAAACGTATGTTTCAAACACCTGTTTGACCGCCATAACAAATCCACGCGGTTGTTCATTCCAGATACATCAGCAGAGGTTTATCGCTATGCCTGACTACAAGGCCCCCTTGCGTGATATTCGCTTCGTTCGTGACGAACTGCTTGGTTATGAAGCGCACTATCAGAGCCTGCCGGCTTGCCAGGACGCTACCCCGGACATGGTTGACGCCATTCTCGAAGAAGGCGCCAAGTTCTGTGAGCAAGTGCTGGCACCGTTGAACCGCGTGGGTGACATCGAAGGGTGCACCTGGAGCGAGTCAGGCGTTAAGACCCCTGCTGGTTTCAAAGAAGCCTACAAACAGTTCGTCGAAGGCGGCTGGCCAAGCCTGGCCCACGACGTGGCGCATGGTGGCCAAGGCCTGCCGGAATCCCTGGGCCTGGCTGTCAGCGAAATGGTCGGTGAAGCCAACTGGTCGTGGGGCATGTACCCCGGCCTGTCCCATGGTGCGATGAACACCATTTCCGAGCACGGCACCCCCGAGCAACAGGACGCCTACCTGACCAAACTGGTATCGGGCGAATGGACCGGCACCATGTGCCTGACCGAGCCTCACTGTGGTACCGACCTGGGCATGCTGCGTACCAAGGCCGAACCTCAGGCCGACGGTTCCTACAAAGTCTCCGGCACCAAGATCTTCATCTCGGCCGGTGAGCACGACATGGCCGATAACATCGTCCACATCGTACTGGCCCGCCTGCCGGATGCACCGGCGGGCACCAAAGGCATCTCGCTGTTTATTGTGCCCAAGTTCCTGCCCAACGCCGATGGCTCGATCGGTGCACGCAACGCCGTGACTTGTGGTTCCCTGGAACACAAGATGGGCATCCACGGTAACGCCACCTGCGTGATGAACTTCGACGCGGCCACCGGTTTCCTGATCGGCCCGGCGAACAAAGGCCTGAACTGCATGTTCACCTTTATGAACACCGCTCGCCTGGGCACCGCGCTGCAAGGCCTGGCCCACGCCGAGATCGGTTTCCAGGGCGGCCTGAAATACGCTCGTGATCGCCTGCAAATGCGTTCCCTGACAGGCCCGAAAGCGCCGGACAAGGCGGCCGACCCCATCATCGTGCACCCTGACGTGCGCCGCATGCTGCTGACCATGAAAGCCTTCGCTGAAGGCAACCGTGCGATGGTGTACTTCACCGCCAAGCAAGTGGACATCGTCAAGTACGGCACCGACGACGAAGCCAAGAAACAGGCCGATGGCCTGCTGGCGTTCATGACCCCGATCGCCAAGGCGTTCATGACCGAAGTCGGTTTTGAATCGGCTAACCACGGTGTGCAAATCTACGGCGGCCACGGCTTTATCGCCGAGTGGGGCATGGAGCAGAACGTTCGCGACAGCCGCATTTCGATGCTGTACGAAGGCACCACCGGTATCCAGGCGCTGGACCTGCTCGGCCGTAAAGTGCTGATGACCCAGGGCGAAGCACTGAAAGGCTTCACCAAGATCGTCCACAAGTTCTGCCAGGCCAACGAAGGCAACGAAGCCGTCAAGGAATTCGTAACGCCACTGGCTGCGCTGAACAAAGAGTGGGGCGAGTTGACCATGAAGGTCGGCATGGCGGCGATGAAAGACCGTGAAGAGGTCGGTGCTGCTTCGGTGGACTACCTGATGTACTCCGGTTACGCGTGCCTGGCGTACTTCTGGGCCGACATGGCCCGCCTGGCCGCCGAGAAACTGGCTGCCGGCACCAGCGAGGCAGCGTTCTACACCGCCAAGCTGCAGACCGCGCGCTTCTACTTCCAACGCATCCTGCCGCGTACCCGCACCCACGTAGCCACCATGCTGTCGGGCGCCAACAACCTGATGGACATGAAAGAAGAGGACTTCGGCCTGGCTTACTAAGCCTTACCGGGTTCACTTCAGGGCCGCCGCTTCCTTCGGGAGCGGCGGTTTTTTTTCGACGATAAAAAACGCAGCGTTGCGCTCAGGGATTGCGTCGAGCTGCCGTTACAGTGATGGCAATGTGATACATCTCAGGCAGGTTGTGCTTAACTGTCCGAATGAAGGCACTGTGCCATCTTTTTTGCGGGTCGGAGTTTTACCCTTGTCGCGCGTGTCCGCAGTACGTTTCAGTCATTTCTTTCCTTCGTTGCTGCTATTGCTGGCCGGGCTCTCGGCTGCGTACGTCAAGGACCTCAACGTCTTCTTCACTTCGCTGTTCAACGTGTTGCCGACCCTGGTGCTGTTGCTCGGCGGATCGTATTGCGCGGTCTATCGGCGCCAGCGTGAACTGTTCCTGATGATCACGGTGTACATCGTCTACTTCCTGCTCGACACCCAGACCGATTTCTACCGAGACAATGGCCGGGTTCGCGAAGACGCGGCGGTGGTGTTCCACCTGTGTTGCCTGCTGTTGCCCGTGTTGTTCAGCGTCTATGCCCTGTGGCAAGAAAAGACCCACCTGTTCCGCGACTTTGTCGCACGTGGTGCTGTGTTGCTGGCGGTAGGCAGCGTGGCCCTGGCTCTTGAGCAAAGTTATCCCCAGGCGCTGCTCAACTGGTTGGCCGAAATTCGCTGGCCGGCGTTGCATGGCACCTGGATGAGCCTGATCCAGCTGTCGTACCCGATGTTCCTGATTGGTTTCCTGACCCTGGCGGCGCAGTACTGGTACCAGCCGCGGCCGCTGCATGCGGCGCAGATGGTCGGGCTGCTGGGGATGTTCTGGATGCTGCCGCAGACATTTATCCTGCCGTTTACCCTGAACATCATGTGCAGCCAAGTGATGCTGATGATCGCTGCCGGTGTCGCCCACGAGGCCTATCAAATGGCCTTCCGTGACGAGCTGACCGGCCTGCCGGGGCGTCGTGCCCTCAACGAGCGCATGCAGCGGCTGGGGCGCAACTATGTGCTGGCCATGAGCGACGTCGACCACTTCAAGCGTTTCAACGACACCCATGGCCACGATGTGGGGGACCAAGTGCTGCGCCTGGTGGCGAGCAAACTGTCCAAGGTCAATGGGGGTGGGCGTGCCTACCGTTACGGCGGTGAAGAGTTCGCCGTGGTATTTGCCGGCAAGACCCTGGACGAGTGCATGCCGCACCTGGAGGAAATTCGCGAGATCATCGCCGACTACGACATCAAGTTGCGCCACTCAGACCGGCCCCAGGACGATCAGCAGGGCCGTCAACGCCGGGCGGGGAGTGGCGCCTCAAGTGTCTCGGTGACCGTCAGCATCGGCGTGGCCGAGCGCCAGGCTGAGCAGCGCACGCCCGAAGAGGTGCTCAAGTCCGCCGACCAGGCGCTCTACGCCGCCAAGGGCGCCGGGCGTAATTGCGTGGTCGCGGCCGGGCAAACCCGCCGCGGCGCTGTGCGCATGGAGAGCGCTGCCGGTTGAGTGATGGTGGTGTATTCAGCGGCTCTACAGTGATTGTCCGGGGCGCTGGCCGGCAGTAGGTTGAAATCATCTGCTGCCGGAGACATTGCCATGCCTGAGTACAAAGCTCCCCTGCGCGACATGCGCTTTCTGATCGACCACGTGTTCGACTTCCATGGCCATTACGCCGCGCTGGGCGCGACGGACGCCAGCCCGGACATGGTCAGTGCGATCCTCGAAGAAGGTGCGAAATTTTGCGAGAACGTGCTGGCACCGCTCAATCGCAGTGGCGATGAAGAAGGCTGCCATTTCGATAATGGCGTGGTGACCACGCCCAAAGGTTTCAAGGAAGCCTTCGCCCAGTACGTGGAAGGTGGCTGGCACGGCGTGGCGGCAGACCCCGCCTACGGAGGCCAAGGCTTGCCGCAATCCCTGGGCCTGGTGCTGAGCGAAATGATCGGCTCCAGTAACACCTCCTGGGGTATGTACCCGGGGCTGACCCACGGCGCGATGTCGGCGATCCACGCCCATGGCACCGAGGAACAGAAAGCCACCTACCTGAGCAGACTCACCGCCGGCCAATGGACCGGCACCATGTGCCTGACCGAAGCCCACTGCGGTACCGACCTGGGCCTGATCAAGACCCGTGCCGTGCCCCAGGCGGATGGCAGCTACGCCGTCACCGGCAGCAAGATTTTCATCTCGGCCGGTGAACACGACATGAGCGCCAATATCATCCACCTGGTGCTGGCCAAGCTGCCGGATGCGCCAGCGGGCACCAAGGGCATCTCCCTCTTTATCGTGCCCAAGTTTCATGCCGATTCCGGTGAACGCAACGCCGTGCATTGCGGCTCCATCGAGCACAAGATGGGCATCAAGGGCTCGGCCACCTGCGTGCTGAACTTTGACGGCGCCCGGGGCTTTTTGATTGGCGAGGCGAACAAGGGCCTCAACTGCATGTTCACCATGATGAACCATGCACGCCTGGGGACCGGCATGCAGGGCCTGTGTAACGGCGAGGCGAGCTTCCAGGGCGCGATCAAGTACGCCAACGACCGCCTGCAAATGCGCTCGCTTACCGGCGCCAAGGCGCCGGAAAAAGCCGCCGACCCGATCATCGTGCACCCCGATGTACGCCGTATGTTGCTGACCATGAAAGCGTTCAACGAGGGCAACCGGGCGCTGACCTATTTCACCGCGCAACTGCTCGACACCGCGCACCTGAGCCGCGACGCCGGCCAGCGCCAGGAGGCTGAAGACCTGCTGGCGTTCCTGACGCCGATCTGCAAAGCCTTTATGACCGATACCGGGCTGGAGGTGACCAACCACGGCATGCAGGTATTCGGCGGCCATGGCTACATTCGTGAGTGGGGCATGGAGCAACTGGCACGCGATGCGCGGATTGCGCCGATCTATGAAGGCACCAACGGCATCCAGGCCCTCGACCTGCTGGGGCGCAAGGTGTTGGGCAGCCAGGGCAAGCTGCTGCGCGGCTTTACCAGGATTGTGCATAAGTTTTGCGCGGTGAATGCCGAGCATGCGCAGCTCAAAGGCTATGTGCTGCAGCTCAATCAACTGAACCAGGAATGGGGCGAGCTGACCACCCAGGTCGGGATGGCCGCGATGAAAAACCCTGACGAAGTGGGCGCCGCTGCGGTGGATTACCTGATGTACAGCGGTTACGTCATCCTTGCCTACCTGTGGCTGCGTATGGCGATTGCAGCGCTGGAACAGGGCGACAGCGACTTCGCCACAGCCAAGCTGGCCACCTGCGACTTCTATTTCAAGCGCTTGCTGCCACGTACTGCGACCCATCGGGCGGCCGTGGAAGCCGGCAGTGACTGCCTGATGAGTCTGTCTGCGGAGGCATTTGCGTTGTGATGACTTAAGAATACCAATCAGTCACAAGTGGACCCTATGTGTCTGAAAAGTTGTTCGGGTACACTCGGAGCCTGTAAAACCGATCCTATCGAATCACTTTTCACGTTCTCACGAGGTTTGCCATGGCTGATTACAAAGCGCCGCTGCGTGATATGCGCTTCGTCCTCAACGAAGTTTTTGAGGTCGCCAAAACTTGGGCCCAATTGCCGGCATTGGCAGACACCGTAGATGCCGAAACCGTTGAGGCGATCCTTGAAGAGGCCGGCAAAGTCACCGCCAAATCCATCGCCCCGCTCAGCCGTGGTGGCGATGAACAGGGTTGCCACTGGGCGGACACGGTCGTCACCACGCCGGAGGGTTTCCCCCAGGCGTACAAAACCTACGCGGAAGGTGGCTGGGTCGGTGTCGGCGGTGACCCGATCTTCGGTGGCATGGGCATGCCCAAGGCCGTGTCGGCCCAGGTCGAAGAGATGATCAACTCGTCGAGCCTGGCGTTCGGCCTGTACCCGATGTTGACCTCGGGCGCCTGTGTATCGATCAACACCCATGCCAGCGAGGCGCTCAAGGCGACCTACCTGCCGAATATGTACTCCGGTAAGTGGGCCGGTTCCATGTGCCTGACCGAGGCCCATGCCGGCACCGACCTGGGCATTATCCGGACCAAGGCCGAGCCTCAAGCGGACGGGTCCTACAAAGTCAGCGGCACCAAGATCTTTATCACCGGTGGC